>NZ_CP060034.1:3877758-4524052 GCF_023208195.1 Nocardioides sp. InS609-2 | reverse complement strand
CGTGAGGTCCAGACTCACGAGGCGCCCCGAGCGGCCAGCGCCTGCTCGCCCGCCGCACGCATCGCGTCGAGGGGCGCGTCGACACCGGTGAACAGCCCGAACTGGAGCGCCGCCTGGTGCACCAGCAGGTCCAGTCCCGACACCAGCACCCGTCCATCAGCGGCTGCGGCGAGCGGCGTCGGCCAGGGGCTGTAGAGCACCTCGAAGAGCACGGGTACGTCGGCGCACCGCGTGACCAGGCCGGCCTCCTGTGCCTCGGCAGGGATGGTGGAGACGACGACATCGCCGGTGACCACGTCATCGAGTCCGGCGACCACCACGTCCGGCCGGCCCGGATGCGAACGCAGCACCGACGCCGTCTCGGCAGCACGATCGGCCGAGCGCACCAGCAACCGCACCTCGCGCGCCCCCAGGTCACACAACGCCAACCCGGTGGAACTGGCGGTCGCCCCGCCACCCAGGATCGTCGCCGACGTCAGCGCTGTGACGCCACGCTCGGCGAGAGCCGCCCGGGCTCCCCCGATGTCGGTGTTGCCGGCCGACCACGTCAGGTCGTCACTCCGCACCAGGGTGTTGGCGGCCCCGGCCAGCCGGGCGGCATCCGAGACCTCGGCAGCCAGCGGCAGGGCCTCCCGCTTGAGCGGCATCGTCAGCGACAGCCCGCGCCACTGCTCACCGAGCGAGCCTACGACGTCGGCCAGCGTGCCCGCCGGCACCCGACGGGCGTCGTACTCCCAGTCGAGGCCGGTGGCGACGTAGCCCGCCCGGTGCAGCACGGGTGAGAGCGAGTGCGAGATGGGGTCGCCCAACACACCGCACCGACGACGCTGCGGCATCAGCAGGCTTCGGACTCGTTGGCGCAGTAGTCGGTGTACTCGGCCTTGTACTCGAGGAACTCGTCGTAGGTCTCGGCGAACTTGGTCTCGCCCGTCGCCAGGTTGACGGTGACGTAGTAGTACCAGTCGCCCTCAGCCGGCGCGGCCGCCGCGGCCAGTGCATCGTCGCCAGGTGCTTCGATGGGCGTCGGTGGCAGGCCCACGATGTCGTAGGTGTTGTACGGCGTCTCCACCTTCTTCTGCTCCTCGGTGAGCGTCACGCCCAGCTTCTGGTCGAGGCCGTAGTTGACCGACGCGTCGATCTGCAGCAGCCCGTTGGTGCCGGCCTTGTCGCCGGGACCGTCGAGCCGGTTGAAGATGACGCGCGCGATCTTGGGCATGTCGTCGCCGCGCCCCTCGGCCTCGATGAGAGAGGCGATCGTCATCAGCTCCGCGGGGGTCCGCCCGAGCGCACTCGCGGAGCCATCGAGGTCGACCTTCTCGGCCGCCTGGCGCCACCGGTCGACCATCGCCTTGAGGACCGATTGGGCCGTGGCGTTGGGCGGGATCTCGTATGTCGCCGGGAAGAGGTAGCCCTCAGCGTTACCCTCGGCGTAGTCGGGCAGCCCGAGCGCGGCCGGGTCGTTGAGCGCCTTCTCGTACGCCGCCCGCTTGAAGTCGGTCTGCTCCGCCAGGATGTCGAGCACGTCGACCACGCGCAGGCCCTCGGGCACCGTCACCGTCGACTTCACCTGGTTGGCGGGATCGATGAGAATCGCCACCGCATCGGCGGCCGGCATCTCCTTCTGCATCGAGTAGAAGCCGACCTGGATGCCGCTCGAGTCGGGCTCTGCGGCTGCCGCGTCGATGAATGCCTGGACCGAGGCCACGACGCCGTCGGCCTTGAGGTCGCGACCCATCTCGGCGATGGTGTCGCCCTGGTCGACCTCGAACGTCACCTCACCGCTGCCCGGGCCGGAAAAGTCTTCGGCTGAGGAGAACTGGTCGGCCAGGAAGTCGACCCCCTTGGTGATCACCACGTAGAACCCACCAGCCAGTACGGCGAGCGCCACGATCACCGCCAGGCAGCCCGAGAAACCGCGCCGCTTCTTGCGGGAACCACCCAGAGGCACGTACTCCTCGGCCGGATCCTCGGCGGACTCCTCCACTTGCTCGGGTCGGACCTGGTTTTCACTCATCGCTGACCTCGACGATCTCTCCGGGCGCGGCACCAGAGGTTCGCTCGGTGTCCAGCGCGTGTTGCAAGATCACTACGGCCGCGGCCTGGTCGACCACGGCACGACGCTTGCTGCCCTTGTGACCACGTTCGCGGAGCATTGCCTCCGCGGACACCGTGGTCATCCGTTCATCACACAACCTGACAGGCACCGGAGCAACTTGGCGCGCCAGCGCGGCGGCGAACTCCCGCACCTTGATCGCCGCCGGCCCCTCCGACCCAGAGAGCGAACGCGGCAGTCCGACGACCACTTCGACGGCCTCCTCCTCGGTCAGGATGGCCTTGAGGCGGCGCAGGTCGCCGCGGCCGCGGCGTACGGTCTCGACCGGCGTCGCGAGGAACCCGGACGGGTCGCTGCGCGCGACACCGATGCGGGCGTCACCGGGGTCGATACCGAGTCGAACACCAGCCCGCACGCTCAGGCACCCGCCGCACGGGCGACCTCGGTGGCGACCAGAGCCAGCGCCTCGTCGACGCGGGACACGTCGCTGCCACCGCCCTGCGCGACGTCGTCCTTGCCGCCGCCCTTGCCGCCGACGAGCTGGCCGACCGCGCGCACGAGGTCGTTGGCCGTGACACCGCGCGCCCGCCCGGCATCGTTGACCGCAGCCACGACCGAGACCTTGCCGTCCGCCACGCCGGCGATCACGACCGCTCCGGGCCGGGAGGCGTCAAGACGACCGCGCACGTCCAGAGCGAGAGTGCGTACGTCGCCCCCGCCGGCGCCGTCGAGGCGCTGAGCGACCACCGCGACACCGGCAACGTCGACCGCCGCAGCGGCGAGTCCTGCACCACCGGCCAGCAGCTGCGACTGGCGCGCCCTCTCGAGCTCCTTCTCGGCCGCCCGCAGCCGCTCGACCATGTCCTGCACCCGGCTGACCACACCATCTGGCTGCACCTTGAGCATCCCGGTCAGCTGGGCGACCAGGTCACGCTCGCGCGCCAGGTGGGCGAATCCCTCCACGCCCGTCAGCGCCTCGATGCGGCGGTTGCCGGAGCCCACCGACCCCTCGGAGGTGACCACCACTGTGCCGATCTGCGAGGCGTGCTCGACGTGCGTGCCGCCACACAGCTCACGGGACCACGGGCCACCGATCTCGACGACGCGGACCGACGTGTCGTCGTACGTCTCACCGAACAGCGCGATCGCGCCCCACTCCTTGGCCTCGGTCAGCGTCATGTACTGCCAGCCCACGGGCAGGTCGGCGCGCAGCGCCTGGTTGGACACCGTCTCGATGTCGCGCACCTGCTCGGCGCGCAGGCCGGTGGCCCAGCCGAAGTCGAGCCGGAGGTAGCCGGGCCGGTTGTAGGAGCCGGACTGCAGCGCCGAGGGGCCGAGCACCTGGCGCAGCGCGGCATGCACGACGTGGGTTCCGGAGTGGGCCTGCCGCGCGCCGGTCCGCCACTGCGGGTCCACCCGGGCATGCATCTCAGCACTCGGGTCGAACTCGCCTTCGACGACCCGCACCTGGTGCACGACCAGGCCACGCACCGGGCGCTGGACGTCGACCACCTCGAGCACGCCGCCGGCGTACGCGATCGTGCCGGCATCAGCGGCCTGGCCACCCGACTCAGCGTAGAACGGGGTGCGATCGAGCACCAGCTCACCGATCTCGCCGGCGGCGAGCGACCGCACGGCCTGGCCACCCTGGAGCAGGGCCAGCGGGTGCGACTCGGTCTCGAGGGTCTCGTAGGCCAGCCACTCGGTGGGGCCGTGCGCGTCGAGGATGCCTCGGTAGACCGATGTGTCGGCGTGCCCGCCCTTCTTGCCGCGGGCGTCGTCCTTGGCGCGCTGGCGCTGCTCGTTCATCAGCCCGCGGAAGCCCTCCTCGTCGACGGAGAGGCCCTGCTCGGACGCCATCTCGAGGGTGAGGTCGATCGGGAAGCCATAGGTGTCGTGCAGCGCGAACGCCTCGTCACCGGACAGCCGGGTGGCCCCACGCTTGGCGACGTCGCGCGCGGCGAGGTCGAAGATCTGGGTGCCGGCCTGCAGCGTCTTGCGGAAGGCCTGCTCCTCCCCGAAGGCGACGCGCGAGATGCGGTGCCAGTCGCGGACCAGGTCGACGTAGGTCTCCCCCATCTTGTCGCGGCTGATCGGCATCAGCTCGGGCAGGGACGGGTCCTCGTAGCCCAGCAGCCGCATCGAACGTACGGCGCGCCGCAGCAGCCGCCGCAGCACGTAGCCGCGCGCCTCGTTACCGGGCGTGACGCCGTCGCCGATGAGCATCATCGAGCTGCGCACGTGGTCCGCGACGACACGGAACCGGACGTCGTCTTCCGGGTTGGCGCCGTAGCGCTTGCCGGTCAGCTGCTCGGCCCGCTCGATCACCGGGAACATCACGTCGATCTCGTACATGTTCTGCTTGCCCTGCATGAGGAAGGCGACCCGCTCGAGGCCCATGCCCGTGTCGATGTTCATCTTCGGCAGCGCCCCGGCGATGTCGAAGTCCTCCTTCGAGCGCACGGCGCTGAGCTCGTCCTGCATGAAGACGAGGTTCCAGAACTCCAGGTAGCGGTCCTCAGCGCTGAAGTCGCCGTCCGCGCCGTACTCGGGACCGCGGTCGTAGAGGATCTCCGAGCACGGGCCGCCGGGGCCGGGCACGCCCATCGACCAGTAGTTCTCGGTCTTGCCCAGGCGCACGATCCGGTCGTCGGGCAGGCCGGTGATCTTCTTCCAGAGGTCCACTGCCTCCGGGTCGTCCTGGTAGACGCTCGGGTAGAGGCGGCTCTCCTCGAATCCCCACCCACCGTCGGCGACCGGCTTGGTGACCAGGTCCCACGCCAGCTCGATCGCACGTTCCTTGAAGTAGTCGCCGAACGAGAAGTTGCCGCACATCTCGAAGAACGTGCCGTGCCGGGTGGTCTTGCCGACCTCCTCGATGTCGGGCGTGCGCACGCACTTCTGCACGCTCACGGCCCGGTCGTACGGCGGCGTCTCCTGGCCGAGGAAGTACGGCTTGAACGGCACCATGCCGGCGTTGACGAACAGCAGGTTGGGGTCGTCTGCCAGCAGCGAGCGCGACGGCACCGCAGTGTGACCGACGGCCTCGAAGTGCTCGATGAAGCGGCGGCGGATCTCAGCGGTGTCCACGGGTAGTGCCTTCCGGTTCTGCGGTGGTCGAGTAGCGAGCGCCAGCGAGCGTATTGAGACCCGAGTCGCTCGCGGTGAGCTCGGGGATGCCATGAGGCACCAGGCCCATCCGCTCACGCAAGTGGGTTTCGGAGTCGTGCTGCCCGGCGCGGACCTCGTCGCGGAACAGCCGAGCGCCCACGGCGAGCGCGCCCAGCCGGTCGCGCAGTCCCTCACTGGTGAAGGTCTCGGCCACCCGGCGGGCGCGGGTGATGGCATAGATCCCAGCCCCCGCACCCGCCACGAACCAGATGCTTCGGCTCATGCAGCGTCCTCCGAACCCTGATCGGCTTCTGTCCCGGCGGCCCGCTCGCGGGCACGATGGGCGCGCAGCGCCTCCTGGATCTCTGCACGCCGCGACTTGCGGGCGCGCTTGACCTCGCGGCCCATCTCGAACCTGATCCGGTTGCGGTTCTCGGGCGACAAGGCACGGCGTACGCCGTGGGCCCACGACGCGGCCTTGACGACCGACTCCCGCAGCACTAGATCGGCGAACAGCCGCCCCTCGATCGGCTCCTGTCGGTCGAGCGGAGTCGAGACCACCACCGACTCGATCGCCGCACCACCCGACCCGGAGACGGTGCGCTCGAGCTCGTCCAGCCGGTGCCGCAGGTCGGCCGCCTCGGCGCGAGCACTGGCGAGGTCACGGCGTGACGCGGCCCGCACCCGGACCAGCGCGAGCGCCGCCAGGGCGACGAGCAGCACGAATGCGCCGATCACCGCCCACACCGATCCGTCTCTGGTCCACTCCGTCACAGTGCCGAACCCTACCCGCCGCGGATGATCCGCCGAATGCGCTCCCAGCGCTCCTTGACCGCCGCCTCGGCACCGAGGGCAGTCGGCCGGTAGTACGCCGCGTCGGCGACCACGTCGGGCGCGTACTGCTGCTCGGCAATGCCGTACGGCTCGTCGTGGCTGTAGGTGTAGGTCTTGCCGTGGCCCAGCTTCTTGGCTCCGGAGTAGTGCGCGTCCCGCAGGTGCGGTGGCACGCTGCCGATCTTGCCGGCGCGTACGTCGGCGCTCGCGGCGTCGATCGCCATGATGACCGCATTGGACTTCGGTGCCACAGCCAGCGCGATGGTGGCCTGCGCGAGGTTGAGCCGTGCCTCCGGCATGCCGATCAGCTGCACCGCCTGGGCGGCCGCGACCGCGGTGGTGAGCGCCGTCGGGTCGGCCAGGCCGATGTCCTCACTGGCGAGGATGATCAGCCTCCGCGCGATGAAGCGTGGGTCCTCGCCCGCTTCCATCATCCGGGCCAGGTAGTGCAGCGCGGCGTCGGCGTCAGAGCCGCGCACCGACTTGATGAAGGCGCTGGTCACGTCGTAGTGCTGGTCGCCCTGCCGGTCATAGCGCACGGCCGCCTGGTCGACCGCCGTCTCGGCGGTCTTCAGGTCGATCACGATCTTCTCGCCGGTCGAGCTAGTCGAGACATCACGGGCGGCGCCGGCCGCCGCCTCGAGGTAGGTCAGCGAACGACGGGCATCTCCCCCAGCCAGCCGCACTAAGTGGTCGAGGGCATCGTCGGCCAGCTCCAGCTCGCCACCCAGGCCACGCTCGTCGGTCAGGGCCGACGCGACGACGCTGCGCACGTCGTCGTCGGTCAGTGACTCGAGCCGAAGCAACAGGCTGCGCGAGAGGAGCGGCGAGATCACCGAGAAGAACGGGTTCTCGGTCGTGGCTGCCACCAGGGTGACCCAGCGGTTCTCGACACCTGGGAGCAACGCATCCTGCTGGGCCTTGGTGAAGCGGTGCACCTCGTCGACGAAGAGCACCGTCTCGGAGCCGCCGCGGGCGAGCTCGCGTCGGGCCGCGTCGATGGCGGCTCGCACCTCCTTGACTCCTGCAGCGACCGCGGAGACCTCGACGAACCGGCGGTTCGTCTGCTGGCTCAGGATAGAGGCGATCGTGGTCTTGCCGGTGCCGGGCGGGCCCCAGAGCATCAACGACATCGGCTGGTCACCCTCGACGAGCCGCCGTAGGGGTGATCCGGGAGCGCGCAGCTGCGACTGCCCGACCAGTTCGTCGAGCGTGCGTGGTCGCATCCGCACCGCGAGTGGAGCCGAGGAGTGCGAGAACCCGGTCAGCGAGCCTCCGCCGGACGGTCCTCCCCGTGGGGGACCGTCCGCCGGGGTGGTCTCGAACAGTGCGTCAGGCTCGTCCAAACGTCTTCTTGTCCAGGTCGAACCAGGTGTCGGCGTACCCGGGCTTGTTGCTGATCTCGGGCGACGGCGTGGCGCCGGGGTCGACGTTGCCCTGGTCGTCGGTGCCGAGGAGTCGTGCCGTGATCGGTACGCTCGGGTGGTTGGTGATCTCGCCCGGGAAGTGGCAGGCCACCTTGTGGCGAGGACCGATCTGGAGCAGTGGCGGCTCGTGCTTGGCGCAGATCTCCTGCGCCAGCGGGCAACGCGTGCGGAACCGGCACCCCGAGGGCGGGTTGATGGGGCTGGGCACGTCGCCCTCGAGCATGATCCGCTCGCGACGCCCGCCGATGACCGCCTGCTTCACGTCGGGCACGGCCGACAGCAACGCCTGGGTGTAGGGGTGGTGGGCGTGCGAGTAGATGCTGTCGCGGTCGCCGATCTCGACGATCTTGCCGAGGTACATCACCGCCACCTCGGGACAGAAGTGGCGAACGACGGCGAGGTCGTGGGCGATGAAGAGGTAGGCGACGTCGAACTCCTTCTGGATGTCCTGGAGCAGGTTGATCACCTGCGCCTGGATCGACACGTCGAGCGCCGAGACGGGCTCGTCGGCCACCAGCAGCTTGGGGTTCAGCGTGAGTGCCCGGGCGATGCCGATGCGCTGACGCTGACCACCGGAGAACTCGTTGGGGTAGCGGTTGTAGTGCTCGGGGTTGAGGCCCACGACCTCGAGCAGCTCCTGCACGCGGCCGAGGATCTGATCCTTCGGCACGATGTTGTGCACCGACAGCGGGGCACCCACGATCGCGCCGACCGTGTGCCGCGGGTTCAGCGAGGTGTAGGGGTCCTGGAAGATCATCTGGATGTCGCGGCGCAGCGGCTTCATCTGTCGCTGCGACAGGTGCGCGATGTCCTGGCCCTCGAAATGCATCGAGCCGCCGGTCGGGGTGTAGAGCCTGGTGATAAGACGACCGGTGGTCGACTTGCCGCAACCGGACTCCCCCACCAGGCCGAGAGAACCACTCTTGGGCACCTGGAACGAGACGCCGTCGACAGCCTGCACGTACCCGACTGTGCGACGGACGAGGCCTGAGGACTTCACCGGGAAGTACATCTTCAGGTTGTCGACCGAAAGCACGGGCATGGCCTCGGGGTCGAGCATCGACGCCGTGTGACCCTGCTGGGCCAGCTCACCGAACGAGGCGTACATCGACGACCGCGCGTTGCTGTCGTCGCCGCCGTTGCTGTCGTCGACGTCGACGGCGGGGGCGTCGCTGGCAACCGCGGCGGCCGGTTCGACGGAGGGAGCACTGTCGGCGTGGCGACCAGGGGTCTGGGCGGTGTCTTCGGGGGAGGCCATCAGTTCTCCTCGACCAGGTCAGGTGCGATCTCGGGCAGCACTTCGGTCTGGTAGATCGCGTCGGGATCGGCCAGGTGGCAGCGCTTGACGTGCGCCGTGCCGTTGGACGCCTGTGTGAGCTCGGGCAGCTGCTCGGAGCACAGGCTGCCAGGGACCTTGTCGACGTGGGCACACCGGGGGTGGAAGGCGCAGCCGGACGGCGGGCTGAGCAGGCTGGGCGGGTTGCCCGGGATCGGGATCAGCCTCGCGTTGATGTCTGACTGCACGTCGGGGATGCTCGAGAGGAGGCCCCACGTGTAGGGCATCTCCGGGTGCGACAGGATCTGCTTGGTGGTGCCGTACTCGACGCAGCGGCCGGCGTACATCACCAGCACGTCGTCGGCCATCTCGGCCACGACGCCGAGGTCGTGGGTGATGATGATGACGGCGGAGTTGAACTCGCGCTGGAGATCCTGGAGCAGGTCGAGGATCTGCGCCTGCACCGTCACGTCCAGCGCCGTGGTCGGCTCGTCGGCGATCAGCAGCGACGGGTCGTTGATCAGGCCCATCGCGATCATCGCCCGCTGCCGCATGCCGCCGGAGAACTGGTGCGGGAAGTCGTCGACACGATGGTCGGGCTGCGGGATGCCGACCCGGTCGAGCATCTCGATCGCCTTGCGACGCGCATCGCGCTTGGAGGCCTTCTGGTGGTGCACCAGATAGGCCTCCGTCAGCTGCGATCCGACCCGGTAGAACGGGTGCAACGCGGCCAGCGCGTCCTGGAAGATCATCGAGACCGCGTTGCCGCGCAGCTTGCGCATGCCGGACTCGTTGAGGCCCACGACCTCCATCTCACCGATCCGGATGGAGCCACTGATCTTCGTGCGCTTGGCGTCGTGCAGTCCGAGGACGGCCATGCTGGAGACGGACTTGCCGGACCCGGACTCCCCCACGATGCCGAGGGTCTGGCCCATGCCGACGGTGTAGGAGAGGTCGTTGACCGCGCGCAGCGGTCCGTCCGGCGTGGGGAACTCCACGGTGAGGTTCTCGACGGTGAGGTAGGCGCCCTCCTCGGACATGCCGTGGCTGCGGGGCTCGGTCAGGCTCTCGGTCATGAAACTCTCACTCGTGGGTCGAGGACGCCGTAGACCACGTCGACGGCGATGTTGGCGACGATGATCACGATCGCACCGAACATGGCGGTGGCGGAGATCACGGGCAGGTCGAGCGCAATGACGGCACGCAGGCCCCACAGGCCGATGCCCTGGATCTCGAAGATCCTCTCGGTGAAGATCGTGCCCGCGAGGAGCACTCCCAGGTCGATACCGAAGATCGTCACGACCGGCACCAGCGCACTGCGCAAACCGTGCTTGTAGACCACCGTCCGCGCCGGCAGGCCCTTGGCCTTGGCGGTGCGGATGTAGTCCTCGCTGAGGGACTCCACCATTGCGCCACGGGTGTAGCGGGTGTACGAGGTGCAGTTGAAGATGCCGAGGCACAGCCAGGGCAGCAACAGCCCGGCGAACCACTTGGCAGGGTTGTCGAACAACGGCGTGTAGCCGCTGCTGCCCAGCACGGGCAGGTCCCAGACGAGCGTGCAGTAGAGCCACGCCACCAGGGCGAAGAGGTAGTAGGGGATCGAGCTGACCACCAGGAAGCCGCTGACCAGCAGCTTGTCACCCAGGGTGCCGCGGCGTCGGGCGGCGGCGATGCCGATGGGGATGCCGAGGAGGAGGTACAGGCTGGCACCTCCGATGCCGAGGGAGATCGTCGCCGGCAGCCGCTGCACGAGCTCGTCCCAGACGAGCTGACGGGAGCGGAAGGAGAACCCGAAGCACGGGGCGTCGCAGTCGACGACCTTGGTGCTGCCGAGCTTCATCTCGCGGCCGACGAAGATGCCCTTGGCGTACTTGCCGTACTCCTCGTAGATGGGATTGTCGTAGCCCATCGACTTCTCGAAGTTGGCCAGCCGTTCGGGGGTGCACCGATTGCCGGTCTCCTGGTTGCAGATCGGCCGGGCCGGGCTCTCGGGCCCGAACCACAGCAGCGCAAAGACGGCCATCGAGACCAGGATGACCACGATCACGCCCGTCAACAGTCTCTTAACGATGTAGGCGAACATGCTTGCCTTCCCTCCGGTCCTTCCCACGACACCAACGTCGGCATCGCAGTCGCGCCCCCCGTGGGGGCGCCGCTGACGGGCGGAGTGGGGGCCGGGCAACTGCGCCGGGCCCCCACCACACCTACTAGTTGAGCACTACTTGGTCAGTTCGTCACTGCTTGACGAAGAGGTCCTTGTAGTTGATCGCGCTCATGGCCGCGTCACCCGAGAAGCCGCCGATCTTGGCGCCCGCACCGAAGAGGTCGTTGCGGTAGGCAGTGACGATGTTCGGCAGGTACTTCTGGCCGACCTCCTCGTCGAGGTCACCCCAAGCGGCCGCCTGCTCATCGATCGGCAGCGTGGCGATCTCGTCCATGCGCGCGTCGACCGCCTCGTTGGAGAAGAACGACGTGTTGTAGGCCTGGTCCGTGCCGATCAGCGGCGGCAGCATGGTCGAGCCTGCCGGCCAGTCCGAGCACCAGTTCACCGAACGCAGGTTCAGCTTCTTGTTGATCGGGTTGTCCGGGTCGTCGAAGAGCGCGTAGGCGTCCTCCTGGTACGGGATCATCTCGACGGTGAAGCCGGCCTGCTCGTAACCCTTCTTCTCGGCCTCGGCACCCGCCTTCAGCGTGGGGTCGGAGTCGTCGTAGATGAACGTCAGCTTGTAGCCGGGCTCACCGGCCTCCTCCAGGAGCGCCTTGGCCTTGTCCGCGTTGTAGCTGAACTGCTCATCGGCCGGGAAGAACTCCTTGCGACCCGACATGCCGGGGGGCATCAGGCCCTGGGCCGGGATCCGCGTCACACCGGGGATGTTGCCGCTGGCGAGCTGCACGTTGTTGAAGTCGAACGCCCAGCCGATCGCCTGACGGATCTTGAGGTCGGTGATCTTGGTGGTGTCGGGGGTGCGCGTGCTGATGCACTGACCGGTCTGCTGGATGTAGTTCGCGCCCAGCGCCGCCTTCAGCTCGTTGGCGTCGGTCGGACCCAGGTGGTTGGCGATCGTGGTGGCCGACTCGGAGCTGTCGGACAACATGATCTGGTCGGTCTTCTCTTCGTCCTGGTCGAACTTGAACACCCACTCGTCGGCGTACTGGTGACGAGCCGGGTCGGAGGCCGGGTCCCACTGGTCGTTCTTGACCAGGGTCAGGGACTCGTTGACGCGGAACTCCTTGATCTTGTAGGGACCAGTCGAGAGCGGCTTGCGGCCGTACTCGGGGAAGTCGGCGTTCTTGAGCGGGACCGGGCCGATCGCCATGAAG
Source organism: Nocardioides sp. InS609-2 (assembly GCF_023208195.1). Lineage (NCBI taxonomy): Bacteria > Bacillati > Actinomycetota > Actinomycetes > Propionibacteriales > Nocardioidaceae > Nocardioides > Nocardioides sp. InS609-2. Next base: position 4,512,030 of record NZ_CP060034.1, on the reverse strand, counting down.
GTGGACCAGAAGTTGAAGTCCGGGAACGGCTTGCTCGTCCGGACCGTCAGGTCCTGACCGTCAGCCTGGACCGCGTCGCAGTCGCCGCTCTTGGTCGGGCCGGCGTAGTCCTCGGGGCAGTCGACCCAGCCGACCGTGTAGGCCTGGCCGGGACCCGAGGTGAAGGTCTCGGTGTCGAACGAGCGCAGGATCCCGTTCTTGACCTCCTCGGCGGTGACCGGGTCCCCGGTCTCCCACTTGACGTTGTCCTTGATCGTGAACTTCCACTCGGTGAAGTCCTCGTTGGGCGTGCCGAGGTCGGTGGCGATGTCGGGCACCAGCTCCATCTCGCCGGAGTCCGCATTGCGGCGGTACTGCGTCAGCGCCCGAGTGGTGAGGGCCTGCTGGATCGAGTTGCCGAGCACCGACCAGCCGTTGGTCGGGTCGAGGTCTTCCGGACCCGGGTCAAGCGGGATGAGCGCCGTGATGGTGCCGCCGGTGGCTGCCCCCTCGATCTCCGGCGCCGGGCCCTCGGCATCGGCGACCTGTTCGAAGCCGGAACCGGCCTCCTTGAACTTGTCCTTGTTCTCCGAACCGGATCCTCCTCCGCTATCACCGTTTCCACCACAGGCCGCAAGCGTGACCATGGCGAAGCCGGCGACAACGGCAAGCGACTTGGTGCGCTTCATGTTGTCCAGCCTTTCTTTCGTTCGTGCCGCGAAACGGGCGCCCGCGACAACATCTGTGGGGCCTGCCGGGACCGGCAGGCCGTCCCGGTCAGCGCCGGGTCTTGGGGTCGACGGCGTCGCGGATGGCGTCGCCGAGAAGGTTCAAGGAGACCGTCAGGACGACGATCCCGAGCAGGGGCTCCCAGAGGTAGAGGGGGTACTTCTCGAAGTACTTGCTGGCCAGCAGGATCGTCTGACCCCAGGACGCGCCCTGGGTGATGCCGACGCCGAGGAACGCGAGTCCGGCCTCGAGGGCGATGAAGGCGGGCAGCAACAGTGAAACCGACACCACGATCGGCGAGACCAAGTTGGGCAGCAGCTCCTTGAAGAGGATGCGTCGCGTCGGCATGCCGATCACGCGCGAGGCCTGGATGAACTCGCGCTCCCGCAACGAGATCGTCTCGCCCCGCACCAGACGACACACACCCATCCAGCCGAAGAACACCAGGATCCCGACCAGGCTCCACTTCTGGAGCGTCGAATAGAGGTCGGGCTGGTCGTTGAAACGCGAGTTGATGATCGGCGCCGTGATCAGGGCGATCAGCAGGAACGGCAGGGTCAGGAACAGGTCGGTGATGAACGAGACGACCTTGTCGACGACACCACCCGTGAAGCCGGCCACCAGGCCGAGGACGACCCCGATGATCGTCGCGAGCACGGTGGACGTCGTAGCGATGAGCAACGACGTGCGGCAGCCGTAGAGCCAGTAGGCCAGGTTGTCGTTGGCCGTGTTGGGGGACACTCCGAACGGGTGCTCGGGGTCGAAGCCGTGGTTGGGCGGCCCCTTCAGCGGCATGCCGTCACCGAGGAAGTCGAGCTGGTCGGCCGGGTTGCCGACCGTGAGGTCGACGTTGAACAGATCGGCCAATGTGCCGGCGAAGATCGCGATCAGCACGAAGATCATCACGATCCCGAAGCACACCATCGCGACGGTGTCCTTGCGGAGCCGGCCGAGGGCGATGCGCATCGGCGAACGGCCCGCCATCGGCTCCCTGGGTGCGGTCGCATCCTCGACGACCGAGTCCTCCGTGTGCGTGGCCATGACCTCGCCCGCGCCGGGAATCGACATACTCACCTCGTTCAGACGGTGAAAACCGTCTTCAGTCCGTGCCGGGTTTGACCCCGGTGACGCCGTCGGCGCCGAAACGGGACTCTATGTGACACAGACCGCACGGACGATCACCCGCGCGTAACGATCTGGTCTCGACCCGTTCTCCGGCCGGTCAGGAGGACGAGCGAAAAACGTCCCGGACATCACTCCGCCGACGGGACGTCCTTCGCCGCCGGCGCGTCGACGCCGGCTTCCTTGCGCTGCTCCACGGTGATCGGCGCCGGAGCAGCCGTCAGCGGGTCGTAGCCACCCCCGGACTTCGGGAACGCGATGACGTCGCGGATCGACTCGGTGCCGGCCAGGAGGGCGCAGATCCGGTCCATGCCGACGGCGATGCCACCGTGCGGCGGGGCGCCGAAGGTGAAGGCGTCGAGGAGGAAGCCGAACTTCTCCTGTGCCTGCTCCTCGGAGAGGCCCATGACCGCGAAGACCCGCCTCTGCACGTCCGCGCGGTGGATCCGGATCGACCCGCCGCCCAGCTCGTTGCCGTTGCAGACGATGTCGTAGGCGTAGGCCAGCGCGTTGCCGGGATCTGTGTCGAAGGTGTCGGCGTGCTCGGGCTTGGGGCCCGTGAACGCGTGGTGGACGGCCGTCCAGGCGCCTGCGCCGACCGCGACGTCGCCGCTGGCGACCGCCTCGGAGGCGGGCTCGAACATAGGGGCGTCGACCACCCAGGTGAAGGCGAAGGCACTCTCGTCGATCAGGCCGCCGCGACGGCCGATCTCCAGGCGTGCGGCGCCCAGCAGGGCGCGGCTCGGCTTGGTGGCACCGGCGGCGAAGAAGACGCAGTCGCCCGGTGCTGCACCCACGTGCGCGGCCAGTCCGGCCTTCTCGTCGTCCGAGAGGTTCTTGGCCACCGGGCCGCCCAGTTCGCCGTCCTCGGTGACCAGCACGTAGGCGAGCCCCCTGGCGCCGCGCTGCTTGGCCCAGTCCTGCCAAGCGTCGAGCTTCTTGCGGGGCTGGCCGGCCCCGCCGGGCATGACTACCGCGCCGACGTACTCGGCCTGGAACACCCGGAAAGGCGTGTCCTTGAAGTAGTCGGTGCACTCGACGAGCTCGTTGCCCATCCGGAGGTCGGGCTTGTCGGAGCCGAAGCGGGCCATCGCGTCGGCGTACGTCATCCGTGGGATCGGACGCGGGATGTCGACGTCGATGAGCTTCCACATCGCGGCGAGGACGTCCTCCATCAGCGCGATCACGTCGTCCTGGTCGACGAAGCTCATCTCGATGTCGAGCTGGGTGAACTCCGGCTGCCGGTCGGCGCGGAAGTCCTCGTCGCGGTAGCACCGGGCGATCTGGTAGTAGCGCTCCATACCGGCAACCATCAGCAGCTGCTTGAACAGCTGCGGGCTCTGCGGCAGGGCGTACCAGCTGCCCGGCTGGAGGCGTGCGGGCACGAGGAAGTCACGGGCGCCCTCGGGCGTGCTGCGCGTCAGCGTCGGGGTCTCGATCTCGACGAAGTCGTGACGGTCCAGGACGTCGCGTGCGGCCTTGTTGACCTTGCTGCGCAGCCGGAGTGCGTTGTTGGGGCCGGTACGACGCAGGTCGAGGTAGCGGTGCTTGAGCCGCGCCTCCTCCCCGACGTCGACGTGATCGTCGATCGGGAACGGCAACGCGGCTGAGGTCGAAAGAACCTCGACTCCACTCGTGCCAGGGGCCGCGATGACCTCGATCTCGCCGGACGGCAGGTTGGGGTTGGCGTTGCCCTCGGGACGAAGGCTGACCTCACCGGTGATCTTCAGGCAGAACTCGCTGCGCAGGCTGTGTGCCACGGCCTCGTCACGCACGACGACCTGGACGATGCCGCTGGCCTCGCGCAGGTCGAGGAACGCCACGCCGCCGTGGTCGCGGCGGCGCGCCACCCAGCCGGCGAGGATGACGGTCTGGCCGACGTGCTCGGCGCGCAGGGCGCCGGCGTCATGGGTGCGGATCACAGTTCTTGCTCCTTCGTGAGGATCTGCGGGCGTAGGTCCTCGGTGGGTGGGGTCCAGGTGGCGGCATCGGCCGTGACCTGCTCCCCCGTACGGATGTCCTTGACCTCGTGCGCGCCCTCGGCGGTCGTGAACCACACGAAGGGGATGCCGCGCCGCTCTGCGGTGCGGATCTGCTTGCCGAACTTCTGCGGCGACGCCGCGACCTCGCAGGCGATGCCGCGCGCTCGCAACTGTTGCGCCACGACCAGGCTGTCACCACGCGACTCCTCGTCGACCAGCGCGACAAGCACGGCGCTCGGCACAGGCCGGCTGGCGTCGAGCGTCCCGTCGGCGAGCAGCGGGATCAGGGTGCGGGAGACGCCGAACGAGACGCCGACCCCTGGGTACGTCGTCCGGCCGTCGCTCGCGAGCGCGTCGTACCGTCCGCCACCGCCGACCGACTTCAGCCGCTCGTAGCCGTCCATGAAGATCTCGAGGACGGTGCCGGTGTAGTAGTCGAGGCCGCGCGCGATGCGGAGGTTGGCCTCGACGCGCACGTGGTCGTTGACGGCACAGGCGCAGCCGTCGATGACGGCAGCCAGCTCGGTCAGGCCGACCTCGAGCAGCTCGTCCTCGACGCCCAGGGCGCGAACGCGCTCGACGAACGACGTGTCGGAGACGCGGATGGTGGCCAGGTCGAGGCAGCGCTGCGCCTGCTCGGGGGTAGCGCCGGCCTGCTCGACGAGCAACCGTGCCACTTCCTCGGCGGGCAGCTTGTCGAGCTTGTCGATGGCCTTGATCGCAGCGGTCACGTCGGGGATGCCGAGGCCGCGGTAGAAGCCCTGGATGAGCTTGCGGTTGTTGACCTGGAACGACAGCGCGGGCAGGGGCAGGGCGTCGAGCGCCTCGACCATCACCCGCACCACCTCGACGTCGTGGTGGAAGCCGAGCTCGTCACGGCCGACGATGTCGATGTCGGCCTGGGTGAACTGGCGGTAGCGCCCTTCCTGCGGCCGCTCGCCGCGCCAGGCCGGCTGGATCTGGAAGCGCCGGAACGGGAACTCCAGCTTGCCGGCGTGCTCGAGCACATAGCGCGCGAACGGCACAGTCAGGTCGAAGTGCAGGCCCAAAGTGTTGCCGCCGGAGTCGACGTTGGCGTCGTCGGCCTGGTGCCGACGCAGCACGTAGATCTCCTTGTCGATCTCACCGCCCTTGGCGAGCCGGTCGAGCGGCTCGACCACGCGGGTCTCGATGTTGGCGAAACCGTGCAGCTCGAAGGTGCGCGACAGAGACGCGACGACCTCGCGCTCGACGTACCGCTGCGCAGGCAGCAGCTCGGGGAACCCGCTCAGCGGGCTGGGCTTGCTCATGTGGTCACAGTCCTCGGGTGGAACGTCTCGCGGTGCCGCCGTCGAGCAGCTCCTGCAGGAAGGGGTTGGTGGCGCGCTCGCGACCGATGGAGGTCTGCTCCCCGTGTCCGGGCAGCACCACGATGTCGTCGGCGAGCGGCAGCACCTTGTCGGTCAGGCTGCGCAGCATCGTCGGATGGTCGCCGCCGGGCAGGTCGGTGCGGCCGATGGAGCCGGCGAAGAGCAGGTCGCCCGAGAACATCACCTCGGAGACGTCCTGCTCGTCGAACGGCGTCCGGAACGTCACGGAGCCCTGCGTGTGGCCGGGTGTGTGGTCGACGAGGAAGCCGAGGCCGGCGAGCTCGAGGGTCTGGGCGTCGGAGAGCTCGCGTACGTCGTCGGGCTCGGCCCACTCGTAGTTGCCACCGAGCAGCATCTGGGCGGAGTCGGCGGAGATGCCGGCCATCGGGTCGGTGAGCAGGTGCCGGTCGCTCGGGTGGATGAACGCGGTCGCGTCGTAGCTGCCGGCGACCGGAGCCACGCACCACATGTGGTCGACGTGGCCGTGGGTGACGAGTACGGCGACGGGCTTGAGATTGTGCTCGCGGACGACCTCGTCGACACCTGCCGCGGCGTCCTTGCCCGGGTCGATGACCACGCATTCGGCTCCCGGGCCGGTCGCCACGACGTAGCAGTTGGTCCCCCAGGGGCCGGCGGGGAAGCCTGCGATGAACACGGCGTGGGTCCTAGCGCTCGATGTCGGGGTCGTCGATCGGTGGGCCAGCCTACCGAGCGGCAGCCCGGCGTCGAATCGGCATTGACTAGCATGGGCGAACATGAGCGCGCAGAAGCAGTCCGATTGGGGCCGGGTGGCCGAGGACGGCACCGTTTTCGTGAAGACCGCCGGGGGCGAACGTGCCGTCGGCCAGTACCCCGAAGGCACGCCGGAGGAAGCGCTGACGTTCTTCACCGAGCGCTACGCCGCGCTGGAGTTCGAGGTCGGCCTGCTCACGCAGCGCATCGCTTCCGGCGTGCTCAGCCCCGAGGAGGCCGCCTCCTCCGTCAAGACCGTGCGCGAGCAGGTGTCCGGGGCGCACGCGGTCGGCGACCTCGACGTGCTCATCGCGAAGCTCGACTCGATGGGCCCGGTGATCGCCACCCAGCGCGAGGCGCGCAAGGCCGAGCGGGCGCAGAAGACCGCGGAGTCGAAGGAGGAGAAGGAGAAGCTGGTCGCCGAGGCCGAGAAACTGGCCGAGAGCAACGACTGGCGCAACGGCGCCAACCGGCTCCGCGAGCTGCTCGACCACTGGAAGGCACTCCCCCGTCTCGACAAGGCAACGGATGACGCGCTGTGGCGCCGGTTCTCCACCGCGCGTACGGCGTACACGCGCCGCCGCAAGTCGCACTTCGCCGAGCAGCACGAGAAGCGCGACGGCGCCCGCGTGATCAAGGAACGCCTTGCCGTCGAGGCAGAGAAGCTCGCCGGCTCCACCGACTGGGGTCCGACCGCCGGCCTGTTCCGCGACCTGATGCGCGACTGGAAGGCAGCCGGACCGGCCCCTCGCGAGGTCGACGACAAGCTCTGGAAGCGGTTCCGTGGCGCCCAGGACAACTTCTTCGGCGCCCGCGACGCCGCCAACGCCGAGCTCGACAAGGAGTACGTCGCCAACGCCGAGGTCAAGGAGGCAATCCTGGGCGAGGCCGAGATGCTGGTGCCGGTCACCGATCTGGAGGCAGCCAAGAAGGCGTTCCGCGACCTCTCCGACCGCTGGGACGCCGCTGGCAAGGTGCCGCGCGACCGGATGCAGGAGCTCGAAGGTCGCATCCGCAAGGTGGAGCAGGCAATCCGCGGCGTCGAGGACGACCAGTGGAAGCGCACCGACCCCGAGAAGTCGGCCCGCGCCGACGACATGGTCGCCAAGCTCGAGTCCGCCATCGCCGACATCTCCGCCGAGCTCGACCGAGCCCGCACCTCCGGAAACGAGAAGGCCGCGAAGTCGCTGGAGGAGAACCTCGCTTCCCGCCAGGCCTTCCTCGACATGGCCAAGAAGGCGTCGAGCGAGTTCGGCGGCTGACAACCGCCTCACCGGGCGCTCGTTGAGGTGCGAGGAGCGCCAGCGACGAGCCTCGAAACCAAGGCACCCCAGCGCCGCGGACGCGCGCATGTGCCACCGCCATGTCGTTGGTTTCGAGGCTCGCTGCGCTCGCACCTCAACCGGCAGACGGCCTCGGCCGACCACCGCGCCGCTTCGCCAACGCAACCACCTCGTCCAGGTCACCCCTGATCAGAGCCTGCCGCTTGCCTCGTCCCCAGCCCTGGACGCGCTTCTCGAACGCGTAGGCCTCGGCGACGTCGACGAAATCGGCATGCCACACGAGGCGCACCGGCCGACGTCGACGCGTGTAGGCGGCACCCTCCAGAGGTGAGTTGTGCTGGGAGACCCGGCGTTCGAGATCGACGGTGCTGCCGACGTAGTAGGACCCGTCGGAGCACTCGAGGATGTAGGCGTGGGTCATCAGGCGAGCATGACCGTGCGCACCGACAGTCCGTCCTTCGTTTCGAGGCTCGCTGCGCTCGCACCTCAACCAGCGGACCGCCGCGCATGTGCCGCAGCCGCTGGTAGAGGTGCGAGGAGCGCCAGCGACGAGCCTCGAAACCAAGGCAGCCAGCCCCCGGACGCGCGCATATGTCCCAACCCGTCCTTGGTTTCGAGGCTCGCTGCGCTCGCACCTCAACCAGCGGACCGCCGCGCTCGCACCTCAACCAGCGGGCAGGACTACTGCGTGACGCGGTAGGCGTCGAAGACGCCGGGCACGACGCGTACGGCGCGGAGCACGTTGTCGAGGTGCTTGGCGTCGGCCATCTCGAAGGTGAAGCGGCTCTTGGCGACCCGGTCGCGGGTGGTCGAGAGGGTGGCGCTGAGGATGTTCACGTGGGTGTCCGACAGGGCCATGGTGATGTCGGAGAGCAGCCGAGAGCGGTCGAGGGCCTCCACCTGGATGTTGACGAGGAACGTCGACTGCGACGTGGGCGCCCACTCGACCGGCAGCAATCGCTCGGGCTGCTGCTCCAACGCAGCGGCGTTGGTGCAGTCGCGGCGGTGCACCGAGACACCGCCGCCCTTGGTGACGAAGCCCAGGATCGGGTCGGGCGGCACTGGGGTGCAGCACTTGGCGAGCTTGACCCAGACGTCGTCGACGCCCTTGACGACGACACCGCTGTCGCCGCCGCTGGAAGCCTTCGTGCGGCCGCGGGTGCCGGTGATCGTCACGCCCTCGGCGAGGTCCTCTGCGGCACCGTCGTTGCCCCCGTGCAGGTCGATCACGCGGCGTACGACGGCCTGCGCGGAGAGGTTGCCCTCGCCGACGGCGGCGTACAGGGCGGAGACGTCGGCGAGCTTGAAGTGCACCGCGGCCAGCCCCAGCGACTCGTGCGACAGCAGGCGCTTGAGGGGCAGCCCCTCCTTGCGCATCAACTTTGCGATCTGCTCCTTGCCACGGTCGATGGCCTCCTCGCGGCGCTCCTTCGTGAACCACTGGCGGATCTTCGACCGGGCCCGCGGTGACTTGACGAAGCCCAGCCAGTCGAGCGACGGCGCAGCCGTGGCCGCCTTGCTGGTGAAGACCTCGACGACGTCACCGTTGTCGAGCGTGGACTCCAGCGGGACCAGCCGTCCGTTGACCCGGGCGCCGATGGTGTGGTGCCCGACCTCGGTGTGTACGGCGTACGCGAAGTCCACGGGACTCGCGCCGAGCGGCAGGGCCATCACGTCGCCGCGGGGCGTGAAGACGTAGACCTCGGCGCGGTTGATCTCGAAGCGCAGCGACTCCAGGAACTCACCCGGGTCCTCGACCTCGCTCTGCCAGTCCATCAGCTGACGCAGCCAGGTCATGTCGTCCTGGTCGCCGGCCCGGTCCGTGTCGACGCCGTTGCGGCCGTCCTCCTTGTACTTCCAGTGCGCGGCCACCCCGTACTCGGCACGACGGTGCATGGCGAAGGTCCGGATCTGCAGCTCGACCGGCTTGCCCTGCGGGCCCATCACGGTGGTGTGCAGCGACTGGTACATGTTGAACTTCGGCATCGCGACGTAGTCCTTGAAGCGCCCCAGGACCGGGTTCCAGCGCGAGTGCAGCACGCCTAGGACGGAGTAGCAGTCGCGGTCCTCGTCGACCAGGACGCGGATGCCGACCAGGTCATAGATGTCGGAGAAGTCGCGGCCGCCGACGATCATCTTCTGGTAGATCGAGTAGTAGTGCTTGGGCCGGCCGGTGACCTTCGCGTTGATCTTCGCGTCCTTGAGGTCCTGGTCGACCTTGCTGATCACCTCGGCCAGGAACTGGTCCCGCGACGGCGCCCGCTCGGCGACCAGCCGCACGATCTCGTCGTAGATCTTGGGGTGCAGGGTCGCGAACGCAAGGTCCTCGAGCTCCCACTTGAGGGTGTTCATCCCGAGCCGGTGCGCCAGCGGCGCGTAGATGTCGAGGGTCTCGCGGGCCGTGCGCTCCTGCGAGGCCTGCGGCACGTAGCGCAGCGTGCGCATGTTGTGGAGGCGGTCTGCCAGCTTGATCACGAGCACGCGGATGTCGCGCGACATCGCCACGATCATCTTGCGGATGGTCTCGGCCTGCGCGGTCTCGCCGTACTTCACCTTGTCGAGCTTGGTGACGCCGTCGACGAGGTGGGCGACCTCGTCACCGAAGTCGGACCGCAGCTCGTCGAGCGTGTAGGGCGTGTCCTCGACGGTGTCGTGGAGCAGCGCCGCGACCAGGGTGGGCTCGGTCATGCCGATGTCGGCGAGGATCGTGGTCACCGCGAGCGGGTGGGTGATGTAGGGGTCACCGCTCTTGCGCATCTGGCTCGCGTGCATCTTCTCGGCGATCAGATAGGCGCGCTCGATCAGCGCCAGGTCGGCCTTCGGGTGGTTGGCGCGCACGGCCCTGAACAACGGCTCCAGGACGGTGTTGCCGGGCTGGCTGCGGGTGCCGATGCGGGCCAGGCGCGCGCGCATGCCGCGACCCGACTGCGCGATGGGCTCGGCAACCCGCGCGGCCGGCGTGACGGGCTCCTCAGCTGCCTCGGGCGCGCTCTCCCCCAGCTGCGGAGTGGTGACGTCCTTGGCCATCTGACAAGTCTAGTGACGTGCGCCAGTGCGGCCGGTGAGTGACCGGCGTCAGACGGACATCAGCACGGTGAGCGGCAGCTCACCGATCGTGGCGCGGCCGGGCAGGAACGTGAGCTCCATGAGCATGGCCACCCCGACCACCTCGCCACCGCAGGCCTCGACGAGCTGGCGCGTGGCGGCGACGGTGCCGCCGGTGGCGAGTACGTCGTCGACGAGCAGGACCCGCTCCCCCGGTGCGATCGCGTCGCGATGGACCTCCAGGGTCGCCGAGCCGTACTCGAGGTCGTAGGAGACAGCGTGCGTCTCGCCCGGGAGCTTGCCGGCCTTGCGCACCGGCACGAAGCCGACACCCAGCGCGAGCGCAACGGGGGCGCCGAGGATGAACCCGCGGGCCTCCATCCCCACGACCTTGTCGACCACCGTGGCGCCGTTCTCGTCACGCCCGGCTCCGGCAAGCGCGGTGACGACGGCAGCGAAGCCGTCGTGATCGGCCAGGAGGAGGGTGATGTCCTTGAACACCACTCCCGGCTCCGGGAAGTCGGGTACGTCTCGAACCAGTCGTGCCAACGCCTCGCGGGCGTCGATCACGACTTGCCGCGCTTGGACCGCGGCTTGCGGCTGGGCTGGTTGCGGCCGCCCGAGCTGGCGCTGGGTCCGATGGGCCCGCGAGCCTCCGGTGCCACGCGACCACGGCCGGTGGCCTCGGGCTGCCGCGGCGGCGCCGTACGCGTCGGGATGGAGCCTGCCGGCACGACATCCTCGCCGTGCTCGACGTCTCCCGGGTCGACCACCGGGGTGTCCTCGGCATGCGTTGTCGGCACCGAGGCGTACTTGTCGGCGGCCGCCCTCGCACGTGCCTTGGCGCGCTTCTCGGCGAGCACGACCTCGGTCTCGTTGGACTTCAGGTGCACGAGCACGCGCGGCGCCAGGAAGATCGAGGAGTAGACGCCCACAGCCATGCCGACGAACTGCGAGAGCGCCAGGTCCTGCAGGGAGCTGGAGCCGAGCTGCGTCGCGCTGACGTAGAGGATCGCACCGATCGGGATCAGGGCCACGATGCCGGTGTTGACCGAGCGCACCAGGGTCTGGTTGACCGCCAGGTTGGCAGCCTGCGCGTAGGTCTGGCGCGTCTGCCGCATCTCGTGGGTGTTCTCCTTGATCTTGTCGAACACCACGACGGTGTCGTACAGGGAGAAGCCCAGGATCGCGAGCAGGCCGGTGACCGCGGACGGCGTCACCTGGAAGCCCGACAGCGCGTAGACGCCGATGGTGATGGCGATGTCGTGGAACAGCGCGACGAACGCGGCCACCGACATCTTCCATTCCCGGAAGTAGATGCCGATGAAGAGCATCACGAGCACGATGAAGACGGTGACGCCGAGCGCCGCCCGCTTGGCGACCTCCTGGCCCCAGCTGGCGCTGATCTCGTCCTGGGAGATGTCCCTGACGCCGTCGACCGAGCCCTGGATCGCGGTGGTGATCGTGTCGCTCTCGGTCTGGGTGAGCTCCTCGATCTGGACGAGGATGGCCTCGCCCGCGGTCGTGACGATCGGCGCCTCGGCCTCGGGCACACCCGCGCCGGCAACCGCCTCGCGGATGGTGTCGGCATTGGTCTGGTTGACCTGGCTCGTGGGCAGCGACACCTTGTACTGCGTGCCGCCGGTGAACTCGATGCCGAAGTTGAGACCACGCAGCAGCACGATGGCGATGGCACCGACGACCAGCACGAGCGAGATGCCGTACCAGATGGACTTCTTGTGGACGAAGTCGTAGGACTTGCGACCGCCGTAGAGGTCGTTTCCGAGGCGCGAGAACTTGCCCATCAGGCCTTACCTCCCACAGCGGCCGGCTCCATGCCGAGCGAGTCGGTGCTGAGTCCGGACAACTTGTGTCCACTGTTGAAGAACCTGAACTTGGCGAGCCACGACACCATCGGCTTCGTGAACCAGAACAGGATCGCGAGGTCGACCAGGGTGGAGAGACCGAGCGCGAAGCCGAAGCCCTTCACCACGCCGGTCGCGAAGATGTAGAGCACGGCCGCGGACAGCAGCGAGACGACCTGGGCCGCGAGTCTGGTGACCTTGGCCCTCTTCCATCCCGTCTCGACGGCGACCCGCATCGACTTCCCTTCACGCATCTCGTCTCGGATGCGCTCGAAGAAGATGATGAACGAGTCGGCCGTGATGCCGACGGCGATGATCAGTCCGGCGATGCCTGGCAGGGTCAGTGTGAAGCCGGCCGTCTTGCTCAGGAGCAGGACCAGTGAGTACGTCGTGGCAGCAGCCGCCAGCAGCGACGCCACGACGACCAGGCCGAGGCCGCGGTAGTAGAACAGGCAGTAGATCAGCACCAACCCGAGACCGAAGGCGCCGGCCGTCAGGCCGGCGGTGAGCTGGTCACCGGCCAGCGAGGGGCCGATCGTCTCGGTCGACGGGTCCTCGAAGGCGATCGGCAGGGCACCGAACTTCAGGCTGGTCGCCAGGCTGTCTGCTTCCGACTGCTTGAAGTTGCCGGTGATGGACGCCTTGCCGTCGGTGATCAGGCCCCTCATCGTCGGCGCGGAGATGACGTTGCCGTCGAGCACGATCGCGAACTGCTTCTCCGTGCCGTAGAGCGTCTGGCTGATCGTCGTGAACGTCTTGGTGCCGGCCCCGTCGAACTGGAGGCCGACACCCCACTGCGTCTGCTGCTGGTTGGGCGCCTCGGTCGCGGCGTTGTCGAGCGCGGTGCCCTCGATCATCGTCTTGGAGAGCAGGTACTTGAAGCCGTTCTCGTCGCAGGTGATCAGCGGCTTGGCGGGGTTGTCGTCGACGACGGGGATCGCGCCGCCGGCCGGGCAGGTGAAGTCGTTGAACTTCTGCGTCCACTGGGTGCCGGGGTTGTCCATCCACTCGAGCGGCTTGTCGACTGAGGCCTCGCCACCACCGTCACCGGTGCCGGCACCTTCACTCGCACCTTCACCGGGCACGACGATGGTCGAGTCGTCGGACGGGGCGGTCGGCTCACTGGCCGGTGCGCTGGGGGACGGCGACTCACCGTCGGCCCAGGCGTAGGGGGCGCGGTTCTTGGGGGTCGCCGTGGGCGACTCGGTGGGCTGGTCACTCGCCTTGCCGCCGGGCTTCTTGGTCGGCTTCGGCGTTGGCGTCGGGGCGAGCACTCCGCTGCCCGGGGCGTCCGTGGTCGTGGGGTCGGTCGGCTCGGCGGCACCGGCGGCGCTCTGGGCGGCCAGGGCCACGAGCCGGAACCTCAGCTGCGCCTGACGCTCCACCGTGTCGACGAGGTCGCGCCGGTTCTTACCCGGGATCTCGACGACGATGATTCCGTTGCCCTCCTTGACCACCTCGGCCTCGCTGACACCCGAGCCGTTGACCCGCTGGTCGATGATCTTGCGGGCCTCCTCGAGGTTCGCGGCGTCGGGATCGCCCTTGGCGATCAGCGTGATCCGGGTGCCGCCCTGCAGGTCGAGCCCGAGCTCGGGCTTCCAGGCGCCACCGATGGCGACGAGGCCGAACAGGATCGCCAGGCCGGCGAAGTACGCGACGAGGGTGCGACCGGGACGATAGCGCTTTGTCCTGCCCGCCATATCAGTTCTCTTCCGTGTCGTGCGGCGGTTCGACGTCGTCGGTGACCGGCGCCCGGTCGACCGACGCGACGGCGCCGCGCGCCGCTTCGACGATGACGCCGTCAGCGATCTGCACGTGCACGCGGTCGTCGGTCGTCGCGGTGATGACGCCGTAGATGCCGGCGCTCAGCATCACCTTGTCACCGGTGCTGAGCCCGGACTGGAGCTGGGCGATCTGCTTCTGCCGACGCGACGCGGGGCGCACGATCAGCAACCAGAAGATGAGGGCGATGGCCGCGATGGGCAGCAGAGTGGCGAGCGACTCCGGCACAGAGAGTTCCTAACGATCACGACGGTGGGTGGTGGCCACCAATTGGGCGGGGATTCCCCGCACAGGCCGACCAACGGAGGAGTGTACGCCGCGTCACAACGCGGTCGGTGACCTACTCCTCGAACAGCGTGGCGTCGCCGATGCCGGCGCCCGGGGGTACGGCGAGTCCGAGGTGCCGCCAGGCGGCGGGCGTGGCCATCCGCCCACGCGGAGTGCGGGCCAGGAAGCCACAGCGCACCAGGTAGGGCTCGGCGACCTCCTCGACCGTCTCGCGCTCCTCGCCCACCGCCACGGCCAGCGTGGAGACGCCGACCGGACCGCCGCCGAAGCGACGGCACAGCACGTCGAGCACGGCCCGGTCGAGGCGGTCGAGACCTGACTCGTCTACCTCGTAGAGGTCGAGCGCAGCCCGGGCCACCTCGAGGTTGACCACGCCGTCGGCCCGCACCTGCGCGAAGTCACGCACCCGGCGGAGCAGCCGGTTGGCGACGCGCGGTGTGCCGCGCGATCGGGAGGCGATCTCGCTGGTGCCGTCGGGGCGGGCGTCGACTTCGAGCAGCCCGGCCGAACGCTTGACGATCCGGTCGAGCTCGTGGGGCTCGTAGAACTCCAGGTGCGCGGTGAAGCCGAACCGGTCGCGCAGCGGACCGGGCAGCAGACCAGCGCGGGTGGTGGCACCCACGAGCGTGAACGGTGGGATCTCGAGCGGGATCGCGGTGGCACCGGGGCCCTTGCCGATGATCACGTCGACCCGGAAGTCCTCCATCGCCATGTAGAGCATCTCTTCGGCGGGCCGCGACATCCGGTGGATCTCGTCGACGAAGAGCACGTCGCCGTCGTTGAGCCCGGAGAGGATCGCGGCCAGGTCGCCCGCATGCGTGATGGCTGGACCGCTCGTCAGTCGCAACGGCGTCGACATCTCGTGCGCGATAATCATCGCCAGCGTCGTCTTGCCGAGACCGGGCGGCCCGGACAGCAGCACGTGATCGGGTGCGCGGCCGCGCTGACGGGCTGCTTCGAGCACCAGGCCGAGCTGGTCGCGTACCCGCGTCTGACCCACGACCTCGTCCAGGCTGCGCGGGCGCAGGGCCGCCTCGACGGCTCGCTCGTCGCCGTCGGCATCCGCGACAGTGAGCGAACGGAAGTGCTCGTCCTCGGCGGCGTCCAGGTGGTCGTCGTACACGGGTCTAGGCCTTGCTCAGCGTGCGGAGGGCGGCACGCAGCAGCGCACTGACATCAGGCTGGTCACCCGCGTCGTCGGCGACGGCGTCGACGGCCTTGTCGGCTTCCTTGGCCGACCAGCCCAGGCCGACCAGGCCCTGCTGCACCTGATCGCGCCACGTCGCTGCGACGACCGGGCCGCCGCGGCGGATGACGTCGGCCGGCGCACCGAGACGGTCGCGCAGCTCGAGGATGATCCGTTGCGCGCCCTTCTGCCCGATGCCCGGCACCTTGGTGAGGGTCGGGACGTCCTCGGATGCGACCGCTCGGCGGAGGTCGTCAGGAGGCAGTACGGCGAGCATCGCCTGGGCGAGCTTGGGCCCGACACCGGACGCCGTCTGCACGAGCTCGAACGTCGCCTTCTCGTCGTCGTCGAGGAAACCGAACAGGGTCAGCGAGTCCTCGCGCACCACCATGCTGGTGGGCAGGGCGGCGCGCTGGCCCGTGCGAAGCGTGGCCAGGGTGCCGGGGGTGCACATCAGCTCGAGGCCGACTCCCCCGACCTCGACCACCGCCGAGTTCAACGTGACGGCGGCGACCTCTCCACGGACGAACGCGATCATCGGATGCTGCTCCTCGAGTAGGCGGCGACGCTGCGCTGCTGGCGAGCCAGGGCCGCGTCGATGCGGGCCTGGGCGCCACCGCGCCAGATGTGGGTGATGGCCAGGGCGAGCGCGTCGGCGGCGTCGGCCGGCTTCGGCGGGGCGTCCAGGCGCAGGATGCGGGTCACCATCGCGCCGACCTGCGCCTTGTCGGCGCGGCCGCTGCCGGAGACGGCGGCCTTGACCTCGGACGGCGTGTGCAGCGCGATCGGCAGCCCGCGACGAGCGGCAGCGACCAGGGCGATGCCGCTGGCCTGGGCGGTGCCGATGATCGTGCTGGAGTCGGAGCGCGCGAAGACCCGCTCGACGGCGACGGCGTCGGGTGAGTACTCATCGAGCCAGGCGTCGATGCCCTTCTCGATCGTCACGAGTCGCTGGGCGACCGGCTGGTCGGCCGAGGTGCGGAGCACGTTGACGTCGATGAGCGTGAGCGGTCGGCCGACCTCACCGTCGACGACGCCGATGCCGCACCTGGTCAGGCCGGGGTCGATCCCGAGCACCCGCATGTGGCCGCCTCTCGTCCGAACGTGTGTTCGGTCCCACGTTAGGCTTGCTCCATACTCACCGGGTCTCGACACGCCGGTCAGGACCTCGCAGGCTCCGTCGTGCGGATCACTCGACCACCATCAGCTCTGCCTCGCGAGTTCGGCAGTGCTAGTCGTCGTCGTCGGAGAGCTGCGCCATCACGTCGTCGGAGACGTCGGAGTTGGCGAAGACGTTCTGTACGTCGTCGAGGTCCTCGAGTGCGTCGATCAGGCGGAACACCTTGGCCGCGCCGTCGGCGTCGAGCTCGACCTGCATGTCGGGCACGAACGACGCCTCGGCGGAGTCGTAGTCGATGCCGCCGGCCTGGAGCGCAGTGCGCACGGCCACCAGGTCGGTGGGCTCGGACACGACCTCGAACGCCTCGCCGAGGTCGTTGACCGCGTCGGCGCCGGCTTCGAGCGTGGCCTCGAGCACGTCGTCCTCGGAGACTTGCTTGCCGTCCTGGTCGACCGGCACGATCACGACACCCTTGCGATGGAAGAGGAACGACACCGAGCCCGGGTCGGCCAGCGAACCGCCGTTGCGGGTCATGGCGGTGCGCACCTCCATCGCGGCGCGGTTGCGGTTGTCGGTGAGGCACTCGATGAGCATCGCGACTCCGGACGGGCCGTAGCCCTCGTACATGATCGTCTGGTAGTCGGCGCCGCCCGTTTCGGCACCGGACCCGCGCTTGACCGCTCGGTCGATGTTGTCGTTGGGCACCGACGACTTCTTGGCCTTCTGGATGGCGTCGTAGAGCGTGGGGTTGCCGGTGATGTCACCACCGCCCATCCGCGCGGCGACCTCGATGTTCTTGATCAGCTTGGCGAACATCTTGCCGCGACGGGCATCGACAACGGCCTTCTTGTGCTTCGTGGTCGCCCATTTGGAGTGGCCGGACATGAGCTCTCTTCCTACGACTTCTGGGACATCTGGTCGGTTACCAGGGACACGAAGAGCCGGTGGATCCGGGCGTCGTTCCCGACTTCGGGGTGGAACGACGTCGCCATCAGCGGGCCCTGGCGGACCGCGACGATGGTACCCGCGGCCGGACCGCCCTCGACTCGGCCCAACACCTCTACGTCCGCACCGGCTCTCTCCACCCAGGGTGCGCGGATGAAGACAGCGTGCACGGGTGCGTCGAGCCCGTCGAAGTCGAGGTCACCCTCGAACGAGTCGACCTGCCGCCCGAAGGCGTTGCGCCGCACCGTGATGTCGAGGCCGCCGATGGTCTCCTGATCGGCGGTGCCGTCGAGCACCTTGTCGGCCAGCATGATCATCCCGGCGCATGTCCCGAAGGCGGGCATGCCGTCGCGCACCCGTTGCCGCAGCGGCTCCAGCAGGTCGAAGATCCGGGCCAGCTTGTACATCGTGGTCGACTCGCCGCCGGGCAGGACGAGGCCGTCGCAGCGCGCGAGCTCCTCAGGACGTCGTACGGCGAGAGTCTCGGCACCCAGGGAGCTCAGTGCCGCGAGGTGCTCGCGGACGTCGCCCTGAAGGGCGAAGACGCCGATGGTCGGGAGGGGCACGGCGCCAGAGTAGACAGCCCGGCCGGCCCGCCGGCTACTGGGCGGAGCCGTAGTGGGCGGTGATCGCACCCGGCGTGAGGGCGGTGTTGTACACGGCGACCTCGTCGAGGACGCCCGCGTAGTAGTTCGTGCCGGTCAGCAGCCGGCCGAAGTTGATGGCGGACGCGCTGGTGAGCGAGAGCGTGCTCCCGGTGGCGCTTCCGGCCGCGGCACCGTCCACATAGAGCGCCAGGGCGCCGGAGGCCCTCGTGCGGGTGAACACCACGTGGTGCCACGCGCCGTTGTTGTAGCCACCCGTGGTCGAGACGATGGACACGTCCGGCGTGCCCACTCCGGCCACGACCCGACCGTCGGCGCGGAGCGAGACACCGAAGTCGTTGGCCGAGCCGGTGATCTGGGCATCGACGAGACCGGCGCCCTGCCACCACTGCGTGCCTGTGCCGATGCCCTGGGTCGACTTGAACCAGAACTCGATCGAGAAGTCGTCGGCGACCTGACGGTTGACGCTGGCGAAGTCGTTGACCCCGTCGAACTGGGCGGCGGTGCTCGCGTCACCGGCGATTGCACCCGAAACGCCCAGCACAGGACCGCTGAGGTAGTCACCGCTGTTGGTGCCCTTGGCGTCGACCATCGCCGGAGTGGTTCGGAAGTTGTCGAGGTGCATGCCCGTGGTGTCGGTCACCGTAGTCGCCGAGGAGCCGTGGAAGCCGAGGGCGAGGCCGCCCCTGCCGGCGGCGCCGATGCCGGCGTCGGTGACCGCGACAACCTGCACCCCGTCGACGAGCACCCGGATGGAGGCGCCGGTCATGTCCAGGGCGAGTCGGTACGTCGAGCCGACTGTCAGCGCCTGGGTCGCGGACTGGCCCAACCAGGTCCAGGTGCCGTTGACCACTTTGTACAGGATCCAGACCTGGGTGGTCTGCTCGTACCGGGCGTAGTAGTAGGTGCCGTTGACATTTGTCGTGTCGAGCCGGCCGACCACGCCGGCCATGTCGTTCGTAAGGTTGGTCGCGACGTATATGTCGGTCTCGACGATGTAGTCCGCGGTGGCCGGGACACCGGAGGCGTAGTACAACGCCCCCATCGTGCTGGTGCCAGCCTTGCGGACTCGTCCGCCGGCGGTGATGGTCGCATCTGCAGAGGAGGCCGGGTGCCTGGTCCACGCCGCGGCCATCTCGCCGGTGCGGTTCTGGAGCAGCGCCCCGGTGGCGCCGGTGAAGCTGTCCGACGACGTGGTGGCCTCGCCAAGGCGGTACTGGTTGACCAGGCTGGTCGAGGAGCTGACCGAGCCGAGATAGGTCGGCCAGACCTTGACCACGTTCGCGCTAGTGACGGCCTGCTGGTTGCCCACGTTGTCGGAGACGAGGTAGCGGTACTGGTAGCAGGAGTTGCGGGTGACCGGGTCGGCGAAGGGTGAGCCGGGGTTGGTGCCGCCCGTGACCGTCGCGAACGTCGTGAACGTCCCACAGGTGCTGTCCGTGAGCGGCGCGGAGGCACGCTGCAGGACGCGGGTCCCGAGCCCTGACTCGGAGTCGGTGCCCGCAGTGAAGCTCACGCTGACCGTCGTGTTGCTGGTCGCGCCGTCGGCATAGCTCAGCGTGCCGCCGCTGGGCGCGACGCCGTCCGCGGTAGGCGTGAAGGGCGCGTTGGCGGAGACGCCCCCCGCGTGGTTGGTCGCGGTGACGTTCCTGGTGCCGGGAGCCGACGGGGGGGTGCTCCAGGAGTACTTGACATTCGCGCCCACCAGCGCGGCGGTCCATCCGGTGCCGAGCTGGGGGAAGGTGCGCACCGAGATGCCCGACGTGGGGTCGGACGTGGTCGCCGCGACCTGGAACTCGCCCGACGCCGCGCCCGAGCGGTAGTAGACGGTCGAACCCGTGCCGCTCCAGTAGGTGTTGATGAACGACGAGAACGTCAGGACCGGAGGCGCGGGGGGCGTCGTGTCGACCTTGATGTTGGGGCTGGTGTAGACGCTCGTGTTGCCGAACCCGTCGGCCACTTCGTACTCGTAGCGGTAGCAGGCCTGGTCGGCGACCGGGTCGGTCGCGGGCGACGGGGGGTCGCTCGCGACCACGGCGTAGCCCGTGAAGGTGCCGCAGGCGCCCTCGGTGGTCCCGTTGGTGGTCAGCGGCGCGCTCGACCGGCGCAGCTCTGCGCCTGTCGCCGCGACCCCGCTGGGGTCGGTGCCCTTGGCCAGCACGAGGCTCAGGGTGGTCGAGGTGGACCAGCGGCTGCCCGTGCCGGCCAGCCCGCTGGCGTCCACCGAGCCTCCGGTGGGACCGGCCTGGTCCGCGACGGCTCCCCCGAGCTGGTAGTGCTCGGTGACCGTCGCCTGCGACAGCACCGAGGTGTAGAAGGCGACCTCGTCCATCCACCCGTTGAAGTATCCGCCGGAGTTGCCGTCCGAGGGGTTGATGATCGCGCCGATGCCGAAGCCGTAGCGGTCCATCACCGTGTTGCGGGTGGCCTGCTGGGACGGGAGGGAGACCCCGTCGATGTAGATCGTCAGCGAGGTGCCGTCGTAGGTCTGCACCACGTGGTGCCAGCCGCCGTCGTTCAGGCGGTTCGCGAGGGCGAAGACCTTGTCGTTGCCCGTACCCGAGCCCCAGGCGGTCATCGAGCCGCCGCCTGCGTCGAGCCACAGCGCGAACTGCTGGGAGGTGGCCACGCTGCCGTAGCCGAAGAGCACCTGACGTGCGGTGCTGGTGGTCTTGATCCACGCCTCGATCGACCGTACGCCCGCGCCGGCCGGGAGCCCCGTGCTGTTGGTGACCTGGACGTGGTCGTTGACGCCGTCGAAGCGGGCCGCGGTGTTGCTGTCACCGGCCAGGGCACCGGCCTGGCCGAGGGTGGGCCCGTTCTCGTAGTCACCGGGGTTGCTGCCCTTGCTGTCCGCGGCGCGCGGATAGGTGGACGGGGTGACCTGGAAGTTGTCGAGGTGGACGCCGGTGGTGGCGGACTTGGTGACCGTCGCCGTGTCCGAGCCGTCGATGATCCCGGCCTTGCCGGGGGCCGTGATGGCGGTGTCCGTCGCGGTCACGGTCAGGACGCCGTTGACGTAGAGCTTCAGGGAAGTGCCGACCATCTCGAGCCGGACGCGGTAGGTCTGTCCGGGCACGAGCGGGGCCTGATTGGCGACATAGCCCGGGTAGGTGACCGCACCGCCGTTGACGACCTTGCCGATTCTCCAACTGGCGTCTGCCTGCTGCCACCGGGCGAGGTAGTAGGAGGTCGAGCTCAAGTCGAGTCGTCCGATGACGCCCACCATCTCGTTGGCGAGGTTGGAGGTGACGTAGAGATCGGCTTCCACGGAGTAGTTCGCGCTTGCGGGCGTGGCGGTGGAGTACGTGCGCGTGTAGCCGGAGCCGCTGCGATAGACCCGGCCCGCGGAGCTGAGCGTCTCGGTGTTGCCTGAGCCGCCCTGGAACGCCCACGCGGCGCCGACCTCGCCGACTCGGTTCGTCAGCAGAGTGCCCGACGCGCCGGTGAAGGAGTCCGAGGAGGTCAGGGTCGCTACGGGCTCACCGAACCGCCACTGGCTCAACAGACCGGGCGTGGTGCCGACCGAGGTGGCGTAGTCGACCTTGGCGACGTTGGTGCTGGTCGCGGTCTGCGTGTTGCCGACCCTGTCGCTGACGACGTACTGGTACTTGTAACACCGGCCGGCGGAGAGGTTGGTGTCGGCGTACGGCGAGGTGGGCGCTGCTGACCCGATGTTGACGAAGCCGCCGAAGGTGCCACAGGTGCCGTTCGTCAGCGGCGCGCCCGCCCGCTGGAGCCGCGCGCTGCCGGCCACGACACCCGAGGCGCTGTCGGACGCGCTGAAGGTGACGCTGACCGAGCGTCCCGTCGTGGCACCGTTGACGTAGTCGACGGAAGCGGTGGGTGCGGTCGGGTCGTTGGCGAGGGTGAGGGTCGCGGCGGCGCTGTTGCCCTTGACGTCGCGTCCGGTGACGACGACCTGCGGGGACGAGGTGGTAGCGGCCGTCCAGGAGAACACGTCGGACACGAACGGTCCGCCGCTCGGCGTCGAGACGGTGGATCCGGTGTGGGTGAACCCCGTGGTCGTGCCCGACAGGTTGCCGGTGGTGCTGCTGGCCGGGCCGGAGTGGGCATCGATGACAGCGTTGGTGACCCGGAAGCTTCCGGCAGCGGCACCGCGGTAGTAGACCGTGTTGCCTGTCAGCGAGGCGCCGCCGGTGACCGAGGACAGGGAAAGGGCGTTCGTGGGTGGCGTGGCGTCGATGTCGACCACGCTGCTCAGCGCGCTCTCGGCGCCGCGCCAGCTGGTGCCGATCACCGGGGTGACGGTGTAGCGCCACGAGCCGGTCGGCACGATGTTCTCGGTGCAGGTGGTCGCGGCGACGGTGCCGGTGCACGCGCTGAGGATCGTCTGCTGCGCCGAGGTGACGGCGTCGTAGCGGCGGATGAGGTAGCCGGACACCGCCTGGCCGTTGGCCAGGGCAGTCGCGGACCACGAGACGGTGACCGAGCCACCGCTCGCGCTTGCCGTCGGGGTCGCCCCGGCGTTGACGGTCGTGGCGGCGGCGGCCCCGGTGCCACCGGCCGCCGGCGCGACACTCCAGTAGCTCCACGCAACGGCGCCCCCGATGAGGGACACCGCGAGCATCGCCACGAGCAGCCGGCGCATCAAGGGCCTGCCCGCAGGTAGAGGGTGAAGGAGGCACCCTGGCAGGCATCCTCCGCGCCGGTGCCCATCGACAAGGCCCCGGCCAGGGTGAGGGTCACCGACGCGTTGGCGGGGACGTTCCAGCCGCTGCCCCCGTTTGTCTGGGTCGCGTAGGACAGGGCGGAGGTGCCGCATCCCGAGTGCCCGGCGTCGACGGCGAAGCCACTGACGCCGCGCGTCGTGTCGAGCGCGAGGGACTCCAGGCGCACACCGAGGGTGTTGGGGTTGGCCACGGTGACCACCACTGCGGACTGGCCGCCGGGGTAGACGGCCGAGACCGGGGTGCCGGGGCTGAGGGTGAGAGCTTGGGTGCTGCCGGTGGAACCCGACGCGGCGCCGGACCCGGCACCTCGCCAGTAGGTCCACCCGACCGACGTGGTGCCTGCCAGGACGAGGAAGAGCACACCGACGATGAAGATCGCCCGCGATCGCTGTGTCATGTGCCCCTCCTCTCCCCCACCCGCGGAAGGGTGATGGGCCGGCCGGCCGGCCGGCGCATCACCCTTCGCTCCGGACAGATCAGGCGATCGCGTAGGCCAGGTTGACGGTCGCGCCCTTGCACTGGTCCTGGTTCGTCGCCTTGTTGTTGAACTGGATGGTGGCACCGGTCCACGCGCCCTGCGCGGTGCCGGCCGGCACCTGCGCGCCGACGGTCATGGTCGCGTTGGCGAGCGTGTAGTCGGTCGCGTCACAGGTCCCGGCGACCGCGCCGGCGGCCTTGACGACCGAGGCGATGCTGGCCGTCACGGTGGCGACGTAGACCGGGCCGCTGTTGGAGTTGTTGAAGTTGCCGCTCAGCGGCTGCGCAGTCGCACCCGGCGCGAGGTTGCTCACCGTGCTGGTCTGCACGGCGGTCAGCGCGGTCACGGCGGTGGCGGTCGACCCGGTGCCGGTGCCCGAACCGGTGCCGGTCCAGTACGCGAACGCCGCGCCACCGACCAGTACCACGGCGGTCGTGAGGAGCGCGACCTTCTTCTTCCTGTTGGGCTTCTTCTCGTTCTTGGGGGTTGTGATGCTGGCCATGCAGTTCCACCTAGTCGTGGTCGGGAGGACATTCCCTCGCCGAAACGGTGACCTGAGCGACGATGTCGCGTCCGGTCCTTGCCTGGAGCATGGCGGTTGTCGAGCCCCCGGGGGCGAGAACTGGAGAAAGGGGCGCGAAATCTGACCGATCGGATGATTAGCACGCCCTGGCCAGCTTGGCCATCGTGGTCGACTCTCCGCCGGGCATGAGCCGGACCGTCGCACCTCGCGAGCTCCTCGGGACGTCGTACGGCGCAGGTCGCGGCGCCCAGCGTGCCGACATCGCCGTGACAGGCGAGGCCCCGACGCTCGGCTGCGGCAGCCGCCAACTCTGGGGACGTGCCTCAGCACGCCCCCGCGGCGTGACCGAAAGCTTGATGCGGGTGGCGCCGCCCCTCAGGAGCAGAGACTCGCGGCCGCGACCGTGTACGTGCGCGTGTTGGATGCGCCGGAAGACCATGTCGTGACGCCGAAGTTACGGTTCGCCACCACCCAGGCGGTTCCTTGCGAGATCAAGGTCGTGATGGTCATCGAGGTGTTGGTCGTTGTGGCTGTCTGCGCTCCACCGGCCTCGTAATGGACGATGTAGTCGGTCGCGCCCGGCACCGCCGTCCAGGTGAAGGTGACAGAGGCGACTCCAATCAGCCCGCAACTGAAGTTGGCCGGTGCCGGAACCGTGGCCGACTGGAGGGTGGTGCCCGCCCACGGGGGCCGCGTCGGTCCACGGAGCGGCCCAGGCCCGTGCCGGCAGCCCCGTCGCCGCGGCTGCTCCGGCCACGAGGATCAGGGCGACCGGTAGCGCCCAGCGGGCCGGCGACGGCGAGTTGTGGTCGTCGCGCTCGCCGCGACGCAGTAGCACCCACAGCAGGAAGACGGTGTACCCGCCCAGCGCCATCAGGCCGATCGGCCCGGTTCCCCATGCGACGACGAAGCCGGCCTTGGGTACGACGAACAGCACTCGTTGTGCCTCGCTGAGGGTGTACACCTCGCGGTCGGGAGTGTCGTTGGCGTCGCCTTTGAGCGTCAGCCGACGGAGGTGGCCCTGGCCGGCGACATCGACCACCCGATGGGTCACCCGATCGCCGGTGGCGTTGAGCACCGAGACCACGTCGCCGGGCCGCAGCTCGGTGGCACTCACCGTCCGCGCCAGAGCCACGTCCCCCGTGTGAGCGCTCGGAGCCATCGAGCCGGACCGGAAGACGAGCACGTGCGCCCCGAACACCACCGCAGCCATCCCCAGCAGAAGACAGCCCGTTCCGAGCACGGCACCAGCAGTCAACAGCACCTCCCGGATCCGGTGCCGGATACGCGAGCTCGCCGTCACGAGATGTCCGAGGTGCCGGTGATCGTGAATGTTGCGGTCGCTGCCCTGCCCTGGAGACTGCCGGGCGCTGCCGGGTCGAGCGTGATCTGCACGCAGAGCGGCTCGGTGGCGGCGGGCGCCAGCGGGCCACGCCGCGCTCCGATGATCGCTGTCGACGGGGTCGCGGTCAGTGGGACTGCGTTGACGATGATCGCGCCACCCGTGCAGGTCGCACTGCTCCCCGTACCTGACCGGGTCGCGCCGACCACGACGGTGAGCCTGAGCGCCGTCGCCGCGGCGTACGCCCCGGCATCGGCGCCGGTCAGTCCGCCGGTCATCGTGTACATCAACGGCACCGTCCCGTTGTTCCTGACCGTCAGCACCTCGGCTGCCGAGCTCCGCGGGGCCATGGCCGCCATCGACAGGGTGGTGGTCGTGGCCGCGTCGACGCCGTTGACCCGGAGATCGAGGTTCCCCGCGCTGAACGACGTCCCCGTGATGGGCACCTCGTCGGTCCAGTAGGCGAAGGTGCCGGTGGCCACGAAGCCCAGCAGGACGCCCAGGCCCAGCGCGGCCCGCACCCGCGGTGAGCGCATGCGGTCGGTCAGACGCGCCCTAGACATGGAGGGCCTCCGTCGTGTGGCCGTGCCGCTGTCGGTCGCGCGCCGCGGCCGCGAACATGAGCAGCGCATAGCCGAGGAGCCCCACGGCGACGACGGTCACGCCCACCTGTCGTTCGCGGCCGGTGAGCACTGTGCTGACGTGACCGAGCCATGGCGCCGAGTACCACAGCTCACCGCTCACCTGCACAGATCGGACCCACTCCTTGTCCGGCGAGCCGTTGGCGTCGCCCTGGGTCCTGAACACCGGATCGCCGTCGGGGCCCACGCCCTGGGCGACCACGCGGTGGGTGACGAAGCGTCGGCCGGACTCGGGCTGGTAGGTGATGACCGTGCCGATGCCGATGTCTTCGGGTTCCACAGGACGGACGACGACCAGGGTGCCCGGGGACAGTCCGGGCCGCATGGAGCCGCTGAGCACGGAGTACGGCGTGGCGCCGGCCAGCCGCGGCACCAGGACTGCCGCCGCTGCCGCCGCCGACACGGCCAGGATCACTGTCCAGCACCCGATGCGCCAGATCCAGGTCACCATCAGATCAGGCGTGCACCTGGGTGGCGGTGAGCGTCAGGTCCTCGAGGACCGCGGTGACGTTCTGGGTGGTGTTGCCCGACGTCGGCGCGAAAGTCACATTGACCCGCGCGGTCAGGGCTTCGCCGTCGTCGGCTTCGGTGAACGTCGTGGACGCTGTGCCGCCGACCGTGATGTCGCTGATGTCGACCGTGAGGTCCGACCCGAAGGACCCGGTGCCAGCGGTGAGCGTCGGTGTCGAGATGTCGAGGGCGGCGCGGAGGTGATTGCCCTCGGCGTTGACGGTGTAGCTGCACACGCGGGTGAGGACGTCTCCGGGGACGAGGGGGTCACCCACGGCGTACGTGGCCGGCGCGCTCTCCGCACTGTCGAGCGCCCAGGCGCCGCATCCGGTGTTCGTCGCATCGGTCCCGAGTGACAGGCTGCCCGAGTTGATCGCACCGCCGCCGATCGTCTCGTCGTCGGTCCAGTAGGCCAGCGATCCCAGCCCGCCGAGCAGTAGGACAGCCGCGGCTCCCGCCGCCGCCGCGCCCTTGGTCGTCTTGTTCATGTGGTCTCCCCATGACTTGCCCGACGTACCCAGCTTCGGCACCTGAGTCGAGTGCCGCACGGATACCACGATGACGAGGACGAACGACCGGATCGGGTCGAATCCGGCTCGCAACCGGGTCGAACGAGCCATTCGGGACAGTCGTCTGGTCAGATATGACTAGACGAGCTGGCCCTTCTGGGCCACAGCAGTGAGGGTGACCTGCTCAACTCACCAGCCGCGCTCGGACAGGCGGTGCGGCTGCGGGATCTCGTCGACGTTGATGCCGACCATCGCCTCGCCCAGCCCGCGGCTGACCTTGGCGACGACGTCGGGGTCGTCGTAGAACGTGGTGGCCTTGACGATCGCCTCGGCGCGCTGCTCGGGGTTGCCGGACTTGAAGATGCCGGAGCCGACGAACACGCCCTCGGCGCCGAGCTGCATCATCATCGCGGCGTCGGCCGGGGTGGCGATGCCGCCCGCGGTGAAGAGGACCACCGGGAGCTTGCCGGCCTCGGCGACCTCCTTGACCAGGTCGTACGGCGCCTGGAGCTCCTTCGCCGCGACGTACAGCTCGTCGGGCTGCATGCCCTGCAGGCGGCGCAGCTCGGCGCGGATGGTGCGCATGTGGGTGACCGCGTTGGAGACGTCGCCGGTGCCGGCCTCGCCCTTGGAGCGGATCATCGCGGCACCCTCGGTGATGCGACGCAGCGCCTCGCCCAGGTTGGTCGCGCCGCACACGAACGGCACGGTGAACTGCCACTTGTCGATGTGGTTGGCGTAATCGGCCGGGGTCAGCACCTCGGACTCGTCGATGTAGTCGACGCCGAGGCTCTGCAGGATCTGCGCCTCGGCGAAGTGGCCGATGCGAGCCTTGGCCATCACCGGGATGGAGACGGTCTCGATGATGCTGTCGATCATGTCGGGGTCGCTCATCCGGCTGACGCCGCCCTGGGCACGGATGTCGGCCGGCACGCGCTCGAGGGCCATCACCGCGACGGCTCCGGCGTCCTCGGCGATCTTGGCCTGCTCGGCGGTGACGACGTCCATGATCACGCCACCCTTGAGCATCTCTGCCATGCCGCGCTTCACGCGCGAGGTGCCGGTCTGGGGGGTGTGTTCGGGGGTGCTCTCAGCCATGCCCCAATCGTACGGCGACCGGTGCCGGAAGCCGTATTCGGGATCAGCCGTCGGCGGTGGGTGCAGCGAGTGCCTGCCTGCGGACGAGCATGACCCGCTGGATGACCGTGATCGTGCTGGCGACGGCGAGCACCCAGAGGGTGAGCTCGTAGAGGAACGGGACGTCCAGCACGTCACCGAAGAACGTCATCACGAGGATCGCCACCAGGCGGTCGGCCCGCTCGGCGATGCCGGTCTTGGCGTTGAAGCCGAGCCCCTCGCCCCGCGACCGGGCGTACGACGTCACGCCGCCCATGACCAGGCACACGAGCGACAGCACGAGGTAGAGCCGGTCCTCGACCTGCCACGCGAAGAAGAGCGCCAGGCCGGCGAACAGCGCACCATCGGCGATCCGGTCGAGGGTGGAGTCGAGGAACGCGCCGAACTTGTCGGTGCGGCCCATGGTGCGGGCCATCTGGCCGTCGATCAGGTCGCTGAAGACGAAGGCTGTGATGAACACGACGCCCTGCCACAGCATCCCCTGCGGGAAGAAGATCAGCGCGCCGGCGCTCACCCCGAGAGTGCCGACGAGAGTGACGGCGTCGGGGCTGATCCCGAGCTTGATGAACAGCCTGACGAACGGCGCCAGCATGACGCCCTGCCAAAAACCCTTGAACCTGTCGAGCACGGGCGCAGGCTACCGGGACTCGAGTGCGGCGCAGACCTCGGCCACCGCGGTGGGCGCCCCGGCGACGTACCACTCGACCCCTGCTGCCGACGTACGACGGGCCTCGCCGCCGAGCCCGCGGATGATCGCCTCGCCGGGCAACCGGTCCCAGTCGGCCACGGAGTGCTGGAACGTGACGCCGAACTGCCCCTGGGCCACCGCCATCGCGTCGAGGGTGCCGGAGCCGAGCATCCGCAGGGTCGCCAGGCCGCCCACGACCCGGGCGAAGGCGGCGCCTCGCTCGTCGTCGATGGGCGGGTGAAGGTAGGTCGCGGCGCAGGTCTGGGACAGCGCGACGTCACCGATCGGTGCCATGGACACGCCGTTGCGCGTGGGGTGCAGGTCCGGCCCGCCGACGTAGAGGATGTCGGTCTCGGGGTGGTGCACAGCGCCGAGTACCACTCCGTCGGTGTCGGAGAGCGCGATCGCGGAGCACCACCAGCCGAGCCCGTGCGAGAAGTTGTAGGTGCCGTCGACGGGGTCGATGACCCAGGTCCGGCCGGTGGTGCCGGGGTGGTCGGCACCCTCCTCCCCCACGATCGCGTCGTCGGGGCGCTCGACCCGGAGCCGGTCGACCACGTGCCGCTCGGCGGCCCGGTCTGCGGCGGTCACGACGTCGGACACCGACGTCTTGCGCTCCGTGTCCACACCCTCGGCGAGCATGCCGAGAGCGAGGGCTCCGGCCTCACGGACCAGGTCGGCTGCCAGCTGCGCATCGTCCACGGCGCGAACGCTACCGGCTGGCGTATTGTGGCAGCACGGAGCCATTCAGGCTTCCAACAAGGGAGCCCCGATGGCCGACAAGTCGCCACGGCAAGGCATGACCAAGAAGTCCAGCAAGTCCATCAAGGAGAAGCGGGCCGAGAAGCACGCGAAAGCCTCCGGCGCGAACACCGCCGTGGAGAGCCTGGGCAACAAGAAGAAGTGAGCCTCCTCAGCCTCGGCATCATCGGCACGTCCGCCAAGGAGAACGAACACCGCCTCCCCCTGCACCCCGAACACCTAGCGCGACTGGAGCCGCACATCGCGGCCCAGATCACCCTCGAGCACGGGTACGGCGAGCGCTTCGGACGCAGTGACGACGACTTGGCCGAGTTCGTCGCCGGCTTCGCGTCCCGCGACGAGATCATCAGGGACTCCGACGTCGTCGTACTCCCCAAGCCGCAGCACGAGGACGTCGCGGCCATGCGTGAGGGTCAGGTGCTCTGGGGTTGGCCGCACTGCGTCCAGGACACGGAGATCACCCAGCTGGCGATCGACAGGAAGCTGACGATGATCGCCTTCGAGGCGATGAACCACTGGACCGTCGACGGCTACGTCGGCCTGCACGTCTTCCACAAGAACAACGAGCTCGCGGGCTACTGCTCGGTGCTCCAGGCGATGGAGCTCGTCGGCATCACGGGCGACTACGGCCGTCGGCTGAGCGCGGTGGTGATCGGCTTCGGCGCGACCGCCCGCGGTGCGGTGACGGCCCTGAAGGCGCATGGCGTCAACGAGGTCGCGGTGCTCACGACCCGTGGTGTCGCGGCCGTCGGCTCGCCCATCCACTCGGTGCGGATCCGGCAGTTCGACCACGACCCGGACGATCCGTCCGCCAGTCACGTCATCACCGACCGCGGCCGCGTGCCCCTCGCGCCGTACCTCGCGGAGAACGACATCATCGTCAACTGCACGCTGCAGGACACCGCCGCGCCGCTCACCTACCTGCGAAACGACGACCTCGTCGCCTTCCGTCCCGGCAGCCTGATCGTCGACGTGTCGTGCGACGAGGCCATGGGCTTCGAGTGGGCCACGCCGACTACCTTCGACGACCCGATGTTCACCGTCGGCGACCACGTCAACTACTACGCGGTCGACCACAGCCCGTCGTACCTCTGGAACTCCGCGACGTGGGAGAACAGCGAGGCGCTGCTGCCGTTCATCGAGACGGTGCTGTCGGGGCCCGACTCGTGGCTTGCCGACGAGACCATCAGCCGCGCCATCGAGATCCGCGACGGCCTGATCCTGAACCCGGCGATCCTGGCGTTCCAGGGTCGCTCCGAGGAGCAGCCGCACCTCATCGGCTGAGGCCTGCGCCTACCAGGCCTCGGCCAGGTGGGCCCGGGTGTCCTGCAGCAGTTCGGGCAGCGTGCGCGTGCGGCCGATGATCGGCATGAAGTTCTGGTCACCGGGCCAGCGCGGCACCACGTGCTGGTGCAGGTGCGCCGAGATGCCAGCGCCCGCAACGCTGCCCTGGTTCATGCCCAGGTTGAAGCCGCCCGCGCCCGACACTCCCCGAATCGTGGCCATCGCCCGCTTGGTCAGCGCCGCGATCTCGACCGCCTCGGCGTCGGTGGTGTCGGTGTAGTCGGCGACGTGCCGGTAGGGACACACCATCAGGTGCCCCGGCGAGTACGGGTAGAGGTTCAGCACCACGTAGGCCAGGTCGCCACGGTGCACGATCAGCCCGGCCTCGTCGTCCAGCGTCGGCACCCGGCAGAACGGGCACTGGCCCGTCGAGTCGTCGTCCGGCTTGTTCTCGCCACGGATGTAGGCCATCCGGTACGGCGTCCAGAGACGCTCGAGCTCGTCGGGGGCTCCCGCTCCGTCCTGGCGCACGGCATCATCGGACATGACGGTCACTCTAGGAGGAACACATGGCACGACAGGCAACGGTCGAGCTCGCACCCGGTGTATGGCGGGTGCCGCTGGTGCGTGACTTCGTCAACGGGTTCATCCTGCGTGACGCCGACGGCCAGGTGACGCTGATCGACATGGGCCTGAAGTCGTCCGGCCCCAAGGTGATGGCCGCGCTGTCCTCCATCGGCTCCGGTCCGTCCGACGTCACACGGCTGCTGCTCACCCACGCCCACGTCGACCATGCCGGCGGGGCGGCGCACGTCGCGAAGGTCACGGGGCAGGAGTTCGGCGTGCACACCGACGACGCGGAGTACGCGCGTACCGGGCAGTCGCCGCCCCAGCAGGCGACGACGAGGCTCGGCAAGCTGATGCAGCGTCTCTCGCCGCCGGCGACGTTCGACCCGGTGCCTGTCTCGGAGGAGCTGACTGACGGCCAGGTGCTCCCGGTGGCCGGTGGGCTGCGCGTCATACACACTCCCGGACACTCGCCCGGCCACGCGGCGTACTTCCACGAGAGCTCCGGCGTGCTCATCACCGGCGACTCGATCTTCAACGTGCTCGGCCTGCGCTGGCCGGTGAAGTCGTTCTGCACCGACTTCCGGATGACCCAGCAGACCGCGCACCGCCTCACCGAGCTCCAGTACGACGTCGCAGCATTCACGCACGGCCCCGAGATTCGCGACGCGCCGCGCGAGCACATCCGGAAGTTCCTCGCGAAGAACCCTGCGCGGTAGCTCCACTCAGCTGTCGAGCAGCGCCGTCCGCAGCAGATCGGCATACGGCGCCCGTTCCACTGGACTCACCCAGCGCGCCTGGGCGTGCCGCTCGTAGAGGCGGTCGTCCCGCCAGCGCGGAAAGACGTGGACGTGCAGGTGCCAGACGTCCTGGTCGCCTGCGGGTTCGTTGTGCTGGCGGATCGACGAGCCGTCACACCCGTACACCGACCTCATCGCACGCGCGACCCGCCTGGTCAGGTCCCACACTGCATGGCCCGCGTCGTCCGGCACGTCGTACAGGTTCTCGTGGTGTGCGCGTGGCATCACCAGAGCGGCGCCGGGATTGGCCGGCCACCACTTCGGCGAGATGCGTGCGAACGCGAGGTCGTCGCCGGCCACGAGGTCCTCGGGCCGGTTGTGGTCGTTGAACACGCCGTGCTGGATCAGGCAGAAAGGACAGTCGTAGCCGCCGGGTTCATGGGAGACCGTCACGCACTAGACCTGGACGCGCCCGGCAACAGCCTCCGCAACACGCGCAATCGCCTCGTCGACGGGGACGCCGTTGTCCTGGCGTCCGTCGCGGTAGCGGAACGACACGGCGCCGGCCTCGATGTCGTCGTTGCCGGCGATCATCATGAACGGCACCTTCTGCAGCTGCGCGTTACGGATCTTCTTCTGCATCCGGTCGTCGGAGTCGTCGACCTCGACGCGCAGGCCCTGCGCCTTCATCCGCTTGGCGATGTCGTGCAGGTAGTCGGCGTGTACGTCGGCGATCGGGATCGCCTGCACCTGCACCGGCGCGAGCCAGGGCGGGAAGGCACCGGCGTAGTGCTCGACCAGCACGCCCATGAAGCGCTCCATCGAGCCGAACTTCGCGGAGTGGATCATCACCGGCTGCTGGCGGGTGCCGTCAGGAGCCTGGTACTCCAGCTCGAAGCCCTTCGGCTGGTTGAAGTCGTACTGGACGGTCGACATCTGCCAGGTCCGGCCGATCGCGTCGCGGGCCTGCACCGAGATCTTCGGTCCGTAGAACGCGGCACCGCCCGGGTCTGCTACGAGCTCCAGTCCCGACTCGGTGGCGGCTTCCTCGAGGATGCGGGTCGCCTTGGCCCACTCCTCGTTGGAGCCGATGAACTTGTCGGGCTTGGAGTCGTCGCGCGTGGACAGCTCGAGGTAGAAGTCGTCCAGTCCGAAGTCCTTGAGCAGGCCGAGTAGGAAGGTCAACAGGTGCTTGATCTCGTCGGCCGCCTGCTCGGGCATGACATAGGAGTGCGAGTCGTCCATGGTCAGGCCGCGCACCCTGGTCAGCCCGTGCACCACTCCGGACTTCTCGTAGCGATAGACCGACCCGAGCTCGAACAGACGCAGCGGGAGCTCCCGATAGGAACGGCCGCGCGAGCGATAGATCAGGTTGTGCATCGGGCAGTTCATGGCCTTGAGGTAGTAGTCGCTGCCCTCCATCTCCATGGGCGGGAACATCGTGTCTGCGTAGTACGGCAGGTGCCCGGAGGTGTGGAAGAGCCCCTCCTTGGTGATGTGCGGGGTGGCGACGTACTCGAAGCCCTCCTCGATGTGGCGCTGCTTGACGTAGTCCTCCATGACCCGCCGGATCACCCCACCCTTGGGGTGGAAGACCGCGAGGCCGGAGCCGAGCTCGTCGGGGAACGAGTAGAGGTCGAGGTCGCGGCCGAGCTTGCGGTGGTCGCGGCGCTCCGCCTCCTCGATGCGGTGCAGGTGCGCTTCCAGCTCCTCCTTCGACTCCCAGGCGGTGCCGTAGATGCGCTGAAGCTGCTTGTTCTTCTCGTCACCTCGCCAGTACGCCGCGGCCGAGCGCATCAGCTTGAACGCCGGGATCCGCTTGGTGGTGGGCAGGTGCGGGCCACGGCACAGGTCGCTCCACGCGACGTCGCCGTTGCGTCGTACGTTGTCGTAGATGGTCAGCTCGCCGGCACCGACCTCGACCGACGCACCCTCGGCGGCCTCGCTCGAGCTGCCCTTGAGGCCGATGAGCTCGACCTTGTAGGGCTCATCCTTCAGCTCGACGAGGGCGTCGGCATCGGTGGTGACACGACGGTCGAACTTCTGGCCCTCCTTGATGATCTTGCGCATCGCGGTCTCGATCTTGGCGAGATCCTCGGGCACGAAAGGGGTCTCGACGTCGAAGTCGTAGTAGAAGCCGTTCTCGATCGGCGGGCCGATGCCGAGGCGCGCCTGCGGGAACAGCTGCTGCACGGCCTGGGCGAGCACGTGCGCGGCGGAGTGGCGCAGGATGTCGCGCCCGTCGGGGCTGTCCATGGCCACGCCCTCGACCTGGTCGCCGTCGGCGAGCTCGTGGGCGAGGTCCCTGAGGCTGCCGCCCACCCGCGCCGCGATCACGTTGCTGTCGTCGGCGAACAGCTCCCACGCCTTCGTGCCCGTCGTGGTGGTCCGCTCCTGACGCTCACCGGCGTGGATGCGGACGACCTTGATCTCGGACACGGTGGTACTCCCTGATGGGTGGGCTGTGGATCGGACCCGCTGATCGTATCGGCGGGGCACCACTGTTCTCGCGTGGGTTTCCAGCTGGCCTGCTTCAAATACACTAGGGGGGTATGGTAGTCGTCACGAGCGAGGGCAATACGCCCCCGGGCTATAGGAACCAGAAGGACGACTACCTCAAGCGGATGCGCCGCATAGAGGGCCAGGTCAAAGGCATCGCCCGCATGGTCGAGGACGACAAGTACTGCATCGACATCCTCACCCAGGTCTCCGCCGTCACGAAGGCGAGACGGACGCGACCTCCGTCGAACAGCCGCCCAGCAAGCCCGTGGGTGAGCCGCACAGCGCGACGGGCATCGATGGCTGAGACGTCACGTCAGCTGCTTGGTTGGCACCCGGATGACGGCCCAGGTGTCGGTCGCATCGACGCAGGGCCAGGCGAGTCGACCGTGTTGAACGGTGCCCTCTACTCCCCCGAGGCCTGGCTCGGCCATCCCGCGGTGCATCCCCGGCATCTCCGAAGCGATCGCGGAAGCCCCGGATGCCCGACGATCCGTCGGTCCGAGAAAATCTGCTCCGGCGGTTCGCACAATGCTTGACCGCATGTCTTAAGGGGTACCTGAATGCATGACGCTCGTGGACTCCCCATCCTTGCAACGAACACTCACCGTGGCCTCGGTGCCTGCGGGACACGTCTACGTCCGGCACCTGTCGGCGCCGGGCGGCCGCTCGGTTCGGCGGTTGCGCGACCCGGACCCGGGCGGCACCAGCTCGACGGCCCAGCGGTGGTGGCCGCCGGTGATGCTTCGTCCGGAGTGGGCGGCCGCCGCGGAGTTCGACATCTTCCATCTGCACTTCGGCTTCGACGCAACGACTCCGGAGCAGCTGGATGTCCTCACCCGCACCTTGCGCCAGCGGGGAAAGCCCCTCGTGTTCACGGCGCATGACCTGCGCAACCCCCACCACTCAGAACGCGCTCTTCACGACGAGCAGCTCGATGTCCTCGTACCTGCGGCCGATGGCCTGATCACGCTCACCGCGGGTGCCGCGAGCGAGATCAGCGAACGATGGGGCCGCACCGCCACCGTTGTGCCGCACCCCCACGTCGTCGACCTACGCACCGTTTCCGCCCTGCGAGCCCAGCGCTCCTCCGTCCCGCAAGACACCTTTCGGGTGGGCCTGCACGTCAAGAGTCTGCGGGCGAGCATGGACCCGAAACGGCTCATGTCGACCCTCGTGGCAACGGTTCGCGATCTCGACGGTGCCGTACTCCAGGTCAACGGTCACAACGACGTGCTCAAGCCGGGTGGGGCGAGGTACGACGCGGAGCTGGCTACCCTGCTCGACACAGAGCACCGGCTGGGCGCGCTCGAGCTGCACGTGCACGACTACCTCACCGACCTCGAGCTGTGGACCTACCTCGCCTCCCTCGATGTCTCGGTCCTCCCTTACCGCTTCGGCACCCACTCCGGCTGGCTCGAGGCCTGCCGCGACCTCCAGACCACGGTGGTTGCCCCCACGTGCGGACACTTCGCCGACCAGGGCCCCGTGCTGAGCTATGTGCACGACGAGTCCCAGTTCGACGCCGAGTCGCTACGCGCGGCGGTCACGAGGGCCTACGTGGAGCGTCCCCAGCTGGGTGCCGATGTCGGGGATCGTCGCCGGCAGCGCCGCGAGATCGACGAGAGCCACGACAACCTCTACCGGTCGCTCCTCGCATGACCAGCCTCCGCATCTGTCTGGTCGCCAATTGCCGTTTCCCGATACGCGAGCCCTTCGTGGGCGGCCTCGAGTCGATGACGGCCCACCTGGCTCGTGAGCTGGTACGCCGCGGCCACGACGTGACGCTCTTCGCGGCGCCGGGATCCGACACGCGCCTCGGTGTTACCGCGATGCCCGTGGAGGTCCTGCCGACCGAGCAGTTGTCCGGCCGTTGGGACACGCAGGCACCGCCCGCCGTGCTCATGGCCGAGCACCACGCCTACCTGGCGCTGATGCTCGATCTGGCGGATGCCCAGGCTCCCTTCGACGTCGTGCACAACAACAGCCTCCACCATCTGCCCGTCGCCATGGCCCGCTCGCTCCACGTCCCCGTCCTCACCACTTTGCACACCCCTCCCCTATGGTGGCTCGAGTCGGCCATCCGCCTCGATCGCGGCGCCGGAAGCTTCGTCGCTGTCTCCGACTTCACCGCCCGAGCCTGGGCACCAGTGGTGCAGTCCACCACGATCCTCAATGGGGTCGACGTCGTGAGCTGGTCGGCCGGACCCGGAGGGTCGGACGCCGTCTGGTCGGGACGGATCGTGCCCGAGAAGGCACCCCACGAGGCCATCGACGCGGCGCGCCTCGCGGGCATGCGCCTCGTCCTGGCCGGTCCGGTACTGGACGACTCCTACTTCCAGCAGTACGTCGTGCCACGACTCCATGGTGCGGTCAGCTACGCCGGACACCTCTCCGAGCGCGAGCTGGCCGAGCTGGTCGGTTCGTCGGCCGTCGCTGTCGTGACACCGGCCTGGGACGAGCCGTACGGCCTCGTGGCAGCGGAGGCGATGTCGTGCGGCACCCCGGTGGCGGCGTACGCGCGCGGGGCCCTGCCCGAGCTCGTCACCAACGACACCGGACGCCTGGCGACGCCGGGGGACGTGCCGATGCTGGCCGTCGCAATGCGACTGGCGAGTGGGCTCGACCGTGACGCGGTCCGCGGCCACGCGGCCACGCACCTGTCCCTCGAACGCATGGTCGACGACTACGAACGGATCTACGCCGGTCTCACCCGCCCGGAGGTGGCGGCGTGATCGGCTACTACGTCCACCACCACGGCAGCGGGCACCTGCACCGGGCGACGACCGTGGCTCGCAGCCTCACCGTTCCCGTCACCGGCATCTCGTCGCTGCCGAAGCCAGGAGACTGGCCGGGCGAGTGGTTGCAGCTGCCACGCGACGACGAGGACCCCGCACCTCGCGACCCGACCGCCGGTGGCCGCCTGCACTGGGTCCCGCTGGGAGATCCCGGCCTGACCCGACGCATGCATCTCATCAGCGAGTGGGTTGCCCGCTCTCGGCCGCGCACTCTCGTCGTCGACGCATCCGTCGAGGTGGCGCTGCTTGCCCGTCTTCACGGCGTTCCCGTCGTCGGTGTCGTGTCGCCCGGCCGACGCCACGACGAGGTGCACCGGCTCGGTCTCGACATCTGCGCCGAGCTGGTAGCGGCCTGGCCCGCCGGGTGGACCGAGCG
The DNA here is from genome assembly GCF_023208195.1 of Nocardioides sp. InS609-2. NCBI lineage: Bacteria > Bacillati > Actinomycetota > Actinomycetes > Propionibacteriales > Nocardioidaceae > Nocardioides > Nocardioides sp. InS609-2. Next base: position 4,474,470 of record NZ_CP060034.1, on the reverse strand, counting down.
GCTCCTACCCGGTCTGCCTGACCAGCTCAGCTCGCGCATCCACGCTGTGGGAGGCCTCTCACGCTTTCCGGTCGGCGCCGTGCGTCATGAACGACGATCCCGTCCGCGGGTGGCACTGCTTGCGGGCACCGGTGGTGACGACTTCACCCGCGAGCTGGTGACGACGGCACGGCAGCAGACGCCGCACTGGGACTGGACCGTGATGAGCCGGCACCTCGGGACCTGGAACGCCGATCCGCGCGCGGCCATCGCCGACGCCGACCTGGTGCTCACCCACGCCGGCCAGAACGCCATCGCGGAGGTGGCCGCGGCACGACGGCCGGCCGTCGTCATACCCCAGCGGCGCCCGTTCGACGAGCAGGACACCACCGCGGCCGTGCTGCGCGATGGCTGGCCGGCAGTCGTCGCCGACGACGTGCCCACCATGGGATGGGCCGAGTTGCTCGACTCCGCCGTCGGGCTCGATGGTCAGGGCTGGGAGCGATGGTGTGACGGTTCGGCAGCCGACCGCTTCGCCTCCGTCATCCTGGAAGTCGCCATGAGGGAAACGCCAGCATGACCCACGTCAGCGTCGTCACGATCGCGCACGGGCGGCACGCCCATCTGCGCGCACAACGCGCGTCGCTCGCGCTGTCGGTCCGACCACCGGACGAAAACGTCGTCGTAGCCATCGCCGACCCAGTACTCGAGCGCGAAGGGTCTGACGCGAGCCTGCCGTCCGACAAGCGTGGCCTACCCCTCGCTGCGGCACGCAACCTCGGCGCCCGCGTTGCGCTCGACCGCGGCACCGACGTGCTCGTCTTCCTCGACGTCGACTGCCTGGCCGGCCGGTCATTGATCGACAGCTACATCGACGCCGTCTGCCACCATCCCGGCACGGTGTGGTCGGGGCCGGTCACCTATCTGGACCCACCGGCCCACTCCGGCTACGACCTCGACCGGCTCGACGAGCTCGATGCCCCGCACCCTGCTCGACCGGCTCCGCAACCCGGTGAGCTCCAGCACGGGCACGACCCTGACCTCTTCTGGTCCCTGTCCTTCGCCTGCTCCGCCGACTCCTGGCAACGCTCCGGCGGATTCTGCGAGCGGTACGTCGGCTACGGGGGCGAGGACACCGACTTCGGCCACTCGGCTGTCCGATCCGGCCTGGCCCTCGGCTGGGTGGGCGCAGCCCGCGCGTACCACCAGTGGCACCCGGTCTCGCGCCCACCGGTCGAGCACGTCAAGGACATCGTCCGTAACGCCGCCATCTTCCGCGAGCGCTGGGGCCGAACGCCGATGCTCGGATGGCTGGAAGCGTTCGAGCGGGACGGACTTGTCATCCGGCGCGGTGACGAGTTCCTGTGTGCCTGACCTCCCGTTGTCCATGCCCTCGGCGACGCAGTTCAGGACGACGTCGCGGTCGGTGATCATGCCGTGCAGCCTGTTGTCATGACCTCTCTGGCTGTAGCCATGCCGCTGCCCTTCGGACGCACGTCCGTCCCACAGGAGGTGGAGCCATGACCGACGACGATCCGGTCGAGGCAATCGCCTCGCGCCCAGAGCCGGGATCCGAACGGTCTCTACGCTCCGCCACCCCATCAAGACTGGCGGCGCCACGTTTGCGGCCCAGCCCCGTGGGTACCGCAACGACACGAGAGGCAGCTGCCGGACATGTGAACCCTCTCCAGGTCCTCGGGGTCAAGCCAATGGCCCCGGGGGCCGCTCCTCCCTGAGGCGGCGTGACGCCGCATGCCGTATCGACGGCGTCTCGTCGGGTCCCCGAAGTCTGACCAAGGGCTTCGAGGCCCGCGCGAGGCAGGAAAGCAGGCGCTGGCGATGCCATGTGTTGCCTACAAGGCACCGCACATCGAGTCGTTGATGGCTAGGATCTGACCGAAGGGTCTCACCGGTCTGGAGCCGGGACGATTCGGCTCGTCAGAAGGGGGACTCCCGCGTTGAGCACCGTTCAGAGGCACGTCGGTTCCGGCGACGCTGTCCAGCCGCCGCTTGGGCGGTTCACCTACGACACGATGTCGAACCAGTGGGACTGGGACGACGAGGTCTACCGCATCCACGGGCTCGAGCCCGGGTCCGTCGTCCCGACCACCGACTACGTGCTGGCCTGCAAGCATCCCGAGGATCGCGAACGAGTCCAGGCGATCCTGCAGCAGGCCACCAAGGACGCGCAGCCCTTCAGCGCCGCCTACCGCCTCCTCGCCGCCGATGGCACCGAACGCAAGGTTCTGCTCATTTGTGACGCGGGAGTGTGTGGCGGCGAAGGAGATGTCACCTCGATCGAGGGCTACTACATCGACCTCACCGAGGACTTCCGCCACGAGAGCGCCGAGCTCGCACAGCAAGCAGTGGCCGAGTCGGCCCAGCACAGAGCCACGATCGACCGCGCCGTGGGCGGACTGATGGTTGCCTACGGGCTCGATGCGGACCAGGCATTCGAGCTGCTCCGCTGGTGGTCGCAGAACAAGAACATCAAGCTTCGCGAGCTGGCCCAAGGCCTCGTCGATGCAGCAAGCCAGGGGCAGACCAGCCACGATGAGATCCGTCGATCCCTGGACTGTTTGCTGCACGACGTCTCGTCGCACCGAGCGACCGATGAAGGCACGCCCGCTCACGACTAGCGCTCGGAGGCGTGTTGCCTGCCCGACCAGGGGGCCGCGACCGCTGTTCCGGCATACCTCAGCCTCGTATCAGTCCGCGCGCGAGGAGTTGAGTCTCCGGGAGCCGTCAGACCCGTCGCCTCCTGCAATCGGGCAAGCTCGCGCCTTCGTAGCCGTGCTTTCAGAACAGCAGGAGGGTCGCCCCCAGGGCGGTGTCAGAGCGAACGAGGGCGGGCGGCCCGCATCGCGCGGCATCGGCGCTGCCATCGCCACCGGACTGGCCCGCGATGGCGCCCGATCGGCATTCACTACGAGCGCGACCACACCGCAGCCAAGGCCTCGGGCGACCGCGTACGTGCGCACGGCGCAACCACGGTCCTCTCCAGGCCGACTCGACAGACGGGGAGGCGGCCACTTGTGCCATGGGGGCCGTGTGGAAGTCAGCGGTCGAGGCACTCGGTCACGCAAGGACGGACATCCTGGTCAGCAATGCCGGCATCAACGGCGCACAGACCCTCGCCGAGTTCGACGCTGACACCTGAGCGCGCGTGCTTGCGGTGAGCCTCACCGCCCCACTGTTCCTTCTCACCTCGCTGATCCATCACCTCACCGAGAACGGCCGCGACGTGGGCATGTCGACCGGATACCGGGGAATCCCGGCACCCACGCACGTCGCCTACTCCGCGTCCAAAGCCCGACTCAAGCGCCGTCCGCGCAATCGCCCCCGACCTCGCCCGCCCGCGCAATCACCGTCAATGCCGTCTCACCCAGGGTTGTGGACACCAAGATCAACGCTGACTGGATCAACCTGCCCGGTGCCCGGGCGAACGCAGCGGCATGCCTGCGGCCGGCAGGCTCGGCACCCCTGGCGACATCGCTGTCGTCGTCGGCTATCTCGGCGGCGACCAGGCAGCGTGGATCACGGCGCAGACCATCGACGCCTCAGGTGGGGACCCACCTCTAGCCCGTCCAATCCGCCGAGGCGTAGCAGCGGCTCGGCGAGCACCCAGGACCCGTGCGGCCGCGCGGTACCTGGCGAGAGCCGGTGTGACCTCGTCAGCCTGACCGGCCCGGCTCGGTCCGCTCTCAGTCCGCGGTGGCGGAGCGGGCGCACAACCCCCAGAGCACCACCGCGGCTGCCCCGGCAACGATCAGCGCCCAACCGGCCCCCGTGCCGGCGCTCCAGCGATGGACGAACGCGCCCAGCACGGCCACCCCGAGCGCTCCGCCCAGTTGCCGGGCGGCGTTGAACAGACCTCCAGCCACGCCGGCGGTTCCAGGAGGTGCACCACCGACCACCTGAGAGGTGAGGGGAACCAGCGTCAACGGCAATCCGGGACCGGCACAGAGCAGACCGACCATGACCACCACCAGCGGGGCGTGGGTCAACACGGCAGCGCCCGTGACCATCATGCCGATCGTCGTCAACGCCAGACCCCACATCAGCGGAGTCCGCAACCCCCGTTGCACAACCAACCTCCCGACCCGAGCGCCAAACAAGGGGCCCGCGACATACGGAAGCAACGCTGCACCGGCACCCACGGGGCTCAGGCCACGGCGATCGATCAGGTGCAAGCCAAGTACGAACAGCGCGCCAGCCATGATGATCTGGATGCCGAATCCGGTGATGATCGCCCGACGCACTGTCGCCACCCGAAACAACGACAACGGAATCGCTGGTGCGCTTGAGCGTCGTTCGCTCCCCCAGAACGCCAACGCCGCCGTGGCCGCGGGCAACACCCACCACCAGTACCGCACATCCTGACCGAGCTGGATGAGCGCGTTGATGAGCAGACCGAAGAAGGCGACGGCGATGACCTGGGTCAGCAGATCGAGCCGCTGGGATCCCCGAGCCGGAGAAGGCAGCCCCCGACAGCACAACAGCGCGATCAAGGCGATCGGGACATTGACCGAGAAAATCAGGTGCCACGAGCCCACTGCCAATACGGCACCACCCACGAGCGGTCCGGCGGCGAAGCCAACGCCAGTGAGCAACGCCCACAGGCCGACGGCCCGGTGACGCATCGCCGAGTCGACGTACATCGCGCCGATCAGCGACAGCGTCGAGGCTGGAATCAGCGCTGCAGCCGCACCTTGCAAAGCCCGGAACACCACCAGCGTCAGCAGGTTGGGAGCGAGCGCACACATCAGCGACATCGCGCCGAACGCGGCCAAGCCGATGAGGAACGTACGCCGAGCGCCGATCCAGTCGGCAACGGCACCGGAGGACAACAGGAACGCTCCGAAGGTCACCAGATACGCCGTGACAGTCCACTGCTGACCGCTCACGCTGGCGCCCAGATCGGTGGCGATCGACGGCAGTGCGACGTTGAGGATGGTGCTGTCCAGCAGGACCATGAAGTAGCCAAGAGAAAGCCCGATCAGCGGGCCGAGGGAGCCCCGGACCGACATGGTCTCCGGCTGCAGGGCCTCGTTGCCGGGCGTTGTGGTGTCCATGCCGTCCACGGTTCCGCGGACAGTCCAACGTCTCCACCGGAATACCCGAATGCTTCATTCGGTTCCAGCGCACATGGAACCCCGCCACCTGCGCTCCTTCCTCGCGGTGGTGAGACACCGCACGGTCACCGATGCCGCCATCGCCCAGGAGTTGGCGCCGTCCTCGTTGTCGGCCCACATCCGTCAGCTCGAGGCCGGCCTGGGGATCGCCCTGTTCGTCCGATCCCCGGCGGGGATGAGCCTCACATCGGCAGGTTCCCGCCTCGCCGAGCGGGCGCCGGGGCTGTTGGCAGAGTGGGACGACACCCGGCGAGCTGTGATCGGGGCGGACAAGCCGCTCCGGGTCGGCGGTACCGAACACATCGTGGCAACTCAGGTCCCGGCACTGTTGAATGCGCTACGACAGCGCCGGCCCGATCTGAAGGTGGAGGTGAGCGTGCTGCCGACCCGCGCGGACGTCCTCGCCGAGATTCGGTCCGGCGAGACCGACGCTGGTCTGATTCTCGATGCCCGTGAGCACGGCGGGCCCTGGGTACTCTCCGATGTCGATGACCAGCGCCTCGAGTTCGCCGAGCTGTCACCGGTCTCCACCGTCCTCGCCGTGGCACCCGGGCACGTGCTGGCCGGGAAGACGGGCCTCGAACTCGCCGATCTGTCCCAGCACCGCGTCGCTATCGGCCCTAAGGTCTGCGCGATGCACGTAGGCATCGAGCGCTTTCTGCCCCAGCTCGTCCTGGAGCGGCTGCCCAGTCTGGTGATCGCCCGCAGCTGGGCGGTGCACGGGCTGGCGGCCGTCATGCTCCCCGAGTTTGCCGTCGCCAACGAGATCGCAGCCGGCACTCTCGTCCCCGTCCCCGTCGACACCCGCCCGCTGGACTCCTGGCTCCGTCTCGCATGGCAGCCCGGCGCCGACAGGCACCCCGATGTGCGCGACCTGCTGTACGCCGCAGGCAGCGCGATGGCGACCGGTGCCAAACCAGGTCTGGGAGCCGAAATCGCCGGCGCCACGCGTCAGCGGAAGCGACAAGACCCTGGACCTGTCCGTTTCCGAAGGATCATGCCATTGCACCATGCCCAAGAAGATCGATGAAGAATCGCGACAGGGCACAACCGGTGAGAGTCCTACTGCTCCCCAGGAACCGACGGCGACCGCCACCCCGCTGGGGACTGAACCGCCCCGGAGTTTCCGGAGGCTGGGTTTGATGGCTCAGCCGGTCGGCTTGAGCTCGTTTCTTTGAACCGCCCCGGAGTTTCCGGAGGCTGGGTTTGATGGCTCAGCCGGTCGGCTTGAGCTCGTTTCTTTGACGACGGCGTCGGTTGTACTTGGTCTCGATCCACGTGACGATCGCGAGCCGCAGTTCCTCGCGGGTGTCCCAGCGTTTCGTGTCGAGAACGTTCTTCTGCAGGAGCGAGAAGAAGCTCTCCATGGCGGCGTTGTCCCCGGCCGAGGCGACGCGGCCCATCGATCCGACCAGACCGTGGTTCTTCAAGATCCGCATGACCTTCTTGGATCGAAATTGACTGCGCCTATCGGAGTGACAGATCGTCCCGGCCGGCGACCGCAGCGCGATCCGCCTACGGGAATCCTTTGGTGGATGCAATGCTCGGCGCGACAACCGGGGCTCGGGCGATATTGTTTTCTCCATGCCCAACCCGAAGAAGGTGACCTCGCCGGCCTACGACGGACTCGTCGACGACCTGCTCACTGAGTTCCCCGACCTCGAACCGGGTTCGTTGTTCGGCATGCCGTGCCTGAAGTCCGCCGGCAAGGCGGTGATCGGCGCGTTCGATGGCGGGGTGGTCTTCAAACTCGCCGGTATACCCGACGTCCATGCCGAAGCCCTGTCGCTCAGCGGCTCGGTCCTGTTCGACCCATCGGGGAATGGCCGCCCAATGAAGGACTGGGTCGTCGTGACCTCCGAGCACGAGGCCCGCTGGGCTGGCTTCGCTGCGACGGCGATCGGCAGCTGACCGGTCCGGTGAGATGCGTCCATGGATGTCTTCCCACGCGCGGAACCTGCTCCGGTCGCTGTTGGTTGGAGTCTCCGGACGCACCAGGGTCTCCATCTGACCCAGTTCGGTTCATTCCATGGAACCGAGGGAGGATCGTTTCGTCGCGGGCCCTAAGGCTCGAGAAGTTTGCGGAAACGGTTCGTCTCGCTGGTCTCATCCTCCATGAATCGGTCGAGGTCGGCCTGAAGCTCGGCGCGCAGGTCCGGCAGTTCGGGTGCCTGATATGTCGGGTGTTCCGAGTACTCATTGACCGTCTTCATCACGGCTTCCCACCACTTCAGCGTGCCCCGCTGGCCGCGCTGAGCTTCACGGTCAGAGAGCAGGTGCTTCCATACGCGAAGCTCCCAAGTGTTGCGTGCGTCGTCGAGAGCGATTTCGCCCGACAGTAACTCGTTCAGCCGGCGAGCCAACCGCTGCGCCTGGTCCGAGGTGCGTTCCCACGTGTCGACGGTGAACTTCCACCAAACGTCGCGTCGCAACGTCACGACCCGTGCGGCGAGGAACTCGGGCGCGTTCTCTCGCAGATCCTCGACGACGTCGTACAGGTCGTTCACGAGCCCTTCGACCTTGCGGACATCGAACCCCACCAAATCGGCGGTGCTCTCCGCCGAAGACGCGGCGCTCGCCGCGGACGAGGAAGCCTCTTCCGCTGCGGTCGCCGAGTCGGCAGCTGCGTCGGCCGCGCTCGCTGCCCGACGGGCGGTAACCGTGAGCTCCAGTATCGGCTGGGCGATTGAGACATTGATGGCTTGAGCGATCTGGTCGACCTGCGTCCCAACCGTGCCGACCGCGGCCTGAAGCTCATCCGACGTCTGGCGGAACCTGGCTGCGAAGCTGCCAGCTTCGCGGTCGAGATATATGCGCAACAACTCGTCGTCTGTCAGCGCTCGAGTGGAACGTCCCTGCCGGGTCTGTCGGCGCCCTTCGGCGTCGTAATGCGGCGGCATGGTCGGGCGTATCTCTACCCGGACGAACGGCAACACCTCCTTGGTTCCTTCCTCGACCACGAAGATGTCCACGGGGATGGGATAGGTTTCCTTGGCCTTGTTCTGAATCACGTCGACGGCGTTGTCCAGTCCTCTGGGGAGACCGGATGGGACGCCGCGGACGAGACCAGTCGCCTCATCGGTCTGCTCCTTCACGCCGACCAGCAGGTGCGCTACCTTGCGGCTCGGGTCGAGGGCAACCCAGTTGGCGAGCGTGGCGAAGAGGGCAGGCGTGACCGAGTTGAGGGCGCTCTTGAACTCGTAGTGTCCGGACTCACCAAGAGCTAGCATGCGCTTGGCCTCGGCGCTGGTTCGCGAGTACCTCGGGCGGCGACGGTCTTCAGGCATGCACGATGTCTAACAGTCGCCTCGGACGCGCCGATCCGGTTTCGGCAATCAGGAGGACGCTACGCAGTTCGTAGCGGCAGCCGCGACGTAGGCGTTGGTCGGAGCGTGCGCCAATGATGCCCACCCGGCTCGACCAAGAGTGCCTCGTTGACGCGCTCGCTCATCTGCGTGCCCGGACATCCCGTATATGGAACCACTACCGGAACGACTTCGAGCGGCTGGTGCGAGTTGCCGAGATCAACGCGGCCTGTCCCGCATGGGATCCGCTTGTGGCGAATTGCGTGCGCTCTATTCAGGCCAATCCTTCCGGAGTCACAAGGCAGAAGGGATGACCAACTGGATCGGCGTAGACCCTATAGCCGATCGGCTTGTCCGAGCCATCAAGGAGTCTGGCGCCGAGACTGAGCACCGCCACTTGAGCTACGTCGAGATTCTCCACCAAGACGTCGACGTGCATCTGTTGCGGGGCATTGGGCGACTGCCAGTCTGGCGCCACGAACTCAGCAACCCGTTGCAGCGCGATCCGGGGCGGCAGCGCCGCGTCTCCGAGCGTCACCCACTCCTCGCTGGCTTCGACACGGTCCAGGCCCATGAGCTGTTCGTAGAAGTCGGCCAAGGCGCGGGGCTCAGGGCAATCAAATGACAAGGCAGTTGAAGGTCCTCAAGAGGGCCGCCAGCTTCTTCGGGGCGGAGCTCGACCGCCAGCACAAGAAGTAGCCGCGTTCATTGACGCCAACCGCGACGACTTCGTCGCGGGCCGGCGTCTGGGGGTCGAGCTCATCTGCAGCGTGCTGCAGCTGGCCCCGAGCAGCTACTACGAGTCCAAGAACCGGCAACCGTCGGCCCGTGCCCAGCGCGATGAGGTGCTCGGCGCGGTTTTCCGGGCGCTGTGGGAGGACAACTACCGGGTCTACGGTGCCCGGAAGGTCTGGAAGGCCGCCAGGCGCTGCGGCCACGACGTCGGCCGCGACCAGGTCGCGCGCCTCATGCGAACCGCCGGGATCGAAGGGGTGCGGCGCACCAAGCGGGTCCGCACCACCAAGCCCGACCCGGGCATGCCGCGGCACGCCGACCTGGTGGGCCGGGACTTCACCGCCACGGCCCCGAACCAGCTGTGGGTCACCGACCTGACCTGCGTGCCGATCTGGGCTGGCGTCGCCTACGTCTGCTTCATCATCGACGCCTACTCGAGGATGATCGTGGGCTGGCGGGTCGCATCGCACACGCGGACCACGATGGTTCTCGACGCGATCGAGATGGCCAGATGGTCACGCGGCACCCAGCTCGAGGGCTTGCGGTGTCACAGCGATGCCGGGTCGCAATTTACGTCCGTTCGCTACGGCGAGCGTCTCGCCGAGATTGGTGCGGTTCCCTCGATCGGCACCGTCGGCGACAGCTACGACAACGCTCTGGCCGAGACCGTGAATGGCTACTACAAAGCCGAGCTGATCCGTGGTCCCGCCCGCGATGGACGGCCGTGGAAGGCCGTCGAGGATGTCGAGCTCGCCACCCTGAGCTGGGTCCACTGGCACAACCACGACCGCCTGCACGGCTACCTCAACGATGTCCCACCAGCAGAGTTCGAGCAGGCGCTCTACGCTACGAAACGGACCGACCACCCCCTGGTCGAAATCCAATAGCCCGAGTCTCCATCAGACCCAGGGCGATTCACTCCATCGACTCGCGGATGAAGTCCAGGCTGGCGGTTGCCGCCTTGGACAACGCCGTCGCACACCGAGCAGCCACGGGCGCCGACGTCGCTGGTTGCATCGTCCACTCGGACCGCGGGTCGCAGTTCCGGTCCAGGAAGTTCGTCCGCGCATTGACCCGTCACAGCCTAGTCGGCTCCATGGGCCGCGTCGGCGCAGCCGGCGACAACGCCGCAATGGAGAGCTTCTTCGCGCTCCTGCAGAAGAACGTGCTCAACCAACGCACCTGGGCCACCCGCGAAGCGCTCCGGATCGCGATCGTCACATGGATCGAAAGGACCTACCACCGCCGCCGACGCCAAGACTGCGTTTCGTCAAGATCTCTGGCCCCGGCTGGCGGCGTGAATGTTGGCCCCCCTTGTGTCAGTTGGCGCGGCGGCGGGTGTTCTTGCTGGTGCGTAGTCGGTAGGACTGGGTGCCTGTCTCGAGGATGTGGGCGTTGAAGGTGACCCGGTCGACGATGGCGGCGACGAGCCGTGGGTCGGGGAACACTGCTCCCCACTCGCTGAAGGGCAGGTTGGTCGCGATCGCGATGCTTGCGCGTTCCTCGCGTTCGGTGATGATCTGGAACAGCAGCTCGGCGCCACGGGGGTCGATCTGGACGTAGCCGAGTTCGTCCAGGCAGAGCAGGTCGAGCCTTCCGTAGCGGGCGACGACGCGGGACAGGACACGTTCGTCGGCGGCTTCGACGAGTTCGTTGACCAGGTGCGCGGTGGTCACGTAGCGGACCCGACGCCCTTGCTCGCAGGCGGCCAGTCCGAGTCCGATGAGCAGGTGTGTCTTCCCGGTCCCGGAGTCACCGAGCATCACGACAGGTTCGCCGGCGTCGAGGTAGTTCCCGGCGGCCAGGTGTCCCAGGGTGGCTGGTGTGATCGACGGGACGGCGTCGATGTTGAACTCGGCCAGGCGCTTGATCCGCGGGAACTTAGCCTCGTTGATCCGTCGGGTACGGCGGCGTTCGGTCCGGTCGTCGACCTCGGCGGCGAGCACCTCGGCGAGGTAGCCGCGGTGGGTCTGGCGCTCCCGGGCAGCGATCTCGGCCAGCCGTTCGGCTTCGGCGCGCACCGTGGGCAGGTGCAGTTCGCGGGCCGCGGCGTTGATCGAAGCCTGGGCTGCGGTGTCGGTGCTGGTCTTGGTTGTCATGGCGCGGTCCTTGCTGTCGCGGTGGTGAGGAGATCGTCGTAGCTGCTCAGGGTCGGGGCTGGCCGGTCGTAGCGGGCCAAGGCGCTGATCGGCACCACCAGTGCGACCTGCGCCGTGGCGGCCCGGCGGGCCTCGATGATCACCACCTGCGGGTCCAGTGCCCCGCTCGTGACGGCGGCGTCCATCGCGACCACTAACGCCGCTGCGGGCAGGGTCCGGTGGGCCAGCAAGACCTCGATCAACATCCGAGTCCCGTCGCCATCGCCACGCGCAGCGCGGGCTGCATCCCAGTAGCCCTGGTGGGCGGTGGTGAAACTGCCGGCCGCTTTGGCCTGGGCCAGCACCGTGGCGCCGGGGAAAGCGCCGGGCTTGCGCGCGAGGACTTCCAAATAGTGATCCAGGGTGAGGACCTGGACATACCGGCCGATGGCGCGGGTGTGGGTCGCGACGACCTTGCCTGCGTCGAGGACCTCGACCATGGCCGCGCCTAACCGGACGCTCAAGCGTCGGCCCGCGTAGCGGGCGGGCACCGAGTAGTGGCACTGGCGGATCGACACCCGGGCCCGCTGATCCACGCGACGCGACTCGATCACCCGCGGATCGAACGCCTCGTCCGGTGGCGGCATCAAGGTCGGCTGCTCGGTGGCGAACGCGGCACCGACTGTGCTCGTGCGGCCGGTGATGACCCGGTCGTCATCAGTGACATCGCCGGCTGCGACCAGAGCGGCGAGTTCGACCAGCGTCGCGATCTTCGGTGGCGGGACCAGATGGCGGCGGCGGAACCGGCCGATCTCGCCTTCCACACCACCCTTCTCGTGTGCGCCCTGTTTGCCGGGAATGCAGAAGAACGAGTCGAACCCGTAGTGGGACCGCAACGCGATGAACCGCTCGGACTCCTCGCGGTCCCTGCCCTTCAGCACTCGGGTCACCGCGGGCTTGAGGTTGTCGTAGCGGATCCGGCCCGGCACGCCACCGAAGTGCTCGAACGCCGCCGTGTGTCCTTCGAGGAATGCTTCTTGGGCCTGGTTGCCGTAGGCAACGTGGAACGCCTTCCCGCTACAGGACAGGCGCATCACGAACATCCACACCTTCACCACGACCCCGTCCAGCACGATCTGGAACTCACCGAAGTCGACCTCGGCCTCAGCGCCGGGCGGATGCTCCTGGGCGACGAACACCTCCTGATCCACGATCCCCAGCTCGACCCTGCGTAGGCCCACGTAGCGCGAGACGGTCACCTCCGACACGCTCGCGCCGTGCTCGGCCACGAGCCGCTGCCAGACACGTCGAGCGGTGTGCCGCTGCTTCCTATGGACCGCCTGGTCGCCGATCAGCCACCCGTCGATGACCTCCCGCCACGGATCGATCGCCGGCCGTGCCCGCGCCGGGTACGTCTGTCGCGGTGGCGGCACCGATGACGCGAGCGCTTGGCGCACCGTGCGGCGGTGCACCCCGTGTCGATCCGCGAGTTCGCGGATCGACATCTCCTCTAGCCGCCGATCACGACGGATCTGCTCGAACAACTCCACTCGTGATCCCACCTGAAGACCTCCACGACGACGACATCGACATGAAGATCCGAACCGGGGTGGGGCCAACATTCGCGACGACACGCCATCCCACCCAGCCAGCGGCACCACTACCCAGGGCCGGGGCCAACATTCGTGACGATCAGGCACTCAACCGGGGCCAGAGAAGGTGACCACACCTACAAGACCGACTCAGCCGATTGACCCCCATCGAGTACGAGACCATCATGACCACGCCAGCCACTCAGGCTGCGTGACCCAACCTGTCACCCGATCGTGCAGCAGTCCCGAATTTTCTGAGGGGGGTGGGGGCCGGGGCATCGGAGGACCTAACCAGCCAACCCAACAGCACCCCCCACAAGCGGCGACTCACGCTTACGACGACGCTCTAGGGCCATGTGGGGTGCTTCGCGCGTCCATCGGATGGTACGGATAGGGACACCGCAGCCCCGACCGCAGGGTGCCGATAGTGGCGCTGTGTCAGAACTGTGTCAGACAAGCACGAAACCCCCGCTCGCGTCGCCGCGTACGAGGGCCTCTTTGTGCCTCTGACCTGTATGTTCTGTTGTGGGCGATACTGGGTTCGAACCAGTGACCTCTTCGGTGTGAACGAAGCGCGCTACCACTGCGCCAATCGCCCCTGCGGGGAGGACACTATCGCGGCCTTCCGCAAGCCCCCAAACCCGGGGTCAGTGCTTGCGCGGCGGTGACCGGGTGCTCCCGACGGCGTCGAAGAAGTACCCGCCGACGTTGTACGGCGACCCGTCGCACACGATCGGCCGGGCCGGAGTCGGCACGACTGAACGTGCGCTGCGCGGCGACGCCGGCTGCGAGGACGGTCCGGCGGGTGACCTGGTGCGTGCCCATGCCGACACGTTGACAGGAGCAGACGAGTCGTTTTCGAGGACTATGCCGTGGAACGTCTGGGAGAAGTCATCAGATAGCGGCGTCATAGACCGATCAGGATGGCGTCTCCTCTGTGTCAGGGGGACTTCGAACAAGGGAACAGGCCGTGGGACATCTCTTCGAGCGTCGCGCTACGGGGGCCGTAGAGCAGGACATCACGATGGAGTGCGTCGACTCGCGGGGTCGTGCGCAGGCACTCGACACTGTCTTCTCCTACGAGCAGACCGACCCGTACGCCGTCACGATCAGGTTCCTGACCCGCGGCGGCGACCTGCCCTGGACGTTCAGCCGCGACCTGCTCCAGCGTGGGCTCACCGACCCGGCCGGCGACGGAGACGTCCGCGTCTCCCCCGGCATCGCCGACGACGGCCGCGCGATCGTGTCGATCGAGCTCAGCTCGCCCGATGGCCGCCTGATCACCCGGGCCCGTACCCACGACGTCTACCGCTTCGTCACCCGCTCGCTGGCGCTCGTGCCGCCCGGCACCGAGAGCCGCCATCTGCGCATCGACGACGCGATCGACAAGCTGCTGGCCCGCTGAGTCGGTGGGCGTGTCTCCTGTCATGGGGTCCGGAGACGCGCTCACCGCCAGCGATCGATCAGGGATCGATGTGCTCGCGCTCCTTGCGCAGCCACATCTCGCGCGCCTCGCGGGTGACCGGCCCGGGCGACTCGAGGTCACGCTCGTCCCACCGGTGCACACCTTGTACGTCGCGGGTCGTCGACACGAGGAACACCTCGCTCGCCCGGTCGATCACATCCATCGGCTCGTCGACCTCGCGGCCGCCGTACCACTCGAGCACGAGCTTGCGGGTGACCCCGGCCAGGCAGCCGCTCTCGAGTGTGGGCGTGCGGAGCTCGCCGTCGACGACGTAGAAGACGTTGGAGCCGGTGCCCTCGCACAGGTTGCCGGCGAGGTTGGCGAAGATCGCCTCGGTCGCGCCCTTCTCAGCAACGTGGGCGAGAGCGACGACGTTCTCGGCGTACGACGTGGTCTTGAGGCCGGCGAGAGCCCCCCGCTCGTTGCGTGGCCACGGCACGGTCGCGACCGCCGTCGTCACTGGCCACTTCCCCATCGAGTCGGCGACGACGACGAGCGTCGGCGGGGCGTCTCCACGGTTGCTGCCCAGCGGTGACGGTCCGCCGGTGTAGGTGATGCGGATGCGACCCAGCGGCAGGGCCTGGCCCTCGAGGACAGCGGCGATGCCGCGGCGTACGACGTCGAGGTCCGGCTCTGGCAACCCCAGCCCGGCTGCCGACCGCTGGAGGCGCTGGAGGTGCCGGGTGACGGCGAACGCCTGCCCGTCGAGGACCTTGATGGCCTCGAACACCCCGTCTCCCACGGTGACACCGTGGTCGGTGACGACGAGCGCCGGAGCACTCGCGTCGGCCAGCAACTCACCATTGACCCATGCCTTCATGCCCCCACCCTAGGGACCGGCCCCGTGCGGAACACGCCCCTGAGGGGGCGATTTTGGCGGCCCGTTGAGCATCGGCTACTGTTCTGCTCGCACCAACGGCCGGGCAACCGGTCGGGAAGCGCAGGCGGACATAGCTCAGTTGGTAGAGCGCAACCTTGCCAAGGTTGAGGTCGCGAGTTCGAGTCTCGTTGTCCGCTCGGAGAGGTCTTTCCACCGGGTCCTTCCATGGAAGGGCCCCGCGGTGGGTTGGCCGAGAGGCGAGGCAACGGACTGCAAATCCGTGTACACGGGTTCAAATCCCGTACCCACCTCCACACACAACTCAAGACCCGGGCGATTGGCGCAGCGGTAGCGCGCTTCCCTGACACGGAAGAGGTCACTGGTTCAATCCCAGTATCGCCCACCAGCATATCCGCAGGTCAGAGGCCCTTTCGAGGGCCTCTTGGTCAAGTCCACGGTCGTGGTGGATGAAGGGGCCACCGCGTGATCCGGTGGTTGCACTCTAGGCAGTGAGTGCGGCGGGTGTCAGGTCCTCGTTCTGGTCCAGCGGCCGGGTGCGGAAGTCCTCGACATGGGCATCGAGCTCCTTGGCCATCACCGAGATCTGCGACTTGGACAGCCGCGTGATCCCCAGGGTACCGACGAGCTTCTCCATCCGCCGGGTCGAGACTCCGAGCCGATAGCAGGTCGCGACCACCGTGGTCAGTGCCCGCTCGACCTGCGGCGGCGCTCGAGCAGCCAGTCGGGGAAGTAGGAGCCCTCGCGCAGCTTGGGGATCGCGACCTCAATGGTGCCGGTGCGGGTCTCGAAGTCCCGGGTCCGGTAGCCGTTGCGGGAGTTGGTCAGCTCTGGGGACCGTTCGCCGCAGGGGGCACCACAGATCGCGTCGGCCTCGGCCGACATCAGCGCCTGCACGAACGTGGACAACATCGATCGGAGCAGGTCGGGCTCGGCGCGATGCAGGTGCTCGGCCATGAACGCGGGCAGGTCAATAGAGTTGGGGTCGACGGTCATCGTCGTGCTCTCCTTCAGTCGTGCTTTCGCAGGTCTTGAAGGAAGACGCGGTGGCCGTCCTGGTGTCAGAACGCCACGCTCAGGCCGGGCCCGTCGTACACCACGCCCATGGACTCCGCTGTTCGCGTATCGGTCACGACCTGCTCGACCACTGGTGACATGGTGCGCGGAGGGGGCACAGTGGCTGGTACCAGCGTGGCCGGGAAGGAGTCGGCATGGGTGTCTACGCCGAACGCGTGCTGCCGAGGATCATCGACGTTGCCTGCGGGATGAAGGAGTCGCGTCCGTTGCGCGCGCGGGTGTGTGCCGGTCTGCACGGTCAAGTCGTGGAGATCGGCTTCGGCACGGGACACAACGTTCCGTTCTATCCCGCCGCGGTGGAGCGGGTCGCCGCGGTCGAGCCGTCGAAGCTGAGCTGGCAACTCGCTCGGGACCGGGTGGCGGCGTCACCCGTCGCGGTCGAGCGGTCCGGGCTCGACGGGCAGTCGCTGCCTTTCCCCGACGACAGCTTCGACGCGGCGCTGTCGACGTGGACGCTGTGCACGATCCCGGACCCGGTCCTCGCGTTGACCGAGGTCCGTCGAGTGCTACGGCCGAGCGGCACCCTGCACTTCATCGAGCACGGCCTGGCGCCAGATGTGAACGTGCAGCGCTGGCAGCACCGGCTTGAGCCGCTCAACAAGCGGATGTTCGGGGGATGCCACTTGTCGCGACCGATTCTCGAACTGCTTCACACCGCCGGCTTCACCGTCGAGGACGTCGACGTGTTCTATGAAAAGGGTGCGCCAAAGCCCCTGGGCGCGGACTCACTGGGTGTCGCCGTTGCGTCCTGAGGCCCAAGCCTTCCGACATCGGCAGTGGCGCAGCGGAGCCAACAACTTGGTGGGTCGCTTTCAATGGTTAGGCCTGAACTCGCACGCAGATAGGTACCTTGTCGCCGCCAGACGCGGACCCCGCGCTCAGGAAGGCCGCTCGGGGCGAAGTTACGCGGCCGCGATCGCGGTGAAGTGAGACGCCTTGGCCGCGGGCGTCAGTAGCCGGGTGTTCCTCGAACGTCGTCAAGCGGGCTGGCTTCAAGGCAGGCCACCAATAGACGCATAGGTCGTCCACCACGGAGGAACCGTCACCACTAGCGTCCGTCCCCAGCTCCTGAGTGGCCCGGATGGCGCATGGGAGCGAGCCGGAGAGAGCAATGAGGGATGACTTGCCGGCGGCCAGCACTCCATCAGGGGGACGTTCCTACGCCACTCATCGACACGCAGAGCGTCTTCCACTGCCGCGATCCGGGCGCCCGCACGTGCACCCGGTGCCGTGGTCGTTCTCGCTCGCCACCGATGGGTGGTCGAGGCGGTGGACGCCGCGCTCGTCGACGAGGACGTCCCGGCACAGGCCGCCGTCCGGCGTGCCGCCCGTTGGGACCACGGCGGGGCCCAGCTCGTGCAGGGCGACCGCGGAGTCGGGCACCCCGTCGTGACGTACCTGCGCGACCCCGAGGATCCGGGCGGCCCCATGGCGGTTCTGGGAGCCGGAGGATCTTCGCGCGCACCCCAGTCGCCTTGTGGTCGCTACCTCACCGTGGGATCGGCCGACCCTTGATAACCGGGAAGGCCGATGCGGGCTGCGCGCCCTCCGTCGTCGACGGCGTGTACGTCGGGGACGCGAACGGCGTCTGGACCGTCGAGGCGAACACGTCCGTCGCCCCGCGCGACTCCGATGAGAACGGGTAGAACGTCGTGCCTAGGGCGCCTAGTCCCTCGTAGTCCCCCACGAAGTAGCCGCGGGCGACCGGCGCCGTGCGCATGTCGAAGGGGGTCGGTGTGACCCGTTCCTCGCCCCATGTCCGGCCGCCGTCGGTGGAGCGGGTGAACCAGACGTCGGTCTCCAGCGCCGGTGTCGCCGGGTCGTTGTTGCGGAAGTCGTCGTAGGTGACCCCGATGTTGCCCTGCCCGTCGACGCGGATCGCCGGCGTGAAGGCCTGGGTGTCGTTGTGGGTGCTGATCCGCACCGGCTTCGACCACGTGCGGCCGCCGTCGGTGGAGCGTGAGAACGCGATCTGGTCGCGCTGGAACCCGTTGAAGCGAGCGTCCTGCCAGACCGCGTAGACCTCGTCGTGCCCAGCACGTTCATCGGAGGCGATCTCGGGGATGATGTCACCGGTCCGCACCGGGGCACCTGTCTCGGGGTCGGTCACGCCGACGGTTCCGAGCCGAGAGATGTCGAACTGCCCGCTCCAACTCGAGCCGCGGCTCGGGAACGGCGACCTCAGCACAGCAATCGTGCCGCCACGACGTCCTGCGCGGTTGTCGTTGGAGAGCACCGTCATGATGTTGACAAGATCGCCGTCGCCGAGTGCGACGATCTGGTTGCCGATCGTCTGGTCGTTCTGACCTGGGTCGAAGATGGGCCGGGCGGGCTCCCACGTAGCGCCGCCGTTCGTCGTACGCGAGAACCACGCCGGCCCTCGGAAGGCGGCGGTATTCTCCGGGGAGGAGCCGCGGGTCCGCTCGTTCGGGAACACGAGCCGATCCCAGACCGCATAGACGTAGTTCGCGTCGTTCTGGTCCGCGGTGATCGACTCCTTGTCGTTGAACACCGCCGGGTTCGTGTCGCGCTTGAGGGTGATGGGGTCGCTCCACTGGCGTCCGTCGCTAGCGGCAGGCGACTGGCTGACGAGGACGGCGTTGTCGAGGTTCGCCGTTTCGTTGAACGACAGCGCTATCTGGTAGGCGTCCCCGTCGGGACCGATGCTCACCCACGGATCGGAGGCGCGCTCGTAGAGCGGGTTGCCGGCACACTGCGAGAAGCGCGGGAGCTGGCCGGCCGGCAGCGGGAGGAAGGTTGTCCCACCGTCGGTCGAGACGCTGGTGCCGAGCCCCCGGGCACCGCCGCTGGAGTAGCGATCCTGCTGGTAGACGCCGATGAGGTCGGGGCCGTCGGCGTCAGCCGCACTGGTGGGGTCGACGTCCACCCAGGGCTCGAGCTCGGAGGCTTGATACAGCGTGCCGGCCTGAGGCTGCGTGTTGCAGGGCCCCGGCCCGAACGGGCTCGGCCCGCTCGCGGCCGTCCGCTGGGCGACTGCGCCGAAAGCGGAAGGCGCACCCAAGGTGACCAGAATCGCGACGGCGGTAGCGGTTTTGTGAGACCTGCGCATGACTCCCCCTCGTTGAAGGGTAACGGCCTGATCGTATGCCTGGCCGGACACCGGCGCCAGGTCCCAGAAGCCCCGAACTTCTCGGAAGTTCGGCTGCAGACCGGAAGTGAGCCACACCCGCACGCGGGTGGGCAGCCCAAAAAAGGAGCCTCCCGCCGACTACCTAGACCGAGTCTGGCCAGACACGGGAGCCCACACCTCCATCTGGATCTCGGCCCGCCGGGCAGAGAGCCACGCGACGGCATCGTCCCTCGCGTCGAACGTCACCGGTGCCCGATAGAGACGCCCGTCGGGACCCGGGTACGCCGCGCGGTAGCGGCCGTTGTCACGCTTCTCGATGCGTCCGAACCCTCGTCGGGTACTCGTCTTCGCCGAGCCATCTTGTGCACTCCCAGTATCGCTTTCGGGGAACAAGAGGGGAATCTCGGGGAAAAATGACGTCCATTCCCGACTTCATCCGACCACGTCTGCCAGACCCGCAATACCGCCTCTGACCTGCGAGTTCCAGCTAGATCAGGCCTCAGACGCGAGGACGCTGGACAACCGTCCCTCAACAATTCAAGCCCAGTATCGCCCACACGATGAACGCCCAGGTCTGACGACCTGGGCGTTGCTCATTCCTGACAATCAGCTGGGCGCGTGAAGCCAGGGATCCTTGAGATCGAAGTACGTCGTCTCACCGATCGCCAGCGAGTCCATCTCCTTCATCATCTGCTGCATCTCGGGCGGCGGTTCCTTCTGCTCACCGGCGCGAGCCTCCTCCTCGGAGCTGAAGTAGATCGCCATCGTCCAGGCGTCCTCGTCGTGCGCCACCTGAATGGTGCCGAGCACGTCCGGTCTGAGCTCCTGCATGTCGGTCGAGTCGTCCGCCATGAGCTCGCGCGCACGGTCCGGGTTGCTCACACGACCCTGCATCACCTGCACGAAGCCTGCCTGCGACGGGTCTCCCGGAGTGTCCACGTCGACCGACGTGCTGTTGTGGAAGGCCGGTTCCTCGGTGAAGAGCGATGCCGTCTCCTCCCACCAGGCGCCCTGCTCGGGCCGATCGCTGTTGCGCCGGGCTGCCTCCTCCGACTCGAATCGGGCGAGCGCGACGAGCATCCCGTCGGCGGTCACCCCCGCCGTGCTGCCGAGCCACCCCGCGGCGCCGGGAGCCAGCTCCGAGGCCCAGGCGTCGAGCCGGGCACGCACCCGCTCGGCGTCGGACACATGTCCTTGGATCACCTGCACGAACATGTCCACCATCCCCTTCCGTCCTGACCGTGTGTTGCGGATCTTTCGACGCTACTCCGCTCGGGGCACGCGGGCAGTCCTCAAGATTGGCGAAAACGGAATGGCGGCGACTACTCCTCGCCGTCCGCCGAGTCCTCGCCATGAGTGCCGGGGCGCGGCGCCCACGGCAGTTCCTTGGCCGGGCGTACGACGATCAGCCGGTCGCCGCGGGCGAGCTGGGTGACCACCGGATCGAAGTAGCGGTAGACCTTCTCGTCGCGGGCGACAGCGATGACCTGGTCAGGCAGCTGCTGGGGCTGCTTGCCCACCTCGGAGACGAGCAGGTCGCGTTCGGCGACCTCGAGCCCCTCGCCGTACGTCAGGAGGTCCTCCATCACGGAGCCGAGCACCGGCGACATCGACGATAGGCCGAGCAGGCGACCGACCGCGTCGGACGAGGTGATGACGGAGTTGGCGCCGGACTGGCGCATCAGCGCCACATTCTCGTGCTCTCGCACCGAGACCACGATCCAGGCGTCCGGGTTGAGCTGGCGGACGGTCAGCGTGGCGAGCACGTTGGAGTCGTCGCGGTCGGTGGTGATGATGACCTGGTCGGCGTCGGACACCCCGGCCTGCAGGAGCACCGCACGCCGTGTCGCGTCGCCGGCGATCACCACCAGTCCGTCGGCGTGCGCGTCGTTCTTCGCCTGCTCGCTCGGGTCGACGATCACGATGGAGGCCTTGTCCTGGCCGTTGTTGATCAGGGTCTCCACAGCAGAACGGCCCTTGGTGCCGTAGCCGACGACGACGACGGTCTTTCGCATGTTCTTCCTCCACCGGGCAATCCGGAACATCTCGCGGCCCTGCGAGGCGAGCACCTCGAGGGTGGTGCCGATCAGCAGCACCAGAAAGCCGATACGGAACGGCGTGATGACGAACGCGTTGATGAGCCGGGCCTGCTGCGAGACCGGCGCGATGTCGCCGTACCCGGTCGTGCTCAGGGTGACGGTCGAGTAGTAGATCGAGTCGACGAAGTCGACCTTCCCCGTCGAGTCGTTGCCGTCGTCGTAGCCGCCGTTGTCGAAGTAGACCAGCATCACGGTGGCGACCAGGATCGCCAACGCCGCCAGCATCCGGCGGCCGAGAACCCACCACGGCGAGCGCACGCGGTCGGGCAACGCGACCATGCTGCTGCCGCGCGTCGCGGACGTCTCGTGGCGCGACGAGTTGATCACGCGGTCACTCTTTCATGCCGACCGTGCGCCTCAGCCGCGCCATCAGCTCGCGCCTCGCGTTGGCCGTACGGGTCTGGGGGAAGACCGTGTCGAAGGCAGCGTTGACCGCCGCTCCGATGAGTACGGCGATGGCGAGGATGTAGAGCCACAGCAGTACGGCGATCGGCGCGGCCAAGGGTCCGTAGATCGACTTCGACTCGGCGGCCGTGACCGTGAGGGTCCAGCGCAGGAGGTAGGAGCCGAGGATCCACACCACGAGCGAGAAGATCGCGCCGGGCAGGTTGAAGCTCCAGTTCGTCCGCACCGGCACGGACACGTGGTAGAGCGTGGCGAGGAAGCAGATGCAGACCACGAGCACGATCGGCCAGTAGAACGACATCAGGAAGTCGAAGCGCTCGGGCAGCCAGGACCGGATCAGGTCGGGCCCGGCCACCACCAGCGGGATCGTGATGCCTCCGGTGACCATGGCCATCAGGTACAGCACGAACGACAGCGCCCGGGTCTTCACGATCCCCCGGTGCCCGCCGAGTCCGTGCATGATCGTGATGGTGTCGACGAAGACGTTGAGGGCCCGGCTGCCCGACCAGAGGGCCAGCACGAAGCCGAGCGAGATGACGTCGTACCGCCCGCCGTCGAGCACCTGGTTGATCGTCGGCTCGATGATCCGGTTGACCGCGCCGTCGGTGAGCGCGCGCGACGCGAGGTCCAGGACCGCCTGGCGTACGTCGTCGACCTGGGCGTCGGTGAAGGCGTCGAACACGAATCCGACCGCGCCGGCGAGGCCGAAGACCAGCGGTGGCACCGACAGCACTGCAAAGAACGCCGCCTCGGCAGCAAGTCCGGTGACGCGGTAGCGCAAGCAGGACCCGACGGTGGTGACGATCAGCCGCCAGATGGTCTCCTTGAAGCGCTCGAACGTCGACTGAGCGGTGCGAGCCACAGGATGTTGCTGGCTCGCTGTCGGCATGGACCTACGGTATCCACATGGACAGCCGAAACCGAGGAGCCGATCTTCGGGCCTCCACCAACCAGGTGCCGTTGCTCGCGGGCCACGACGTCGTCACGTCCGACCGCGCGCTCACCGAGGCCGTCGAGCGGCATGCATCGGTCGACGTACTCGCCGATCTCGACGCCATCGGCATCGAGGCCGGCAGTGCAGAGGCGCGCGAGCACGGCAGGCTCGCCAACGAGTTCCACCCGACCCTCAAGTCCTACGACCGCTACGGCAACCGCGTCGACGAGGTGGAGTTCCACCCGTCGTGGCACTGGTTGATGGAGCGCGGCGTCGGCCACGGGCTGCAGGCCGCACCGTGGGAGTCGGACTCACCGCATGCACACGTACGCCGCGCGGCCGGCTTCTTCGCCTGGTCGCAGACCGAGCCGGGCCACGGCTGCCCGATCTCCATGACGTACGCCGCGGTGCCGGCCCTGCGGGTCGACGACGCACTGGCGAAGGAGTGGACTCCGCTGCTGGCGTCCACCAGCTACGACCCCGGACTGCGCATGCCGTCGGAGAAGCGCGGCGCGCTGGCTGGCATGGGGATGACCGAGAAGCAGGGCGGCTCAGACGTCCGCGCCAACGTCACGGTCGCCCACCGGACGGCCGAGGACGGGCTCTACACACTGCACGGCCACAAGTGGTTCACCTCGGCGCCGATGAACGACATGTTCCTCGTGCTGGCCCAGACCGACGGCGGCGTCACCTGCTTCGTGGTGCCGCGGGTGCTGCCCGACGGGACGCGCAACCAGTTCGACGTCGTACGCCTCAAGGACAAGCTCGGCAACCGGTCCAACGCGTCCAGCGAGCTGGAGTTCGACGGCACTCTCGCCCGCCGGCTCGGCGACGAGGGCCGCGGCGTACGCACCATCATCGAGATGGTCGCGGCGACCCGGCTCGACTGCGTGCTCGGCTCCGCGTCACTCATGCGCAAGGCGCTCGCCGAGGCGTCGTGGCACGTCGCGCACCGCTCGGCGTTCGGCGGGCTGCTCGCCGACAAGCCGCTCATGCAGAACGTCATCGCCGACCTCGCCGTCGAGTCCGAGGCAGCCACCGCCCTCGCGATGCGCCTCGCCGCGGCCGTCGACAACCAGCATGACCCGCACGAGGCCGCCCTGCGCCGGATCGCCCTGCCGCTGGCGAAGTTCTGGGTCTGCAAGCGCACACCGGCGATGGTGGCCGAGGCGCTCGAGTGCCTGGGCGGCAACGGCTACGTCGAGGAGTCCGGGCTGCCGCTGCTCTTCCGCGAGTCGCCGCTCAACTCGGTCTGGGAGGGCTCCGGCAACGTCAACGCCCTCGACGTACTCCGTGCGATCACCCGCGAGCCCGAGACGCTCGCGGCCTGGATCACCGAGGTCGGACTCGCCCGCGGCGCCGACCCCCGGCTCGACCGGGCGATCGACGACGCGCTCACCCTGCTCGGAGACGTGTCGTCGCTCGAGGCGGGCGCCCGGCGGCTGGCCGGCCAGATGGCGGCCTGCCTCCAGGGCTCGCTGCTCGTCCGCTTCGCTCCCCCGGAGATCGCCGACGCATTCTGCGAGACCCGGCTCGGCACGTCGTACGGCGGCACGTTCGGCACGCTGTCCGGCGGCGACCTGCGTTCAATCGTGGAGCGGACGACGCCCACCCTCTGAGCCTGTGTATAGCGTCCCGCGTGACGGGCGAGATCTGGGCACAGTGTCCCCATGTCCGTCGCCGAGCAGCTCCGCCATCTCGGTGGGGTGGCGAGCCGTCGGCAGCTCTGGCGGGCGACGTCTCGTGATGCGGTCGAGACGGCAGTGGCGGACGGCGAGGTCGTGCGCGTCGCCCGTTGGCGCTACGCGTTGGCGATCGCCGACGAAGCAGTCGTCCTGGCGCACCGCGCCTCCGGAGTGCTGTGCCTGACCAGCGCCGCCCTCCAGCACGGTTGGGACGTCAAGACCGTGCCGGACCGGCCGTGCGTGGCAGTCCCGAAACACCCCCCGCGACGCCGACTTCGTACGCCATGCGGTCGCCCAGGGCGTCGTCCTCTACCTGCTGAAGCCGTTCACGTTCGCGACCTTCCGCGGCAAGCTCGAGCAGTACGCCGCCTACCGGGCGCAGCTGGCCGGCGGCGGCGAGGTCGGACAGGACGAGGTCGACCGGCTCTTCGACAGCCTGCGCCACGGCGCCGGGGCCGACCTCCCGAAGGGCATGAGCGCCGAGACGATGGCAGCGGTCGTCGCCGCCCTCCGCGACGCCGCACTGTCTGCGACCGAGGCCGCCGAGGCCGTCGGCACGTCACGGGTGACCGCGCGCCGCTACCTCGGGCAGCTCGCGGACTCCGGCCAGGCCGAGCGTCACCCGAGGTACGGCGGCAGCGGGCGCCCCGAGGTGGAGTACCGCTGGGTGTAGCTGCTCAGGCCGTGAGGTGGTCGAGCGCCCGACCGATCCACCACGCCAGGTCCTCGTCGGACCCGGTGCCGGAGTCGTCGACGACGATCCAGCCCCTGCTCATCGGCTTGCCGCGCATCTCCGGCCAGCTCGCACCGGGACGCTCCAGCAGCTCGTCGACCCGGTCAGGGTCACAGCGCACCATCAGCCGGCCGTGTGAGTCGGCAGCGACGGACAGCTTGTCGTCGACCATGAACGACAGGCCGCCGAACATGGCGACCTCGCGCACCGCCGGCTGCCCAGTCAGCGCGTGCCGGATCCGGTCGGCGAGCTGCTCGTCGTACGGCATGGTGGTCAGCTCAACTGAGCACGAGCCCCGGGTAGAGCGGGTGCTTGTCGAGCATGTCGGCCGAGGCATCCTTGACCTTGTCGGCGACTCCGTCACCCAGCTTGTACGACGCCTTGGACGGGCCACCAGCCTTGGTAGTGCCGGCCGTGGTGTTCGACAGCACCTCGACGATCAGCTCGGCGACGTGGTCGAACTCGTCGTGCCCGAAGCCGCGGGTGGTGAGCGCGGGGGTGCCGAGGCGGATGCCGGAGGTGTACCAGGCGCCGTTGGCGTCGGCCGGCACCGAGTTGCGGTTGGTGACGACGCCCGCGTCGAGCAGCGCCGACTCGGCCTGCCGACCGGTGAGGCCGTAGGACGACACGTCGAGCAGCACGATGTGGTTGTCGGTGCCGCCGGTGACGAGGTTGGCGTCGCGCTTGAGGAACCCGTCGGCCAGCGACTTCGCGTTGTCGGCCACGGCCTGGGCGTAGGTCTTGAACTCCGGCTGGCGAGCCTCGGCGAGCGCGACGGCCTTGGCGGCCATCACGTGCGAGAGCGGCCCGCCCAGCACCATCGGGCAGCCGCGATCGACGTCGGCCGCGAACTCCTCCTGCGCCAGCACCATGCCGCCGCGCGGACCGCGCAGCGACTTGTGCGTGGTCGTCGTGGTGATGTGGGCGTAGGGCACGGGGTCCTCTTCGCCGGTGAACACCTTGCCGGCGACCAGACCTGCGAAGTGCGCCATGTCGACCATCAGCACCGCGCCGACCTCGTCGGCGATCTCGCGCATCTTCGCGAAGTTCACCCGGCGCGGGTAGGCGGAGTAGCCCGCCACGAGCACCAGCGGCTTGAACTCACGGGCCTTCGCGGCCACGACGTCGTAGTCGAGCAGCCCCGTCTCGGGGTCGGTGCCGTACTGCTGCTGGTGGAACATCTTGCCGCTGATGTTGGGCCGGAAGCCATGCGTGAGGTGACCGCCTGCGTCGAGGCTCATGCCGAGGAGCCGCTGGTTGCCGAACTCGTGCCGCAGCTCCTCCCAGTCGGCCTCGCTCAGCTCGTTGACGTTCTTCGCGCCCAGTCTCGCCAGCGCCGGGGTCTCGACGCGGTTTGCCAGGATCGACCAGAACGCCACCAGGTTGGCGTCGATGCCGGAGTGCGGCTGCACATACGCGTACGGCGCCCCGAAGAGCTCGCGGGCATGCTCGGCGGCCAGCGACTCCACAGTGTCGACGTTCTGGCAGCCGGCGTAGAACCGGTGCCCGATCGTGCCCTCGGCGTACTTGTCGGAGAACCACGTGCCCATCGTCAGCAGCACGGCTGGCGACGCGTAGTTCTCGGAGGCGATGAGCTTGAGGGAGGAGCGCTGGTCGGCGAGCTCCTGTCGGGTGGCCTCCGCGATGCGGGGCTCGACCTTGCCGATGACCTCGAGGGCCTGGCTGTACGCAGAGGAGATCAGGGCGTCCGTCATGACCCCCAGCCTAGTGAAGTCGTACGACGCCCGCTGGGTGGGTCGGGCTGTGACCTGGGCCGCAGGGAGCGGGGATTCCACCGCGGGCTCGAGCGTCACCGTCTCACGATGTGGCGCAGCGTCTCACCACACGAGATTCCAACTTGTGAAACGAGTGTCCGCACCCTGAGACTCGACCACATGATCACCGTACTGACGCACACGCACCTCGTGGTTCGACTCCACGTGGACCTCATGCGTACGCGCAGCATGATCTGTTTGCCTCGCTGATCTTCGCCGCCCCTGCACCCCACCGCGCCCAACGACGCGCGCGGCCCTCAGCGACAGGACTCCCCCGTGAGCACCCAGACTTCCCAGCCCGCACCCACCGGTGCCCGCACCGCCCGCCCGCGTCCCAAGCGCGGCGAGGGGCAGTGGGCCCTGGGCTACCGCGAGCCGCTCAACAAGAACGAGCAGTCCAAGAAGGACGACGACCCGCTCAACGTCCGGGCCCGCATCGAGAACGTCTACTCCAAGCGCGGCTTCGACTCCATCGACCCGGCCGACCTGCGCGGCCGCTTCCGCTGGATGGGCCTCTACACCCAACGCGCCCCGGGCTTCGACGGTGGCAAGACCGCCACGCTCGAGGAAGAGGAGCTCGACGACCGCTACTTCATGATGCGCGTGCGCACCGACGGCCAGATCCTCGACGCCGACGCCCTGCGTGCGCTCGGCGAGACGTCGACCGCGTACGCCCGCAACACCGCCGACATCACCGACCGGAACAACATCCAGTACCACTGGATCCGCGTCGAGGACGTCCCCGCGATCTGGGATCGCCTCGAGGGCGCTGGCCTGACGACGGTCGAGGCCTGCGGCGACTCGCCGCGGCCCTTCCTCGGCTCCCCGGTGGCCGGCATCGCCAAGGACGAGATCATCGACGGCTCCGAGGCATTGGCCGAGATCAAGCGCCGCGCCATCGGCAACCCGGAGTTCTCCAACCTGCCGCGCAAGTTCAAGACCGCGCTGACCGGCCACCCGAGCCACGACGTTGCGCCCGAGGTCAACGACATCTCGTTCGTCGGCACGGTGCACCCCGAGCACGGCCCCGGCTTCGACCTGTGGGTCGGGGGTGGCCTGTCCACCAACCCGATGCTCGCGCAGAAGCTCGGTGTGTGGATCCCTCTCGACGAGGTCGCCGACGTCTGGGAGGGCGTGGCCGGCATCTTCCGCGACTACGGCTACCGCCGGCTCCGCTCCAAGGCCCGGCTGAAGTTCCTGGTGGCCGACTGGGGCAAGGAGAAGTTCCGCGAGATCCTCGAGACTGAGTACCTCCACCGCGGCCTGGTCGACTGCCCCTCTCCCGTCGCTCCCGAGCGCCAGGGTGACCACATCGGCGTGCACGAGCAGAAGGACGGCCGCTTCTACGTCGGCGCCGCCCCGGTCGTCGGCCGCATCGACGGCAGCACGCTGACCGGTCTTGCCGACCTCGTCGACCAGTACGGCGCCCGCGGCGCCCGGCTGACGGCGTACCAGAAGCTCGTCGTGATCGGGCTCGAGGCCGACGTGGTCGACGCCTTCACCGCCGACCTCGAGAAGGTGGGCCTCACCGCGAAGCCGTCCAACTGGCGCCGCAACACGATGGCCTGCACGGGCATCGAGTTCTGCAAGCTGGCGATCGTCGACACCAAGAACCGTGCAGCGGCCCTGGTCACCGAGCTCGAGAAGCGGTTCCCCGACCTCGACGTGCCGATCACTGTCAACGTCAACGGCTGCCCCAACGCCTGCGCCCGCACCCAGGTCGCCGACTTCGGGCTCAAGGGCCAGCTCGTGCTCGACGGCGGTGGCAACCAGGTCGAGGGCTTCCAGGTGCACCTCGGTGGTGCGCTCGGCCTCGGCTCGAACTTCGGCCGCAAGCTGCGCGCCCACAAGGTGACCAGCGTCGGCCTCGACGACTTCGTCACCAACGTCGTCCACGCCTTCCTCACCGATCGCGCAGACGGCGAGAGCTTCGCGACCTGGGTCGTCCGGGCCGACGAGGAGCTGTTGCGCGGAGAGAATCAGGTGGAGCTCGCATGAGCGGCCGCGCGGCACCCTTCCACTGCCCCTACTGCGGGGGCGAGAACCTGTTCCCCCGTGAGGACGGCTGGGAGTGCCGGTCCTGCCTGCGCGCCTTCGCGGTGACCTACATCGGAATGATCGAGCCGACCGGAGGTGCGCGATGACCACCGCGACCACCCAGGCCGCCCGGGAGTTCCGGGGCACGCAGACCGAGGGCCGCACCTCCGAGGAGCTGCGCGAGCTGGTGTCGCACGTCGGCGCCGAGCTCGAGCTCGCCCCGGCCACCGACATCATCGAGTGGGCGGTGGCGACGTTCGGCAAGCGCTTCTGCGTGACCTCGTCGATGGGTGATGCCGTGCTCGCGCACCTCGCCTCGACCGTGGCACCCGACATCGACGTGGTGTTCCTCGACACCGGCTACCACTTCGCCGAGACCATCGGCACCCGCGACGCCGTCGAGGCCACGCTGCCCGTCAACCTGATCACGATCGCGCCGGTGCAGACGGTGGCCGAGCAGGACGCGGCGTACGGCAAGGACCTCTACAAGACCGACCCCGACAAGTGCTGCGCGCTGCGCAAGGTGGCACCGCTAGCCGAGTCGCTGAGCGGGTACGACGCGTGGGCCACCGGCCTGCGGCGGGCCGAGACCCGCAACCGGGTCATCGCGCCGGTCGTCGGCTGGGACGCGCGCAAGGGCAAGGTCAAGGTCTCGCCGCTGGCTCGCTGGTCCGACGAAGAGGTCGACGCGTACATCGAGAAGCACGGCGTGCTCGTCAACCCGCTGGTCCAGGACGGCTACCCGTCGATCGGCTGCTGGCCGTGCACGCGGCGCGTGGCGCCCGGCGAGGACCCGCGAAGCGGCCGCTGGGCCGGCACCAACAAGACCGAATGCGGGATCCACTCATGAGGATCCCTTCACAGAACCGCACCATGGCCGACAACGTCGTCGACCACCCCACCACGCACGATGGGAGGCCCCTCTGATGGCTGCTCCTGCACTGATCGCCCTGGCCCACGGAAGCCGCGACCCGCGCTCCGCAAAGACCATCACCGCACTGGTCGACGAGGTGCGCTCGATGCGGCCCGACCTGCGCATCGAGCCTGCGTTCCTCGAGCTCTGCAAGCCGTCGTTCCAGACGGTGGTCGACAAGCTCGTGCGCGCCGGCTTCGACGAGATCGTCGTCGTGCCGCTGCTGCTCACCGAGGCCTACCACGCCAAGGTCGACGTGCCGTCGGCGATAGCGCTGGCGACCGAGCGGCACCCGGGCCTTCGCGTCCGGGCCACCAACGTGCTCGGCCTCGAGCAGGCCTTCCTGGAGGTCCTCGACATCCGCATGCGCGAAGCACTCAAGGACGCCCGCGTCCGTGAGCTCGACGCCCTCGTGCTCGCGGCCGCCGGCTCGTCCGACCCGCTCGCCAACCAGGCCGTCGCCCGGCTCGCCCGCGTCTGGGGCACCCGGCACAAGCTGCCCGTGACCGCGGCGTTCGCGTCGTCGGCTCCCCCGGCAACTGGCGAAGCGGTGCGCGCCTTCCGCGGTGAGGGACGTCGGCACATCGCCGTCGCGTCGCTGTTCCTCGCACCCGGGTTCCTGCCCGACCGTGCGGCCGAGCTGGCCACGGAGGCCGGCGCCATCGCGGTGTCGGCTCCCCTGGGTGCACACCCGGTGCTGGCTCGCACGATCCTGGCGCGCTACGCGGTGGGTGCGGTCGAGCTCGTCCCGGTGTGACGCTCAGTGCAGGTGCTTGAGCGCCTCACGGCGTGAGAGCCCGCTCAACCGGTCGGCGTGGGTGTCGACGAAGTCCAGCACCCACGCCGGATCGGTGCGCGCGTACTCCCGCAGCGCCCAGCCCACTGCCTTGCGGATGAAGAACTCCGAACCGTGCGGTGATCCTTCGAGGTTGTCGCTCACCACTTCTTCGAGCAGGTGTGTGTCCGTGGCCTCCTTGTGGCCGAGCTGCGCGATGACGCTGGTGCGGCGTACCCACAGGTCGTCGTCGACCGCCCACGCACGGATGACCGGCGTCACCTGCGCCCGGTGCACGGCGAGCACGTCGCCCACGAGGTGGGAGGCGATCTCGTCGACGACGTCCCACCAGCGCCCGGTGCGCACCAGGTGCACGTAGAGGTCCAGCAGCTCCGGCCCGTGCCAGCCGCGGTAGTAGCGATGCCGCAACAGGGCGAGCGCGGCATACCACTCCTCGCGGTGGGTCGCTCCGTCCCACAGGGCGCGTGCCGTGTCCTCCCATGTGCTCGAGTCAGGGATCCGGTGGCCGGCCAGGATCGGCCGCAGCAGCGCACGCAGCTCTGGCGCGGTCAGTCCGCGACAGGGCATCGCGGACTTCATGTAGGCCTGCTGCTGCACGGCTCGCTCGGCATCTCCGGCTGCGGCGAGGGCCTCCCGGATCGCCTCGACGAGGGCCGGATCGCTGTTCATCCGACGTACGTCGCCAGCAGGTGCTCGAGCTGTCGAGCGGGATCGGTGGTCAGCCCGCCGTGCACCGGGCCGGGCTGCACCACCGTCGAACGCGGGGCCTTGAGGAACCCGAAGCGCTGGCCGAGCGGCAACTGGGCGGCCTCACCGGCGCGCTCGTCCCCGCCGCACACGTGCTGGGCGAAGGTGAGTGCCGAGCACACCTGGTCGAGGTCGAGACGCGGGTCGAGTGCCGCCAGTCGCTCGCGGTCGACGTGCCAGGCCACGTCGAGATAGTCGGCCGCCTGGCAGTAGACGATCACGCCGACGTTCAGGAACTCCTCGCGGTCGGGGCGCGGCACGCAACGCAACGCGACGTACTGGTAGGCGAGGCGGGTCGTCACGCGCCACCTCCCGGGAGCCACTGGCGGGTGCCGAGCCGAGCAGAGAGGAACGCGACGTACGCCGCGCGCAGCGCGTCAGGGGACTCTGCGCCGGGCACGGGCTCGAGCCAGCCATCGGGTACGGCGGCCAGCACCTCGGTCAGGGCGGCCGGCGTGACGACGGCGCTGAGCTCCGCGTCGGCACTGGGTAGGGCTGGGACGTGTGCGCCGAACACGTGGTCGCTCACGCTCCACGGCTGACGGGCGAAGCGCTCGGGGTCGGTCACGCCGGCGCTCCACCCATGGTGGAAGTAGAGCGCCGCGCCGTGGTCGATCACCCACAGCTCGCCGTGCCAGAGCAACAGGTTGGGGTTGCGCCAGCTGCGGTCGACGTTGGCGCAGAAGGCGTCGAGCCAGAGCACCGACGCTGCCACCGGGTTGGGGGCTGGCAGGTCCTCGTCGAAGCCGAACGCACCGGGCAGGAAGTCGACGCCGAGGTTGAGCCCGGGGCTGGCGTTGAGCAGGTCCTGCACCTCCTCGTCGGCCTCGTAGCGCGCGATCTCGGGATCCAGCTCCAGCGCGACGAGCCGCGGGGTCAGCAGGCCGATGCGGCGGGCCAGCTCGCCGACGATCACCTCGGCGACCAGCACCCGGAGGCCCTGACCCGCGCCACGGAACTTGCACACGTAGGTGCCGAGGTCGTCGGCCTCGACGATGCCGGGCAGGCTGCCGCCCTCACGCAGGGGCGTGACGTAACGGGTGACTCCGACCGTGGGCAGGGTCGCGCCTTCGAGACTCGTGGCCGTCATGCGGTGTCCGACTCGGCCAGCCGCTTCTTCTCCACCTCGACGTCGAAGTCGGCTGCCGGCCACTGGAGGTCGAGCCGTCGCAGGCCCTGGAGCAACAGGTGCCCGATGGCCAGGTTGCGGAACCATTTCTTGTCGGCCGGGATGACGTGCCAGGGCGCGACCTGGGTGTGGGTGCGCTCCAGGGCCATCTCGTAGGCCTCCTGGTACGCCGGCCAGTGCGCGCGCTCGTCGACGTCAACGGGGTTGTACTTCCAGTGCTTCTCCGGGTTGTCGAGCCGCTCCTGCAGGCGGGCCTTCTGCTCTTCGACCCCGATGTGCAGCATGCACTTGATGATCGTGGTGCCGCCGTCGGCGAGCTCGCGCTCGAACGCGTTGATCGCGTCGTACCGCCTCTCGATCTCGTCAGCGTCGGCCCACTCGTGCACCTTGACGATGAGCACGTCCTCGTAGTGCGACCGGTCGAAGACACCGATGGTGCCCGGAGGGGGTGCGGCATTGCGGATGCGCCAGAGGAAGTCGTGCTTCTTCTCCTCGTCGGTCGGCGCCTTGAACGACGTGATGCGGACGCCCTGCGGGTCGACGAGCCCGACCGTGTGGCGCAGTGTGCCGCCCTTGCCGGAGGTGTCCATGCCTTGCAGCACCAGCAGGATGCGACGCTCCGACCCCGCCGAGCGCTCGGCGAACAGCCGCTCCTGCAGGTCTGCCAGCTCGGTCTCGAGGCCGACCAGCGCCTTCTCGCCGTCGCTCTTCTTCCCGGCGAATCCCGGCGCCGCGTCGGTCTCGACGGCAGTCAGGTCAACGGGGCCGGGGGGCAGGAGGAGGGCGGAGGTGTCCAACGCGTCGCTCATGTGCCCATCATGTCGGACCCGCGGCGGCGTGCGGGTCAGCCCACCACGCGCGCGGCATCGAGAGTGCACCCGACCACGGTGGCCGTGGTGCCGTCCGACTGCGGCTCGCCGAACCACAGCCCCCGAGTGAAGCCGACCTTGTCGAGCAGCCGCAGCGACGCCTCGTTGCGGTGGTCAGGCGCGGCGAAATAGTGGGCCACCTCGGGATGGCGCTGACGTGCCTTGAGCGCCCACGCCCACAGCACGCGGGTGCCGATGCCGCGGCCGACCCACTCGGGCTCCCCGATGGCGTAGTCGACACCCAGCGCCGCGGGGTCGGGGGTCAGCAGCGCGAACTCCGGGTAGTCGGCGATCTTGTAGTCCTGCACGAACCCGACCGAGCGCCCGTTGACCTCGGCGACCCACATCCGGGTCGGGGTCATGCCGTCGATGTCGGGACCGTACTGCGCCTCGACCCGCTCGGCCGACGGGTCGCCGTCGGAGGTCCACCACTTGTGGACGTGCTCTGCCTGCCGCCACTTCGTCACCAGCGGCAGGTCGCCACGCGACATCGCCCGGACCGACACCACCAGGTCGTGGTCGATCGCGAACCGCTTCACCTCACCCGAGAGGTCGATCGGCACCGGCTCGCTGATGAGGGTCGCGGCAGTACGACGCGCGGCAGCCGCCCACGACTCCCCCTCGCGGATCGTGCCGTCGAGCTCACGGTCGCCGTGGACCACGATCAGCCGGGAGCTCATCTGGCCAGCCGGCCGCGCTCGGCGTACGTGCGGCCACCGGCGGCGTTGGCGCCGCTGAAGTTGTGCGAGGCGACGAAGGCGTCCTCATGGACCGACAGGCGCGGGTGCAGCTCGTCGTACACGGGTTGGAGATCTGGCATGCCCGGCAACCTATCGAACGTCGAGGCCCGCCAGCTCCTCCTTGACCACCGCATAGGCGACGCCGGGCGAGTGACCCTTGCGCGCCAGAATGCCGACCAGCCTCCGGGTGGCCTTGTCGGTTTCGAGGCCCGCCACCGACTTCAGCTTGCGCCGGACCAGCTCGCGGGCGAGCTCGCGCTCGTCGTCGCCGTCGACCTGGTCGAGCGCCTCGCGGGCGATCTCGTCGTCGATGCCCAAGCGCTGCAGCTCGTGGGCCAGGGCTCGTCGGGCCAGCCCACGGCCGGAGCTGCGCTGCTGGACCCACTCGCGGGCGAAGGCCGCGTCGTCGACGAGGCCGACCTCCTCGAACCGGTCGAGCAGGCGCGTGGCCAGCTCGTCGGGCACGTTCTTCTGGGCCAGCTTCTCGGCCAGCTGGTGCCGGGTCCGCGCCCGGCCGGTCAGCTGGTCGAGCAGGATCTTGCGCGCGACGGCCTCCTGGTCGGCGGGCGGACCTTCGGCCCCAGGGTCGGGAGGCACGCCGGCCTCGCGGGTCCACGCGGCGACGCCAGCTGCCACATCGCCGCACACCACACCCATCGGTGATCGAGCCTGTCGAGATTCAGAAGCTGTCGACGCCGATGGGCTCATCGGAGAGGGCCTCCTCCGGCTTGTCGACCTGCGGGCCGACACCGAGCTTCTCGAGGATCTTCTTCTCGAGCTCGTTGGCGAGGTCGGGGTTGTCCTTGAGGAAGCTGCGGGCGTTCTCCTTGCCCTGGCCGAGCTGGTCGCCTTCGTAGGTGTACCAGGCGCCGGCCTTGCGGACGAGACCTGCTTCGACGCCCACGTCGATCAGGCCACCCTCGCGGGAGATGCCCTTGCCGTACATGATGTCGAACTCCGCCTGCTTGAACGGCGGGGCCACCTTGTTCTTGACGACCTTGACGCGGGTGCGGTTGCCGACCATGTCGGTGCCGTCCTTGAGCGTCTCGATGCGGCGCACGTCGAGACGCACCGATGAGTAGAACTTCAGCGCCTTGCCACCGGTGGTGGTCTCGGGCGAGCCGAACATGACGCCGATCTTTTCCCGCAGCTGATTGATGAAGATCATCGTGGTGCGGGAGTTGTTGAGCGCACCGGTCATCTTGCGCAGCGCCTGGCTCATCAGCCGGGCCTGGAGGCCGACGTGGCTGTCGCCCATCTCGCCCTCGATCTCGGCACGGGGCACGAGCGCGGCCACCGAGTCGATCACGATCAGCGACAGCGCGCCGGAGCGGATCAGCATGTCGGCGATCTCGAGCGCCTGCTCACCGGAGTCGGGCTGCGAGACCAGCAGTGCGTCGGTGTCGACACCGAGCGCCTTGGCGTAGTCGGGGTCGAGGGCGTGCTCGGCGTCGATGAACGCCACGATGCCGCCGGCCGCCTGGGCGTTGGCCACGGCGTGCAGGGCGACCGTCGTCTTGCCGGAGGACTCCGGACCGTAGATCTCGACGACCCGGCCACGCGGCAGGCCGCCCAGGCCGAGCGCGACGTCGAGGGCGATCGACCCCGTGGGGATCACCTCGAGCGGGGCACGCGTCTCGTCGCCCAGTCGCATGACCGAGCCCTTGCCGAACTGCTTCTCGATGTTTGCGAGTGCGGCATCCAGGGCCTTGTCGCGGTCTCCACCAGCCATGAGCGTGTCCTTAGTGTCGTGTCGGAATCGGGTACGTCGACGACGCTAGAACGAGCCACCGACAGTCCCTGATCAGGAGCGTCGAAGCCTGTGGACAACCTCGGCCGAGCGTCATACCCGTGGACCAAACATAGCCCGAACAGGTGTTCGACCACCGCTGATCGGCCGGCGTGTCGCGCGCCGTTCAGACGCTGACGCGCTGGGCCGCCGGCCGGCCACTCACGACACCCGCGGCGAGCACCCCACCGGCCAGCACCGCGGCGAAGGCGGTGAGCGCCGGATAGCCCCACTGCCCCACGATCACGCCGGCCACGGCACCGGCCGCGGCAGCGGTGAGACCCATCGTCATGTCGGAGGCGCCCTGCACGTCGGTGCGTACGTCGAGCGGCGCCAGGTCGGCGACCAGCGTCGACCCCGCGACCGTCGCGCACGACCAGCCCAGGCCCAGCAGGAACAGCCCTACGAAGATCTGCCAGGACGAGCCCTCGGGCGATCGCGCGCACAGCACGAGCGAGGCGAGCAGCACCCCGGCACCGACGAGCAGCATCGCCGGCCGGCCGATGCGGTCGGTCGCGAGGCCGACGAGCGGCGAGAACGCGAACATGCCCAGCACGTGCACCGAGATGACGAACCCGATCACGCGCAACTCGGCGCCGCCGTGCTCCATGTGGAGCGGGGTCATGATCATCACCGCGATCATCACGGCGTGGGCCGACGCGATGCCACCGATGGCGGCACCCAGCGCCGGCTGACGGCGTACGGCGTCGACGGCACGGCCCCACGAGGTGCCGGTGACGTCCTGCTCGGCCGCCCCGGCCGCCGCCCGCGCCGTCAGCAACGGGTCGGGGCGCAGGAAGGTGCCGATCACGACCGCGGCGATGACCATCGCGACACTGCCCAGCAGGAACGGGCCGGTGAGCGGAGGGATGCCCAGAGCATCGGCGAGCGCGCCGGCCGGACCGGTGAGGTTGGGCCCGAGGACGGCGCCGATCGTGGTCGCCCAGACAACGATCGCAAGCGAGCGAGCGCGGGTGGCCTCCGGCGCCAGGTCGGTGGCGGCGTACCGGGCTCCGGCATTGGCAGCCGTGGTCGAGCCCAACAGTGCGGCGCCGACCAGCAGCAGTGCCATCGAGTCGACCACCCCGGCCACCACGGCAAGCAGAGCACCGGCCGCGCCGACCAGCAGACCGGTGACCTGCCCGAAACGCCGGCCGCGGTGAGACATAGCCCGGGCGAGGAGGTACGACGCGACCGCGGCGCCAAGCACCTGCGTGGTCTGCGCCAGGCCGGCCTGGGTGTCGGAGCCGGAGATGTCGCGGGCCAGCAGGGACGCGGTGGCGACACCGATGGTGATGCCGACGGCGCCGATGGCCTGGCCGACGACCAGCACCCGCACCGTGCGGCGCTGGATCGCGACCAGATCGGGAGTGCTCATTGCTGGTTCTCGGGCAGCTCGAGCTTGCGCCAGACGGCGGCCCACACGGCCTTGGGGTCCTCGCCTGCCACCAGCGCCTCCTCGGCGGTGCGACCGCCCAGCTCACCGATCACCGTGAGGCTGGCCCAGGGACGCGCGTACGACGCACCCAGCGCCGTCTCCATCCGAGCCCAGAACTCGGTGTGTCTCATGAACGGCTCGCGATGACGCTGAGCCAGGGCTCACCGGTGCGGCCGATGTTGCGGGTGAGCGTGTCGACGCGCCAGCCGGCGCCGTCGAGCACCTGGCGCAAGGGCTCCTCGCGCCAGTAGACGAACCGGCGGGGTGCGTCGATGCTGCCGTGCCTCGACCACGCCTCTCCCTCACCCTCCTTGAGCGAGACGTGCAGCAGGCCACCGTCCCGGATGACGACGGCCAGCCGCTGCAGCACGGTGGGCAGGTCGGCTCGCTCGACATGTAGGAGGCAGGCGCTCGCCCAGACGCCGTCGTACGACGCGGGAGTGCCGAGGTCGTCGTGCAACGGGTCGACGACGCTGGCCTGCAGCCCGGCGTCGCGCAACAGCCTGACGAAGCCGGGGGTGATGTCGGTGCGTCGGACGTGCAGCCCGGCCGCCTCGAGCGCGCGGGCGTCGCGGCCGCCGCCACTGCCGATCTCGAGCACGCGTGCGCCGGCCCCGAGGCGCGCGGCGAACGTCTTGATGACGGCGCGCAGCTCGTCGCTCATGACGGCGGTGCCGTCGCGGTAGGCGGCGGCGTGGTCGTCGTACGCGCGGATCGTGGCGCGCAACGGGTCGTGGCCGACGTCGTGGAGGTGATGCACGATGTCGTGCAGGTGGTAGCGCCCCAGCGTGGTGATGGTGAACTCGCTGCCGTCGCTGCGGATGCCGGTGCGGCCGGCCGTCTCGTCGGTCACCGTGGCGTAGAGGCCGGCGACCGTGCCGGCCGCCTCGATCAGCGCGATGTCGACCTCGGCCGGGTCCTGGGCTGCGTAGTCGGACTCGAGCGCCGTGGCGTCCTGGTCCCAGTTGGCGAAGGCCGGCGCGTCCTCGGTGAGCATCAGGGTGAGCCGCTCGGCGAAGACCTGGTGCACGTCGCGCACGTGGCAGGCGTACTCCAGGGGCGACCAGGTCGACGCGTCAGGCCGCTCGCGCACGTCGGCCAGCCGGAGCACCTGCGACCACGTCGCGGTGGTGTCCCGGAGCAGCGCGGGCAGGTCTTCGAGCGCCAGCGTCGACGCGGCGAAACCGCAGTCGGGGCACGGGCGCTCGAGCACCCAGGTCCAGTCCTTGGTGTCACGGGCGATCGGCACTCGGCCATTCAACCAGCGGGTTCCGACAGTGGCAGCATGCGCCCATGGCTGCCGACTTCCCTGACCCCTTCGTCGTCCGAGACGCGACGCGCGACGACATCCCCACGATGTCCGCGATCTACGGCCGCGAGGCGAAGGAGGGGCACGCCCCCTTCGACATCGAGCCGCGATCGGACCAGGCCTGGGCGTCGTACGTCGATAGCCGGGCGCCCGGCGACTTCGCTCTGGTGGCTGCCGACGCGGCGAGCGGCGTGGTCGGCTACGCCTACTCGACGTCGTACCGACCGAATCCGGCGTACGTCCACACCCGCGAGTCGACCATCTACGTCGACCCGTCGGCGCAAGGGCGCGGCATCGGTCACGCGTTGTACGCCGAGTTGCTTGGGCGGATGCGCGGAGCCGGGGTGCACGTGGTGATCGCGGGCATCGCGCTGCCCAACGAGCCCAGCATCAAGATGCACCTCTCGTGTGGGTTCGAGCCGATCGGGACGTTCCGCGAGGTCGGGCGGAAGTTCGGCCGGTGGATCGACGTTGAGTTCTACGAGCTGCGCCTCTAGGCAAGTAGGACAGACGCTTCGCCGCCGCTGGGAGCGCGCCGCATGAGCCGCTGTCGATCGGTCGGACAAGTCAGTGCTGTGTGAGGTCTACCGGGTTGTGCTGTCCGGCTCGCGCGCTGCGGCTCGACGGGCGCGGTGGTTGGCGACGTTGGTGCGGTTCCCGCACAGGCCTGGCATGCAGTAACGGCGTCGGCCGGGCCGGGTGGTGTCGATGAACGCACCTCGGCAGTTGGGCGCGCTGCATGGGCGGAATCGCCCCTCGCCGAGGGTGTGTACGACGCCGAGGAGGCCGACGCCGCAGATGAGTGAGAGAGCGTCGAAGACGGTTGCCTCGGAGCGAAGCGATACGGCCCAGCGGGTGCGGTGCTCGTGCGCGGGGTCGCGAATGAGGGTGGCGCCACCGGCGGAGGAGGTGAGCACGCTGGCGCCGGCGATGAGGTAGCCGCGGTCGGGGTGATCGATCAGATCACGCACCGTGATGCGTAGCGCGCGGACCGCCCGCAGGTCGGCTGGTCGGGCGCGGCGGGCGAGTTCGTACAGCTCGCTTGGGCCGTCGCTCCGAACCTGTTCGTCTCTCGCGTGGTGGACGTGACGATCGGTGAACGCTACGAGGGCGGCCAGGTCGGGCAGGTGGTCGTCGCCGCGCCACACCTCGGCGGTGGTGTTGATCAGGTCGGTGGCGACGCCCGCCGCCCAGGCGTAATCGTCTAACGCAGTTTGCATCCCTTACCACCTCGGGCTAGATTCTAGCCAACAACCTACTTTAGCCCTTACGCGACCAGGGAGGACCTTACCCATGCTGGCCTGCGAGATCGATGCCGTCGTGGTCGACGTACTCGGCACGCTCGTCGACGAACCCGCCGGGATATGCGCCGGTATCCGTGACCTCGCTCCGTCGCTTGCCGATCTCGCTGTCGACGAGTTGTGGCAGCTGTGGCAACGCCACATTGACAGCGAGCAACGACGCATCCTTGACGGCAGCCGGCCCTACACCGCCAGCGACGGCCTCGACAGCGAGGCCGCCAAGCTCGTCGCCGACGCCGCCGGAATCGACGACCCTGCCGCCGTCGATGCGCTTGCACTGTCGGGCCGACGCCTGCCGGCCTGGCCCGACACCGTGCTTGGTCTTGCCCGCCTCGCTGAACGTTTTCCGCTGATCGGACTCTCAAACGCCAGCCGCACGGCGCTTCTGGGACTCAACGCTCACGCGGACCTGCGGTGGCACCAGGCGCTCTCCGCCGAGGACGCTCGGACCTACAAGCCAGCCCCGTCCGTCTACAAGCTTGCTGTCGCCGTGTCCGGAGCGCCGCCGGAGCGGCTGCTCATGGTCGCTGCCCACGCCTGGGATCTGCGCGGAGCGCAGAACCTCGGCCTGCGCACCGCCTACGTTGCCCGACCCGTCGGCGACCCGCCAGCACCCTCGGATCGATTCGACCTGCACGCCGAGAATCTCGCCGACCTGGCCGACCAGCTCGGTGATCCCATCCGATGAGCCGGCTGCCCACCACCGCCACCAACGAGGAGACCTCGGCCAAAGCGAGCATCGGGACCCGACCCGCAGCCACCACCCAGAATCGGATCGTCGAACGCCACCGAGGTCCGACCAAGAGTCTGGGAGAGTCGCAGCCCAGAGGTGCCATTCCGAGTTGTGGTGTTCGGACCGTCGCAAGTCCCCATCTCCCAGAACGCAAGGACATCCGCGCATTGCGGCACGCTCAACCCAGCGTCCCCATCGGGGGATCGAGGCTACGTGAGGAGGAGCTTGTCGAGGCGGCGGCGCACGACGGCGAGGCCGATCAACCCCATCACGACGAGGTAGCCGACCGACACCGCGCTCGCCCAGGTGACGGAGCCGGTGGTGAGCTCCCGGCAGAGCACGACACCGCGGTAGAGCGGCGTGCACTCGACGACCCACTGCAGCCAGCCCGGGAACGCGGTGAGCGGGAAGAACGTAGCCGAGAGAGGAACAGCGGCAGCTGCGCCAGGGTGATCTTGTCGAAGTCCTGCCAGCTCTTCATCCACGTCGTCAGCGCCATGCAGACGGCCGAGAACGCGAAGCCGATGAGCAGCACCGCCGGCAGGGCCAGCACCGCCCACCACGAGCTGATGAGATCCATCGCCAGCATCACCAGCAGGAACGCTGCGGAGTAGGTGCCGCCGCGGAGCTGCCCCCACGCGATCTCGCCGCGCGCGATGTCGGACGTGCTAAGGGGCGTCGCGAGCATCTGGTCGTAGAGCTTGTCGTACTTGAGCTTGAAGAAAACGTTGTACGTCGAGTCGATGAGGGCGCCGTTGAACGCGCTCGCGGCCAGCATGCCGGGCGCGACGAACTCGGCGTACGGGATGACCTGGCCGTTGAACTCGAAGGTGTCGATGAGCGCGCCGACACCGATGCCGATGGAGAGCAGGTAGAAGACGGGCTCGAGGAACCCGGTCAGGAAGAGCTTCCACGAAGCCTTGTAGGTGATGTAGTTGCGCTGGACCAGCAGGGACGTGGCCTGCACCGGGGTCAGGATGGCCATCAGCGCACCAACCGCTTCGTCAGGCCAGTCACGGCGAACAGGTAACCGACGACCGCGAGCGACACCAGCACCGCGACGTTGACCGCGGCGAGCGACCAGTCGACGTTGTCGACGAGGAACATCCGCGACAGGTTGACGCCGTGCCACAGCGGGGTGAGGCGGGCGACCCAGGCGCCGAAGTCACCGAGGTTGGCGATCGGGAAGAACGCGCCCGAGAACAGGAACAGCGGAAAGACCACGAGACGGAAGAAGACGCCGAACCCGGCTTCGGACTTGAGGCGTACGGAGAACGCGAACGTCAGCGCCGCGAAGGCCATGCCGACGAGGACCTGCCCGAGATAGGCGAGCGCCACACCCCACCACGTCTCGAACAGCCCGAACGGCGCGACGACCAACATGAAGACGGCGCAGGTCACGAGCAACCGGAACAGCACGAACAGCAGGTGTGCGCCGACCAGGTCGCGCACCCGCAGCGGCGTGGCGAGCATCGAGTCGTAGACCCGCTGCCACTTGATCATGCCCATCACCGGGTAGGTCATCTCACCCACCGCGGTCTGCATGGCGTGGGCGGCGACGAGGCCGGGCACGATGAAGGCGAGGTACGACGTGGCGCCCTCGAGCTGTTCGGGGTCGCCGTCGATGAAGCCGCCCAGAAGCACGCCCATCGCCAGCACGTAGAAGATCGGCGACACGAAAGAGCTGATGACGCTGCCCTTCCACGTGCGCTTGTAGACGGTCCACCAGTAGTCGAACTGACGGGTGACGCCCTCGCCACGGGCAAGCGTCGGCGTGGCGCTCGTCGCCGCCATCAGTCGACCAGCGTCCGGCCGGTGAGCGCGAGGAAGACGTCTTCGAGGGTGGAGCGACGCACGAGTACGGCGACGGGCTGGAGGCCGCGCTCATGCACCTTGGCGATGACCTCCTCGCCGTCCTGGCTGTAGACGAGGACACGGTCGGGCAGCACCTCGAGGCGGCCCAGGTCGGCGACCTTCTCGGCGTGCTGCTCGTTCTCGCCGACGGCGAAGCGCAGCTCGGCGACTTCGCGGGTCGAGTGGTCGCGGATCAGGTCGAGCGGCGAGCCCTCGGCCACGATCAGGCCCTTGTCCATCACGACGAGGCGGTCGCAGAGCTGCTCGGCCTCGTCCATGTAGTGGGTGGTGAGCACGATCGTCACGCCCGACTGCTTGAGCCGGAACAGCTGGTCCCACAGCACGTGGCGGGCCTGCGGGTCGAGGCCGGTGGTGGGCTCGTCGAGCAGCAGCAGGTCGGGTGAGTTGATCAGGCTGCGGGCGATCGTGAGCCGGCGCTTCATGCCGCCGGAGAGGTCCTCGACCTTGGACTTGCGCTTGTCGATCAGCTGCACGAACTCGAGCAGCTCCTCGGCGCGCGCCCGGACCTCGACCTTGCCGAGCCCGAAGTAGCGGCCGTAGATGTAGAGGTTGTCGAAGACGTTGAGCTCGTTGTCGAGGGTGTCCTCCTGCGGGCAGACACCCAGCCGGCCGCGGATCGTCGGGCCATCGGTCGCCGGGTCCATGCCGAGGATGCGCAGCTCTCCCCCGCTGATCGGAGACACCGCCGCCACCATGCGCATCGTGCTCGACTTGCCCGCGCCGTTGGGTCCGAGGAAGCCGAACGACTCGCCGCGGCGTACCTCCACGTCGATGCCCTTGACGGCCTCGAAGTCACCGAACGACTTGCGCAGCCCCCGGGCCGAGATCATTGCTTCAGTCACAAGTCGAGACCCTAGAACAGTTCACCGACATTCCTCACCGCGATATCTCCAGCGCAACCTGTCACGCAAATGAGGTCATGACGCGTCAAGAAGGTGTGGACGTTGAGACGATGGAAGGCATGGGGGCCAGGGCGATCGTGGAGCAGTCACGCGCCTCGCCCTCGGGTGCGCCCGACGACTTCGAAGCATTCGTCGCCGAGACCGCTGGGCGTCTGATGCGTACGGCCGTGCTCCTGTGCCGCGACCACCACCTGGCCGAGGACCTGACCCAGACGACGTACGCCAAGCTCTTCGCCTCGTGGCGGCGGGTGAGGGCGTCGAGCAATCCGCTGGGCTACGCCCGGACGACGCTCCTGCGCACGTTCCTGTCCCAACGCCGGCTGCGCAGCTCCACCGAGCGACCCAGCGACTCCCTGCCTGAGCTTGCCGCGCCCGGCACCGACCATCCGCAACGCCTCGACCTGCTGACCGCGCTCGCAGAGCTGAGCCCGGACGACCGGGCGGTGCTGGTGCTGCGCTACTGGGAGGACCTCAGCGTCGCTGAGACGGCGCACCTGCTCGACATCAAGCAGACGACCTGCCGGGCCCGCGCCTCGCGCGCCCTGGCTCGGCTCCGCACCCGATTTCCCGACCTGGAGGACCGGTCATGAAGCTCGAAGAGATGATGCGCGACGCCACTGACGACACCGTCGTCGACATTGACTGCCTGACCCGCGGCGCCAGCAGCCAAGGTCGCGGCATCCGACGTCGCCGGAGGCTGACTCTCGCCACGTCCGGCGCTGCCTGCGCCGTTGTCGCCACCCTTGCCGTGTCGATCGCGATGTCAGGCACCGGACCTGATGCGGCGGTGGACCCGTCCGTCGACACGGGGACGGCTACCCAGCAGGACGCGCGACCGGTCACCCAGGTGCCGCTGGACGGCAGAGCTACCGCGGCACTGTTGAGGGCCGCGGTCGGCGACCGGGCCGACGGCACATTCGACGCGTACGCCGGCCAGGGAACGCCGCACAGCGGCTCGGCGGACACCTATGCCGAGTTCGTATTCGCACCGGCGGGCCAGGTCGGGTCGGGAGTGGTCGGCGTGAACGTTCAGGACGTCGCGGTCCTGGAGGGCGAGCCCCGCTCGTGCCAGGGCTACATGCGCGACTGTGTCGTGACCCGGCTGCCCGGCGGAGACCTGCTGCGCACCTACGTCGACATGGCCGAGTCTGCCGCCGGCAACGACGTGCGCAGG
This sequence comes from Nocardioides sp. InS609-2, assembly GCF_023208195.1. NCBI lineage: Bacteria > Bacillati > Actinomycetota > Actinomycetes > Propionibacteriales > Nocardioidaceae > Nocardioides > Nocardioides sp. InS609-2. The sequence goes on along the minus strand of NZ_CP060034.1, from coordinate 4,429,792 downwards.
GTCGCCGAATTGCTCTCCGATGCGCGAGGACTGCGCATCGTGGTCTCGGCCACCAACGGCTTCGACCGCAGCGGCAACGAGTGGGACGTCACTCGCGACACCCCCGTGCTGACGGCCGATCAGCTCCGGACGGTGGTCACCGACGCCAGGTGGGCATTCGAGGTGCCAGCGCAGTACGCCGAGCAGGGAGCCGAGTTGACGCCGTACGTGGATCTCGATGCAGACCGCGGTGACTGGCTCTCGCCGGAAGAAGACGCGGCCCGCGGCTGACCTACGCCGCCCGGGCCAGCTCGAGGCGCGGCAACGGCTGCGGCCCGGGCGCCTGCGGCTCCGGACACGTAGCCGTGACCCGTCGGCGTGATCGTCTCCACCTGGTGGCGTGGCACTGGCCGGGGGCTGGCGTGGTGTCGCGCGACTCACGCCCCCCGACTGATCGCGAACGCCGTGATGAACCCCAGCGTCGCGATCAGCCCGGTCCACAGCCGGGTCTCCTCGAACGCCTCCGGGATCATCGTGTCGGCGATCATGGCGAGGATCGCGCCGGCGGCGACCGCGGTGATGGCCGCGACGGTGTTGTCGGACGCTCCCTCGAGCAGGAGCACGCCGATCGCGCCGGCCAGCCCGCTGATGACCGCGATGCCGATCCAGACGCCGAACACGAACACCGGTGAGCGCCCGGCGCGCTTCATCCCCGCCGTACTGGACAACCCCTCGGGCAGGTTGGAGATGAAGATCGCGGCGAGCACCGGCACACCGACGCCGTGCCCGCCGAGCAGCGAGAGGCCGAGCACGACTGACTCGGGTACGCCGTCCAGCAGGGCCCCGAGGGCGATCGCCGTGCCGCTGCCCTGCTGGTCCTCCTCGCCCGGTTGGAGCCCACTCGACCTCTTGCGGTGCTGGGCGCCGCGACGGGCCAGCAGTACGTTGCCCGCGACGTACGCCAGGGCCCCGCCGAGGAAGCCGATGACCGTGGGCAGCACTCCACCGATGTCGGCGGCTTTGCCGACTAGGTCGAAGGCCAGCGCGGAGACGAGCACGCCTGCACCGAAGGCCATCACGGCATAGGCGATGACGGTGGGGACCCGCACCAGCCAGGCCACGAGCGCGCCGAGCACGAGAGCTCCGCCGGCGAGGAGTCCCCAGAGGCCGGCCTCCATCCAAGTGGTCACGGTGACCCACCGTAGAGCCCCGATGTCGGTGGTGTGGGAGAGGATGACGCCCGTGACCGCCCTCGACCGTTTCAGCGCCCCGACCCGGGCCTGGTTCGAGTCCGCCTTCGCCGCGCCGACACCGGCCCAGGAGGGTGCCTGGGAGGCGATCAGCCACGGCCGGCACGCACTCGTGGTCGCGCCGACCGGGTCGGGCAAGACACTCAGCGCGTTCCTGTGGTCCATCGACCAGCTACTCACCAGCGAGCGGCCGGCCGACAAGGCACGGCGCACCCGCGTGCTCTACATCTCCCCGCTGAAGGCGCTCGCCGTCGACGTCGAGCGCAACCTCCGGGCGCCCCTCACCGGCATCGGCCATGCCGCCGCACGGCTGGGCACGAGCGTGCCCGACGTGACCGTGGGGCTCCGATCGGGTGACACGTCGGCGGCCGATCGACGTCGTCTGGTCAGCACGCCTTCGGACATCCTGATCACCACGCCCGAGTCGCTGTTCCTGATGCTCACCAGCCAGGCCCGCGAGACCCTCCGCGGCATCAAGACGGTGGTCATCGACGAGGTGCATGCAGTCGCCGGGTCCAAGCGCGGCGCCCATCTCGCGCTCAGCCTCGAGCGTCTCGACGCGTTGCTCGACAAGCCAGCGCAACGCATCGGTCTCTCGGCCACCGTGCGCCCGCTCGAAGAGGTGGCCCGATTCCTCGGCGGCTCCGCACCGGTCGAGATCGTCTCCCCACCGAGTCAGAAGGCCTGGGACCTCCGCGTCGTCGTACCCGTGGAGGACATGACCGCACCCGGTGAGTACGACGAGGAGTCGGGCGATCCGGGCCGGGCAGCCAGCATCTGGCCGCACGTCGAGGAGCACGTCGTCGACCTGATCGAGCAGCACCGCTCGACCATCGTGTTCGCTAACAGCCGGCGGCTGGCCGAGCGGCTGACGGCCCGGCTCAACGAGATCGCGGCCGAGCGCGCCGGCGAGCGGCAGGAGCAGCAGACCGGCCCGCCCGCCCAGATGATGGCCCAGTCCGGTCAGTCGCACGGTGCCGAGGCCGTCATCGCCAAGGCCCACCACGGCTCGGTCAGCAAGGAGCAGCGCGCCCTCATCGAGGACGACCTCAAGCGTGGTCGCCTGCCCGCCGTGGTCGCCACCAGCAGCCTCGAGCTCGGCATCGACATGGGCGCGGTAGACTTGGTCATCCAGATCGAGAGTCCGCCCAGCGTGGCCAGCGCCCTGCAACGCGTCGGCCGCGCGGGGCACCAGGTGGGCGAGACCAGCCGCGGGGTGCTGTTCCCCAAGCACCGCGCCGACCTCGCCCCCACCGCGGTCACGGTCGAACGCATGCGCTCAGGCGCGATCGAGAGCCTGCGGGTGCCCACGAACCCCCTCGACGTGCTCGCCCAGCAGATCGTCGCCATGACGGCGATGGACGCCTGGGGCGTCGACGACCTCTTCGAGCTGGCGGTCCGCAGCGCCGCGTTCACCCATCTGCCACGCTCCGCCTACGACGCGGTGCTCGACCTGTTGAGCGGTCGCTACCCGTCCGACGAGTTCGCCGAGCTGCGCCCGCGGATCGTCTGGGACCGTGTCACCGGCCAGCTCACCGGCCGCCCCGGCGCCCAGCGGCTTGCGGTGACCAGCGGCGGCACGATCCCCGACCGCGGGCTCTTCGGCGTCTTCCTCGTCGGCGAGGGCACCGGCCGTCGGGTGGGTGAGCTCGACGAGGAGATGGTCTACGAGTCCCGCGTCGGCGACATCTTCGCCCTCGGCGCGACGAGCTGGCGCATCGAGGACATCACCCACGACCGCGTGCTCGTCACCCCAGCGCCGGGCATCCCCGGCCGACTCCCGTTCTGGACGGGCGACACCCTCGGCCGCCCGGCCGAGCTCGGTGCGGCGATCGGCGCGTTCACCCGCGAGCTGGGCGCGATGCCGCGCGCCAAGGCAGTTGCCGAGCTCCGCGCCCACGGCCTGGACGCCTACGCCGCCGACAACCTGGTCGGCTACCTCGCCGAGCAGACCGAGGCCACCTCCGTCCTGCCCAGCGACACCACGCTGCTCGTCGAGCGCTTCCGCGACGAGCTCGGCGACTGGCGCCTGGTGATCCACTCCCCCTACGGCACGCCGGTGCACGCGCCCTGGGCGCTGGCCATCAACGCCCGGCTGCGCGAGAGGTACGGCGTCGACGGCCAGGCAGTCGCGTCCGACGACGGCATCGTCGTGCGCATCCCCGACACCGACGCCGAGGCCCCGCCCGGCGACATCATCGTCTTCGCGCCCGACGAGATCGACGACCTGGTGACCCAGGAGGTCGGCGGTAGCGCGTTGTTCGCGAGCCGCTTCCGGGAGTGTGCCGCCCGGGCGTTGTTGCTTCCGCGGCGCGACCCTGGCCGTCGCAGCCCGCTGTGGCAGCAGCGCCAGCGCAGCGCGCAGCTGCTCGAGGTCGCTGCGCAGTACCCGTCCTTCCCGATCGTCCTCGAAGCGGTGCGCGAGTGCCTCCAGGACGTCTACGACCTGCCCAGCCTGGTGGCCCTGATGCGCCGCATCGACCGGCGCGAGGTGACGGTCACCGACGTGGCCACCACGCAGCCGTCGCCGTACGCCCGCAGCCTGCTCTTCGGCTACGTCGCCCAGTTCGTCTACGAAGGCGACTCCCCCATCGCCGAACGCCGGGCGGCCGCGCTCAGCCTCGACCAGGGCCTGCTCGCCGAGCTGCTCGGCCGGGCCGAGCTGCGCGAGCTGCTGGACCCGCAGGTGCTCGCCGACGTGGAGGCCGAGCTCCAGTGGCTGGCCGAGGGCCGGCAGGCGAAGACCGCCGAGGCCGTGACCGACCTGCTGCGTCTCCTCGGGCCGCTCACCACCGTCGAGATCACCGATCGTGCCGTCGACGGGGCTGACGTCGACGAGTGGCTGGCCACGCTGACCGCCGCCCGGCGGGTGGTCGAGATCCGGATGGCTGCCCAGCAGCGCTGGGCGATCGTCGAGGACGTCGGGCGGCTCCGTGACGCGCTCGGAGTGCCCGTGCCCGCCGGCACACCCGACGTCTTCGCCGACCCGGTCGACGATCCGGTAGGCGACCTGGTGGCCCGCTTCGCGCGCACCCACGGCCCGTTCACCACCGACGAGGTCGCGACCCGGCTGGGTCTGGGTGCCGCGGTGGCCCGGCACACCCTGCAGCGGCTGGCCGCGCGCGGTCGCGTTCTCGAGGGGGAGTTCCGGCCCGCCGGCGCCGGCTCCGAGTGGTGTGACGCCGAGGTGCTGCGCAAGCTTCGTCGCCGGTCGCTTGCGCTGCTCCGCAAGGAGGTCGAGCCAGTCGAGCCCGATGCGCTGGGTCGCTTCCTGCCGGCCTGGCAGCACGTCGTCGGCCGCGGGCTTCGGGGCGTGGACGGCGTCCTAGCCGCCATCGACCAGCTGTCCGGAGCACCCATGCCGGCCAGTGCGCTCGAGTCACTGGTCCTGCCGGCCCGGGTCCGCGACTACCAACCCGCCCACCTCGACGAGCTCACCGCCGCCGGGGAGGTCGTGTGGGCCGGCCACGGTCCGCTGCCCGGCGCCGACGGCTGGGTCAGCCTCCACCTCGCCGACCAGGCCGACGTCACCCTCCCCGAGCCGATGCCGTTCCAGCAGGCCGAGCTGCACCAGTCGGTGCTCGACGCGCTCGCTCCTGGCGGCGCCTGGTTCTTCCGGCAGCTCGCGGACGCCGTGGCCAGCGCCGACGACGGGGCTCTCAGCAAGGTGCTGTGGGACCTCGTCTGGGCAGGTCGCATCAGCAACGACACTCTCACTCCCCTGCGGGCGCTGACCCGCGCCGGCACCACCACCCACCGCAGCCGCCGGCCCCCGCCACGCACGGGGCGTGGCTCACTCCCCCGACGCACCGGCCCGCCCGAGACCGCCGGCCGCTGGGCCGCCCTGCCTGCTCTGGACGTCGACCCGACGCGTCGTGCGCATGCCGTTGCCGAACGGCTTCTCGACCGGCACGGCGTGGTCACCCGCGGAGCGGTGGTCAGCGAACGCCTGCCCGGTGGCTTCGCCGCGGTCTACAAGGTGCTCAGTGCCTTCGAGGACTCCGGCCGCTGCCGTCGCGGCTACTTCGTCGGCGGCCTCGGCGCAGCCCAGTTCGGCACCACCGGCGCCATCGACCGGCTCCGCACCTTCTCCGAGGTCGCGCCCGACGCGACCCCGGTTGCCGTGGCACTCGCGGCCACCGACCCGGCCAACCCGTTCGGCGCGGCGTTGCCGTGGCCGGTCGGTGACGCCGAGGCCGGCGGCCACCGACCGGGTCGCAAGGCCGGCGCACTGGTCGTGCTGGTCGACGGTCACCTCGCCCTGTACGTCGAGCGCGGCGGCCGCACCCTGCTCACCTGGGGCGACGACGGCACCCGCCTCGGCCCGGCCACGCAGGCCCTCGCCGACGCCGTACGCCGCGGCGCACTCGGCCGGCTCACGGTCGAGAAGGCCGACGGCGCCCAGCTGCTCGGGGCCGGTCAGACTCCCCTCCGTGCGGCTCTTCAGGATGCCGGATTCGTGTCGACGCCGAAGGGGCTACGGCTTCGCGGCTGAGCACCGCGTCGCGCGGGCGTAAGGTGGGCTGATGGAGACGCGCCGTGCCAGAGGGTGACACCGTCTGGCGCGCGGCCCGCACCCTCGATCGCGCGCTTGCCGGCCACGTCCTCACGGCCTCCGACTTCCGCGTCCCGCAGCTCGCGACCGCCGACCTGAGCGGCTCCCGCGTCGTCTGCACGCTCTCGCGCGGGAAGCACCTGCTGACCCGCCTGCAGGGCGGCGAGACGGGCGGCGCCGACTGGACGCTGCACACGCATCTGAAGATGGAGGGCGGCTGGGAGATCTACACGCTCGGCCAGCGCTGGCGGCGGCCGGCCAAGGACGCCCGCGTCGTACTCACCACCGACGAGCGCGTGGTCGTCGGCTTCAGCCTCGGCATCGTCGAGCTCGTGCCTCGGCACGAGGAGCAGCGCGTCGTCGGCCACCTCGGCCCCGACCTGCTCGGCCCCGACTGGAACGAGGAGGAGGCGCTACGCCGCCTGCGTCAGGACCAGTCGCGCCCGCTCGGTGAGGCACTCCTCGACCAGACCAGCCTGGCCGGCATCGGCAACATGTATGCCTCCGAGCTGTGCTTCACCAGTGGAGTGCATCCGCTGACGCCGGTCGGCGAGGTCGACGACCTGCCGCGGCTGGTGCGCCGGGCCAGGCAGATGCTCGACCACAACAAGGAGCGCGCCGAGCAGACCACCACCGGCGACCTGCGACGCGGTCGTCGCATGTGGGTCTATCGACGCGACGAGCAGCCGTGCCTGCGGTGCCAGACACCGATCAAGGTGCACATGCAGGGCGACCCGGGCAAGGAGCGCGCCAAGTACTGGTGCCCGAGCTGCCAGCCGGCACCCGGCTGAAGACCCGGTCAGGCAGCGCTGGCGACGACGTCGCCACGCTTGGCACGAGCGACCTCGATGGGCGTGGCCGCCACGGACGCCTCTTCGACGGCGACAGCACGGCTGACGTCATGGAGGACCGACGACAGCGGCACCTCGAGCGCCGAGCACAGCGAGGCGAGCAGCTCGGAGGAGGCTTCCTTCTGGCCGCGCTCGATCTCGGAGATGTAGCCCAGGCTGACTCGCGCCTCGGCTGAGACCTCGCGCAGCGTCATCCCGCGCGCCAGGCGACGGTCGCGCAGGACGTCGCCGAGCACTCGACGGAAGAGCACCATGCGTCTGTCCTTCCCGACAGGAGACCGGTCTGTGAGGCCCAACGCTACCCGACGGGCCTTTCTTCCCAGGTCACCTTTCCACAGCGTCCAGATATTCGATCAGCGCACCCAGCGCCGCCCGCACCGTCGCGTCGGCAACGGCGAGCCGATCACCGGTCAGTGACAGCGCCGCGACCCGGGCCTCCCCCGGCCCGGCAAGACCGACGAAGACGGTGCCGACCGGGTGTCCCTCCTGGGAGTCGGGCCCCGCGACCCCCGTCGTACTCAGTGCGTACGACGCCCCCGTGAGGTCACGCACCCCGACCGCCATCGCGCGGGCGCACTCCGCCGACACCACGCCGTACTCCGCCACGAGGTCGTCGGGCACACCAACCACGGCTGTCTTCAGCGACGTCGCATAGGCGACCACCCCGCCGAGGAAAACCGCCGACGCCCCCGGCACCGCCGTCACCGCCGCGGCCAGCCGGCCACCCGTCAGCGACTCGGCGACCGCCAGCGTCTGCCGGCGGCTGCGCAGCAGGTCGAGCACGGTCACGGCCTCCGACATGCCCGTGATCATAGGTAGGTGGCCGGTCGTTACGGTGACCCCATGGCGCTGGCGATCGAGGACTACGCACTGGTCGGTGACCGCGGCACCGCAGCACTGGTGGGACGTGACGGCTCCGTCGACTGGCTGTGCCTGCCCCGCTTCGACTCCCCTGCCTGCTTCGCCGCCCTGCTCGGCGACACCGACAACGGCCGGTGGCTGCTCGGCCCCGCCGACCTCGAGGACGCCACCGTCACGCGCCGCTACGTCGGGAACTCCGCACTGCTCGAGACGACGTTCACCACGTCAACCGGCACGATGATCCTCCTCGACGTGATGCCCACCGGAGACGGTCGCGCCGACCTGGTGCGCCGGATCATCGGCGTCGAGGGCACTGTCCGGGTCCGGCACGACTGGGTCGTGCGCTACGACTACGGCCGCATCCGCCCCTGGGTCAGCCGGCACCACGACGGCGACGAGGAGACGATCGTGGCGGTCGCCGGCCCCGACCAGGTAATCCTGCGCGGTCCGCGCCTTCCGGTCGCCGTCGACGGCCATCACGAGGACGAGTTCGACGTGAACGCCGGCGACGAGCTGGTCTTCTCGACGACCTGGACGAGGTCATGGCGCGACATCCCACCGCGCATCGGGTACGACGACCGCATCGAGGCCACCCGTCTCGACGGGGAGGAGTGGGTCAGCTCCTGCGTCTCCGGTGTGCCGCATCGCGACAAGGTAGTGCGCAGCCTGCTGACCCTTCGCCTGCTGACCCACGACGAGACCGGCGGCATCGTCGCCGCGCCCACGACGTCGCTGCCGGAGCACTTCGGCGGTGAGCGCAACTGGGACTACCGCTTCTGCTGGCTGCGCGACGCTTCGCTCACGCTGGAGTCGTTGCTGGCTGCTGGCTTCACCGGCGAGGCGGAGAAGTGGCGGACCTGGCTGTTGCGCGCAATCGCCGGCGACCCCGCCGACATGCAGATCATGTACACCGTCGACGGCGGCCGCCAGCTGCCCGAACGAGAGCTCGGCCACCTCGAGGGGTACGCCGGATCGCAACCGGTGCGCATCGGCAACGGTGCTGCCTCACAGCGCCAGACCGATGTCCTGGGCGAGGTGATGATCGCCCTCCACGACGCCCGCCTCTCCGGCATCCGCGAGACGCGTGACTCGTGGTCGCTCCAGCGACGGCTGGTCGACGAGCTGGCCGACCACTGGGACGAGCCCGACAACGGTCTGTGGGAGATCCGTGGGCCGCTCCAGCACTTCACCCACTCGCGGGTGATGGTCTGGGTGGCGTTCGACCGCGCGATACGCGGCATCGAGGAGTTCGGGCTCGACGGCCCCGTCGAACGCTGGCGCCGGATCCGCGACGACGTGCATGCGGAAGTGCTCGCCAAGGGCTTCGACACCGAGCGCGGCACCTTCACCCAGCACTACGACACCTCCCACGTCGACGCCTCGCTGCTCAACCTCCCGCTCGTCGGCTTCCTGCCACCCGACGACCCGCGCATCCTCGGCACCATCGCCGCGATCGAGACCGACCTCATGCGCGACGGCTTCCTGCTGCGCTACCTCACGGAGTCGGGCGTCGACGGTCTCCCCGGCGACGAGCACCCGTTCCTGGCCTGCTCGTTCTGGCTCGTCTCCGCGTACGCCGCGGCCGGGCGCCTGGACGACGCGCACGCCCTGATGGACCGCCTCTGCGCGCTCACCAACGACGTCGGCCTGCTGTCGGAGGAGTACGACGTGACGAACGCCAGGATGGCCGGCAACTTCCCGCAGGCGTTCAGCCACCTGACCCTGGTGCAGGCCGCGCTGCGGCTCGCGGACGCGACCACCCGCGGCTGACGTCGTACGGAGATGACGGAAGGGGCCCGGGAAGACCCGGACCCCTCACGTCAGATGGTGCTCCAGCTAGTTGCGGTAGACCTTGATGGTCTTCTTGCCCTTGGCCGGCTTGTAGAGGTTGTTGCCGAGGCACTTGACCTTGACGTTGTAGCTGCCGGGCGACGTGAAGCGCGGCAGCTTCACCTTGGCCTTGCCCTTGATGACCTTGCCGAAGTACTTCTTGGCACCGATCTTCACCTTGAGCTTGCCGCCCACCTTGGCGCCGCCCACGTTCTTGACGACGACCACGACGCGCGGAGCACCCTTGCGGACCGCGATGTGCTTCGGGAAGAACTTGATCTTGGTGACCTTCGGCCGGCTCTTCTTGACGTCACGGACCAGCGTGGTCTTGCTCGGCATTGCGACCAGCTCGACCTGCGAGGCACCGGGCACGGTGAACGGCACCTGGGCCGACCCGTTGGTGACGGCGACGGTCTTCATGACCTTGCGCTTGCCGTCGCGGACCCGCACCACCTGCACCTGGGTGTTCTTGACCGCTCCAGTGGACGTCATGTCGAGCTTGGACAGGTTGGTGGTGATCTTCTGGCCGGTCTTGAGCGCGGCCGGGAGGTGCTGTGCCACCACTTGCTCGCGCGCGAAGTTCGGCGCGAGACCGGCGTGGTCGCGGATGTACTTGATCCACAGGTCCCGGTCGACGAGACCGGTGTCCTTGGTCTTGCCCTCGGTGAAGGCACCGAAGTTGTCACCGCCGGCGGCGAGGAACGAGAACGTCGACACGGTGTAGGTCTCGGTCGACACCATCGGCTTGCCGGCGATGCGGATCGAGGTGATCCGGTGGCCCACCGCTTGGGTGGGGTCCTGGGTGACCTGGACGTTGTCGGAGACACCCAGGTGCAGGTAGGGCCGCGAGGATCCGACGGGCTGCCACTGCTGCTCGAGGATCTTCTTGATCTGGGCACCCGTCAGGTCGACGGCCGACACATTGTTGACGAACGGCAGCACGTTGTTGGCCTCGGCGTAGGTGACCACGCCGTCGGTGTTGGCCGGGTTCGTGGTCGTGTCGCCGGCGAAGACCAGGTCGGCACGCAGGCCACCAGGGTTGACGAAGCCGAGGTCGGGCTTGGCGATGTCGGCAGGGATGCCGTCGCGCAGCGCGTTGGCGACGAGGTCGCCGAGAGCCGACTCCGCACCGCGGTCCTCGACCGGCTTGCCGGCGGCGTCGACGCCGCTGAAGGCACGGCTGATGTCAGCGGTGACCGAGCCGATCGGCTGATCGCCGATCTGCTTCGCGTAGGCCTGGGCGGCCTTGACGATGTCGTCGACCTGCTTGACGTCGGGGTTGGTGAGGTCGGCCTTGACACCGGCCGACGGCACGTTCTTCTTGGTGTAGGACTCCACGTTGCCGGTCGCCGTGTCGACGGTGAGCTGGATCTGGCCGACGTTGGCGGCGTACTCGCCGGTCTGCAGGATCGGCCGCGTGCCGCCACCGGGCTTGGGTGCGTCCCAGGCATAGACCTGGTGGGTGTGGCCGTTGAAGATCGCGTCGACGGACGCGGGCAGGGTGGCCATCTTCTGGAACTCGCCGGCCTTGGCGACCTCGGCTTCGTACGTCGAGCCGGAGCCCCTGGTGGCTCCCGCGTGGAAGCTCGCGACGATGACCTGAGCCTCGCCGTTGGCGGGGTTGCCGTCGCTCAGCTGGTTGGCCACCCGGGTGACGGCGGCGATCGGGTCGCCGAAGTCGAGGGCGGTGATGCCGGCAGGCGACACCAGCGAGGCGGTCTCCTGGGTCACGGCGCCGACGACGGCCACGGTCAGACCGTCAATGGTCTTGGTGGCGTACTCCGGCAGGACCGGAGTCTGGGTGCCCTTGGCATAGACGTTCGCGCCGAGGTAGTCCCACTTGGCGTTGCGTGCGGTTGGCGTGCCGATCACCCGGTCGCGCAGGTCGGCGAAGCCCTTGTCGAACTCGTGGTTGCCCACGGCCGAGGCGTTGAGGCCGATCGCGTTCATCACGTCGATGGTTGGCTGGTCGTTCTGGACTGCCGAGGCGAAGTCGGAGGCACCGATGAGGTCTCCGGCACCGACCACGATGGAGTTGTTGGGGCGGGTCGCCTTAGGTCCACCCGCGAGCGTCTCGAGGTTGGTGGCCCACTTGGTGGTGTCGTTGTTGATGCGACCGTGGAAGTCGTTGATGCCGACCAGGTTGATGACGGTCGACGGGACCGCCTGGGCGGGCACGGCAGTGATGCCGACGACCGCGAGTGGTGCGGCGGTGAGGGCCGCAGCAGTGGCTGCAACTCCCAGTCGTCGCCGCAACGGGCTGCGTGTGCTCCCCGACTTCGTTGCTGACACAGTGATTCCCTTCACAAGGGTTTGAATAATGGTGACGCCCGTCACCATAACCCGAAGGGGCTATTCACTCTGGCACCAATGGGCTATTGCCCTATCGGCGCAGATCTGCTCATGAGCGGGTGTCACCCGTGACCGCAGCGCGGTGGCGCCAGACGTCGCGGAAGAACTCGTAGCCCGACCACAGGGTCATCGCCACGGCGCCGGCCAATGCCACCTGGCTGAGGTAGAAGAGGGCTTCACCGAAGCGGCCCCAGGCGTCGAAGTTGCCGCCGTGGGCGTCGCCGTGCGGCAGCGGCCACGTGAGCCCGCTCAGCGCGACGGCCTGCAGCGTGGTCTTGATCTTGCCGCTCTGGTTGGCCGGCAGGACGACGTGCTTGAGGACCGAGAGGCGCAGCAGGGTCACCGACCACTCACGCACCAGCACGAGGATCGTCACCCACCACCAGATGTCACCGACGATCGACAGCCCGATGAACGCCATGCCGGTGATCGCCTTGTCGGCGATCGGGTCGGCGATCTTGCCGAAGTCGGTGACCAGGTCGTGCTTGCGCGCCAGGTCGCCGTCGATCTTGTCGGTGATCATCGCGACCGCGAAGATCGCGAAGGCGATCCAGCGCCACATCGTCGAGTCGCCGCCGTCGTGCAGCATCGCCCAGCCGAAGAACGGCACCATCACGATGCGCAGCGCGGTGAGCGCGTTGGGCACGTTGTAGTTGCTCGCCTTGGAGTTGGTCTCGCTCATCGCTGCCTGCTCGCGATCAGGTCGACGCCGTCGGTGCCGACTACCTCGGCAGTGACCATGTCGCCCACGGCCACGTCGCCGGACAGGTCGACCAGACTCGTCGTGCCGTCGACCTCCGGGCCCTGGTGTGCGGCCCGGCCGACCACGCCGTCGGAGATGTCCTCGACGAGTACGTCGACGGTCTCGCCGATGCGGTCCTCGGCACGCTGGGAGTTGAGCTCCTCGACCAGTGCGGTCACGTGCTCGGTGCGGGCCCGGACCTCGTCGGCGTCGAGCTTGCCGTCGTACGTCTCGGCCTCGGTGCCGTCCTCGTCGGAGTAGCCGAAGACGCCGGTGACGTCCATCCGCGCTGCCGCGAGGAAGTCGCACAGTGTCTGGAGGTCGTCCTCGGTCTCGCCGGGGAAACCGACGATCACGTTGGACCGCACGCCGGCCTCGGGAGCGAGGGTGCGGATCTGCTCGAGCAGGCCCAGGAAGCTCTCCGGGTCGCCGAAGCGCCGCATCCGGCGCAGCACCGTGGCGCTGGCGTGCTGGAAGGAGAGGTCGTAGTAGGCAGCCACCCCGGGCGTCGAGGCGATGGCCTCTATCAGGCCGGGCCGGGTCTCGGCCGGCTGCAGGTAGGACACCCGCACCCGGTCGACTCCGTCGATGCCGGCGAGCTCTGGCAGCAGGGTCTCGAGCAGCCGGAGGTCGCCGAGGTCCTTGCCGTACGACGTGGAGTTCTCGCTCACCAGGAACAGCTCGCGCACTCCCTGGGTGGCCAGCCAGCTGCCTTCCTGGATGACGTCACTGGGCCGGCGGCTGACGAACGAGCCGCGGAAGCTGGGGATGGCGCAGAACGAGCAGCGCCGGTCACACCCGCTGGCCAGCTTGAGCGGTGCCATTGGGCCACCGTCGAGCCGACGGCGTACGGCGCGGGGACCGCTGTCGGGGGCCAGGCCGGCCGGCAGGTCGGGCGCGGAGTGGCCCGGGACGCTGACCGTGCTCGCGCTGCGCTCGGTCGGGGAGATCGGGAGCAGCCGGCGCCGGTCGGACGGCACGTGGGACTCGTGCTTGTCTCCGGCGACGATCGAGCGCAGCCGCGCCGCGATGTCTGGGTAGTCGTCGAAGCCCAGCACGGCGTCGGCCTCGGGAAGCGACTCGGCCAGGTCCTTGCCGTAGCGCTCGGCCAGGCAGCCGACGGCGACGACGGCCTTCGTGTGCCCCTGTCCCTTGAGATCGGCAGCTTGCAGCAACGTGTCGACGGAGTCCTTCTTGGCTGCCTCGACGAACCCGCACGTGTTGACCACCACGGTGTCGGCGTTCTCGGGGTCGGCGACCAGCTGGAAGCCGTCGGCCTCGAGCCGCCCGGCCAGCTCTTCGGAGTCGACTTCGTTGCGCGCACAGCCGAGGGTGACGACGGCGACGCTCATGGGGGGCTTGTCAGTGGTGGTGCTCATCGTGGTCCGAGTATGCCGTGAGGGCGTCCGTCACGCTCATTCGGCAACGTCTCAGTCGCCGGCGTAGGTGCCCTGCGCGGCCTGACCCGGCTCCCCGATCGGGCCGCGGTCGCGGCCGGCCACGGACACTGTCACCGCACCGTCGGAGGTCTGCACGCGCAGCGGCGGCGAGGCCTTGACGGTCTTGGAGTCACTGATCGCCAGATTGCCCTTGAAGACCACGATCCCGGTGCTGTCGCGCACCACGATCTGGGCGCCACCGGAGACGGCCGAGATCACAACCGGGATCGGCTCGGCGGCCTTCGCGGAGCCGCCGTGCGGCCCACCGGAACCGTTGAGGATCGGCTCTGCCCCACGCAGCTCGGTGGGTGCGTCCATCACCAGCCGGGCGATCGACCAGGCCAGCACAAGCGCCATCACCACGGCGACCAGGATCGACCAGTTGGGACCGCCGCGGGTGCCGCGGATGCTCCCGTGCGAACCCGTGGCCAGCTCGGCCTCGAAGACCCGGCGCGGGTCGATGGGGGCGTGCGCGTAGCGGTCGGCGTACGCCTCGAGCAGTGGAGCGACGTCGATGCCGAGAACGCGGCACAGGGTGCGGAGGTGGCCGCGGGCGTAGAAGTCGCCGCCACACGGCACGAAGTCGTCGACCTCGATCGACTCGATCACGTGCGGCCGGATGCGGGTGCGGTCTGCCAGCTGGTCGACGGTCAGGCCGAGACGGGTGCGCGCGGCGCGGATCTCGGGACCGACCACGGGGTCGTCGGCGGGCTCGATGCCGAGCTCATCGATGACCAGGGGCGCGACTGCGCTGCCCTCGCGGGCGATCGGGCGTACCCGGTCGCTCCAGACCTGGTCGTCCTCGACCATCTCGACGGGCGCCCGGGGCCCCGCCGCGGCGGTCTCGTCGGCGCGGCTTACGTCGGAGCGGGCGCCGACCACTGGCTCCCTGGTGGGTGCCGGGGTCGGCGTCGCGAGCGGCAGCTCGTAGGCGGCGTCGTCGAGCTCGTCCTCGACCGGCTCCTCGATGGCGTCGTCGTCGTCGAGCACGGCATCGCGGCGTGGCAGCAGTGCGGAGATGCGGGCGATGCCGGAAGCCAGCAACGGTCGCGGGTCGCGGACCCGCGGCGGTGTCGTCGGCTCGGGCTCCGGCTCCTCGCCGTCGGGCTGGCCGGGCAACCGGTCGAGCTCGGCCTCGTCGTCGCGGTCGTCGATGACGACGAGCTCGGTGGTGCGGTCGGCCAGCGCAGCGAGCGCGGCCGAGAGATCGGTGGTGCCGACGACCCGGGTGGCCAGGCCCAGCGGCAGCGCCAGCGGCGCGCCGTACAGCCAGCTGGAGACCGCCGCGCGGCGCGAGGCACCGGCGTCGAGCTCGTCGACGAGCCGTTCCGGGTTGTGGGGTACGACGACCAGCCGGCCGTCACGCAGGAAGCTGGCGCGCGGCGTGTGCTCGACGCGGGCCACGGCGCCCCAGGGCAGACCACGCCACGAGCGACCGAGCCGCACGCGCACACCCTGGGCGTCGGCGACCAGCAACGGAGTGCGGGCGTCGACCAGCGCGACCAGCCAGCCGATGCCGAGCATCCCGATGGCTGCGGCGAGCGCCCAGTCGACCGGCGAGCCGCTGACGATCGCCCGGCGGAGGTACATGATCGCGACGGTCGAGGCGACTGCACCGACGGCGGCGGCGAGCCCCGCGTTGCGGCGTACCTCCACGGAGTCGGGGGCCATGCTCAGGCCGAGTCCCCCGTCGTTGTCGTGCGGGTCCTCGATCTCGTGGACTTCGGTGGCACTCATCGGTCCCCCTCCAATGTGGCGATCACTGCGTCGATCTCGTCGGGCTTCACGAGCACGTCGCGGGCTTTCGAGCCCTCGCTGGGCCCGACCACGCCGCGACTCTCCATGATGTCCATCAGCCGGCCGGCCTTGGCGAAGCCGACCCGGAGCTTGCGTTGCAGCATCGACGTGGAGCCGAACTGCGTGGAGACGACGAGCTCGATGGCCTGCACGACCAGGTCGAGGTCGTCGCCGATGTCGTCGTCGAGGTCACGCTTGGCCGCTGCCGGGGCGGTGACCTCTTCGATGTAGTTGGGCTCGAGCTGGGTCTTGCAGGCCTTCACGACCTGGTGGACCTCAGCCTCGGTGACCCAGGAGCCCTGCACGCGCACGGGCTTGCTCGAACCCATCGGCAGGAACAGACCGTCGCCCTGGCCGACGAGCTTCTCGGCGCCGGGCTGGTCGAGGATGACGCGGCTGTCGGTGACGCTTGAGGTCGCGAACGCCAGCCGTGACGGCACATTGGCCTTGATCAGGCCGGTGACGACGTCGACCGAAGGCCGCTGGGTGGCGAGCACCAGGTGGATACCGGCCGCCCGGGCGAGCTGGGTGATCCGGACGATGGCGTCCTCGACGTCGCGCGGCGCGACCATCATCAGGTCGGCGAGCTCGTCGACGACCACGAGGAGATACGGGTACGGCGAGAGCGTGCGCTCGCTGCCTGCGGGCACTTCTACCTTGCCGGCCCGCACCGCCTTGTTGAAGTCGTCGATGTGACGGAAACCGAAGTTGGCCAGGTCGTCGTAGCGCATGTCCATCTCGCGCACGACCCAGGCCAGCGCCTCGGCGGCCTTCTTGGGGTTGGTGATGATCGGGGTGATCAGGTGCGGGATGCCCTCGTAGGCGTTCAGCTCGACCCGCTTGGGGTCGACCAGGATCATCCGCACCTCGTCGGGCGTCGACCGCATCAGGATGGAGGTGATCATCGAGTTGATGAACGACGACTTGCCGGAGCCGGTTGCGCCGGCGACGAGCAGGTGCGGCATCTTCGCGAGGTTGGCGACGACGAAGCCGCCCTCGACGTCCTTGCCGAGCCCGGCCACCATCGGGTGGTGGTCGGCCCGTGCGATGCCCGACCGGAGGACATCGCCGAGGCTGACGATCTCCTTGTCGGTGTTGGGGATCTCGATGCCGATCGCGGACTTGCCCGGGATCGGCGACAGGATGCGTACGTCGGCGCTCGCGACGGCGTACGCGATGTTCTTGGAGAGCGCGGTGACCTTCTCGACCTTGACGGCCTGGCCGACCTCGACCTCGTAGCGGGTGACCGTCGGTCCACGGGTGTAGCCGGTGACCTGGGCGTCGATGCCGAACTCGTCGAGCACCTGGGTGAGCCGCACGACCACGTCGTCGCTCGCCTTGGAGCGCGCCTTGTGCACCGACCCGGGCTTGAGCACCTCGTTGGCGGGCAGCGTGTAGGTGATGTCGCCGGACAGCGACAGCTGCTCGACACGCGGCGGCAGCGGCGTGTGCGGCGGCGGCTCGATCCGGCCGGCGTCGTCGACCGCGGGGGTGACCTCGGTGGGGACGTCGGTCAGCAGGTCGAGGCCGACGTCTGAGGTGTCGTCGGCGCCCTTGCGGCGACGCTTCTTGACCTCACGGTCCTCGAGCACGGGACTGTCGTAGGCCGGGTCGCCCAGCTCGGGGTCGATGTCGTCGAGCATCCCGCGGCGGCGGGTGCGGATCGGCTGGGTCAGCTGGGTCTCGTCGTCACCGTCGGCGTCGGCCGGGCTGCGGCCGAGCAGCCGGTCGCGAGTGGCCCTGAGCTTGGCGGGCACCTGGTAGACCGGGGTGGCCGTGATGACCAGCAGCCCGAAGAGGCCGAGCAGGGTGAGCAGCGGCACGACGACGTACGCCGTGCGAAGCAGGTCTAGGAGCAGGCTCGAGACGACGAAGCCGATGGCGCCACCGGCCTGCTGGAGCGAGCTGGCGTCGCCGAGCTCGGGCTGCGGGCTGCCGTTGGCGATGTGGACGATGCCCAGCAGTCCCAGGCACAGCGCGGACCAACCGATGACCTGGCGACCTGCGGGCCCGTTGTGCTCGGGGTTGCGCAGCGTGCGCCAGCCCAGGTACGCCAGCCACAGCGGCACCAGCCAGCCGACCTTGCCGACCGAGCCGGCGACCGCCGAGCGGATGAACTCCATGAAGCCACCGGGCGGCTGCCACCACACCGCGGCGGCCACGACCATGGCGAGGCCGAAGAGGAAGAGGCCGACACCGTCACGGCGGTGGGCCGGGTCGAGGTCGCGTGCACCGTGGCCGATGCTCCGGGCCACCGACCCGATCGCGTGGGCCACCCCGAGCCAGATCGTGGCGACAGCGCGCCCCAGGCTCGTGAAGCCGCGCGAGACCGGTCCGGGGCCGTTGCGCACGGCGCGCGGAGCGGGACGCCGGGCAGGGCGTTTGGATGCACCTCGGCTGGAGGTACTCCGGGATCGGGTGCTCGAACCCTTCCTGGTGGTGGTGCCAGACCTCGAACCCGACCGCGGGGCCGACTTCGTGGAACCACTCCTGGACGTGCTCGAGCTCCGCGAACCCGGCGGGGAAGACGTACGGGTCGCCATGCTCACGACCCTACGGGATCAGTCACACCAGCCCCATGCATCACACGGTCAACGAGCGCGCGTGTCGCACCCGGAACAACCGTGGCCTCACGACCCTCATCGCGTAACAAGAAAATGCCGCCCAGCCATTTACCTGTAACGAACCGCTTCATAAGGTGACCCGCGTCACCCTGCCGCTCGGGCCGGGTCGGCGCTCACTTTTTTGGAGGAAGAAATAGTGAAGTTCCTCAGGCAGGGGATCGCCCTGGCCGTCGCTGGAGCAGGCCTCGCGGCCATCCCGGCGATGCAGGTGCAGGCACAGGCGGCAGAGCCGTCCCTCGTGCAGCAGATGAAGAACCAAGCGCAGGGCGCGACGTCCGTCTCCGACGAGAGCGCCACCGGACGAGTCGGCTTCATCCGGGTCTCCGCCGGCGGCGACCTCATGCCGGCGCGTGATGGCGCGTCGACGTCGGCCGCTGCCGACAAGGCGTCGGCCTACCTCGACAAGTACGCCGCCGGCTTCGGCGCCGGCCCCGGTGAGCTCGAGCAGGCCGGCGTGGTCAAGGACTCGTCGGGCTGGACGGTCACCTACACCCAGGACTACAACGGTGTTCCGGTGTTCGGCTCCACGCTCCGGGCACACGTCGACAAGCAGGGCGACCTGACCGCTGTCAACGGCTACGCCGCCCCCGGTCTGAGTCTCTCGACCACGCCGCGACTGGACGCTGTTGCTGCCGCGGAGCGCGCCGTCGGCACGGTGCGCCAGGACCCGCCGGGCCACGAGGACGAACGGGCCGACACGACCGGCATCGAGGCTGCCAAGAACGACCTGGTCGTCTACCGCACCGGCGCCACCAAGGGTGTTGTCGGCAAGGCCTCCCTCGCCTACGTGGTCGAGGTGAGCAACGGCGCGAACATCCGCGACATGGTGTTCATCGACGCCCAGACCGGCAAGATGCTCAACCGCTACTCCATGGTTCATGACGCGCTCGACCGCGAGCTGTACGAAGCCACGGGTACCCCCGCGGCCCCGGTCCTGACCAAGGTCTGGAAGGAAGGTGACCCGTTCCCGGGCACCCTCAACCAGGACCAGCAGAACGAGGTCGACGGCACGGGCGACGCCTACTGGTTCTTCAAGAACGGCTTCAACCGCGACTCCTATGACAACGCCGGGCACAAGATGGTGACTGTCAACAACGACCCGCGGATCCGCTGCCCCAACGCCAACTGGAACGGCGCGACGACCAACTACTGCTCCGGCGTCTCGTCGGACGACGTGGTCGCCCACGAGTGGGGTCACGCCTACACCGAGTACACCCACGACCTCATCTACCAGTACCAGTCGGGCGCGCTCAACGAGTCCTACTCCGACATCTGGGGCGAGACGGTCGACCTGATCAACGGCAAGCAGGACGCCGGCGAGGGTGATCTCACCGCAAAGCGTCCCGACGGTCAGTGCTCCAAGTACACCCGTAGCGACATCTCGATGGTGATCAACTCACCGGCCGGCGCCGCCGGCCCGTGCACCGCGGTCGCCGCGGCGTTCGGTCCGGTCTTCGACCAGGCGGGGGTGACCAGCGACATCGTGGTTGCTGTCGACCCGGTCGAGCCGGCTGTGCCGGGTCCCCCTGCCGTACCGGCCGGCACCGCGAACGACGGCTGCTCGGCGTACACCAACGCCTCTGCTGTCGCAGGCAAGTTCGCCTACGTCGACCGAGGTGGCTGCTCTTTCGGCATCAAGGCCGACCGAGCAGCGGCGGCAGGCGCCACTGGCATCATCGTCGGAGACAACGCCCCTGGCCGTGCGCCGATCTCAATGTCGGGCAGCGCCAACATCTACGGCGCCATGGTCACCCAGAGCAACGGGGCCCGCATCAAGACCGCAGGCACCGTGAACGCGACCATCAAGGACGCGGAGACCGACCCCAAGGCCGACTCGTACCGGTGGCTGATCGGTGAGAAGTCCACCGCCTTCGGCGGCGCGATCCGCGACATGTGGAACCCCACGTGTTACGGCGACCCCGGCAAGGTCTCGGACGCCGAGTACTTCTGCGGCACCGCAGACGGCGGGGGCGTGCACAGCAACTCGGGCGTGCCGAACCACGGCTACTCCCTGCTCGTGGACGGTGGCAGCTACAACGGTCAGTCGGTTTCCGGCATCGGGTTGGACAAGGCCGCGGCGATCTACTTCCGGGCGATGACGCAGTACCAGACGCCGACCTCGGACTTCGTCGATCACGCTGACTCCCTGGCCGCGTCGTGCACTGACCTGATCGGCCAGCCGATCAACCAGCTGACCATCGCGCGCAACGCAACCCCGACACCCGCGACTCCGATCACGGCGGCGGACTGCACCCAGGTCGCCGCGATGTCCGCGGCCGTCGAACTGCGGGTCGATCCAACCGACCAGTGCGGCTACAAGCCGTTGTTCGACAAGAACACCCCGGCCCTGTGTGGTCCGGGATTCAAGGAGAACACCGTCTGGTCCGAGGACTTCGAGGACGGCCTGGCCGGCTGGACGGCCAGCCAGGAAATCGTGTTCGCAGGCGGGATCGGCGCCGAGTGGAAGGCGAGCAGCACTGCTCCGGGCAACCATCCCGGCGGAGTAGCCTTCGGTCCCGCGCCGGACAAGGGCACCTGTTCCAGCGGAGCTGGTGACTTCTCGAGCCGTGACTCCATCACGGGTCCGGTCATCGAGCTGCCGGCCTCTGACAAGCTGCCGCGCATGTCGTTCGACCAGTACGTCGCCACTGAGAACGGATACGACGGTGGCAACCTGAAGGTGAGCGTCAACGGCAGCGAGTTCACCGCCCTCCCGGCGGCTTCCTACACCTTCAACGCTCCGGTCACGCTGACCGGGTCGGCGACCAACACCAGCCCGTTGGCCGGCGAGCCCGGCTTCACCGGAACCGACGGTGGCAAGCTCAACGGCTCCTGGGGCACGTCTCACGTCGAACTGTCAAGAGCCGGCGTCAAGCCCGGTGACCTGGTGCAGTTCCGGTTCGACATCGGCCGCGACGGCTGCGGCGGACTCGACGGTTGGTACGTCGACAACGTCAAGCTCGTCACCTGCAAGATCAAGGCCAAGGTGAGCGCGGCGCACCTGCCTGAGCCGTCCACCTTCGGTCAGGCCTCGTCGGTCAAGGTCACGGTCGATCGTGACGGCACCGTGGGAGCCGCGCCCACCGGCAGCGTCACCCTCACCAAGGCCGACGGCACCGCCGTTGGTTCTGGCACCTTGGCCAACGGCAGCGCGATGATCGCGCTGCCTGCGGACCTGGCGGTCGGTGTCTACACGATGAAGGCGAACTACTCCGGCAACGACACGATCGCCCCGGAGACGGGCACGGTCACGGTGACGGTCAAGTCCGGACCGGGCACTCCCCCGACGTCGGTCGGCTCCAGCACGCACCTGAAGGTCAAGCCGAGGCACCCCACCTACACCCAGAACATCAAGGGCGTGGCGAAGGTCATGGCTGACAACGGGTCGGACGTCACCGGCAAGGTGAAGTTCCTGCTCGACGGCAAGAAGGTCCGCGTCATCTCGCTCGACAACGGCCGGGCTGTCATCAAGATCAAGAAGGACCTGAAGATCGGCAAGCACAAGCTGGTTGCCGTCTACACGGGTTCGGACACGATCAGGAGGAGCCGCGACAAGGTGCCGTTCGAGGTGAGGCGGCGCTGAGCCGGCCCCGGCCACCTAATAGAAGTGATGCGGAGGCCCCGCCGGACTCGTCCGGCGGGGCCTCCCCCATTTCAGGAGGCGGAGTCGAGGCGCGCCTGGCGCGGCAGCCGCAGCCAGAATGTGCTGCCGACGCCGAACTCCGACTCGACAGTGATGTCGCCGCCGTGCAGCTCGGCGATCCGCCGCGAGATGGCCAGCCCCAGGCCGGTGCCCGGCAGCGAGAGCGCGTCGGGATTGCTCGATCGGTGGAATGCCGAGAACAGGTGGCTCTGGTCGACCTGGGAGATGCCGAGCCCGGTGTCGCGCACGGTCACCACCGCGGCGTCCCCGGCGTACGACGCCCCCACATCGACCCGACCACCGCGTCGGGAGTACTTCACGGCGTTGCCGACAAGGTTGTCGATGATGCGGCCCAGCTCGTCGGGGTCACCCGACACGACGGCTCCACCCGAGACCGGGGTGAGCGTGATGGAGATGCCGGCGGACTCGGCCTGGAAGGCAAGCAGCTCGACGCTGTTGCGGCACAGGTCGTCGAGGTCGACCGGGCGGCGTACGTGCGCGCGCTTCTCCTGCAGGCTCGAGTAGTTGAGCAGGTTGGTGATCAGCCGGTCCAGTCGCTGCGCGTTGCGCGAGATCGCCTTGACCGACGTGGCTCCGAGCTCGGCCTCGTCGAGGAGCTCGACGTGTCCGATGATCGAGGTGAGCGGAGTCTTGAGCTCGTGGGAGATGGTCGCGATCAGCTCGCTCTTGTAGCGGTCGAGCTCCTGCAGCTCGGCGACGAGCCTGCTCTCGCGTTCGTAGAGGCGGGCGTTCAGCACGATCCGGCCAAGCTCCCTCGCGATGTCGCCCACGGCTACGAGCTCGCGCTCGTTGAACTCCCCCGGCGTGGCCAGCCGGGCCATCACGAGCAGACCCAGCATCTCCTGGCCGACGCCGATGGGCACGGCGGCGACATGGGTGACGTCGAGCTGGCGCATCTGTTCCTGGAGGGTCGCGCGGCTCAGGGTGAGCGCCGGGCAGTCCTCCTGGTCGACCGACAGCTGCACCGGCTCGCCGCCGGGCCACGCAGAACGCGCGAGGTCCTGGCGCAGGCCGGGAATGCCGCCACCGAGCTCGTTGGGGATCGGGTAGCCCGCGACGTGCTCCTGCGGCCCGGCGTCGCCCTCGGGGAAGCACCGGATCCACGTCTGGAGGGCCGAGAACCCGTGGGTCATCAGCTCGGCCGACTCATCGAGGGTCGAGTCGAGTCCGACAAGGGTGCCCGCCATCGCCACGCCCTTGACGGTCTCGCCCAGCCTGACGCGTTCGGCCAGGTCATCGCGCTGACGGGCGTTCGACAGCGCGAGGCCGGCCTGGACGACGTACAGCTCGAGGAGCTCGCGGAGGTTCTCGTCGGGGATTCGTCCGTCGGGCGGCAGGTCGAAACCCATCGTGCCGAGCAGCTCGCCGGTGGCGGAGTAGAGCGGGGCGATGAGCATGTCGTCGGGGTGCCAGTCGAGAGGATCGTCGCTGACGGCGATGTCGGGGGTCCACAGCGAGGTCTCCTTCAACCATTGCGGCAGCTCCCGGTCGTGCGGGATGTACCGGAGGATCCCCCAGTGCTCGGCCGAGTCCATCATCTCCACCCAGAACCTGACCGCTTGACGGTCGCCGAGGATCGTCTCGGCCAGTCCTGGCGGGCCCTCGCAGTAGGTCGTGACCATGTCAGGCCCCTGGACCTGGGAGAGGGCCACGGCACCGAAGCCCAGCTCGATCACACCGCCCGCGACCTCACCGAGGACCTCGTAGGTGTCGGTGGACGAGTTGACCCGTCGCATCAGCTCGAACAGCCGAGCGACGCTCTGGTTGTGCGCCGGATCGAAGGCGCTGTTGTCAGACATGCTTCGTACGCCGCTCAGGAGGCTGGCGCCGAGGCGCTGTCGAGGGAGTCAGCGCGAGGCAGCCGCAGCCGGAACGTGCTGCCCTCACCGAGTTCGGACTCCACGCTGATGTCGCCGCCGTGGATCTCGGCGATGCGACGGGAGATCGCCAGGCCGAGGCCGGTGCCCGGTATCGACAGGGCCTCGGGGTTGCTCGAACGGTGGAACGCAGAGAAGAGGTGGCCCTGGTCGATCTGCGAGATACCCAAGCCGGTGTCGGAGACGGCGACCTCGGCGACCTCGGCGTGCTCGCCGACGTGGGCGACCCGGACGTCGATCTCGCCACCGGACCGGGAGTACTTCACCGCGTTGCCGATGATGTTGTCGACGATGCGCCCCAGCTCGTCGGGGTCGCCGTTCACCAGCACCGCACCGTCGGGCCGCGAGATCGACCAACGGACCCCGGCCGCCTCGGCCTGGAACTGGAGCAGCTCGAGGCTGTTCTGACACAGCTCGGTGAGGTCGACGCGCGAGCGGACGTGCTCGCGCTTATCCTGGACCCGTGAGTAGTTGAGCAGGTTGGCGATGAGCTGGTTGAGACGCTGCGCGTTGCGCGCGATCGCCTGCACGGATATCGAGCTGTGCTCACTCTCGTCGAGCAGCTCGGTGTGACCGATGATCGAGGTCAGCGGAGTCTTGAGCTCGTGGGAGATGGTCGCGATCAGCTCGCCCTTGTAGCGGTCGAGCTCCTGCAGCTCGGCGACGAGCCGGCTCTCGCGTTCGTAGAGGCGCGCGTTCAGGACGATCCGGCCGAGCTCGCGGGCGATCTCGCGCACCGCCGACAGCTCGTGCTCGTTGAGAACCTGGTCGGTGTCACGCATGATCACGACATAGCCGAGCAGCTCGACGCCAACGCCGAGCGGCGCGGCGACGAGGCTGAGCGCGTGGTGCTTGCGCATCACCGCCTGGAGGGCCTCGCGGGTCTCGGGCAGGGCACGCGACTTCTCCGCATCGACCGTGAGGTGGATGGCGCCGCCCTGGGGCCACGCGCTGCGCACCAGATCACGGCGCAACCCGGGCAGCCCGCCGTTGGCGGGATTGGGGGCCGGGAAGCCGGCAGCGTGCTCGCTGCGGCCCAGCTCTCCGTCGGGGAAGCAGCGGATCCAGGTCTGCACGGCACCGAAGCCGTGCGCGAGGGCCTCGGCGGACCGCTCGAGCGTCGAGTCGAGACCAACGAGGCTGGAGGCCATCGCGACGTCCTTGACGATCTCGCCCAGTCGGACCTGCTCGGCCAGCCGCTCGCGCTGCTGGGCGTTGGAGAGCGCCAGACCGGCCTGCACGACGAACAGCTCGAGCAGGTCGCGCAAGGCCTGGTTGGGGATGCGGTTGCCGGGCGGGAAGTCGACGGCCATGTTGCCGAGCAGCTCGCCCGTGGCGGAGTAGAGCGGCGCGTAGAGCGCGTCCTCGGGGTGCCAGGCCTGGGGGTCGTCATCGGGCTCGTAGTCGGGGATCCACGCATTGGTGAGGAACTCGTCGTCGACACGGCCGTGCGGCACGTAGCGCAGGATCCCCCACTTGTCGGCCTGCCGGAACTCGTCCATGATCCGCTGCTTGGGATTGCGCCGACCGATGATCTGGGCGCGTACGTCATCAGGCCCGACGCAGGCGGTCATCACCAGGTAGTCACCCTCGAGACGCGCGATCGCGGCCACCCCGAAGCCCAGCACCTCGACGACACCGCGCGCGATCTCCTCGAGGACCTCGCCGGTCTCGGTCGACGAGTTGACCCGCCGCATCAGGTCGAAGAGTCGCCGCACACTCTCGGCACGCGAAGGATCGAGATCCTGCATCGCTTCCTCCGGCCGACGGGTGGGCTGACGTGCGTGACTCCCCAGGCCACGCATCAGACCTAGAGTAAATACACCGGGACCGGTCTGTGACCCCTTTGGACAACCTCGAACCGCCGCTCCAGGCGGTGCTACGCCTCGATGACGACGGGGATGATCATCGGCCGGCGGCGGTGCGCCCGGCTCACCCAGCGACCGACCACGCGTCGTACGACCTGCTGGAGCTGGTGGGTGTCGTCGACACCGTCGGCGACCGCCTTGTCCAGGGCTTCGATGATGACCGGCTTGACGGCGTCGAAGGCCTTGTCGTCCTCGGCGAATCCGCGGGCGTGGATCTCGGGTCCACCCGAGACCTTGCCGGTGACGGAGTCGATGACCACGATCACCGAGATGAAGCCCTCCTCACCCAGGATCCGCCGGTCCTTGAGCGACGACTCGGTGATGTCGCCGATGCTCGTGCCGTCGACGAAGACGTAGCCGCACTCCACCTTGCCGGCGATCCTGGCCACTCCGTCGATGAGGTCGACGACCACGCCGTCCTCGGCGATGACGACGTTCTCGACTCCGGTCGCCCGAGCCAGCTCGGCGTTGGCGTGCAGGTGGCGGATCTCGCCGTGCACGGGCAGCACGTTGCGGGGGCGGACGATGTTGTAGCAGTAGAGGAGCTCACCGGCGCTGGCGTGGCCGGAGACGTGCACCAGGGCGTTGCCCCTGTGCACGACGTTGGCGCCCCAGCGGGCCAGGCCGTTGATGACGCGGTAGACGGCGTTCTCGTTGCCGGGGATCAGCGAGCTGGCCAGGACGACGGTGTCGCCCTCCTCGATGTGCACGAAGTTGTGGTTGCGCTGCGCGATCCGGCTGAGCGCCGAGAGCGGCTCGCCCTGGGACCCCGTCGAGATCAGCACCTGGCGCTCGGGCGGCAGGTCGGCCAAGTCCTTGGCGTCGACGAGCACGCCCGCCGGCACGGTGAGGTAGCCGAGCTCCTTGGCGATCTGCATGTTTCGCACCATCGACCGGCCGACGTAGGCGACCTTGCGGTCGTGCGCGACGGCTGCGTCGAGCGCCTGCTGGACCCGGTGCACGTGGCTGGCGAAGCAGGCCACGATGATGCGCCGCTCGCTCTTCTGGAACACCCGGTCGAGCACCGGACCGATGTCTTTCTCGTGGGTGGTGAACCCGGGCACCTCGGCGTTGGTGGAGTCGGTGAGGAAGAGGTCGACGCCCTCCTCCCCCAGGCGCGCGAACGCACGCAGGTCGGTGACCCGGCCGTCGAGGGGCAACTGGTCCATCTTGAAGTCGCCGGTGTGCAGCACGAGACCGGCGCCGGTGCGGATCGCGACCGCCAGTGCGTCGGGGATCGAGTGGTTGACCGCGACGAACTCGAGCTCGAACGGGCCGAACGTCATCGTGTCGCCGGCCACGACCGTGTGGTGCACGGTTTCCTTGAGGCGGTGCTCCCGCAGCTTGGCGCCGAGCAGGGCGAGGGTGAGCTTCGAGCCGACGAGCGGGATGTCACCGCGTTCGCGCAGGAGGTACGGCGTGGCGCCGATGTGGTCCTCGTGACCGTGGGTCAGCACGAGCGCCTCGACGTCGTCGAGGCGGTCACGGATGGGGTCGAAGTCGGGCAGGATCAGGTCGACGCCCGGGTGGTGGTCCTCCGGGAACAGCACTCCGCAGTCGACGATGAGCAGGCGGCCGTCGTACTCGAAGACCGTCATGTTGCGACCGACCTCGCCGAGGCCTCCGAGCGGGATGATCCGCAGGGCGCCCTCCGGGAGCGCGGCAGGCGCGGACAGCTCGGGATGGGGGTGGGACAAGAGGTTCTCCTAGATCAGGTGGGACGCCGCGAGGCCGGCACGCAGGGCGGCCACTTCGTCGTCGTCGAGGGGAACGAGCGGTCCTCGCACGTTCCGGTTGTCGAGCACGCCCAGCAGCTGAAGCGCTGCCTTGGCGGTGGTGGCTCCGTAGTTGGCGACGCCCATGACGGCGTCGATCGCGGGGAGCAGCCGCGTGAAGATCGCGAGGGCCTCGGCGTGATCGCCGGACTCGAAGGCGTCGACCATGGCGCGCGTCTCGTTGCCAGCCGCGTGGCCGACCACCGAGACGACGCCGCAGGCGCCGTGCGCCAGCCAGCCGAGGTTGGCGATGTCGTCGCCGGAATAGAGGGCCAGGCCCATTTCGCGCAGGCGCACGCCGCGGGCGTAGTCGCCGACGGCGTCCTTGACGGCGACCACGTGCGGCCACGTGACGGCCTGCTCGTAGGTCTCCATGGCGATGGTGGTGCCGGTGCGAGCCGGCACGTCGTAGAGCATCACCGGGACGTCGGTCGCCTCGACCACGGTGCGGAAGTGATGGAGGACGCCGGCCGGGCCGGGCTTGTTGTAGTAGGGCGTGACGAGCAGCAACCCGTCGGCGCCGATCTTGGCGGCCTGGCGGGCCAGCTCGACCGAGTGTGCGGTGGCGTTGGTGCCGATGCCCGCGACCACGCTGGCACGGTCGCCGACGGCGTCCTTGACGGCCCGCAGGATCTGACCGTCCTCCTCGACCGAGGTGGTCGGCGACTCACCCGTGGTGCCGCTGACGACCACGCCGTGGTGGCCGTGGTCAACCAGGTGGGTGGCGATGCGGGCGGTGGCCTCGAGGTCGACCGACCCGTCGTCGTCGAAAGCGGTCGCCATCGCGGTCAGGACGCGGCCGAACGGCGCGGCGGGCAGGCTCATGTCCCTAGGCTATCGCCGTGGGGACGCGATACCCGACCCGCTCCAGCCAGACCCAGTCGAGATCCGGTCGGGTGACGCGCCGCGCCTCGGCCCACTCGCGCGCGTCGTACGCCGGGTAGCGAGCGTCGCCGTCCGGCGAGAGGTGGACCTCGGTCAGGATCTGGTGGGTCGCCAAGGGCATCGCCAGCTCGTAGATCTGCGCTCCACCCGCGACGTACACCTCGTCATCGCCGGCCATCTCCAGCGCCTCGTCGAGACCGTGCGCCACCTCGACGCCCTCAGCGCTCCATCCGTGGTTGCGGGTGACCACGACGGTGCGGCGACCCGGCAGAGCTCGGCCGATCGAGTCGAACGTCAGCCGGCCCATGACGAGCGTGTGACCGAGCGTCTCCGCCTTGAAGTGCGCGAAGTCCTCGGGCAGGTGCCACGGGAGCCGGCCGTGGTCGCCGATGACGCGGTTGTCGGCGTACGCCGCGATCAGGGTGATGCGGCGCTCAGACGGCAATGGGTGCCTTGATGCCGGGGTGCGGGTCATAGCCCTCGACGGCGATGTGGTCGAGCTCGAAGCCGTCGATCTCGGAGATGCGCGGATCGAGGGTCAGCGTGGGCAGGGCCCGCGGCTCGCGAGTGAGCTGCAGGCGCGCCTGGTCGACGTGGTTGGAGTAGAGGTGCGCGTCGCCCATCGTGTGCACGAAGTCGCCCACCTCGAGGCTGGTCACCTGCGCGACCATGTGGGTGAGCAAGGCGTACGACGCGATGTTGAACGGCACGCCGAGGAAGGCGTCGGCGCTGCGCTGGTAGAGCTGACAGCTCAGCCTCCCTTCGGCAACGTAGAACTGGAACATCGTGTGGCAGGGCGGGAGCGCCATGTCGGGGATGTCGGCGACGTTCCACGCGCTGACGATGTGCCGGCGGCTGTCGGGGTTGGTGCGGATCTGGTCGATGACCTGGCGGATCTGGTCGACATGCCGGCCGTCGGGCGTGGGCCACGAACGCCACTGGTGGCCGTAGACGGGGCCGAGGTCGCCGTTCTCGTCGGCCCACTCGTCCCAAATGGTGATGCCGCGGTCCTGGAGCCACTTCACGTTGGTGTCACCGCGCAGGAACCAGATCAGCTCGCCGAAGATCGAGCGGGTGTGCACCTTCTTGGTCGTCATCAGCGGGAAGCCGGCGCGCAGGTCGAAGCGCATCTGGTGGCCGAATACCGAGCGGGTGCCGGTGCCGGTGCGGTCGGTCTTCTCGACGCCCTCGTCGAGAATCCGCTGGAGGAGGTCGAGGTAAGCCTTCACGAGCCCCAGCCTACGACGCGGCAAGGGCGGCCATGGCGACCCTCGCCGACATGCCCTCGGCACGAAGATTGAACTGCGTAGGCAATGGGTGGCCTCGCGACATGCGACTTGTTCGGCTCGTGGCGGCACCCTTGTTTCCGCTCGTTCTCCTGGGCGGTTGCGGTGCCCCCTCCCCGACCCCGTCGGCACAGACCGATCCCCCCCTCGGCCAGTTCCGCAGCCTCCCCCGGACCGGGCGACGACGACCTGTGCCGAGTCATCACCGAGCCGGACCTCGAGCAGTGGCTGGGCAGCGCCGTCACCATCAATCCGGGAGTGCCCTCGTTCGGTGGTGTGGGCTGCTCGGTCAACGACCCACAGGGCACGAGTCCCGTCGTACTCAACTGGACCATCAGCCCGGCAGCCGGCGACCTCGTCCAGGTCGCCGAGGCTCAGGGATACCCAAGCGGACCCGGAGCGACGTGGTCTTGGCTGCGGCCCGGGCCCCTCGGTGACCCACCCAACCCGGGTGAACCGCCCTCGACCGGCCCGATCCTCGCATGAACGACCACCCCGAGGTCGTGGTGGACGCACCGGCCCATGTTCTGGCCGTCTGGGCGGACCAGTCCATCCAGTCAAGTGACCGAAGCAGTCATCTGAGCCGGAGGCTCCCCGTGCTGCCCGAGACTCTCACCACGTCATGGCACTCCAGCGGCACCAGGGCGCACGTGCGCAGACTCAGCGTTCCGGTCTCGGAGAGCCGCACAGCGGTGTCTGCCGAATGATCTTCGTACTGGTTGCTGATGACGTATGTGACTGTGCCGTCCGGAGCGAAGGTGGCGTCGAGCACGCGCCGGTCAGCCCGCA
Organism: Nocardioides sp. InS609-2; assembly: GCF_023208195.1. Classification (NCBI taxonomy): domain Bacteria; kingdom Bacillati; phylum Actinomycetota; class Actinomycetes; order Propionibacteriales; family Nocardioidaceae; genus Nocardioides; species Nocardioides sp. InS609-2. Next base: position 4,399,368 of record NZ_CP060034.1, on the reverse strand, counting down.
CACCCGAGTCGAGCGTCTCGCGCCGGGTCCGGTCGTATGCGAAGGCGCCGCCGTCGGGGTAGTAGGCGGATGCACCGCCCTCACGCAGGCGCACGACGTAGCGCTGGTCGTGAGAGACACGGACACCGCCGGAGCTTTCGGGCGCGTCGGGCGCCGGTGCCGCCTCCACATCGCCATCGCCGCTGACGGTGAACCAGCGACCGGCCGTGTCGCGGTAGGTGACCTCGTCGTCGCCGGTCACGACGAAGCGGTCCAGACGCGGAAGCTCGACGCTGACATCCTGCAGGTGCAGCCGGCCCTCGGCGTACCACGGGACGGGGGCTGGATTGGCCTCCACTACGACGTCGGGGGCGGGCGCGCGGGTGGTCGCCCAGGCGAGGTAGACGCCGACGATGACGACCGCGACCGCCGCGACCGCGACGCCGCGCAACACCGTACGGCGCCGCTGGCGGGTCTGGTCCTCGATGAGTTCGAGTGGCTGGGGGCTCACCGTGACGTCGGCCGTGCTCTGGATCAGGTCAGGGTCGTCGAGCACCGGTGCGACGGCTCCGTGGTCGGGCGGCAGGCCGGCCTCGGCGCGAATGTCTGCCCAGACGCGGACGTCTGCGTCCTCGTCGCGCGCGAGCCGGCTCCAGCCCGGCCGCAACCGCGCGAGCACCCTGGCCACGGCGGTCTCGGCCTCGGCGACGTCGACACCGTTTGCGACCAGGGACAGGACGAGGACCGGCCAGCGGGCTTGCACGTAGGAGGTGTAGTCGCCTGGTCGGTTGCCCTGCGCGGCCAATGCACTCTCCCTCCGGTCCGATGCGTCAGTGGTTCGTCACCGGGGCGCCGACGGATGGGATCCGCGACTGTTCGGACCGCGCCTTGCGCCAGCCTTCGACACTGTTCCACACCCAGACGAGCAGGAGGAGGAACGCCAGGATCCACGAGGAACCACCTGAGAAGGCACCGTCGTCGTCGACCGCCGCGAGCATCGCGGGGTTGAACAGGCGCTCGGCCACGGCGAGGTAGACCAGCGGCGCGGTGAAGAGGGCGCCCACGACCACGTTGACGGCAGCCAACGTCCGAGACCAGCCGCCGGCGCGGCACCTCACGACCTCGAAGGCCATCGACACGATCACCGTCACGAGCACGACGGGCAGCCAGGTCGACCAGAGGTGGGGGTCGAGCAGCGGCATCCGCTCGCCTCCGGCGGTGACGGGCGAGGAGAGCTGCTGCCAGACGATGGCGGCCCCGAGGAACCCGAACCACGTCAGGTTCGCGGCCATGTCCATGAGCGAGCCGCGCGACTCACCCAGCGAGTCGGGCAGGTGGTCCGGCGTCCACGCCGCGACCGAGCCTTGCAGGTCGCGGGACTCACCGCCGCGCTCGACAAGGGCGAACACCACGGTGATCCAGAAGACGATCTGGACGACGACCGTGAGCGCCATCCACACGGCCCCGCCGACCAGCGCTCCCGTCGACTCGCCGCGGCTGATGTCAGCCAGTGTGGTCAAGGTGACGGCCGGCGGGACGGCCACCCACAGCATCGCCCGGAGCACGCGCACGTAGACCGGGTAGACCTCGGGCCCGATGAGCTGGGCCACCCGTCCCGAGTACGCCGCAGCGAGTCGCACCGGGTCGCCGAGCTCGACGAGGGCGGCGTACTCCGCCTGCGCGAGACTCGTCCCGGGCCGTTCGCGACGCATGGACTCCACGCGGTCGGCGATGCTCGCGCCCAGCTCAGCGGAGATGTCGGCCCGCTGGTCCTCGGGGAGCCGACGCGTCACGTCGCGGATGTAGCGGTCCGGCAGCCGTTCCGAGGCGTACGACGCGGGTTGCGTGGTCATGGGGTTCACCTCAGCTTCTCGATGGAGACGTGCAGGCCCTGCCACTCGTCGAGCAGGGCCTGCAGCAGGGCCTCGCCGTTGCGGCTGACCCGGTAGAACTTGCGCGGCCGCGACTCCTCGGTGTTCCACTCGCTGGTGAGCAGCCCCTGCTTCTCCAGCCGCCGCAGCAGCGGGTAGAGCGTGTTGCCGTCCACCGCGAACCCGGCCTCGGCCAGCGTCTCGAGCAGCGCATAGCCGTACGTCGGTCGGCTCAGTGTCGCGAGCGCGGCCATCACCACGGTGCCGCGTCGCAGCTCCTGGAGGTGGCCTGCGAGGGCGTCGTCGGTCATGTCTGAAACAATAGTGTGTGTCACACACTATTGTCCAACGCACCAGCCGGTCAGGTTCCGGCGTCCACCACGTACGCCGTGAAGTCAGCCGTGTCACGCCCTCGTGACGGTGCGTCGTCGGCGTACTCCTCGGGTCCGCCCGCGCGGATGCGCATCGCCTCGAGCAGCACCCGGCGGAAACGTTCCGGATAGTAGGTGAGCCCCCAACGACCGGCGCCCGACTTCGTGGTCATCTCGCCGGTGACGAGCAGGTGGTGCAGCCGGGCGACGCCGAGGACGCACCAGCAGCACGCCCACTCCGTCCCACCCTCGGGCGGCAGCGTCGCCAGCCCCTCGGCGTTGGCGCGCCAGTAGGTGTCGAGGTTGCCGCGGGTGAAGTCGGCCAGTCGCTCGTCCGAGGTCCACACGCCCAGCTCGCCGATCGCCGGACCGCGCACCGTGATGCCGCGATGGGCGAGCTCGTGCCACGTCACCGCGTTGATGTCGGAGCGCGCCTCCTCGTCGAAGTGCGCGTGCAGCACGCACGGCACATCGGGGCACAGCTCGGGGTCTGCGGCCAGGTCGGAGGCGAGCAGGTGGGCACCGTCGAACGGCACCTCCGGGTGCTCTTCGTGTACGACGACGTGCGAGGTCGCGATCGCCTGCAGGTCGTCACGGCTCGGTCGCCGGGCCAGCGTGGCGACGAAGTCGACGTCGCTCTGCCCCGGCACCCACTCGCCGAACGCCAGCCCACCGCGCAGGTAGAGCCCGGCCACCAGCCCCGGCGCGGCCGTGTCGATGCGGGCCAGCCAGGTCTCGCAAACAGCGGCCACCGGGGCCGGAAGACGGTCGTTCACACGCTCCCCGACACCATCACGGCCGACGCCGGGAAGACGATGTGCTCTCCGTCCATCAACGGCTGCCGCAACCTGTCGAACTCTGCGCGCATGCGGCCCTGCACATCGGGTGTCTGCGCACGCCAGGCAACCCCGACCCCGGCCACTCCCCCGGTGGGTGCGGCCCAGAAGTCGTCGGGCAGGACACGCCAGTCCCAGGTCACGAATCGTCCCTCGACCTCGCGGCAGCCCGCAGCGAGAAGCAGGTCGCCGAGACCCTCGACGGACCGCACGAAGTCCTTGTCCTCGGGCAGCGCCGGGAACTGCGGGTCGATCGCCGCACTGGCCTCCATGACCGCGCGGAACAGCTGGCCCTGGGCGGTCGGCTGGTTGCTCCAGATGGTCGTCCGGAGCGAGCCACCCGGCGCAGCCACGCGCACCAGCTCGGCGGCCGACGCCGCGGGATCGTCGACGTGGTTGAGCACGAAGTTGGCAACCACGACGTCGAACACCCCGTCGTCGTGCTGCAGGTCGGGCAGACCCGCCACGGCGACCGGGACGCTCGCGCCGAGCCGGGCATGGGCGAGCGCCACCATGTCGGCGTCGACGTCGCACGCGCTCACCCGGGCGCCGCGACCGATCGCCTCCTCGGCAAGGGCGCCGGTGCCGCAGCCGACATCCAGCAACCGGGCACCGGGAGGCAGGTCGGCAAGCACGACGGGGAGGGAGCTGGCACACAGACCGGCAAAGCTGCGGGCATAGGCGTCGGCGACGTTCGACCAGAGCTGCTGGGCCATCGCGCGGATCAGGTGTGGAGCGACATCGGCCCGTACACGGCTCGGTCGTGCTCGTAGAGCGTGACTCCGTCGACGCCGAGCTCCGCCAGCTCCGACCAGATCTCGCCGACCCACGACTCGGCGTCGGCCTGGCTCGCGAACCGCGCCGCGGCGTACTCGTCATCGACCTCGACGACGGCACCCGCGGCGTCCAGAAGCGCCCAGTGCCACGGCTGCTCCTCCGGGGTGGGCTGGCGGAAGGTGGGCGGCTGGTCGGGCAACATCACGCCTCCCGGACGGACGGATCGACGAACGGCAGCTTGGTGGACGCGAAGATCTCGCGGCGGCCCCGGACGTCGACGCCGAGCTCGGCCCCCGGGTGGATCATCGTCGGCACCAGCGCCATGCCGATGCCCTTCTTGAGCGTCGGGCTGAACGTGCCGGAGGTGATGTCGCAGAGAGGCACGTCGGCGACCAGGGTCACGCCCATGCCCGGCCGTGGGATCCCGCGGTCGACGGCGATCAGCCCGCGCAGCTTGCGCTTCGGCCCGGCCTCCTTCTCGGCAACGAGTGGCTCGCGGCCCCAGAAGGCTTCCTTCTTCCAGCCGACGGCCCAGCCGAGGCCGGCCTCGTTGGGCGTGACGTCGATGGTGATGTCCTGGCCGTGAAGCGGGTAGCCCATCTCGGTGCGCAGGGTGTCGCGCGAGCCGAGCCCGCAGGCCAGCATCCCGAACTCCTCGCCCGCGGCGAGCAGCTGGTCCCAGAGCTCGCCGGCGATCTCGTTGGCCGCGATCAGCTCGTAGCCCCGCTCCCCGGTGTATCCCGTGCGGCACACCACCACGGCGGGGCCGCCGGGCTCGCCGAACTCAGCCTCGGCAAAGGACATGTACTCGTGCCCGACGGGCAGGCCAACACGTGAGAGCACCTCGTCCGACTTGGTGCCCTGGACCGCGAGCACGGCGTAGTCGTCGTGGTGGTCGACGATCCGCACGCCCTGGGGCGCCTCGGCGGCCAGGCGTCGTACGACCTCTGCCGTGTTGGCGGCGTTGGGCACCAGCAGGACGTGCTCGTCGTCTTGGTAGTAGGCGATCAGGTCGTCGACGATGCCGCCGGTCGCCGCGTCGCAGCACAGCGTGTACTGCGCCTTGCCGGGGCGGATCTTGGCGAGGTCGTTGGAGAGCGTCGCGTTGATGAACTCGGCCGCGCCGGGCCCGGTCACCATCGCCTTGCCGAGGTGCGAGACGTCGAAGATGCCGACGCTCTCGCGCACCGCGGTGTGCTCCTTCACCACTCCGGAGGAGTACTCCAGTGGCATCGACCAGCCACCGAACTCGGCGAACTTCGCACCGAGAGCCGCGTGGCGGTCGTGCAACGGGGACTGCTTCAAGTCAGACGTCTGCGCCATGCGGGCGAACCTACCTCAGGGGGCTGGCTATCCTGCCGAGGTGACGACGACCTACACGCTGCGTGCAGCCAACCCCGCCAAGACCCGTGCCGACGCCGTCGTGGTCGGCGTGCGATCCACCGACAAGGGGCCGGAGCTGGCTGCGGGGGCCGAGGACGTCGCGAAGGCATACGGCCGAAAGCTGCGCCCGCTGCTCGCCTCCCTCGGAGTGAAGGGCAAGGCCGGCGAGAGCCACAAGGTGCCCACCAACGGCGCCATCAACGCCCCGCTCCTCGTGCTGGTCGGGCTCGGCTCCGACGTCGACGCCACGGCAGTACGCCGCGCGGCCGGTGTGGCCGCGCGCAGCGTGCCCAACGCCTCGTCGGTGGCCATCGCCCTGCCGGCCGACGAGCCGTCGCTCGTCGCTGCTGTGACTGAGGGCCACCTGCTGGGCGGCTACACGTTCACGGCGTACAAGTCGTCGAAGTCCGACGACACCGAGGCCGGCGACGTTGTCGTGCTCTCCCCCGTCGCCCGCAAGGCCGAGGCGGTCGCCGCCTTCGAGAAGGCGCAGGTGCTCGCCGCCGCCGTCGCGACCACGCGCGACTGGGTCAACCAGCCTCCCGGTGACTTCACGCCGTCGAAGTTCGCCGATGCCGCGACGGCCGCCCACAAGGCGGCCACCAAGGGCCGCGGCGCCCCCAAGATCAAGATCGAGGTGCTCGACGAGACGCAGCTCGCCGAGCTCGGCTGCGGCGGCATCCTCGGTGTCGGCGGCGGCTCCGACGCTGCCCCGCGCCTGGTCAAGCTCACCTACGCACCCAAGGGCGCGAAGCAGCACCTGGCGCTGGTCGGCAAGGGCATCACGTTCGACTCGGGCGGCCTGACCATCAAGCCGTCGGGTGGCATGCAGACCATGAAGTGCGACATGGCTGGCGCGGCCGCCGTACTCCAGGCCACGTTCGCGATCGCCGCACTCGGGCTGCCCGTCAAGGTGACGACCTTCGCGCCGATGGCCGAGAACATGGTGTCGGGCTCGTCGGTGCGTCCCGGTGACGTGCTCTCGATGTACGGCGGCACCACCGTCGAGGTGCTCAACACAGACGCCGAGGGCCGGCTCGTGCTGGCCGACGCGCTGGTGATGGCGACCGAGGCCAAGCCTGACGTCGTGCTGGACACGGCCACCCTCACCGGCCACATGGTGGTCGCGCTCGGCGAGCGCGTCGGTGGCGTCATCGGCACCGACGGCATCGTCGACGACGTGCTCGCGGCCGGCGCCCGGGCCGGCGAGGCGCACTGGCCGATGCCGATCCCCGAGGAGATGGACGAGCGCATCCACAGCAGCAAGGTCGCCGACCTCTCCCAGCACGACTGGGTGCGCTGGGGCGGCGGGCTCTTCGCCGGCGCGTTCCTGCGCGAGTTCACCGACGGGCTGCCGTGGGCGCACCTCGACATCGCCGGACCGGCTTACCACTCGGGCGGGCCGACGGGTCACTGGACGCACGGCGGCACCGGTTTCGGCGTCACGACGCTGGTGGAGTTCGCGGCCGGGTTGGCTGAGGGCTGAGCTAGCGGCCTTCGGCCTTCTTGCGCCGGTTGTAGTCACGCATCCGCTGCGGCACGCCGACCACTGCCGCGTCGTACGACGGCACCTGGCGCTTGTTGCAGAACGAGTGCGCCCACTCGACCGACGGCACGCGGCGTCGCGTCCACTCGCCGTCGTGCGCGACGAGCAGCAACGTCACGTCGCTGACCGCGGTGCGGGGCTCCACGAACCCTTCCACCCCCCGGCGTGCCGACATGAACTCGTCGAGGTGCCGCTGATCGGTCGCGTCAGAGGCACGCACGGTGGTGGACCCGGTGCGCGCGGTGTCGCGGCCCGGACGGCGCATCCGCGCTCCGCGTCGAAATCGGTCGAACAAACCCATGGGCACAGTGTGTCAAACGGGGTAGCAAACCGCGTGCCGTCGCCACGGGAGCAACCGGGTGTCGGCGGCCTCGCAGAGAGTGCAAAGATGTGTCGGACATCGCAAGTGCACCAACAGGAGGACCGCAGCGTGGCCGAGGCCGAATTCGACGTACTCATTCTCGGGGCCGGGTCCGGTGGCTACTCCTGTGCCCTGCGAGCGGCACAGCTCGGCCTCTCGGTCGGGCTCGTCGAGAAGGGCAACCTCGGTGGCACCTGCCTCCACATCGGCTGCATTCCGACCAAGGCCCTGCTGCACGCGGCCGAGGTCGCCGACTCCGCCCGTGAGGCGTCGCAGTTCGGTGTGCAGACCACGTTCGAGGGCATCGACATGCCCGGCGTCAACGCCTACAAGGACGGCGTCGTCGACCGCCTCTTCAAGGGACTCACCGGGCTGATCAAGGGCCGCGGCATCACGGTCATCGAGGGCGAGGGCCGGCTGACCGGTCCGCGCACCGTCACCGTCGACGGCGCGTCGTACTCCGGCAGGAACGTCGTGCTCGCGTCGGGCTCCTACTCCCGCTCGCTGCCCGGCCTCGAGGTCGACGGCGAGCGCGTCATCACCTCCGAGCAGGCGTTGCGCCTCGAACGCGTGCCCACGTCGGTCATCGTGCTCGGCGGTGGCGTGATCGGCTGCGAGTTCGCGAGTGTCTGGAAGAGCTTCGGCGCCGACGTGACGATCATCGAGGCGCTGCCCCGACTGGTCGCCGTTGAGGACGAAGCCTCCTCCAAGGCCCTCGAGCGTGCCTTCCGCAAGCGGAAGATCGCGTTCAGGACGGGCGCTCCGTTCCAGAGCGTGAAGACCACCGACACCGGCGTCGCGGTCACCGTCGAGGGCGCCAATGGTGAGCAGAGCGTCATCGAGGCCGAGCTGCTCCTGGTGGCAGTCGGCCGCGGTCCGACGACCGACGGGCTCGGATACGACGAGCAGGGCATCGCCATGGACCGCGGGTTCGTGCTGGCCGACGAGCGCTGCCGCACCAACGTCGACGGCGTCTTCGCGGTCGGCGACATCGTGCCCGGTCTGCAGCTTGCCCACCGCGGCTTCCAGCAGGGCATCTTCGTGGCCGAGCTGATCGCCGGGCTCGATCCGACGCCGATCGACGAGTCGGGCATCCCTCGGGTCACCTACTCCCACCCCGAGATCGCCTCGGTCGGTCTCAACGAGTCCGCCGCCCGCGAGCAGTACGGCGACGAGATCACCACCGTGACCTACGACCTGGGCGGCAACGGCAAGAGCCAGATCCTCAAGACCCAGGGCTTCGTCAAGCTGGTTGCCCGCAAGGACGGCCCCGTCGTCGGCATCCACCTGGTGGGTGACCGGGTCGGCGAGCTCATCGGCGAGGCCCAGCTGATCTACAACTGGGAGGGCCACGCCGACGACGTCGCTCCCTTCGTACACGCGCACCCGACCCAGAACGAAGCACTCGGCGAGGCCCACCTGGCACTCGCCGGCAAGCCGCTGCACGCCCACTCCTGATTTCACGACCGACCAGCCTCCTAGACGACAGGAATCCCATGGCCTCCGAAGTCACCCTCCCCGCACTCGGCGAATCCGTCACCGAGGGCACCGTCACCCGCTGGCTCAAGCAGGTCGGTGACGCCGTTGCGATCGACGAGCCCCTGCTGGAGGTCTCCACCGACAAGGTCGACACCGAGATCCCATCGCCCGTTGCCGGCACCCTGCTCGAGATCAAGGCCAACGAGGACGACACCGTCGAAGTCGGCGCCGTGCTGGCCATCGTCGGCGAGGAGGGCGAGGGCGGCGGCAGCGCGTCGTCCGACGAGTCCTCCACCGACGAGTCCTCCTCCGACAGTGAGGCCGGAGGTGGCGAGGACGTCCAGCAGGAGGCCGCCGAGGTCGACGCCGAGGAGCGGGACTCTTCCGGCGAGGCTCCGTCGGAGCAGGCAGAGCCCGAGCAGGCCGAGCCCGAGAAGCAGGAAGAGGAGCCCGCCGAGCAGCCTGCAGCCGAGCAGGACGCGCCCTCGGGCGACTCCGGCGGTGGCGGCGGGTCCGGCACCTCGGTGACGTTGCCCGCCCTGGGCGAGTCGGTCACCGAGGGCACCGTGACGCGCTGGCTCAAGCAGGTCGGCGACGACGTGGCCGTCGACGAGCCGCTGCTGGAGGTCTCCACCGACAAGGTCGACACCGAGATCCCCTCCCCCGTGGCCGGCAAGCTCCTCGAGATCAAGGTCAGCGAGGACGAGACCGTCGAGATCGGCGCCGAGCTCGCCGTGATCGGCTCCGGCGACGGTGCCGCAGCACCCGAGCCGAAGGAGGAGGAGGCCGCGCCCGAGCCGGAGAAGGAGGCCGAGGAGGCACCCGAGTCCGAGCCGGAGCCGGAGCCGGAGAAGGCACCCGCACCGGAGCCGGAGCCGGAGAAGACGCCCGAACCCGTGGCCGAGAAGCCCGCCGAGCCCGAGAAGCCGGCCGCCGCACCCCGGGCCGCCGAGGGCTCCGGCGACCAGAGCAGCTACGTCACCCCGCTGGTCCGCAAGATGGCCACCGAGAACGGCGTCGACCTGAGCGCCGTCACCGGCACCGGAGTCGGTGGCCGGATCCGCAAGCAGGACGTGCTAGACGCGGCTGCCGCGCAGAAGGCACCCGCCGCGGAGGCCGCACCGGCCGCCGCTCCCGCTGCCGCACCCTCGGCGCCGGCAGCAGCGTCTGCGGCCCCGTCGCCGCTGCGTGGCAAGACCGAGCCGCTGTCGCGGCTGCGCAAGGTGATCGCCAAGCGGATGGTCGAGTCGCTCCAGGTGAGCGCGCAGCTGACCACGGTCGTCGAGGTCGACGTGACCGCGATCGCGCGTCTGCGCGCCTCCGTCAAGGACGACTTCGCGGCCCGCGAAGGCGTCAAGCTTTCGTTCATGCCGTTCTTCGCCAAGGCTGCGATCGACGCGCTCAAGCAGCACCCGTCGCTCAACGCCACGATCGACACCGAGAAGGGCGAGGTGACCTACTTCGACCGCGAGAACCTCGCGATCGCGGTCGACACCGAGAAGGGGCTGCTGACCCCGGTCATCAAGGAAGCCGGCGACCTGTCGATCGCCGGTCTCGCACGCAAGATCGCCGATGTCGCCGAGCGCACGCGCACCAACAAGATCACGCCGGACGACCTGTCGGGCGGCACCTTCACGCTGACCAACACCGGCAGCCGAGGGGCGCTCTTCGACACGCCGATCATCAACCAGCCGCAGGTCGCCATCCTCGGCACCGGGTCGATCGTGAAGCGGCCCGTCGTGATCGACGACGCCAACCTCGGAGAGACGATCGCGGTCCGGTCGATGGTCTACCTCGCGCTGACCTATGACCACCGACTGGTCGACGGCGCCGACGCGGCCCGCTACCTCACGGAGGTCAAGCAGCGCCTCGAGGCCGGTCAGTTCGACCTCTGACCAACACGTCGCAAGATATGACGAGCGCCGGGACCCATCGGGTCCCGGCGCTCGTTTCTTGTACGCCGGTCGGCTACTTCGCCAGGGCCTTCCAGTCGTCGAGCCCAAGGGCCGACCCGAGCGCCCGGCTGATGTGCAGGACGAACTCACGGTTGAGGTGGAAGCTGTCGCGGTAGACCGCGTGCTCGTCGATCACGGCCGGGCACACGTCGTCCTTGCACAGCCACGGCAACGGCGAGACGTACGTCGCGCCGGCGTCCTCGGCAGTCGCCTTCTCGGCGGCGTTGTGCTCGTCGTACACGCCGACCTCAGGGGTGACGCTGCACTCGTCGAGAGCGTCAGGGTGCTCGGCCAGGCAGGTGCCGGCGTCCTGGGTCGGGTACGGCGCCTCGCCGAGCACGAACACCTTCGCATCGTTGTGGTCGAACGACGCGATGGTGCGACTCAGGCTCTTCTGCCAGATCTCGTCGGCGTCCTCGTCGGGGGTCCAGGTGTTGTCGGCGTTGCCCTGGCCGAGGGCCCTCGGCTCACCGTCGTCGGTCACAGCGAAGCTCCGGACGGCACCCGCGAGCACCACCATGTCGGGCTTGACGACGTCGTCGACGAGTTCGGTCACCCGCCCGTTGAACTGCGTGCACTCGGCATAGGGACGGGACTCCGCGGCCAACCACGGCGTCTCGCCGAGGAGCGGCGGGCAGCCCAGCTTCGTCAGCACTGCGAGCCGGTAGCCGGTCTGCTCTGCGATCCGGGACAGCGCAGGCATCCACATCGCCGCCCGCGAGTCGCCCCACAGCAGGATGGTCCGGTCTGCCGCCGGGTCGCCGAAAATGCAGATCTCGTCGATCAAGGCGTAGCCGTAGTCGCGTGCACAGCGCTGCTCGAGGCTGGTCAGGGCACCGGACCTGGCGATCAGGCCCTGTCCCGGCACCAGGTCCTCGGGCACCTCGGACGTGTCGACGGCCTCGGTCACCATCGACTCGACCTGTGCGGCGTCCGGCAGGCTGCGGAGGATCTCCTCGGCCGACGGCCCCTTGTCCTTGACGTCGTCGTCGTCGCCACTGGAACAGCCCGCCAGCACGGCCACCGTGGTCGCCAGGAGAAGTGCCACGGCAGTGCGCCGAGCTCTGGCCGAGAGAGGAACAGACATGCGATCGACCCTCTCATGCAGGTTCGGGGCGTTCACAACGGTGGGGGCAACCGGCCCCGTGCCATGGTTGGACCATGCACGCGGTCATCGCCGGCTCGTCCGGGTTCCTCGGATCTCGTCTCGTCTCGTCGATGCGCCGCCATGGCCACACCGTGACCACGCTCGTACGCCGCGAGGCCCGCACGCCGCACGAGCGCCGCTGGGATCCGTACGACGGCGCCCTTGCGGCCGACGTACTCGCGGGTGTCGACGTCGTGGTCAACCTCGCCGGCTCCCCCACCGCCGGCAACCCGCATTCGAAGTCGTGGGCGCGAGAGCTGCGCGAGTCGCGGGTGACGACCACGCGGGTGCTGGCCGAGGCCATCGCTGCGGCGGACGAGCCGCCGCGCTTCCTGGCCGGCAACGGCATCTCGTTCTACGGCGACCACGGCCCGGACTCACTCGGCGAGGGCGCCGACTCACGCGGCGACGCGTTGCTGACCCAGGTGACCCGCGACTGGCAGGCGGCGACCACAGCCGCCACGGGCGCCGGCGCCCGCGTCTGCGTGCTCCGCACCGCCCCGGTGATCGACCGGCGCAACCCGCCCATGAAGCAGCTGTTGCCGCTGTTCAAGGCCGGCCTCGGCGCGCGCCTGGGCTCCGGCACCCAGCACTTCCCGATCATCTCGTTGCGCGACTGGATCGGCGGGGTCTGCTTCCTGGCCGAGTCGCACGACGTCGAGGGCCCGTTCAACCTCTGCTGCCCCGACACCCCCACGAACGCGGAGTTCACCCAGGCGCTGGCCGACGCGGTCGGCCGGCGGGCCCGGCTGGCGGCTCCGTCGTGGCTGCTCAAACCAGCCGCCGGGTCGATGGCGCCGGAGGTGCTCGGCTCTGTCAACGCGCGGCCCGAGGCGCTCGAACGGGCCGGTTACGACTTCCGCGACCAGGACGTGCGCGACGTCATCGCCAGCGCGCTGGGCTGAGCCTCACTCCCGCACCTCGTCGACCAGCCACTCGCCCGCAACCAGCCGCAGCGTGACCTCGCGAGTGCTCGCCCGGTCGGCGGGCAGCGTGATCCTCCGGTCGTCGCCCACTGCGACGGCGCCGCGCATCCGGTCGGTCACCGAGACCACGACCGCCCGGTCGTCGTGCCGCAGCACCTGCGCCCGGAGCACCTGCGTGCGGAGGCCGCGGACGCGCAGCCCGCGGTCGACGTACGCGCTCAGCATGTCGGCGTCCTGGCGGCCGGTGCGGGAGCCGGCGACGTAGAGACCGCGCAACGCCTCGACGTCGCCCTCCGCCCAGGCCCGCGCGCGGCGCGCGTCCCAGTCGGCCAGGGTCGCGACGGCGTCGGGCGGCTCGGCACGGCCGACCGATGAGCTGTCACCACCGGTGGTGGAGAGCCACACCACGACCACGAGCAGGACGCTGAGCGCCGCCACGACGGCGCTCCCGAGGACGAGTCTGCGAGCGAGCACGTGACCACTCTGCCCCGAATCGGCGGCCGGCGTCGGGCGTCATCCACAGGCTCATTTCCCGGCGGTAGGGTCGACGCCATGTCCTTTGATCTGCGTGTCGCCGGCCTGGGTGACGAGGCCGTCGACTACCTGACCGCGTGGGATCTCCAGCGCGAGGTTCACGCCGCCGTCGTCGCGGGCGAGTCGCCCGACACGGTGCTCGTGCTGGAACACCCGCCGGTCTTCACCGCCGGCAAGCGCACCGACGCCCACGAGCGACCGGCCGACCCCGGTGGCGCTGCCGTCATTGACGTCGACCGCGGCGGCAAGATCACCTTCCACGGCCCCGGCCAGCTCGTCGGCTACCCCATCGTTCGGCTCCCCGACCACGTCAAGGTCGTCGACTACGTACGCCGCGTCGAGGAAGCGCTCATCCACGCGTGCAGCGACCTGGGCGTCACCACCGCCCGCATCCCCGGCCGTAGTGGCGTTTGGCTGCGCGCCGACGACCGTGGTCCCGAGCGCAAGGTTGCGGCCCTCGGGATCCGGGTCAGCCACGGCGTCACGATGCACGGCTTCGCCATCAACTGTGACGTCGACCTCGGCTGGTACGACCGGTTCGTGCCGTGCGGCATCGCCGACGCCGGGGTCACCTCGCTCAGTGCCGAGCTGGGTCGCGACGTGACCACCGCCGAGGTGCTGCGGGTGGTCGAGCAGCACCTGCGGCGCTATCTCGACTGGTCGTCGTACACGCCGACGCCCGACTACCAAGCGCGCCCCGAGCCGGGTCGTGCGCCGCGCGTCGAGCTGGTCAGGCCGGGCGCCTGACGGCAAGTTGGGGCGCCTCGGGGCCCCGCGTAGAGTGTCGGCGTGACGCTAGCTGCCGCCCCAGATCCCGGAAGTCGCAAGCTCCTTCGTTTGGAAGTCCGTAACGCGGAGACCCCCATCGAACGCAAGCCGCCGTGGATCAAGACGAAGGCGAAGATGGGTCCGGAGTACACCGCCCTGCAGAACCTCGTGAAGTCCGAGGGCCTGCACACGGTGTGCCAGGAAGCCGCGTGCCCCAACATCTTCGAGTGCTGGGAGGACCGCGAGGCGACGTTCCTCATCGGCGGTGACCAGTGCACGCGGCGCTGCGACTTCTGCCAGATCGACACCGGCAAGCCGCTGCCCCTCGACCGCGACGAGCCCCGCCGGGTCGCCGAGTCGGTGCAGAAGATGCAGCTGCGCTACGCCACGATCACCGGCGTCGCCCGCGACGACCTCGAGGACGGCGGTGCCTGGCTGTACGCCGAGGCCGTGCGCGCCATCCACGAGCTCAACCCCGACACCGGCGTCGAGAACCTGATCCCCGACTTCAACGGGAAGCCCGACCTGCTGCGCGAGGTCTTCGAGTCACGGCCCGAGGTGCTGGCCCACAACGTCGAGACGGTGCCGCGGATCTTCAAGCGGATCCGGCCGGCGTTCCGGTACGACCGCTCGCTCGACGTGATCACCCAGGCCCGCGACTTCGGCCTGGTCACCAAGTCCAACCTGATCCTCGGCATGGGCGAGACGCGTGCGGAGATCAGCCAGGCGCTGGTCGACCTGCACTCCGCCGGCTGCGAGCTGATCACGATCACGCAGTACCTCCGCCCGTCGCTGCGCCACCACCCGGTCGAGCGCTGGGTGAAGCCCGAGGAGTTCATCGAGCTCAAGGACGAGGCCGACGAGATTGGTTTCTCCGGCGTGATGTCCGGGCCGCTGGTGCGTTCGTCGTACCGTGCCGGCCGGTTGTACCGTCAGGCCCTGGAGTCCCGAGAGGGCGCCCGCGCCTCGCTCTGAGCGCGACCCAGATCCGCAGCCGTTCGAACACGACAGAAGGCCACGCATGTCCAGCACCTCCCCGGTAGCCCCCGAGAAGTTGAGCCGGCGCAAGCAGTTCGCGCAGACCTACAAGATGGCCCACAAGACCGACCGGGCCCTGCCGTGGTGGATCCTCGGGACGTTCGTCGTCGGCGCGGCCGTCGGCTTCACCATCCTGTGGCTGCTGCCCGGGACGGGCGCCCTGTCGCTGGTCCTCAGCATCGTCAGCGCACTGCTGCTCGGCCTGCTCGGGGCGCTCATCATCTTCGGTCGCCGTGCCCAGCGGGCGGCGTACGCCCAGATGGACGGGCAGGCAGGTGCTGCCGCGTCGGCGCTGCAGATGCTGCGCCGTGGCTGGAAGGTCGACCCGGTCGTCGCGTTCACCAAGCAGCAGGACGTCGTGCACCGGGTCGTGGGTCCGCCCGGCATCGTGCTCGTCGGTGAGGGCAGCAGCCCCAACCGGCTCAAGAGCCTGATGATCACCGAGCGTCGCAAGCACGAGCGGGTGGTCGCGGACGCGCCCATCCACGAGGTCATCTGCGGCAACGGCGAGGGCCAGGTCCCGCTCACCAAGCTGGTGCGTCACGTGACCAAGCTCGGCCGCGGCGTCAAGCCCGCCGAGATGACCGACATCCTCAACCGGCTCAAGGCGCTCGACGCCAACCGCTCGAACATCCCGCTCCCGAAGGGGCCGATGCCGACCTCGATGAAGGGCATGCGCGGCAACCAGCGCGGCCGCTGAGCGCGCCCTCCTCAGGGTCTGCTCAGGCTGCGGGGTCCATCGTCGGCATCTCGGGCATCGTGGTGATCTGGTCGGCCGGCGGCGCGTCGATCGAGACGTCCTTGCCCCAGTCGTCGACCTTCATCGTCAGCTGACCAGCCTGACCGAGCTCGCTCTGCATCTGGCGGAACAGCCCGTCGCCGTCCAGCCACACGTCGTACTTCAGCTCCTTGGGCAGCGCGCCCTCCGGCGCGTCACTGGCCACCGATCCGGCCACCTTCTCGCCGTCGACGACGAGCGTGTAGTGGTTCATCTGGTCACCGTCGACTTCTTCCTCGCCGACGAAGGTCACGGACTTGATGGCGTCCTCGAAGTTGTCGAAGGCCTTCGCGGGGTCCAGCTGCTCGGTGAAGTCGCCGCCCAAGGGGTTGCTCGGGTCGTCGAGGTCGAAGCTCATGAACTTCTCTCCCCCGCCGGGCACCGACATGTAGAACGTGCCGTCGACCAGGCGCAGGTCCATGTCCTCGCCGGACATCGGGCTCTTCATGGTCATCGCCATCGACGGCGGGGTGGTCGAGTAGTCGATGTCGCCCTCGGCGGACAGCGCCATCTGGCCCTCGGTCTCCATCGTCATGTGGGCCGTCGTGCTCTTCGAGAAGGCCGCCTTGAAGTCGGCGACGAAGTCGGCCGGGTCGACCTCCTCGCCACTCTCGGCGCCGGATGCGGTCGACGAGGTGTCGGTGGCCTTGTCGTCGGAGCCGCACGCGGCGAGTCCGGCGAGTGCGATCGGGAGTGCGGCAGCCCCCAGGGCCAGCCGGCGAAGGGTAGAAGTCGTCATGCGATCGAGGTTACCGGGAGCTCCCAGACGCTGTCTGGAGCGTCACGGTGGCCGTGCCGGCAGCGATGTCGTGCAGGCCGCGACCGTCTGGCCGGAAGACCAGGGGCGGGATCACCAGGCAGATCAGGACGCTGCGCAGCAACGCCTGGAGCAGGCCGACCGGCGCGCCACTGCCGTCGTGCCGTACGACGCGCAGCCGGGTCAGCAGCTTGCCGAACGAGCCACCCACCGAGGCGGTGAGCAGCGCCGACTCGATGACGTAGACCGCCATCGTGTAGAAGCCGGAGTAGCGGTCGTCGCTCCAGCCGGACGGCCCGATCAGGAGCAGCACGACCAGGGTCGAGGCGAACCAGTCGACGACGAGGGCGAGCATCCGACGGGCCCACGAGGCGGTCTCGATCACCCGCACAGGCTAGGTCGTCGTACCTCATGGCCGGAGGCTGGGCATCTGTTACACGGCCGAAACAAACGGGATACGGTCAAGAAACTGCCCCTGCGTAGGTTCACGGACATCCGGTGCGGCAACGCACTCGGTTCTGAACCCGCCTGCCAGAAACCGCATTCGGTCGGGGACGAGATCCCCGACCAAGGAGGACACGAATGTTCGCAAACAGCGACGAGCTGCTGAAGTACGTCAAGGACGAAGGCGTCGAGATGGTCGACGTGCGTTTTTGTGACCTGCCGGGTGTGATGCAGCACTTCACGGTGCCGGTCTCCTCCTTCGACCAGTCGGTGTTCGACGACGGCCTGAACTTCGACGGCTCGTCCGTGCGCGGCTTCCAGGCCATCCACGAGTCGGACATGGCGCTGTTCCCGGACCCGACCACGGCCTACCTCGACCCGTTCCGTGCGGCGAAGACACTGGTCGTCAACTTCTTCGTGCACGACCCGCTCACCGGTGAGGCCTACTCGCGCGACCCGCGCAACATCGCCAAGAAGGCGCAGGCCTACCTCAAGTCGACCGGCGTCGGCGACACCGCGTACTTCGCCTCCGAGGCGGAGTTCTACGTCTTCGACTCGGTGCGGTTCGAGACCAAGCAGAACGCGGGTTTCTACCACATCGACTCCGAGGCCGGCGCGTGGAACAGCGGCTCCGAGGACAACAACCGGGGCTACAAGGTCAAGTACAAGGGCGGCTACTTCCCGGTCGCGCCGTACGACCACTTCGGCGACCTCCGCGACGAGATCGTCATCGAGATGGAGAAGACCGGACTGCACGTCGAGCGCGCCCACCACGAGGTCGGCACCGCCGGCCAGGCGGAGATCAACTGGCGCTTCGACGAGCTGCTGAAGAGCGCCGACGACGTGATGAAGTTCAAGTACCTCGTCAAGAACGTCGCCTGGCGCAACGGCAAGACCGCGACCTTCATGCCGAAGCCGATCTTCGGTGACAACGGCTCGGGCATGCACTGTCACCAGTCGATCTGGAACGAGGGCGAGCCGCTCTTCTACGACGAGACCGGGTACGCCGGCCTGTCCGACATGGCTCGCTACTACATCGGTGGCCTGCTCAAGCACGCGCCGTCGCTGCTGGCCTTCACCAACCCGACGGTGAACTCCTACCACCGCCTGGTGCCCGGCTTCGAGGCTCCGGTCAACCTGGTCTACAGCCAGCGCAACCGCTCGGCCTGCATCCGCATCCCGATCACGGGCTCGAACCCGAAGGCCAAGCGCATCGAGTTCCGCTGCCCCGACCCGTCGGCCAACCCTTACCTCGCCTTCTCGGCGATGCTGCTGGCCGGACTCGACGGCATCAAGAACAAGATCGAGCCGCACGAGCCCGTCGACAAGGACCTCTACGAGCTCCCGCCCGACGAGCACGCCGGCATCCCGACCGTGCCCGCCACGCTCGACGCGGTGCTCAACTCGCTCGAGGCCGACCACGACTTCCTGCTCGAGGGTGACGTCTTCACCCCCGACCTGATCGACACGTGGATCGACTTCAAGCGGACCCAGGAGATCCAGCCCGTCGCGCTGCGTCCCCACCCGCACGAGTTCGAGCTGTACTACGACCTCTGAGATCTCGTAGACCACGAAAACGGCCCCTGACCTGCGGTTTTGCAGGATCGGGGGCAGTTTTCGTTGGGCTAGATCGGCCAGATTTCGCAGGGATTCCGCAGGAGATTCACTCCGGGAACTGTTGGGCGCCGACTTTGGTAGCGTCCGGCCCGCGACAGCGTCGCGGAACGCAAGTTGCCCAGGTGACCTTCAACGGGCACGACATCTGCTGGATCCCCGACCGGCTCTGGCGGGTGGACCGCGGCTCTGCTTCAGCAAGGTGACGTTTCCTGACCGCCCGGCCTCACGCGAGACCGGCGAATGGGTCATGCGCGACTGGGACCTCGCCGACCGCGAAGAACGACGAAGGGTGTACGGCTACCTGCTCCGCGCCGGCCTACCACTGTGGATCTACCGCTGGGTCGACGGAGCGCTCCTCGTCGATCTCTGGCCCGAGCTCGACCTGCCCAGTCCGCTCCGGAAGGAGTGGCAGCCACTCATCGACCACGCCCGGCAAGGGCCCACCGAGGACCCGATGAGAGTGTCATTCGACGACACCAAGATGCGACGAGCCGAGGAACTGCAGGAGCGGATCGCAGCCCGACGTGTCGAGGCCGCACGGCGCCTGACGCAGCGGGACGCTTAGCCGAGTTCAGGCGGTGAGAATTCGCAGTGCGGCCTGTCCGTTGGTCCGCCACCCCGCGGACAAGGAACGCCACTCGCGAGCGTCGTCCGGCAAGGCCCGAAGTAGGGTCTGGAGCCTGGCCGTGTCGGACCCGGTGAAGTGCTCACGCTCGGCGTACGGATCTTCAATCACGGCCAGCAGAAGAGCTGCGTCAAGCAGGTGGCGCTCTTTGTCCCGCGAATCAGTCTGATAGGCGGCTGCCTTGAGGATCACCGCACCGAACGGGGACGGAACGCTGACCGTAGTCGTGCGTCCCGGAACGATCTCAAGCCGAGCGTTGATGGCGCGTTTGAGGGCTTGGGTGCCACCCTCGATCGCAACCATGGTGCGACCGCGAAGCTTCTCGACCACGCTGGGTGCCGGGTGGTCGGCCACCAATACGTCCACGACGTCCGGTGCGCTGGAGACGAGGTCGACGCTGGACTGGCGGCGCTTGAACCGGTGGGCGGTGCCGTGGCGTTCGTCGATGGACGGCGCGAAATCGTACCCGAGCGACTCAAGCGCCCTGGCAGTCTCGGCGGCGACACCGCGAGTGGTCTCGACGTGAAGCACGATGTCCACGTCATTGGTCGGACGCAGGGTGTCAATGCCTTGGTGAATGCCGTGGAGCTGGGTCATCAACCCGCCGACAAGAGTCCACTTCTCGTGCGCGAGGACCGCCTCGATCTCGGCGACGTTGGGCCACGGCGCACCCCAGCCACCAGGCAGACTGGGCACTTCGATGGCCGGGCGCTCAACCACGGAAAGCCTCCAGCACACGGTCGAGTGCGTCGATCCCGGCCCGGCGCTCGCGGACATCGAGAGACTCGGCCAGGTCGAGCGCCCCGAGGACGACGCTTCGCTGGCTCAGATCACGAACGACGTCGAGGTCCATCGCGGTGGCCCGCAGCGTGACCCTGCCTTCGTCGTCCCGAATCAGTCCGTGACGCGAGACGAGTCCGAGAACGTCGCCGACTGCGAGGTAGCCGTCAATGTTGTTCGCCTGTGCCAAGCCGAGCCGGCCCGCGACATCGGCGGCGTACACGAGCTCGGCTTCGAGGTACTGCCCCGTGCTGGAGTGGGCTGCGTAGCGGGTCACGTCAGCCCGTTCACGAGCACGCTCGACCAGAACGGCCGCGCTCATTGCTCGGAGTCGGCCTTTGAGACGGGATCGCTGGCTCTCCCCCATCCACTCCGCGTCAGCACCCGACAGGATCGCGACCGCGCCCCACGCCGTTGCCTCGGACCAAGCGCGCTTGTGAGAACCTCCACGCACCGCAGCAAGCCGCTCTACGGAGGTCTCGTCCAGCACGCCCCGCGCGACCTGCCGCAGCTCGCCGCGCGCGACAAGGTGCTGTACCTGTCGCGTCGAGACCCCGAGACGGTCAGCGGCCTCGGAGATGGCAAGAAGACTCATGACAGACAGTTTCGCTTATGCGAAGTTATCAGTCAACCTCGACCCCTTCTCCGCAACCCCCATTCCGGCTGGGTTGACAGTCCCTTTGCAATGCGTATAGTTATGGGAGAACAGTCAGAAAGGACAAGCGATGTCGAAGTGGGTGCCGGTGCTGGTGCGGCTTGAGGACTACGCCGAGTTCGCGGCCATGGTCGCGGATCGGGAGTCCCGGCGTAATGAACCCGTGTCGGAGGTGACGACCATGCCGTCGAGCGCGGCAACCGCCTCTCCCGACCCGGATGAAGTCCAACTCGCTTCCTGGACACCCTGGCCCATCGAGGACCTAGGGAAGTTGGCCGCCGGGGCTAGTGAGACAGCGAAGCGTTGGACGCGCGCAATGGATGTGTGCTGTGAGGTCGCCGGCACCCACGACCAGTGGTTATCGACATCGGAGGTGGCTGCGAAGAGCGGCATGACTGTCAACGAATGGCGCGACGCCCCGCGGAAGATCACGCGTCACCTCAAGGCGAACTACCCCAACGTGCCTCTCGACTCACACGGTCTGCACATCTGGCCACTCCTCGCCAAGGGCAAGCCCGGCTCGCAGGAAGTCCACTGGGCGATGAATGCCGAGCAGGCGAGCAGTTGGCGCAAGGTGCGAGGGCTGGAGTCGTGACTCGTCGGCCCGACATCCCTCGGCGCCCACGGGATCGCGAAGGCACGCCGTACGACCAGCCGCGATCATTCCGAATGAGCGATCAACTGTGGACTTCCGTGCAGAACACGGCCCAGGCCGACGGCCTCACCGCCTCCTTTGTGCTTGCAACGCTCGCCCGAGACTTTGCCAAAGGATTGCTCGACGTCCGAGAGGTCACTAGCCCCGGTCTTTCATGGAGGTAGTCGGACGGCTGCGCGTCGAGGTTGACGACGTGTGCGTTGCTTGGGCTGGTTCCGGGGTTGACCTGTAGGCCGACTGTCGCTGTCGGGTGCGGTTCTCCGGGTCCTCGGGTTGTGGGTGGGCGGGGATGTTCAGGCTGGTGGTGGGATCGCTGCGATGTTGGCGAATGTCGCGACGATCGCTGCCGCCCAGGGCCAGGTGTCGGGGATCCGGAGTTGTCGCCGTCTTCCGGTGTGGACCAGGCGTGCTGGTGCGTGCAGGAGTCGGTAGCGCAACGCTTTCGGCTCACAGCCGGCGAGCACAGCAGCCTCGCCGGTGAAGGCCAGAAGTCTGGTCCAGGCGGTGAGGTCGGCAGCGATCATGGTCGCTGTCAGCCAGGCCTGGTTGATCGCGAACTCACGTGAGGGGAATCTGCCCAGGCCGGTGTCCTTGGCGATCCGGATCCGGTCCTCGACGCGGGCGTGAGCACGGTGACGGGCTTCGAGGAACGCCAGCTGTCCGGTGGTGGTGTTGGTCGCGATCACTTGGTAGCGCCACCCGTCGGCTTCTTCGAACAGCGACAGCTGCGCACCGGGGTGGGGTCGTTCGCGGCGCACGATGAGCCGCATCCCGGGCGGCCATGCCGTCAGGTCAAGGAGGTCGGTGAGCTCGGCGACGTCACCACCTTCGCGGACCCCACCATCAGCATCGGACGCGGGTGTCCACACGTGCTTGGGGACGACCTTGATGGCTTCGCGGATCTTCTCGGTGACTGCGTAGCCGACGCTGTACTCCAAGCGACGTCCCCGCACGCGGCCTTGTTCGGTGAGCCAGGCCAGGAGCTTGTGGGAGGCACCCGCGCCATCGCTGCGGATCAGCAGGTTCTTGCGTTGTGCGGCGGGGACCTGGGCGATTGCCGCGGTGAGGACTTCGATGTGATCGGTCGCGGTGTTCGACCCCGCCTTCCCGGTCCGCAACGTGGCGGCGAGGAACTCGCCTGTGTTGTCGCACCACACCCCGATCGGGTGGTACCCGAACGTCCGCTTGAACGTCGCCGATGCCAACTCTTTCTCGGAGTGGGTGATCACGACCGTGGCATCGACATCGAGCACGACCACCTCGCCGAGGTCGGTGCCGGCGACCTTCGAGGCAGGGAACCCTTCGGGTGAGGCGTTCATGAGTGCCCAGACGTGGCGCCGTGTCCTGGCTCTGGCCACGGCGATTTTCTTGACCTGCCCGGGGTTGATCTCATCCAAAGCCCGCCAGACCGTGGCCTGCGAGGCCACCGCACCGAGCACGGGTTCCTGGTGGCGCAGGACCTCGATGTCAGCGATCGCTTCACCGCCGTCGGCGATCATCACCGCGACATCGACCAGGACCCGGCCGCGGTCATGGGCAGGGGTGAACGAACGTCGTGCCAGGGCCTTCGAGAGCTGTCCAGTCAGCCCGGTCCGATCACCTACGAGACGCAGCCCGACGCTTCCGGCATGGGCCACCACGCCGACACCGCCCCCAGTTACTGACAGACCCCTCGACCACGAACTACGCTTCACCTGCAGAGTTCCTTCCAGTTGGAGAACTTGTTCCGTCGCAAGACCAAGTTTCCCCTGCTGGACAGGCACTTCTGTGTTTCTACGCGCCGATCAAGCCGCCGACCCGTGAATGATCCGGGCTAGAGGGAGCGAACCGAGCAAGTCAGCCCGAATCAGCGACGCGGCGCTGAAGCTCGAATCCAAAGCCCAAGGCATGCCGGCCTCCCGCGTACTCGTAGCGCTCGCTCAGGACTACGTGCAGGGGCAGGTCGCTCTTCATGTACATGTGGTCACGAGCCAGCAGCTGTAACCAGAGCCCCTCCAAGATTCCGCAGGGATTCCGCAGGAGAACCTTCGAGGCCGAAATCAGCCAACCTCGCCCCACCGGCCAAATCGACGTTTCCGCAGGTCAGACCGTGTTGTTCCGAGATGTCCGGAGGTGTCCAACACCCCCTCCGGTGTTCGAGCTGTACTACGACCTCTGAGTCGTAGCCACGACACCCCAGCCCCTGTCCTCTCTGAGGGCAGGGGCTGGTGCCATGTCCGGGCCTCGCGGAAGAACCCGCGATCAGGATTGCGGAGGACGTATGCCTGCACTCCCCCGCTCAACCGCGGCCTGCTCCTCCCGATGACGCAGCATCAGGACGACGGTGTCCCGTCAGCACCCTCGGGACCCGAGGGCACCAGCTGCCCGGACTCCCACCGGATCAACGTCAGGAGATGCGTGCCGATCACGGCTCCGACCTCAGCGACGGATGCGTTGGCCGAACCCGGACGCTGTTCCTCTCCCACCGAGATGGAGAGGAACAGCGTCGCAGCAGCACCCATTGAGGGTCACCCCCAAAGATCTCGACTCGTAGGTGAACAACCCCCCGGGCCTCGGGGGTGCTAGCTCGTCCGTTCGGCGTAGGTCTCTGCGGCGCTGAAAACGCTCGTGACGTAGACCCGCTCGTGGTTGTAGGAGTAGATCGCAGCGGCCCAGTCGGCACCGTTGGCCAAGGTGCCGGAGGCACAGAGATACCGCGCAGCGGCGAACGCCGCATCGTCCAGATCGTGCGGGTCGGCGACACCATCACCGTCACCGTCGGAAGCCCACGTCGTCCAGGTGGAGGGGATGAACTGCATCGGGCCCACGGCGTGGTCCCAGGCGGCGTCACCGTGCCAGCGGGCGCTCTGGGCCGTCGCCGGAATGGCCGCGAACCGACCGCGACCGTCGAGAGTCGGGCCGAGGATCGCCACCGACGGTCGGCCGTCGGCCGACACGGAGCGGCCACCTATGGTGCCGTGCTGCGACTCCACCCAGCCGATGCCGGCGAGCGTCGTCCAACCGAGGTGGCATGAGCCCGGGACCTGCTGCGTCGCCCGCGCGTAGGCACGCAGGGCCGGGGCGGGAATGCCCGCCCGATACGCCGTGTCGGCGATCCACTGGCCGTCGATGAGCGTCGGCCGAGACCGTGAGACTGTGCCGCGCCGTACGGGAGTGACGGCCGGCGCCCCGACGACGGGCGGCGGCACCTGCACCGTGCTCGCCAGGACCGGGTCGCGGTAGGAAGCCTGCTGCTGAGCGACGTACGCCGTGGCGCTGAGCACGCCCAGCACACCGAGCATGGCGACGAGGTGGGACAACCTCACCCGAACCGGCCGTTCACGTAGTCAGAGGTGCGCTGGTCCTGGGGATGAGTGAACATCGCGGTTGTGTCGCCGTGCTCGACGATCACGCCCGGCGTGCTGTGCGACGCGAGGAAGAACGCGCAGGTGTCGGAGACCCGGGCTGCCTGCTGCATGTTGTGGGTCACGATGACGATGGTGACCTCCTTCGCCAGCTCCTTCATGGTCTCCTCGATCACGCGCGTCGAGGTCGGGTCCAGCGCCGAGCACGGTTCGTCCATGAGCAGCACGCGCGGCCTGATCGCGAGCGAGCGGGCGATGCAGAGCCGCTGCTGCTGGCCCCCGGAGAGCCCACCGCCGGCCGCGTCGAGCCTCTCCTTGACCTCGTTCCACAGCCCGGCGCGCACGAGGCACTGCTCGACCAGCTCCTCCTTGGCACTGCGAGAGGCCCTGGTGCCCGTCAGTTTCAGTCCCGCGATGACGTTCTCGCGAATCGACATCGCCGGGAACGGGTTCGGTTTCTGGAACACCATGCCGATGCTGCGACGGGCGTCGGTGATCTTGCGCTGGGGGTCGTAGATGTCGACGCCATCGAGCAGCACCTCCCCGGCCAGGGCCGCGGACGGCACCAGCTCGTGCATCCGGTTGAGGATCCGCAGGAACGTGGACTTGCCGCATCCCGACGGGCCGATGAGGGCCGTGATCCCGCCGGCCGGCATCGTCAGCGAGACACGGTCGAGGACCTTGTGCTGGCCGAACCATGCAGTGATCCCGCGTGCCTCGATCTCGGCGAGGGCGGAGGTGTTCACGCCGTCTGCCGGGGAGTACGACGGGACCGGCGGCAGCACGGTCGTCGCGTCGGCGTACGGGGAGGATGCGGAGGTCATGGGTGCCTTCTCTTGGTGAATGGTGCGGGTAGCGGGCCCGGGCTGCGTCAGCAAACGCCCGGGCCCGCTGGTCTCACAGCTGCTTGATCGTGAACGTCTTGGTGCCGCCGCCGACCGTGGCGGAACCCGAGACGTAGCTGACCTTCAGCTTGTTCTTGCCCTTCGGAAGGGGCTTGAGCTTGATCGTCACCTTGCCGCCCTTGAGCGTGCCCGTGCCGACGACCTTCTTCTTGAGCTTGATCGTGACCTTGCCGGTGGCGACGCGGCCGGCGACGGACGTCGTGATGGTCACGACGCCCTTGGCGCGCTTGCCGGACTTGACCTTCGACTTGAAGGACTCAGCGACCTTCGACGTGGCCTTGACTGCGGGAACCGGCGCGACTGCCACCACGGTGACGACCGTCGGCGCGGACTGCGACGCCGCGAACACCGAGTTGGCGCTCGGGGCGAACTTCGCGACGACCGTGTGGTTGCCTGCGGCGATCCCGGAGAGATCCTTGGTCGCCTTGCCCCCGGTGATGGGGGCCGAACCGGCCGCCGCCGCCGCACCGTCGAGGAAGAAGCTCACGATGCCGTCTGGGGCAGTGGCGGCACCGACGGTCGCGGTGAGCTTGAGGGCACCCGCCGCGGCCGAGGAACCCACGACCGACGTGGTGGTGGCCACCTGCTGGACAGCCAGGTTGGTGGCCGGGTCCTGGGTCGGGACGCCGCAGGCGCCGCCCTGGGTGCGGGGCAGGAGCTGCTCGAAGCCGGCCTTGGCGATCAGCGGCTTGGCGGCTGCCGAGCAGACGAACCCGCTCTCGCCGAAGATCGATATGATCTCCGCCTTGGCCACATCGGCCTGACGGACGACGTTGTAGAGGGCGCGAGCGGCCGTGAAGCCACCCTCGATGCGCAGCGTGCCGAGCAGACCGGCACGACCCACCGAGAACGGCGCGACCGCATTCGGGTCGGCCTTGATCGGCGCGTCATCGTGCTCCTGCACCTCGGTGACACTGGGCGCCAGGGTGACGTCCGTGCCACCGTTGGCGGCCTTGAGCTGGGCCACGAAGAAGTCGCGCGTGCCCGATCCAGTCTGCGGGATCTTGGGGGCGATCAGGCCCGCCGAGCCGCCGAGCTGGCTCCAGTTGGTGACTACGCCGCTGTAGATCTTCACCATGTCGGCCGAGCTGATCGTGGCCGGCGCGTTCGACGTGGTGGCGGTGGCGAGCGCCAGGTTGTCTTTGGCGAAGGGGAACGCGAACAGACCATTGGACTTCTCGGTGGCGCTGATGGCCGAGGAGGAACGGGCGAAGTCGACGTCGGGGTTGTTGCCCGCGCCGTACAGCGTGCTCTTGCCGGCACCGGAGCCGTTGGGCCGGTTGACCGCGGCGTGGGTCTCCTGGAGGACCACGGTGGTCGAGTTGGTCTGCGTGCCACCGGCGTCCTTGATGGCCGCGTCGAAGGACATCAGCCGTCCGGTGGTCTTGCCGGCGTTGTAGCCCGCGACGCCGTCCTTGCCGTCGGCGAGGTAGGTCACGGCATACATGGAGGTGTCGGAGCCGACACCGACGACGTCACCGAGGTTCGGCACGGCGGACGGGTCGGCCTGGGCGGGGGCCATCACGGCCCACGACGCGACGACGAGGGACGTGGTGGCCACGCCCGCGAAGAGCCTGCGAACAGACATCTGGATTCCTTTTCGTGTGTGTTGGTTGTGGTCGTGCAGGTGGAGCACCGACGCCCGGTGGGCCCGGTCAGAGCAGGTTGGGCAACAGCCGCATCACCACGTCGGTGGTCACCCAGGCCACGGCGATCACGACCGGGGTCGCGATCACCCACACGAGGGCGGTGGACCAACGCTGACGCGCGGCGATGACACCGAGCGTCATCGCCAGGAGCAGGGCCAGGCACAGGGCAAGGAGCGGCAGTGCTCCGGGCTCCGTGGCCATCGCCTGCTCGGAATCGGGGATGGCCGTCGGCAGGCCGGGAGGAGCGGGGAACGCCTTCTGGGCCTCGGCGTCGACGTAGACGACCTCCGACGGCGCCACGGCCGCCAGCTGGCCACGACCCACGGCGCTGACGAGGACCATCCGGGCAGCTGTGGCCGGGCGCGGCTGCGGCAGCGGTTCGCCGGCGCGACGTACGCCGAGCACAGCGAACTCCTGGCGCCCCTGCGCTGTGACGACGTCGATGACGTCGCCCTCCTGCAGGGTCGCGATGTCACCGAACGGACCGCCGTACGACGCGGCGCGGCCCATCACCACCGAGGTGCCGAGCTGCCCGGGCAGCACGGTGTTGCGCTGGTGCCCCGGACCGGACAGCAGGTCGCCGGAGGCCGTGCCCTCGACGACGACCTGCTCGACCCCGAGGGATGGGATCGAGAGGAGGGCGACCGGGTCGCCCAGCGACGTCACCGGGCCGATGGGCGCCGTCGCGGCCGCGAGCTGCTCACGGAACTCGACGTACAGCCGCGCCTGGTCGCGCTGCTGCGACAGTCCGCCGAGGAACAGCATCTGGGCAAGGACCCAAGCGCCCACCAGCACCAGCATCAACGCCGTCGTGGACACCATGGAGACGGCCCGCTCACCCTGGCGGGGAGGGCCGGCTGGCGGACGAGGAGCCGGTGCTCGCTTGGGCGCGATCCCCGGAACCCGACCGGCTCGAGCCCGGAGCGGGACACGCGTGAGGCGTCGGGCGACCGCCGTGGGGCGGTCGAGAAGGTGCGTCACCGAGACCTCCGCCGACCCAGGGACACACGGAGCAGGCCGGCGCACACAGCGCCGATCACGACGATGCCCAACAGCACCGGGATCAGACCCCCCGCGACCTCGGAGCTCACCAGAAGCGTGTCGGGCATGACCACCGGCTCCGTCTTGGCGTGCTCCGCCGCGACAGTCTTTTCGTCCTTCGGCTTGGAGCCTGAGGAGGGCAGCGGCCCGGCGGGGACGTCATCGGGCACGGTCACCTCGGGTGTGTCGCCGCCCTGCCCGCCTGCGTCGCCGTCACCCCCGGAGGGCTCCTCGTCGGCGGGGACGGGCTCCTGCTCCTTGATGCTCGCGGCCACGGCGTGGGCCTGCTTGAGCAGCGGCGCGGTCGGACCCGACTTCGCCAGCGGAAGGTAGCCCTCGGGCAGCTCACCGTTGCCGGACCCTGGCTGCTGCCCCTCCGAGGTGGCGACGTCGATGAACTCCGCCACCTTGGCTGCGTCACCCTTTTCCAGCCCGGACGTGCGAGCGGCGGTGTAGACCACCATCGTGCCGGGGTAGGCGGAGCGGGACTTCACGACGTCGGTGACGTCGAGGCCGAACGGCTGCCCGTCCTTCTTCGGCGGGCTGGCAACAGACACGGCCTTGGCCATGGCGGCCTGAGTGGGCGCCACGAACGCTCCCTTGGTGGTGGCCAGCTCGGCCTCACGCAGTCCGAAGCGGCGGGCATCGCCAAGGCTGACCACACCGAGCATGAAGCGGGCGCCAACACCTTGTCGGTCGATGCGGCCGATCCGCCACGGGTCGGACGTGGTCGAGCGGTCGCACTTCGTCTGCACGTTGGGCCAGGAGTCGAGCACCGCCTCGGCGATCTTGCGCATGGACGTGACGGGCGCCGCGAGCTGGGTGAAGTACGGCGACGGGTTCTGCTGGTAGCACTCCTGATTGCTCGGCGGCACGTAGCTGTCGAGCAGCGGCCACTCCGAGCGGGGCAGCTTGATCTTCTTGTACGCCGGGTTGATCGCCATGCCCCACGGATCGGGCTTGCCGGCGATGAAGGCCGCTGCGTCCTTGTCCTGCGCGATGTAGCCGGTCAGCGTGTCGATGACGTCACTGGCCTCCGAGAGCGAGAGCAGGACCGAGGCCGCCTCGCGCGGGACCAGGTCGAGCCCGGGGTTCAGCTGCTGGAACTCCGGGTCGAGGTTGATCGAGGACGGGTTGCCCGACATGCCGGGGTGGCCGGCGCCGCGCTCGCTGCCGACGTACGACTGTGTGAGGAGCTTGGCCAGCAGCCGCGGCGTCAGCCTGAGGTCGGTCAGCTCGCCGGCATTGTCCGGTCGGTCGATGACGTAGGCGATGGTGAAGCCGGTGACGGCGGTCGGTGCGTAAGCGACCGGGTCCTCGCCGCGTCGCTTGTGCGCGCCGGAGACCAGGGCGGCCGCTCCCCCGCCGTTCTCCATCAGGGCGAAGGCTGCCTCGTCGGACATCTTGTTGTGCTGGAACTTGAAGCGGTCCTTGCGAAGGCAGTACGCCGGCGACCACTGCAGAGCCGCCTGCGCCATCAGCTCGGAGCCGTAGAAGCCGGTCGGCGCGCGGCTGTCGAGGACGTTGCACGCGTCGGGCGGGAGCCCGAAGGTCACCGGAATCGAGAAGCGGTTGCGCCAGTTGGACTCGGCCCACCACAGCGAGGGCGACACGCTTGCGTCGACGCCCTCGTTGGCGAAGTTGCTCGCGCCGGACTCGAAGCGGCCGGCCTTGCGGCACTCGCGGTCGTCATCGGCGCAGGAGAGTCCCTGGATCGGGATCACCACGATGGAGCAGGCCACCGTGTCGGAGCAGCCGAGCGACTCGTTCTCGACGGCGCTGCGAACCTCGAACTTCACCGCGCCGTTGCCGGCGACGTCGGTGTACGCCGCCTGCTCGGCCGGCGGGAACGCCGCACCGACAGCAGCTTCGGGCGCCATCGTCTCGGCCGTGCAGGACGGGAACACCGTCCCGTTCGCGGCGATGAACGGCGTGACGTGCGTGGAGAAGGTCTCGACGTCGTTGCACTCCGGTGGGAGGGGGGACAGACCGGTCTTGGCCGCGCGATCAGCCTCGGCGGCGTACAGGTCGTGGCGCCAGACGGCAGAGCTCTCGTCCACCAGCTGGCTGCGCTGCTGGCGCGTGGACGTCCAGCACGTCGACGGCGAGAGCTGCTTCTCCGGCGGCAGCGTCGGGTCGTCGACCCCTCGGCACTGGAGGATCACCACGGGGTACTCCTGCAGCAGACCCTGCTCCCCGTAAGGGCTCGCGGTGCGACCGCCCGTCGGGTGCGCGCCTGTCCACGAGATGTTGATCCGCTCGCGACCGCGGAGGTCGGTGGTGCGGTCGGCGCTGACCGTCACGTCTCGCTCGTCGACGACCAGCTCCTCGCCGTCGGAGATGAAGCTGCGGGTCAGGTGCTTCGTTTGCGTGTACGGCGTCCGGTCGGGCTCCGCAGCCGCCGACTGACCGTCAGCGCTGACGATCACGAGAGGCGCCATGGCGAGGATGCCCAGGCCCACGGCGAACCGCACCGCGTTCAGTCGCGCGCTCATCGGGCCGCTGCCTTGCGGCGGGCGCGTGTTGCCGCGACCGCTCCGGGCACCAGGATGAGGGCGAGTAGCTCGAGCACCGCGAGCCAACCGAAGGCCTTGCGGTCCGTCGGCCGGTCGGCGGCCAGCTCGGTGGGCGTCGCGTAGATGGGGTCGGACGCCGCTGTCCCCGCCGGGTCGGTCCCCGTCGCCGCGGCGATCGGCGTCCCGCCAGGCACGGCCTCGCCTGTGACCGGGTCGATGACGGGCGTCCCCGGTGGTGGCGCAGAAGTCGGGCCACTGGGTTGCGTGGCGCCCTTCTTGCCGCCCTTGCCCTTGCCACCCTCGGTGCCCGGGGCACCCGACTCGTCGGTCGAGGGCTCGCCGGTGCCAGTGACGGTGCCGCAGGGACCGGCGCCGAGCTTGTCGCACGCGGCGGGCTTGGGCGCGATCTCGGCGAGCTTGTTGCGCTTGAGGTCGCCACCCACGAACGTCGGGTTGTTGCACTTGGTGACGTCTCGGTTGGTCAGGTCGACGGCCGGGTCCGCCTGCTTGAGCAGGGCCAGCTGCTGGAAGCCCGCCTGCACGAGGTTCAGCGGCAGCGGAGAATAGCCGTACGGGCCGGCCTTCGACTGCCCCTCGCACAGCGAGTAGTACATGAAGTCGCCCAGCGTCTGCCGCTTGGCGGTCGACATTCGCTGGTCGTCCGCGCCGGTCGGGACGAGCATGTAGCTGTA
Organism: Nocardioides sp. InS609-2; assembly: GCF_023208195.1. NCBI lineage: Bacteria > Bacillati > Actinomycetota > Actinomycetes > Propionibacteriales > Nocardioidaceae > Nocardioides > Nocardioides sp. InS609-2. The sequence continues at coordinate 4,367,939 of NZ_CP060034.1, read as the reverse complement.
GGACGACAGCGGGTAGGCGCGTGGATCGGTCGAGCGGTAGACATCGTCGAGGATCTGCGTCAGGTAGAGCTGAGATGACTTGTCCTGGTTGATCTTCGCCTTCGTCAGCGCGACGGCGACGTTGTACTGAGTCGGCTCCACGTAGTAGCCGCCCTTGTTCAGCACCTTGACGACCGGATAGTCCTTGTTGAGGGGGTAGGAGTACTCGACGTACCCGATGGTGCCGTTGCCGGCGAAGCCCGAGATCGTGTTCATCACCTGGTCGGAGCCGGACTGGGCGATCATCCGGCCCTTGCGCGGGTAGTACGACGTGTAGCCGCTGCGCCCGTAGTAGCCCTGCCAGAGCGAGCCGTACTCACTGTCCATCCAGGTGGTGAGCTGGGCGGTCGTGCCCGAGCCGTCGGAGCGGACGACCGGCGTGATCGGCAGCGACGGGAATGCGCGGCCGTTGTTGTCCGCGGCGATGGCCGGGTCGTTCCAGTTGGTGATCTGGTTGGTGAAGATCTTGACGAGCGTCTCGCCGGAGAGCCGCAGGTTGCGGACCAGCTCGTTGCCGATCTTGAGCTGGTAGGTGAACGCGGTTCCTCCGGCCACGATCGGCAGGTAGGCGTACTCGCGGCCGTTGGAGTTGTCGGCGTTGCCGAACTCGTCGACGCCCGGGTAGGGGATCTCGGAGATGCCGAAGTCGGTGACGTTCTGGGAGAAGTTCTTGCGTCCCTGCGACGAGCCACCGCCGTTGTAGGTCACCTTCATGCCGAGCGCGTCGACGTCGGAGATCCACTGCTGGACGATCACCTCCGACCAGGTGCTGCCGGAACCCTCGATCTGGGCGTACGCGGCACGGGCCACCGGGGCGCCGTCGTCGGCGTGGGCGACCCCGAGGCCGGGCAGCAGCGCCACCAGCACGAGACCGAGCAGGAGGCGGAGCGGGCGGGTCATCGGGTCTCCCTGGACAGAGTGGGGGTATGGCGGAAGCGGCGGCGCGCGCCGGTGCGGGGGCGGGCGATCAGCCGGGCAATGACGAACAGGGCCAGCACGAGCACGAGGAGCACGGTGGCGGCGGAGAAGGCACGCTCGATCATCATCGGCTCTGGGCTGCGCGCCCCGGTGAAGATGAACAGTGGCAGTGAGTTCATCACCCCGTCGGTGGGGTTGAGGACCACGAACGACGCGGCGCCCGACGTCAGCAGCACCGGTGAGGTCTCGCCCACGCCGCGGGCGACACCCAGGATCAGTGCGGTCGCCAGACCGGGACGCGCGGTTGGGAGTACGACGTGCCACACGGTCCGCCAGCGGCTGGCCCCCAGCGCCAGGCTGGCCTCGCGGAGGCCGCCGGGCACGACCCGGAGGACCACGTCGGCCGCGCGGGCGATGATCGGAAGCATCATCACGCTCAGTGCCATGGCGGCAGCGAACCCCGACCGGGGAAAGCCGACCGCCACGATGAGGACCGTGTAGATGAACAACCCCGCAACGATCGAGGGCAGGGCGGTCATGGCCTCGACGATGGTGCGGACGACCTGGGCGAAGCGGCCACCCACCTCGGTCATGAACACCGCGGTGCCGATGCCGAGCGGGAGTGTGATGGCGATGGCGATGGCGAGCTGGAACATCGAGCCAGCGATCGCATGCAGGATTCCGCCGCGCTCGAACGGGTCGCGCGGGCCGACGCCGGACATGTCGTCTATGAAGAAGTTGAGGTGCAACAACGGCTGCCAGCCGCGGTAGACCACGAAGACGACAGTGCTGACAAGGGCCGCGCCGACGACGAGCGCGCCCGTGGTGACGAGGCCCGTCACCACGCGGTCGACCACGTCGACACGCGTGCCCCCGATGGCGCTGGTGACCGCGGTCAGCACCAGGCCGAGCACCAGCCACACGACGAGCAGCCAGGCCGGTCCGCCAACGGGCAGGAGGCGCTGAGTGACGAGCCAAGCCAGGGCGAACGCGCCGAGCCACGAGCCGACCGCGATGAAACGCTCCTCGGCCGTCGGCCGGCCGAGACCGGGCCTGGGCAGCGCGGGCGCGGCATCGTCGTCGGGCCTCGGGAGGTGGGTGCGCGTGGCAGCGTCGGCTCCGGTCGTCGTACTCATGCGTCGGTCCCTGCGCCGGAGCGGCTGCGGTTGACGATCACAGCGGCGAGCGTGTTGACGACCAACGTGATCATGAACAGCACGAACCCTGCGGTGAGCAGCGCGGAGAGCTGGGCGGCGCTCGCGTCACCGAATCTGCCGGCGATCAGCGCGCTCACCGTCGATGTGCCGACCTCGAGCACTCGGGGCTTGATGATGAAGTCCGGTGAGATGATCAGGAGTACGGCAATGGTCTCGCCGAGCGCGCGACCCAGGCCGAGCATCGTGCCACCGATGATGCCGCCCCGGCCGAAGGGGATGACGACGGTGCGCACCATGCCCCAGCGCGAGGAGCCCAGCGCGAGAGCAGCCTCCTTCTCGCCGGGTGGAGTCTGCGAGAAGACCTGTCGCATCACCGCACACGACATCGGGAGCACCATCATCGCGACGGCGATCCCGGCACAGAAGGCGCTGCCGATGTAGCGGGACTGGTCCCACACGGCCGCGTCCGGGTCGGCGCCGACGTCGAAGAAGGGGATCCAGCCGAGATTCTGGTGCAGCCACAGCGCGAACGCCGCGGCGTGGGGCATGACGAGGAAGTAGCCCCACATCCCGTAGATGATCGAAGGCACCGCAGCCATCAGGTCGACCATCGACACGAGCGTGGACTTGATCGACGGCGGCGCGTACTCGCTGATGTAGAGCGCGGTGAGCAGCGCCAGCGGGAAGGCGATGACCATGGCCACCGCTGCCACCGAGGCGGTGCCGACAAGCACCGCACCGATGCCCAGGACGTCGGCCTCGGGCTGCCAGGCCGTCTCGGTGAAGAAGCTCCAGCCGTACCGCTGCAACGTAGGCACCGACTGCCACGCCAGGAACGCGCCGATGCCGCCGGTCACGGCGAGAACGGTGGCCCCGACGAGGCGGGCACCGTTCTCGAAGACACGGTCAGCCCCCGTCGCGGCACGGGCGATCTTGCGAGGCTGTGCGTCCACTTCTGGCCGCACGGCAGGGAGCGAGGTCACGATGAGTTGGTGCCTTCTAGGTACGGCCCGAGGTGGCTGACGGAAGCTGATCGGTGCGCTGAACGGCGCAGCGAGGAGAGTCTTGGGAGGGACCAGGAACGATCGACCCTTGTCCGGTGAACGGAGGGCCAACACCTCGGCGTCCTTCGCAGAACAGGCTCAACAGAGGGGGATCCGCGGGGCTCTGCCCCTTCTGAGGACTAGACAACCCATCTGCATGACGGTGTGTCACCACGCCTGAGAGTTCCTCGGCTCCTCGACTGTGCGCCAGCGCGGTCGTATCTGCCCGAACGTGGTGGGGTGATCGCCGGCGTGAACAAGGTCAAGGTCGTGTGCGGGTTCGACATCGTCCGAACGGCCGTGGCTCGGCGGCCATGGCCGACTTCGAACAGGACCTCGACCTGACCGCCGGCGTGGCCCGACTCAGCGGATCGGCGCGCGCCTTCTCCGGCGCCAAGGTCGGCTTCGAGCGTCGGATCGTCCGGGGTGTCGGCGCCGACGGTGACTGGAAGCGTCAGGTGGACTTCAGCCACTCGTCGCATCGGCTGCGGGGGGGTGGCGACGACCGTGCTCGAGGGGGCCGGCTGGAACCGCGGCTGGTTTGCCAGCCTGCCCACCGGGTCGAAGGGCGCCGTGGTCGTCGGTCTCATCGGAGCCTCCGCCATCCCGCTCGTGCCGATCGCGCTGCTCATCGCGTATCTGACGAAGTAGGCGAACCCGGAGGTGCGCGCCCTAGCCCACCTTGCGGTACTTCCGATGGATCGTCTGGCGGGTGACGCCGAGCAGGGTGGCGATCTCCTCCCATGTCAGGCCGGTGTGCCGACCCTTGCGCACCGCCACCTCCTCGCGTCGGGACAGGTCGCGCTTGGCCTCGGCCACGGCCGCGAGCTCGCCGATCACTCCCCCGTCGTCATCCGAGCCGACTGATGTCTTCATACCTGTCAGCATATGCTGACAGGCCAAGTCGTCTGGATCTCGTGGTGAGTGGGCCGGCCTGCCATCAGGGTGGCGACCACGCGCGGCGTGGGGTTTGTCGCCAGCGCCACGGCTGGTGAGATCGCCTCGGCGGCGTACGGGTCGCAGCAGTAGGCCGTGCGGGTGTTGAGCGAGCCGTCAGAGATGATCTTGAGCGGCCCCATGGTGACGAGGCCGGCGTCGTCGAGCACCTGGCAGTCGCTGGCCGACCCCCACCATCCCGACATCTCAATCCAAAGAGATCCCTGCCAACTTCTTGACGCGGGACGCGTCGCGCCAAGGCGCCCAGACGTCCTCGATTGCGAGTTTCCGCAGGTCAGCGACCGCTCTTCCCCCGCTCCCTCACCGGTGCTGACATCCGCGAAGGCTCGATCTCCAGCACGGAACTCAAGGACGGCACGATCACTGAAACCGACCTCTCCGCCACACTGCTGAAGACCCTCAACGGGGGTGCCGCCGGCTTCCAGGTGGTGACCGCGACCTCCCCGCAGGTGGGCCCGCTCGGCACCGCCGTCGTGAGTGCTGCGTGCACTGATGGCAAGGTGGCGATCAGCGCCAACGCGTACTGGCTCGGGGACGCCAACCTCGCCGCCCCCCAGGTCCGTAGGAACGGCCCGGGCAGCTTCACCTCCAAGGGTTCGTTCCCGGTCGGTCTGGTCGGTCTGGACTCTGTTCAGCTTCAGGTGACGTGCGTCAACGCCGCCTGAGCACCATCGCCCACCCACTCGCACCCGGGTGTCCGTCAGCCTCTCCGAGGCCTTCGGATACCCGGCGTTCTTGTGCCCGCACGCGTCCTGTCGTGCGCCGGGGCTAGAGGTCGCAGTAGGTCAGACGGCCAGCCATCACGGTGGCGGTCACGCTCATGTTGCGCAGTGCCATGGAGGCGCCGGCCGTGTCAGAAGCTGCCGCGAGCGGCTCGGCGTCCAGGAGTACGACGTCGCCCCGACCCCCCACAGCGAGTGTGACCTGGCCGTCCGTGCTCGAAGCCAGTGCGAGAGTGGATGAGATCGCCTCAGCCGGGCGCCAGGGCTCATCGCCAGGCTTGCCGCGGTGCACCGCGGCGGCCATCGCGAGCCAGGGGTCGAGGGCTGCGACGGGGGCGTCGGAGCCGAGCGCGAGCGCGACCCCGGCCTCGTGCATCGACCGGAGCAGGAAGCAGCGGTCCTCGCGGTCGGCCCAGATCTGCTCGGTGAGCTCGCGGTCGTCGAGGAGGTGCGCGGGCTGGACACTGGCCGTCACGCCGAGTGCAGCCATCCGCGCCAGGTCCTCGCGGCGTACGAGCTGGGCATGCTCGATTGTCCCTCTCGCTCCAGTTCGCTCGAAGGCGTCGAGAGCGACAGCTGCGGCCGCGTCACCGATCGCGTGTACGGCGACCCGCAGGCCGTGCGCGTGCGCGCGGCGGAGCAGGTGGGTGAGCTCGGCGGCGTCGAAGTTCTGTTTGCCGCGGGCGTGGTCGCCCGCACCGGCGGCGTACGGGTCGCAGCAGTAGGCAGTGCGGGTGTTGAGCGAGCCGTCGGAGATGATCTTGAGCGGCCCCATCGTGACGAGGCCGGCCTCGTCGAGCACCTGGCCGTCGCGCAGACCGGCGTCGATGACCTCGTCGAGACGGTCGGCGTAGGCCGCGGGTCGCACTCGTAGCTGGTCGATGCCGGCCGCCGTACGCGCTGGCCAGTCGGCGAAGCCGCGACCGAACTCCATGTCGACGATGCCGACGACTCCCCTCGCGGCGGCGTCGGCGGCGGCCTCGCGGTAGGCACGGTCGAGCAGGCTGGGGTCGGCGGGGAGCTCGTCGAGCCGGGCGCAGATCTCGAACCACTCGTTCTCCTCGATCGGCCCCTCGGCTGGTCGCGCGCCGAAGGCCCAGAGGGCGCGAGAGTTGAGCCAGCCGTTGTGGACGTCGCCGCTGATGAGTACGACGGGGCGGTCGGCGACCGCGAGATCGAGCTCCTCGACGGTGGGCTGGCGGGCCCAGCCGGCAGCGCGGAAGCCGAACCCGAACACGGCCGCAGTCGAGTCCGACGGCAGCGTGCGCAGATGCTGGAGGATCCGGGCGATGACCTCGTCGGGGCTGGTGCTGCCGCTCAGGTCCACCTGGATGCGCGTGCGCGCCCACTGCCCCATGTGCACGTGCTGGTCCCAGAGTCCGGGGATCGCCCACCGGCCTGCTGCCTCGATCATCAGCTCGTCCGGTGCCGGGCGGAGCCCGGTGCCCACCTCGGTCACGATGCCGTCGGTGATGCGGAGGTCGACGGGCTCGCCTCCCCCGGCCGCCGGCGTGCCGATCGGGACCAGGCGGGCTTGCCGGATGAGGGTAGATGGAGGGTTCATCGGGGTCGATCATGCCTCGCGCGGGTCAGTATCCGTTGACGGGTCTCGCTCTCGGCTGGCAAGCCAGGCACAGTGGCCCCGCTGCGCGACTTCGACGGAGACAGCGACTGCCGCCGGTCGCTGGTTCGACGCGTGACGAGCGCTGGCGAGCAACCTCGAAACCGCGGTCCCTGACAGGGGAGAAGACTTCATATGTCGCTAGCCGGGATGTGGCACGCTGGAGTTCGTGGACAGATATCCACCCTGCCCGAACGGGTGGCACAAGAGAAGGTGACTCGAGCCAGCACGGAGGCCCGAAGGACGGGCCCAAGCGACAGCGTTGGTGGTGTGAGCCGAAGACCGGCGAGAAGCACCGGTTCCGGGAGCCCTCCCACGCATCGTGGGTCACGACGAGCACGGACACACCTGTCGGGAGTGCGCCAGCAGCCTGGCCCCGTGGGAGGGACAGCCGGCGCCGCGGTAGTACGGCTACGCGGTGCGAGACATCACCTGGGCCCTGGCCCGGGTGTCGGAAGGGCTGCCCTACCGCGGCGCCGCGGCGGATGTTCGGGCGCGCTGGCTGACCGCTGGACACCGAGGTCCCCCGGGACAAGAGCGGCAAGCGCCTGCGGCCGGCCCCGAACGACCACGGCCAGCTCGTATCGGACTAGGTAGACATGTACGCCCCAGTCATCTGGGACGCCTAGGCGCCCACGGCGTGGCCGCGGGATGCCATCCTCGACGAGGACGAGATGCGGTACTCCGTGCCCTGAGCCAGCCGCGCGCAGCTGGCGTTCATGGTCCTCGCTGTCATGGGCCGCACCAACGCGGAGCGACCGTACGTCGCGTCCATCGAGGCCATCCCCGCGCGCCACCACCTCCGCCGCGTGGGCGAAGCAGCTCAAGCGCCTGGGCGGCGCCCTGGCCGTGTACGTCACCGACGGCGGCAGCGCCGTCATCGCAGCCACCAAGAACGCATGGCCGGACGCCGAGGCACGCCGCTGCGAGTTCCACCTAGCCCGCAACCTCCGCGACGCCCTCCCGAGCAAGGTCGCCCGCGACCTCCAGGACCCGCTCCACGCCGCGCACCGCGGCGCCGTGTGCTCGCTCACCGCCTGGGAGGCCTTCCGACGAGAGCTCAACGCTCGCGGCGCCGCCGAGCCGGGCTGCCTGAACTCGATGACGCTCGCCGCGAAGCTCGACCGCACAGTCCAAGGCCAACTGCCCACCAGGAGCTCGTTCGGCGTGAACTCCACCGGCCCACTCGAGCGGTTCTACCGCGACCTGAACAACGACATCGGGGACCGCGCAGGTCGGATGACCAACAAGCGCCGAGCAGACGCGCTCCTGATGCTCCTGGCCGCGCGCAACAACCGCTGGGGCAGCGAGCAGGAGTGGGCTGAGCTCATCCACAAGCACCTCACCACGGTTAAGGGCATGGCACGTCAGCATCGGCAGCGCACCGACCCCAAGAACGCCCCGAAACTGCGCTGCTGACACGTTCCGCCTGTCCCCTCGTGCCGAGATCCGCGTGCGCGATGAACGAGGCTCCTTGTGGCCGCAGTCGTGGAACCATCGACCATGGCTCGCCGTCGGATGGTCGTGAAGCCACTGGTTGCGACACTCCTGCTTCTGCCGTTCCTCGCATCCTGTTCTTCGGATCACACGTCTCGCGCCACGCCGACGTCCGCGAGCCCGCGGCCGAGCCAGGGGACATCCCTGAGCCAGGACGAGGTCGCTATGGCTGATGCCGTCGCGGGCCAGGTGATCGCAGACCAAGGGGCGTCAGTGTCGAACGCTTCTGCCATCGCTCAGTCAGGGAAGGTCGCGGACTCGAACACCGGCCAACCCTGCACGTCTGGTCGCGTGCTCCAGATCAAGTTGATCGGCAATTTCCCCCACACGGTGACAACCGGGCACCCAGTGCCGCCGGGCAGCCCCGCTCCCGACTCCACGGTTCGAGCCATGATCATCACCGCCGATGCCAAGTCAGGGCGTGCTTGCCTGATAGGTGTGCAGACCGGCGAAAACGGCGAGGTCAAGCCCTTGCCGGGCGCAATGATCCGGATCCCATAGCGAGTCTTCCAGCGTCCGCACCTGCCGCCTGGCGGGCGGGCGATCTCCCAGAACTACCACGGTCCGCGCTCAGCCATGTCCGTAGACAGAACAAACCTGTTCGGACAAACTCCAGGCTCGTACATCCCCTGCTAAGCGACATATAGAACTTTCGAATAGTTGTGCACAACGTGGTCTCCACCTTGATCCGGCCCGAAAGTGTCGGTGGTCCCTGATTGGCTTCTCATATGGCCCTCACGACCAGCGAGCTCCCCGACACCGCGTCCGCGGTGCTCGCGTTCGCGCGCTCAAGCCGCGCTGCGGCCGATCGCGAGGAAGCCAACCTCCTGGTCGCGGCGTGCGAGTGGGCCGACCTGCACCCGGCTTCCTCGGTGCTTGATGCGGCCGCGTTCTTGCTGCCTGGTGGTTCGGAGCATGAGGAGCCGGTCGCTGGCCCGGGGGCGCCGTTGGTGGCGGAGTTCTGCATCGCCGAGTTCGGTGCCGTGCTCGGCATCTCCACGGTGTCGGCGAAGCACCTGATCGGTCAGGCCCTCGAGCTGCGGCACCGTCTCCCACGGTTGTGGCGCCGGTCCAAGCCGGCGACCTGCCCGCCTGGCGAGCCAGGCGGATCGCCGAGACCACCATCCACGCCGGGCTCTCTCGTGAAGCTGCGTCGTACGTCGACGCCCAGCTCGCCCCGTTCGCGCACCGCACCTCGACCTCGGCGGTGGACCGGTTGGTGGATGCGGCGATCGCCCGGTTCGACCCCACCCGCGCCGCTCTGGAAGCAGCCCGGGCCGCGGATGGTCGACATGTGACGATCGAGGAGGAGCAGGTCTCGTTCGCCGGGACGATGCGCGTGACTGCTGAGCTGGATCTGGCCGACGCCCTCGACTTCGGCGCCGCCGTCACCCACGGTGCAGACGTCTTGAAGAGCCTCGGGTCCGAGGACTCGCTCGATGCCCGGCGGGCGTCCGCGGTCGGGGAGATGGCACGGTCCCAGCTCGCCCTCCCGTTGGTTGGTGAGGTTGCGCAGCAACCGTCTCGAAACCAAGCCTCCACTGCGGCTCGGCAAGTCGTCCTCCACGTCCACCTGGCCGAGGGCGACCCGATCGCCCGCCTAGAACGAGGCAACCTCGCCACCCTCGACCAGATCCGTGGGTGGTGTCAGCAGTCCCGCACCCAGGTGACGGTGAAACCCGTCATCGACCTCAACGAGCACATCGTCTGTGCCGGCTACCAACCCTCACCCCGGCTCCGCGAGCAAGTGATCCTGCGCGACCAGACCTGCGTCTTCCCGTGGTGCAGCAGACCCGCCAGAGCCGGCGACCTCGACCACATCGTCCCCTGGGAAGCCGGCGGCGAGACCTCCACCCACAACCTCGCCGCGCTCTGCCGACGACACCACCGCCTGAAGACCCATTCCGCCTGGTCCTACCGGCGCACCGGCCCCGCGACGTACACCTGGACCAGCCCGCACGGCCACATCTTCGTCAGGGACGACATTGGCACGGTTTCGAGACAGGACTCCGTCCTTCACTTCGAGACGGACCTGAGGGCCCTCCTCAGTACGACGCCTCAACCAGCGGAGCCGTGACCATCACGCCCCACACCCCGCCACCGAAGCATCAGGCGGGGCTACCGGCACGTCCTGGTCAGGGCGTGAGGCTCAGGAGGCCAGCCTCGGTGGGGCGGAAGCCACACGCGTCTCGGTAGAACTCGGCCAGGTGCGGCTCGTAGTCGACGTGCAGCCACGCGCACCCGGCCGCTCGGGACTCGGCGACCGCTTCCTGCACGAGCGAGCGACCGATCCCACGGCGCTGGTGATCGGGCTCTGCGGCAGTCTCGTGCAGGAAGGCATGCGTGCCGCCGTCCCAGATGACGTTGACGAAGCCGACGAGTACGTCTCCGTCGAACGCTCCGACCCAGGTGAGGCTGTGCGCCGAAAGCCGCTTGGTCCACGGTTGCACGAGAGCCTCAGACGAACCGAAGGCGAGCGCGTGCAGTCGCGAGACCTCGTCGTCTTCGGGAGTGAAGCGGACCCGGATCTCCACGTCGTCTGGCACCGCGGCACCGTAGGCCGCCCACTGTCGGCGGCACCACCTAGCGTGCGACCCGTGGACGTGCCAGCCGATGTCGTCGCGCGACTGCGCGCGATCTGCGACCCGCTGCCGGGCGCCTACGAGGAGGCCGCGTGGGCGGGCATCAGGTTCCGGGTGCGTGGGCGCACATTCGTGCACTGCGTGGCGATCGCTGAGGGGCGACCTCCGGCCTTCTCGCGGCATGCCGGCACCCGAGGTCCCGCGCTGGCACTCACCTTCGAGGCCGAGGGCGAAGAGCTGCTCGCACTGCGCAGCAGCGGCCACCCGTTCTGGAAGCCGTCGTGGCGCCCGACCGTGGTGGGCATGTTCGTCAACGACGACACCGACTGGGCGGAGGTCGGCGAGCTGGTCACCGAGAGCTACTGCGTGCAGGCACCGAAGAAGCTGCGAGCCCAGGTGCGCGCCGGCTAGGAGGGAGCGTCCACGTTCTCCAGCACCACGGCCAGCGCCTGGCCGACACCGATGCAGATCGCGGCGACACCCCAGCGGTCGCCGGACTCGCGGAGACGGTGCGCGAGGGTGCCGAGGATCCGTGCACCCGAAGCACCGAGCGGGTGACCGATCGCGATCGCGCCGCCCTTGGCATTCACGATCTGGGGGTCCACCTTCCACGCGTCGACGCAGGCCAGCGACTGCACGGCGAAGGCCTCGTTGAGCTCGACTGCGGACACGTCGGTCCACGAGATACCGGCTCTCGAAAGGGCCAGGTTGGCGGCCTCGATCGGTGCGATGCCGAAGAGCTGCGGCTCCAGGGCGGCCGTACCCCGGCCCGCGATCCGGGCCAGCGGCGCGAGCCCGATGCTGTCGGCCGCGGCCTCGGAGCCGATCAGCAGTGCCGCCGCGCCGTCGTTCAACGGAGAAGCGTTGCCGGGAGTGATCGTGCCGTCGGGACGGAACGACGGCTTCAGCGCTGACAGCGACGTGGCGCTGCTGCCCGGGCGGATGCCCTCGTCGCGCGTCAGGTCGATGCCCCCGACAGGCACCACCAGGTCGTCGTAGAAGCCGGCGTGCCACGCCGCGTCGGCGAGGTTGTGCGAACGGGCTGCGAACTCGTCCTGCCGCTCGCGCGAGATCGCGTGGCTGCTGGCGATCTGCTCGTTGCACTCACCCAGAGCGAGCGTCCACTCCTTCGGCATCCGCTCGTTGACCAGCCGCCAGCCCAGAGTCGTGCTCACCGCCGTGACGTTGCCGGCCGGGAACGCCCGCGACGGCTTCGGCAGCACCCACGGCGCGCGCGTCATCGACTCGACTCCCCCGGCCACGACCACGTCGGCGTCGCCGGTCTCGACCGTGCGCGACGCCATCATCGCGGCGTCCAGGCTCGATCCGCAGAGCCGGTTGACCGTGGTCGCGGGCACCGAGACCGGCAGCCCGGCGAGCAGCACCGCCATCCGGCCGACGTTGCGGTTGTCCTCGCCCGCGCCGTTCGCGTTACCCCACACGACCTCGTCGACCGCGGCCCGGTCGAGACCGGGCGCCTTGTCGAGCACGCCACGCAGGGCAGTCGCGGCCAGGTCATCAGGCCGTACGTCGGCCAGGGCGCCACCGAAGCGTCCGAACGGCGTGCGCGCCGCGGCGTACACGAAGGAGCTGGTCATCGGTCGTCCTCTTCCTCTGCCAGAACCTGCTGCGCGATCCGGAACGCCGTGTTGGCGTCGGGGACCCCGCAGTAGATCGCGGTCTGGAGCAGCAGCTCCTTGATCTCGTCGACCGTGAGGCCGTTGGTGCGGGCCGCGCGCAGGTGCAGCGCGAGCTCCTCGTGGTGGCCCCGCGCGACCAGCGCGGTGAGCGTGATGAGCGAGCGGCTGCGACGGTCGAGGCCGGGGCGGGTCCAGATGGTGCCCCAGGCGTACGTCGTGATGAGCTGCTGGAACTCGGCGGTCAGGTCGGTCGTGGCGGCTGTCGCGCGGTCGACGTGCGCGTCGCCGAGCACCTCGCGGCGTACGGCCAGGCCCGCGTCGTACACCTCGCGCAGCGTGCGGTCCTGCCCGTCAGTCGATTCGAGCAGCTCCCCCAACAGGTGGTGCCGAATCAGTCGGGCGACCAGGTTGGGCGCCTCGGCCGGAGCGAGGTGGGCGACACCGTCGAGCTCCACCAACCGGCCGTCCTTGACGCCGTCGGCGATCTCGCGCAGCTTGGCGGGCGGCGCCGCGACGTCGCGGGATCCGGCCACCGCGAGCACCGGAGTGGTGATCTCGTGCAGCCGGTCGCGTACGTCGAACTCCGCCAGCGCGCCACAGACCTGCACGTAGCCCTCGTCGTCGGCGTCCTGGAGGGCATGCAGCAGCGCCGACGCCCGGTCCGGCTCGCGTTCGACGAAGCCGGGCCCGAACCACCGCTCGGCCGAGCCGCTCACCATCACCGGCGTGCCCGAGACACTGACCTGGCCCATCCGCCCGCTCCACATCGCGACGTCGCCGATTTGGGCGCCGGTGCACAGCAGCACCGCGGCAGACACCCGGTCAGGCGTGTCGAGCAGCAGCTGGAGGCCGACGGCGCCGCCGACCGAGTCACCGGCGTAGCCGAACGAGCCACCGGCCTCGCCACGCTCCTCGAGCACCGCGTCGACCACGCGCAGCACCCCGGTCGCCAGCTCGCCCATCGTGAACGGCTCGTCGTGAACGGCCCGGTTGTGACCGTGGCCAGGCAGGTCCCAGGCGACGACGTCGAAGACGTCGGTCAGCCCCGCGGCGCAGGCCGACCACAATGTCGTGGCCGACGTGCCGAGGCTCGGCCCCAGCACCAGCAACGGCATCTCCGAGCGGTCGCGCGCGCCGGTCAGCCGGACGGTGGTGACGGCCGGGATCATGCGTCCTCCTTCAAGGCGGTGCGGGCGCGAGCCACGACTTCGTCGACCAGGCTGCGCGCCTCGCCGGTGTAGTCGCCGTCTGCCGGTGCGTGGTGGCCGGAGACCTCGGCGATGCTGCGCTGCTCCGCACGTACGTCGTCGCGCGCGGCATCGAGAGTCGTGACCATCTTGTCGTGGTGAACGCGGAGCCCGTCGAGCAGGTCCCTCATCTGGCTGCCGGCCACGAGCGTCCGACGTACGAGCACACGCAGGGTGTCCCACTCGACGTGCCAGCCGCCGCTCGCGCGCTCGTCGGACTGGTCGGCGGCCGCGGCGTGCAGCGTCGCGGCAAGCTGCGGGGCGGCGAGTCCAGCGCGTCGTACAAGCGTCGAGAGCACGGGGTTGGCCTTGTGCGGCATCGTCGAGGAGCCGCCGCCGACGCCCTCCGACAGCTCGCCGATCTCGGGCCGCGACAGGGTCAGCACGTCATTGGCGATGCGTGACCAGGCATCGGTGCACGCGACGAGGGCGTCAGCTGTCCGGGTCACCGGACGTCGGGCGGTGTGCCACGGCAGCGCCTCGTCGAGACCCAGGCCGGTAGCCAGTGAAGTGCGTGCGGCAGCCGGGTCGAGGCCGAGCTCGACAACGGCCGCATTGGTGCCGCCGGCACCGCCGAGCTGCACCGGGAAGGAGAGCCCGACCACGTCGTCGTACGCATCGAGCACTCCGGTCAGCCAGGCCGCCGCCTTCGCTCCGAAGGTCGTCGGCACCGCCCGTTGGGTCAGGGTGCGCGCCACCATGGGGGTGTCGCGGTGCTGGTCGGCTAGCTCGGTCAACCGCAGGATCGTGCGACGCAGGTCGGCGCGCAGGTCGACGGCCGCATCGCGCAGCAGCATCATCAGCGCGGAGTCGACGACGTCCTGGCTGGTGAGTCCGCGGTGCAGCCACCGCGCTGCGTCATCGTCGACACCAGAAAGCTGCGCTCGCAGGGCAGCGACGAGCGAGATGACCGGGTTGCCGCCGGACTCGACGTCCGTGAGGTCGCTCTGCGACAGAAGCGCGGTCGGATGCCCGAGCACGGACAGCCAAGCCCGCTCAACCTCGACCATCGCAGCGACGAAAGCGGTGTCGCTGAAGTGGTGGCCCGCCCGGTCGTCGCCGGGCCAGAACAGTTCGCTCACGACGTCAGTGTCGCGGATGGGCGAGGAAGACGGTCTCGTCCTCGCCCTGGAGGCGGATGTCGAACTCGTAGCCGGCGTCGTCAGCCACCGCGAGAAGCGTGTGCCGCCGCTCGGCCTCGACCGTCCGCAGGAACGCGTCCCCCGATGCCGTCGGCAGGTAGGCGCGGGTGAACAGCCCGTCGAGCAAGCCGCGAGCGAAGACGGTGAGCGCGAAGAACGGTGCTCCAGGCACGAGCGTGGTGAACGCGTAGCGGCCATCGGCACCGGTCGCGCACCGCCCCCAGCCGGTGAACGTCGCACTGTCGCGGCGCAGCGACCCGGATGCCCGTGAGGGACGCCCGGACGGCTCTGCCTGCCACAGCTCGATCAGCGCGTCCGGCACCGGCTGGCCGGCGCCGTCGAAGACCCGGCCGTGCAGTCGTACGGCATCGGGGTGGTGGTCGGGCACCAGCGCCGCGTCGCCGTCGTACTCGAGGGCGAAGGAGAAGAAGGGGCCGACCGTCTGGCCCGGCGTGGGCAGCCACGTCACGCGTGCTCCTCCTCGAGCGGGGTGCGCTGGCTGCCGGTCAGCACGATGTCCCACCGGTAGCCGGTGCACCACTCGTGCTCGGTGACGTCGTGGTCGTACGCCGCCACCAGCCGGCGTCGCGCGCGTGGGTCGACGATCGACCGGTAGATCGGGTCGAGAGCGAAGAGCGGATCGCCCGGGAAGTACATCTGGGTCACCAGCCGCTGCGTGAAGTCGGTGCCGAAGAGTGAGAAGTGGATGTGCGCTGGCCGCCAGGCGTTGCGGTGGTTCCTCCACGGGTAGGGGCCGGGCTTGATGGTGGTGAACTCGTACGTCCCGTCGCCGTCGGTGAGACAGCGTCCGACGCCGGTGAAGTTCGGATCCAGCCCGGCCGGGTGGTTGTCGCGCTTGTGGATGTAGCGGCCGCCCGCATTGGCCTGCCAGATCTCGACGAGCTGGCGCCGCACCGGGCGTCCGTCGCCGTCGAGCACCCGCCCGGTCACCTTCATCCGTTCGCCGACGGGCTCGCCGCCGTGCTGGACGGTTAGGTCGGCCTCGAGCGGGTCGAGGTCGTTCTCTCCGAACACCGGCGACCACAGCTCGACACCCTCGGGATCGGCGTGGTGGAGATCCTTGGTCGGGTGCCGCAGGATGCTGCTCCGGTACGCCGGGAAGTCGAGACGCGTGCGCGTCTCGCCGTCGCCCGCGGCGGCCTTCGAGCCGGCGTACTCCCGGGAGACGGCATCCATGTCGGCACTCACCTCGGCCTGGCTCCGCGACGAGGAGTCAGGGTCGGCCGGCGCGTGCGTGTTGTGGAGGAGGTCGCTCACGTGCACAACGGTAGGGCCCGGAGCCCGAGACGCCCTTCGGTCCACTTCCACCCAGTGGAATCGGATGCTCGGCGGACACTGTGACCGCTGCCACGGTGAGGTCGATCCCCCGACCGCCAAGGAGCCCCCGATGTCCACCCCACTCCCCGCCTCATCCGCCACAGGTCGGACCGGCACGCCACGCGCCGCCGGCTCCTGGCCCGTCGTGCTCTGCTGGATCGCGGTCGCGCTCGACGGCTTCGACCTAGTCGTCCTCGGCGCCGTGATCCCGACACTGCTCGGCACCGGCAACCTCGGCTTCACGCCGTCATCGGTCACCGCGGCCTCGACCATCGGCCTGGTCGGGGTCGGACTCGGCGCGGTCGCGATCGGCCCGCTGACCGACCGGTTCGGCCGGCGCAAGAGCCTGATCTCCTGCGTGCTGATGTTCTCGCTGTTCACCCTCGCGATCCCGCTGGCCGCCGACGTCACCCAGTTCACCGCGCTGCGGCTCCTCGCCGGCCTGGGTCTGGGGGCCTGCCTGCCTACGGCACTGGCCTACATGAGCGAGCACGCGTCGGCCGGTCGCAACGGCCGGGCAGTCACGCTGACGATGACCGGCTACCACGTCGGCGCCGTACTCACCGCCCTGCTGGCGCTGGTGATGATCGACTCCTACGGCTGGGAGTCGATGTTCGTCGTCGGCGGCCTCGCCGGTCTCACGACCGTGCCGCTGCTGTGGGCCAAGCTGCCCGAGTCGGAGGCCTACCTGCGGGCGCTCGAGTCCGTCGGCGACGCCAAGCCTGCCGTGGTGCGCAGCGCCGATGTCGTCAAGGGTCGCTTCCTGCGCGTCAGCATCGGCCTGTGGGTCGCGTCGTTCATGGGTCTGCTGCTGGTCTACGGCCTCAACACCTGGCTGCCGACGATCATGGGCGAGGCCGGCTACTCCATCAAGGCCGGCACCGGGCTCCTCCTGGTGCTCAACGTCGGCGCCGTCATCGGTCTTGTCGCAGCCGGCGGCATCAGCGACGCACGCGGAAACAAGAGGACCGTGCTCGCATGGTTCGGCCTGGCCGCGGTGTTCCTCGCCATGCTGTCGATCAAGATCGACAGCTCGCTGCTCGTGTACGTCGCCGTTCTGCTCGCAGGCATCTTCGTCTTCAGCGCCCAGGTGCTGGTCTACGCGTTCGTCGGCCACCTCTACCCGCCCGAGATCCGCGGCACCGCGCTCGGGATGTCCGCAGGCGTCGGCCGGATCGGCGCCATCGTCGGCCCGTCGCTGGGTGGCGCGCTGGTGACCGCCGGGATCGCCTACCCGTGGGGCTTCTATGCCTTCGCCGTCGCGGCGGTGCTGGCGGTGGCCGCGCTGTCGACCGTGCCCGCCGACATGCACTCGGCCGAGCGCTGACGGCGTAGCGCCGGGTTCCGGCGAGTGGAAGACTCTCCGTCGTGGCCGGCAACTCCTCCTCTCCCGGCGCCACGGTGACGAGCCGGGCGCTGGCCCTGCTCGGCGCGTTCGACGAGGACCACCGCCGGCTCACCCTGACCGAGCTCGCCGACCGGGCCGGCCTGCCCGTGCCCACGGCCCACCGGCTCGCGGCCGAGCTGGTCGCGTGGGGCGCTCTGGCCCGGGTGAGCGACGGTCGGTTCGTCATCGGGCGGCGCCTCTGGGACATCGGACTGCTCGCTCCGTTGCAGGCCGGCCTGGTCGAGCTCGCCTCGCCGTACCTCAACGACCTGTACGGCGCCACGCTGGCCACCGTCCACCTGGCCGTGCGGGACGGTACCGAGGTGCTCTATCTCGACCGGCTTCGCGGCAACAGCTCGGTGCCGATCGTGAGCACCGTCGGCACCCGGCTGCCCATGCACGCGACCGGGGTGGGCAAGGTGCTCCTCGCCCACGCCCCGGCCGAGGTGCAACGGGCGGTTCTCGCTGACCTGCCGCGGCTGACGGCGTACACGCTCACCCAGCCCGGTCACCTGCGGCGCCAGCTCACCCAGGTCCGGCGAGTGGGCTACGCCACCACGTCGGAGGAGATGAGCCTGGGCGCCTGTTCGGCTGCCGTGCCGATCCGCCGAGGTGACGCCGTGGTGGCAGCACTGGGCATCGTCGTGGCGTCCCTCAGGAACGACCGGCCCAGGCTGGTCGCCGCCCTGGAGGTCGCGGCCCGAGGCATCGGTCGGGCACTCGAGCGCAACTTCCAGTCAGCGGAAGCATCGCATGGCTCGGTGGACAGCCGATCCGGTTGACTCGCGCCATGTCAGAGCCGATCCGCACCCAGGTGGCCATCGTCGGAGCAGGACCGGCCGGCCTGCTCCTCGCCCACCTCCTGGCCGGAGACGGGGTCGAGTCGGTGGTCGTCGAGAGCCGCTCCGAGGAGTACGTCGCCGCGCGGATCCGCGCCGGCATCCTGGAGCAGTCGACGGTCGACCTGCTGCGCTCCGCCGGTCTGGGCGAGCGGCTCGACCGCGAAGGTGCGCGGCACCGCGGGATCCACCTCCAGTGGCCCGAAGAGCGGCACCACCTCGACTTCGTCGACCTGACCGACCGGTCGGTGTGGCTCTACGGCCAGACCGAGGTGCAGCGCGACCTCGTCGCGGCGCGCACGGCTGCCGGTCAGGAGGTGCACTACGAGGTGTCCGACACCGCGCTGCACGACCTCGAGACCGACGACCCGTCGGTCACGTTCACCTCGTCCGAGGGCGAGGCCCGGCGCATCGTCGCTGACGTGGTGGTCGGCTGCGACGGCTCGTTCGGGCCCTCGCGGGCCGCCGTACCGTCCACGGTGCAGCAGACCTGGGAGCGGACCTATCCCTACTCCTGGCTCGGCATCCTCGCCGATGTCGCGCCGTCGACCGACGACCTGATCTATGCCTGGCACCCCGACGGTTTCGCCATGCACTCGATGCGTTCGGAGACGGTGTCGCGGCTCTATCTCCAGGTGCCCAACGACACCTCGCTCGACGACTGGCCCGACGACCGCATCTGGCAAGCGCTCGCTACCCGGCTCGGCCACGGACAGGACGGCTGGGAGCTGACACCGGGCCCGGTCACCGACAAGTCGGTGCTGCCGATGCGATCCCACGTCTCGACGCCGATGCGCCACGGCCGGCTGTTCCTCGCGGGCGACGCCGCGCACATCGTGCCGCCGACCGGCGCCAAGGGTCTCAACCTCGCGGTCGCCGACGTCGGCCTGCTCGCGCCAGCGCTGGTCGAACTGCTCCGCAAGGACGACTCACGCCTGGCCGACGACTACTCCGACACCGCGCTGCGCAGGGTCTGGCGATGCACTCACTTCTCGTGGTGGATGACCACGATGCTGCACAGCACGGGAGACCCGTTCGACGAGCAGCTCCAGCTCTCACAGCTGCGCTGGGTCACCTCCAGCGAAGCCGGTGCAACGGGTCTGGCCGAGAACTACGCGGGCCTGCCGATCGGCTTCTGACGACCGAGGGCTCAGGTGGCGAGCAGTGCGAGCGAGGCCAGGGCGATGGTCCAGCTTACGAAGCTGCCGACCAGGAAGTACTCGGTCACCTCGTGGATGCCCGGACCGTGCGGCGCCTTGCCCTCGCGGGCCGCATCGCGAGCGGCCTGCAGCTCGGGGAACCGGATCAGCCCCTTCGCGGCAACCACGATGCCCGCGGCGGTCACCTGACCGGCCAGTCCCAGGCCGAGGATGAACAGCCGCTCGAGCGGACCGAGCAGCCGTCCACCCTTCAGCTGGGGCACGGGCAGGTCGTGGGACGTGCCGCCCTTGCGCGAGTTGAGCGTGTGGGTCGCGGCAAGCACCAGCCGCACGATCACGTTGCCGGTCGAGAGCTGGAGCAGGGTGAGACCGAGGAGCAGCAGCGCGCGGTCGGGAGTGAGATCGCCGAGCAGCGGGATCGGTGAGTCGGCCAGCCAGGTCTCGAGCCAGCCGCTGGACGCGCCGGCCTCACCGCTGGCGGCGACCGCGACGGTCACCTCGCCTGCGAAGACCGCCAATGGCCACCAGGACGGGCCCCTGCCGAAGCCGCGCGTCACTGCCCAGCCCCAGAGCACCACTGCGGCGGCGATGAGGATCAGTGCTACCACGTCGGCGACGTCGGTGAGGCCCACCGACAACCCGAGGAGTACGACGACGATGGCGGCCACGCCCTCGGGCGCGAACTTCTGAGGTCGGACCGAGAAGATGAGGTCGGTCAGCCCCAACCCGACCAGCAGCAACGCCAACCAGCTCATCGGATCCCCCTCAGCTGTTCTTCCATGGCCATCACGACCCCGAGTCCATCGTTGCGCACCCGCTGCGAGACGGCCGACGCGGAGATGCCCTCGGCGCGCGCCAGCTGCTGCTGGGTCTGCCCCGACAGCAGACCACGCAGCACCGACAACGAGCGTTCGTCGAGCCGGCCCACGAGGTGGTCGCGGGCCAGCAGGGCGGCGTTGATGGCGCCCGTCTCGGGCCCGGTCACGTCGGGCGCGAGCGCGTAGCGGGTACGTGCCGAGCGAGTGACCGACCGCGTCGCGTCGTCCTCCACCTCAACGATCGCCGCCCTCGCGGACCACCAGCCCGGACCGTCCTCGACCCGCGGTGACTCCGCCAGCACGGCGACCGGACCCCAGGCGATGCCCTGCCGCACGTCGACGTGCGGCAGCAGGGCGAGCCGCAGGTGCAGCGACGCGGCCAGCGCCGTACCGACGTCGGCGAACGTGCCCTGGTACTCGTCACCGGCGAAGACCGTCAGGTCCGCCACCGGAGCGAACGTCGCGTTGACCTCGGCCAGCGTCGCGACGAGCCGGTCGTGCAGGCCGGTCCGGTCAGCAGACAGGCGCGAGCCGACCATGTCACCGATCAGCACCGCTGAAGGCTTCTCCTTCATCTCACCCATATGAAGAAGATAGCTTACTTTTGAGCAGATGAACCCATCCGCTTCACCCGACGTACGACGCGGCGTACCGGCGCACGGTCCAGGCGGGCCTTCATCCGCCGGGCCCTGGCCCGGGCCGCGAGAGTACGCGCCTGCGCGCCGGTCAGCTCGCCCAGCAGCGCGTCGAACATGGTGGGCAGCCCGGTCTCACCGAGCAGCCGCGCGGGGGACGCCGTGCCGCGGCGCACGATCCAGACCGGCTCGCCCTCCTCGACCCGCAGCCACACGCACATGTCGGCGCCGAGCACCTCCAGCGGCGTGACCCGCTGGAACGTCAGCCCCGCCTCGTGGAGCCGGTCCTCGAAGTCGTCGCCGTACCAGCGCACGTGGTCGCGCTGACCGAAGCGCTTCTTGCGCTCCTCGGGTGTGGTGTCGGCGTCCTCGTCGGTGACGGTGCCGAAACGGATCGGCACCTGTACGAGCGCAAGACCCTCTGGCGTCAGCACGCGGGCGATCTCACGCATCGCCGCGCGGTCGTCGGGGATGTGCTCGAGCACGTGGTAGCAGAACACCAGGTCGACCGAGGCGTCGCCGAGCGGCAGGTCGGTCAGGCTGGCGAGCACGTCGACACGGCGACCGTCGAGGCCGAGGTCGAGGCTGATGCGCCGACCGGGGCGCAGGCTCGCCAGTATCTCTGTGGTCTGCGGCGACGGCGCGACGTCGAGCAACACCTCGACCGTGCCGATGGCCGGCTTCAGGCTGCTGATGAGCACCGCCAGGAAGCGGTGCCGCTCGAGGCTCTTGCACCGTGGACAGCTCGCGTGCGGGCGACCGTTGGGGCCGGGCCTGAAGTTGCGCAGCCACACGACGTTGCCACAGGCCGGGCAGTAGCGCTTGGGGTGATTGTCGACAGCTGACACGGGCTTCACCCTACGGGCGCCCGGCCAGCTCTCCGAACCAGTCCGCCACCTGCGCGGGATCGTGCTGCAGGGCCTGGCCGTAGGCCGAGACCTCGCACACCGAGGTGCCGGGCATGTCGGCTGCCCGCCAGGGCGGGCTGACCCCGGTAGCCGTCCGTAGAACGAGGTCGAGCAAGCGCTCGTTCATCTCGTCGGCCGGCGCGTCGGCGTACACCTCGAAGATGCAGGTGTGCGGGACCTCCGGGTACGGCCGGAGTCCGCGGTCCGCCAGCTCGTCGGCGAACGCGCGCGCCCAGGCCAGCTCCTCGGCGGCGTGCGGGAGCCGGTCGCGCAGGCCGACAAGGGCGCTCAGCGCCAGCGGGGTGAGCCGGTGCAGGGCGCCGCCCATCCGCTTGCGCCACAGCCGCACCTCGTCGATGACATCGGTGTCGGCCGCGACCGCCGCGCCCGGCAGTCCGGCGAGGCCCTTGTAGAAGGAGACATAGACCGAGTCGGCGAGTCCGGCCAGCTCGGCGAGCGGCACGTCGTAGTTCGCCTGGCTCTCCCACAGCCGCGCGCCGTCGAAGTGCAGGGGTACGCCGCGTTGAAGGGCCGCAGCCGACAGCTCCTGCAGCTCGGTCAGCGTCGGCAGCAGGCAGCCGGCATCCCGCAGCGGCAGCTCGACCATCGCCGCGCCCAGCCGCCCGGGGACCTTGGCCAGGTGGTCAGCCGTGGCCACCTCGCGGCCGGTCGTCAGGTGCTCGAACTCGAACCCGTGCAACAGCTGCGGACCGTCGGCCTCGTAGGTGAGCAGGTGCGAGAGGTCGGGGATGGCCACCCGGCGCGAGCCGCTGCGGTCGCACCAGACCCGCAGCACGGCCTGCTGCGCCATGATCCCGCTGGGCACGAAGACGGCGGCCTCCTTGCCCAGCAAGGTCGCGATCTGCTCCTCGAGCATGGCGACCGCGCCGTCGTCGCCGTACACGTCCCACTCGGTGAGGCCGAGCTCGTCGGCCGCCTCGGCCAGCCCCGTGAACACCTCCGCCGGCGTGCGAGTCGGGTGCCAGAAGACTCCGCGGCCAGCCGTGCGGACCGCGGTGCGCACCCGGGTCGTGAGGTCGTCGATCACTGGTCCTCCTGGTGTCGGACGAACGTGCGGGTGCGGGCGCCGGGCCGGAAGCCGATGCCTCGGTAGACGCGCTGCGGCACCGGGTAGGCGGTGTCGCCCCGCGGGCGCACGAGTCCGGTGGTAGCGCCATGATCCCTGGAGGCGGCCAGGGCCGCGAGCGAGACGGCTCCCGCGAGGCCCCGGCCCCGGTGCTCGGGCGCGCAGCCGACCGGCTCCACGAGCGCCACCTCGCCCGCGAGCCAGACCAGGCACGACGTCACCATCTCCCCCGCGGCGTCGGTGGCCACCCAGTCGAGAGCACGGTCGTAAGGCGCGGTGCCGGCGATGCCGTCGTACTTCTCGGTGGTCATCGACGACGGCGCGACGTCTGACCACGCGGCCCGGTGGCAGGCGGCGCGGGCGGCGGTCTCCCCAGCCGCGACCGGCCGCAGCGTGTAGCCGTCGGTCGTGGGCACCTCGATGTCGCGGAGGTCGAGCAGGTGCTGGCGGAAGTACGGCGCTTCGTCGGCCGCGAAGCCG
Source organism: Nocardioides sp. InS609-2 (assembly GCF_023208195.1). Taxonomy (NCBI): domain Bacteria; kingdom Bacillati; phylum Actinomycetota; class Actinomycetes; order Propionibacteriales; family Nocardioidaceae; genus Nocardioides; species Nocardioides sp. InS609-2. The sequence continues at coordinate 4,344,722 of NZ_CP060034.1, read as the reverse complement.
AGATCGGCCAAGGCGCGCACGAGGTGCTGCTCGGTCTCGAGGACGAGCACGTCCGCCGGCTGCGCCCAGCCGATCACCTCGGCCGCGACGGCCTCGTGGGCCGGGTCGACCACGAGCTCCGGCCCGTCGAGCAGACAAGCGGCGACGTCGACGCCGCCGTCGGACCAGATCGCCGCCGCGGAGTCCGGGTCGGTGAAAGCCGACGACCAGGCGAGCTGGCCCGCGTGCGCCCACGACTCCGGCGTCCACAGCCGGGTCGCGAGCGCCTGCACGTCGGGCAGCAGGTCGACGAGCGTGCCTACCCGGACCTCCACGGCTGTGAGGCTAGGCGACGCCGAAGAAGTCGCCTATCGACTTGATGCGCCGCAGCACCAACCGGTCGAGCAGCAGCACCACCAGCACCGAGATCCCGAACACTGGGAGCAGCCCCCCGAGCCCGATCAGACCGACCAGCAGGAGCGGGGAGGCACGCAACGGCAGCCGTCCGCGCGGGGCGCCCATGGCCGCCGTTCCCCGGGGTCGTCGGCGCCACCACATCAGTGGCCCGGTGACGCACATGAACATCACGCCCAGGCACATCAGCAGCGATCCCCAGAACGACACCAACCCGAGCGAGCGGCCCTCGTGCAGGCCGATGCCCTGCGACACGACCTTGGCAAGCAACGGATAGTCGTCGAAGCCGTACGACGACACGACCTCGCCGCCGTACCGGTCGACGTGCACCGTGCGTTCGTCCGACGGCGCGTCGAAGGCATAGCCGATCACCGAGAACACGCCCGCCTCGTCGGCCGGCAGCGCCACCGTCATCGGGTGCCGCAGCCCCTCGCGGTCGGCCACGGTGAGTGCGGTGTCCACGTTGGCGACGCTGACGCCGTCCTCATCGCTCGAGGAGCGTGGCACCGGCGACTCCCCCATCGCCCACGGCACGTCGGTCGCGTGGCTGTGCGGCAGGGACTCGTCGAGGCTCGACGTCGGATCCGAGAGGGCGCCGTGGTCGAGGCTCCACATCGACGTGTCGTTGACGGTGGCGAGCTTCTGCGCCTGCTCACCCCAGACACCGGTCCACGGCAGCCCGGAGATCAGCAGCCCCAGCAGGCCGACACCCACGAACGAGCCGACCAGGCCGTGCCGCATCCGGAGCCGCTTGGCGGTGCGCTGGGCCTGCCGTCGCCTTGCCTTGCGGCCCTTCAAGAACAGGTAGTAGCCGGTCAGGGACATCACGATCGCCCAGCAGGCGCCGAGCTCGATGACCAGGTCACCGAAGCGGCCGCTCATCAGCTCGCCGTGCAACCGGACGGCGTACCCCGAGAGTGTGGTGTCGGGGTTCAGCGAGCCGAGCACCTCGGCGCCGTACGGGTTCACGTAGGCGTCGCGGGTGCTGCCATCGATCTCGGTCAACGAGAAGACCGTGCTGCGATCTGCCGTCGACGGCTCGGTCATCGACACGACAGTGTCGTCCGGGTAGGCGCGCTCGACGGCCGCCTGCTGGGCGGCGTACGGCTGGCGGATCTGGCTGCTCGACGCCGCCTCGATCTTCATCAGGTCGGCATGAAGCAAGGGTTCGAGCTGGAAGCGGAGCAGGTAGATCAGCCCCGTGCTGGCCAGCACCAGCAGGATCGGGACGACCAGGAAGCTGGCGTAGAAGTGCCAGCGCCAGAACGCGCGGAACCAGCCGGCGTTCTGCCGGTCCGGTCTCTCCTTGTTGGTTGGCGTGGATGTGAGTACGTCGGTCACGTGGAGCTCTCCTCGAGGCAGCGCGCGGGCGCGCGCGGGTCAGCACGGGCGAGGCCCGTGTAGGTGGTGAGTGCCGTGCCGCCCGGCGATCAGGCGGCGAGGAGAGCCGGCGGTCCGCGGCGTACGACGACGCGCGCGAGGAGCGCTGGAGCCTGCGGCGGACGCGGCTCGGTGGCGATCGGGACGACCGGGGACGGAGGTGCGACCACGACGCGGCAGGCAGCGAAGGCAACAGCGAGCGGGCCGAGCGCGGCACGCGAAGCGAGCGCGACCAGCGACCACAGCGCACGCTCACCCGCAGCCAGCCACAGCCCGACGAGAGCAGCCGCGGCTAGGTGGGCGGCCATCATCGGGGCGTGCGCCGAAAGGTCGTCGACCAGGTGGCCGATCGGCAACGCCGGGGCGACGCCCGACGTGGCGCCGATCGTGGCGTCGTACGAGTCCATCAGCGAGCCAACCCTGCGCCCGCCGACGCTCGGGAGGCCGCCTGCACTGACGTGCGGCGTCGAGGCAACGCGTTCACCGACGTGGCCGGCGGTGGCGGAGAACACCACGTGTACAGCGGTCTGGCCGAGCACCAGCAGCGCGACGATGCGCCGTCGCGACGCGGGCCGGTTGAGCAGGGCAGCGCACAGCACGAGCGCCACCACGAAGAGCCCGGTCAGGACCGGCACCCCGGGCAGCAGACCGTCGGCCGAGAGGTGCCCGACGATGCCGGCCAGCATCGTCACGGCCGCGAGCGCAAACGCGCGCGACCAGACGAGGACCGGATCCATGGACCCATTCTCGCCCACCGTCTCGGCGGGCGTCAGTTCAGGTTGCGGAACTCCGGGATGCCCTCGCCCCGGTGTATCGCCGACACGGCGTCCTGAAGGGCGGTGAGCGCTACCCGCTGGGTCATCGGGCCGTACGACACGCGCGCCACGCCGAGCTCCTGCAGTCGGGCGGTTGACGGCGAGCCCGGGGCGCCGATGGTGGTCAGCTTCTGCGGGCCGTAGGCCTCGACGAGCGTGGCCACCATCGCCTCGTCGAGCGGGCCCGGCACGAACACGACCGGTGCGCCGGCGTCGAGGAACGCCTTGCCGCGCTCCACCGCATCGGCGAGTACGTCGGCCGGGTCGCGGTCGCGGCCCTTCACGAACGCGTCGGTGCGGGCGTTGAGCACGAAGTCGGGCACCCCCTCGGCCTCGGCGGCCTTCATGATCGCCTCGACCTGGGCCGCCGCCTCGGCGAGCGGCTTCATCTGGTCCTCGATGTTGGCACCGACGATGCCCAGCCCGATCGCGCGACGGATGGTCTCGGGGGCGTCGCCGTACCCACCCTCGAGGTCGGCCGAGACCGGCAGGTCGGTGGCCTTCACGATCCGGCCGCACATGTCGAGCATCTCGTCGACGGGGATGTTCTCGCCGTCCTCGTAGCCGAGCGTCGCGGCGATCGAGTGGCTCGCGGTGGCCAGCGCACGCGTGCCGTCCATGCCTGCGACGGCCTTTGCGCTGATCACGTCCCAGACGTTGACGACGGTGAGCAGCTCGGGAGCGCGGTGCAGCTCGAGGAGACTGGTGGCGCGGGCAGCGGAGTCGGAGTTGGTCATGCATTTCACCCTAGCGGCCGACCCCGACCCTCCCAGAGCGTCGAGACAGTCGGCGACCAGGGGGTGATCGCTGGTTGAGGTCTGAGATGCGCAAGCAACCCGCCGGCGGTTGAGGTGTGAGGAGCGCCAGCGACGAACCGGTCATCTATCAGGGGAGAAGTTTTCGATCAGTTGTCGACTATGTGGCTTCTTCGCCTGGATCCGGCCTCGAAATGTCGGTGGTCCCTGCTTGGCTTCTCTGTATGGCGATCACGACGAGCGAGCTCCCCGACACCGCATCCACGGTGCTCGCGTTCGCGCGCTCATCTCGGGCCACTGCCGATCGCGGCGAGGCCGAGCTGTTGGTCGCAGCATGCGCGTGGGCCGACCTCCATCCGGCGTCGTCGGTCCTTGATGCGGCCGCCTTCATGCTCGGTGGTTCGGAGCATGAGGAGCCGATCGCCGGCCCGGGTGCGCCGTTGGTGGCGGAGTTCTGCATCGCCGAGTTCGGTGCGGTCCTGGGCATCTCGACGGTGTCGGCGAAGCACGTGATCGGTCAGGCCATCGAGCTGCGACACAGGCTCCCGCGGTTGTGGCGACGCGCGCAGGCCGGTGACCTGCCTGCTTGGCGGGCACGTCGGATTGCGGAGGCCACCATCCACGCGACGTTGTCGCATGAGGCCGCGTCGTACGTCGACGCCCAGCTCGCCCCGTTCGCGCACCGCACCTCGACCTCGGCCGTCGATCGGTTGGTCGATGCCGCGATCGCACGGTTCGACCCCGCCCGTGCCGCTGCCGAAGCCCGGCTCGCGGCCGACGGGCGGCACGTGACGATTGATGAGGAGCAGGTCTCCTTCGCGGGCACCATGCGCGTGACCGCTGAGCTCGACCTGGCCGACGCCCTCGACTTCGGTGCCGCCGTCGCGCACGGCGCCGAGGCGTTGAAGAGCCTCGGGTCCGAAGAGTCACTCGATGCCCGGCGTGCTTCTGCGGTCGGGGAGATGTCCCGATCCCAGCTCTCCCTCCCGCTGGCCCCGTCACCGCTGGTTGAGGAGGGCCTTCAAGGCCCGTCTCGAAACGAAGGCTCGGCCGCAGTTCGTCAGGTCGTCCTCCACGTCCACCTGACCGAAGGCGACCGGGTCGCCCGGCTCGAACGCGGCAATCTCGCCACCCTCGACCAGCTTCGCCAGTGGTGCACGCAGTCCCGCACCGACGTGGTCGTGAAGCCGGTCATCGACCTCAACGAGCACCTCGTCTGCGACGGCTACCAACCGTCACCCCGGCTCCGCGAACAAGTGATCCTGCGCGACCAGACCTGCGTGTTCCCGTGGTGCACCCGACAGGCGAGGTCCTGCGACCTCGACCACATCGTCCCGTGGGAGGCCGGCGGAGTCACTTCGACGGCAAACCTCGCAGCGTTGTGCCGGCGACATCACCGGTTGAAGACCCACGCCGCCTGGCGATACGAGCGCGCCGGCCCCGCGACGTACATCTGGACCAGCCCCCACGGGCACACCTTCGTCAGGGACGAGGCCGGCACCTAGCCGGGTTGACATCACCCCGCCCCACACCCCGCCGACACCACAGCCGGCGGGGTAGGTGGCGCGCCGAACTGAACTGCAGCGGCTAACCGGATCTAGCCGAAATTCGGACGTCGTGGAACCGCTCTCCTGAGACCATGCTGACGTGAAGAATCTAGATGCGCAGTCCGCGATCGAAGCCGGGGGTTGGGATTCACGGTTCGGCGTGACTCTTGCCGTGGCAGCGGGTGACAACATCGCCGCAGCGCTCATCGACACGAACGGCGACGCGGCTTCGATCGACCTCGACGAATACGAGCGCGACTCTGAGGGAGACTGGCAGGCCTTGGCCAGCGGCAGCGCTGGCGACGATGGGGTCTCGTGGTCCTGGCGAATGGTGGCGATCTGGGGGCAGACCGCACCCAGAAAGACCGTCGACATCGAGTACCTCGGAGATCGCCGCGCAACGGTCGCGTCCGACGCGGGCTGGTGGCTCTTCCTGGCGCCGTCGACCGACGATTCTGACGCCGTCCCTCGACGGATACAGCGTCAGTCGTCTAGCGGAGCTGCCGCAGATAGCGCACTGACCTGCCGATGAGCGTGCCTGCGACTCGGTCCGCTCCCCATGTCGCTAGAGTCCGGCTCCGTGATGGAACTCGTCGACGTAGCCTGCGAGGTCGTGGCACCAGCCATGCGGGCCGTGTTCAAGAAGAACGAAGTTTCCGCGTTCGAGTTGAGCGTCACGGACGAGTTGGAGGGCTCAGTTGCACTCTCTCTCACGGCGCGGGGCGAGACGTTCCGCGACTACGTCGTCCAGGGGTTCGCGCCGCAAACGAGCGTTGAGGAGTGGCGGGAGCGGCTGCGGTCGAACCTTGTCGACTTCGTTGCGGAAAGCCGGTTCGGCTGGGGAGAGAACCGAGACGCTCGCTGACGTTTTCGTGCAACCGTCCGCCCATGCCGCATTGTGGGCGGCTACGCTCGCCCGGATCTGCCGCTGCTCGGTTCTCGACAGCTACGCGATCTAGGTGGCATGGTGCCGGGTCTCGTGGGTGAGTGGCACAGCGCCAGGGCTGCGACGAGGGTCACGACCTGCGCAGCGCAGGCAGCAGGCTCACACCTGCTCAGCCCCAGAACACCCGCTCGACCACGGTGTGGGCACGCCGGGTGATGCGAAGGTAGTCGTTGACCATCCGCTCCGACTCCCCCGCTGGATAGTCGAGCACGCTGGCGACGGCCGCCTTCTCGGTGGCGTCGCGCGGCAGCTGGTCGGCCGCCTTGCCACGCACCAGAGTGACCGCGTTGCGCACCTTGCTGACGGTGCGCCACGCGGAGGCGAGTACGTCGGCGTCGGCAGCGTCGATCAATCCTGCCTCGGCAGCCGCGGCGAGTGCGGTGAGGGTGCGAGGGGTGCGCAGCTCGGGCACCCGGCCGGCGTGCCGCATCTGTAGCAGCTGGACAGTCCACTCGACGTCGGCAAGGCCACCGCGACCAAGCTTGAAGTGGGTGTGCGGGTCGGCGCCGCGCGGCAGCCGTTCGATGTCGACGCGCGCCTTGATGCGGCGTACCTCGACCACGTCGTCCTCGCTGATGCCCTGCTCGGGGAACCGCAGTGGGTCGATCAGTGCGGTGAAGCGCTCGCGCAGCGCGGGGTCGCCGACGACCGGGTCGGCCCGCAGCAGCGCCTGGAACTCCCACACCTTCGACCACTTCGCGTAGTAGGCGGCGTAGGACTCGAGGGTCCGCACAAGCGGCCCCTGCTTGCCCTCGGGACGTAGACCCGCATCGACCTCGAGGGCCGGGTCGGTGCCCGGCAGCGCCAGCAGGCGACGTACCTCGTTGGCAACGGCCTGGGCGAACGACGCGGCTCCGGGTGCTTCGGCGCCCGCGACGGGCTCGTGCACGAACATCACGTCGGCATCGGACGAGTAGGACAGCTCGAAGCCGCCGTAGCGCCCCATCGCGACGATCGCCATCACGGTCGGCACGGCATCGAGCGACCGCTGGGCGCGCACCGACTCCATGGCCACCGCCAGCGTCGCCTCGAGGGTGGCGTCGGTCAGCCGCGACAGCCCCGCGCCGACGGCCTCGACGTCGTTCTCGCCCAGGAGCTCGCCGACGGCGATGCGGAACAGCTCGCGGCGGCGGACGGCCCGGATCGCGCGCACGGCGTCCTCGGGGGCGGCCTGCCGCGACGCCGTCGACGCCATCTCGGCGCCGAGCGCCTCCGCTGTCAGGGGTGCCAGGTCGTCGCCCAGCATCCGCACGCCCTGCGGCTCCCGCACCAGGAGGTCGGTGGCGAAGCGCGACGTCGCGAGGATCGTGGCCAGCCGCTCGGCCACCTCGCCCTCGTCGCGCAGAAGGCGGAGATACCAGTGCGTGCTGCCTAGAGTCTCGCTGAGCCGCCGGAAGCCGAACAGCCCGGCGTCGGGATCGGGCGCCCCCGCGAACCACTCGAGCATCACCGGCAGCAGGGTGCGCTGGATCGAGGCCGTGCGCGAGACCCCGCTCGTCAGGGCCTCGAGGTGGCGCAGCGCGGCCTTGGGGTCGGCGTACCCCAGGGCGGCCATCCGCTGCTCGGCCGCCTCGGGCGAGAGCCGCGCCTCTTCGCCGGGGATGCGCGCGACGGCGGTCAGCAGCGGGCGGTAGAAGAGCTTCTCGTGCAGCCGCCGGACCTCGCGACGATGGTGTGCCCACTCTGCGGTGAGCGTCGTGACCGAGTCCTTGTGCATGCCCATCGAGCGCCCGAGGCGGCGCAGCGACGGCTCGTCCTCGGGTACGACGTGCGTGCGGCGCAGCGCGAAGAGCTGGATGCGGTGCTCGAGGGTGCGGAGGAAGACGTAGGCGTTGTGCAGCGCCTCGCCGTCCTCGCGCCCGACGTAGCCGCCGCGGGTGAGGCTCGAGAGCGCGCTCAGCGTCGTGGACGAACGCAGCGTCTCGTCACTGCGACCGTGCACGAGCTGCAGCAGCTGCACCGCGAACTCCACGTCGCGCAGCCCACCCGCACCGAGCTTGAGCTGGCGACCCGCCTCGTGCGCCGGGATGTGGGCGATGACGCGACGACGCATGGCCTGTACGTCGGCCACGAAGCCGTCGCGCCCGGCGACGCTCCACACCATCGGCGCCACCATCCCGACGAACTGCCGACCCAGCTCGAGGTCGCCGGCAGCCGGCCGGGCCTTGAGCAGCGCCTGGAACTCCCACGTCTTGGCCCAGCGCTCGTAGTAGCCACGGTGGCTCGCCATCGTGCGGACCAGCGGACCCGACTTGCCCTCGGGTCGCAGCGCCGCGTCGACCGGCCAGATGGTGCCCTCGCTGGTGTGGTCGGAGCAGACCTGCATCACGTGCGAGGCGAGCTGGGTCGCGGCCCGCGTCGCCCGTGACTCGTCGGCACCCTCGACCGGCTCGAAGGCATAGATGACGTCGACATCGGAGACGTAGTTGAGCTCGTGGCCACCGCACTTGCCCATCGCGAGCACCGCGAGCCGGGCCAGCGCGGCGTCCTCGCCGACCCGGGCGCGGGCCACGGCCAGCGCCGCGTCCAGGGTGCCGGCCGCGAGGTCGGACAGCTCGGCCGCGGTGTCGTCGAGCGCCTGGTCGTGCGCGAGGTCGCGGGCAGCCAGCCGCACCAGCACGCGGCGGTACTCCACGCGCAGGGCATCGAGCGCCGCCGCGTCCGGCAGCGTGGCCACCGGGAGCACGTCGGCCGGATCCGCACCGACGGCACGCAACAGGTCGGCCCGGACGGCGTACGCCGGGGGCCGCGACGAGCCCATCGTCGGGTCGGTGAGCTCGAGCCAATGGCCCGGGTGCCGCACCAGGTGGTCGGAGAGCGCCGTACTCGCGCCCATCACCAGCAGCAGCCGCATCGCCGTGCCCTCGTCGGCAGCGAGCGCGGCCAGCATCGCGTCACCCTCGTCGGACGCCTCAACCAGTCGGACCAGCCCGAGCAGCGCGAGGTCGGGGTCGGCGGCGCGACCGAGGATGGCCAGCAGCTCCTCACCCGGTGCGCCGAGCGAGGCCAGGTGAAGGAGCGCGCGGTCGGGCTGCTGGAAGCCCAGGCGGGCCAAGCTCCCGCTCGTCGGTCGCTCGTTCCTCGCCACCGGTCCTACCCGACTCAGATGACCGGCAGCATGCGGTCCCGCTCGAACGCGGAGACCTGGCCGCGGTACTCCTCCCACTCCGAGCGCTTGTTGCGCAGGAAGAAGTCGAAGACGTGCTCACCGAGGGTCTCGGCGAGAAGCTCGGAGTTCTCGGCGACGCCGATCGCGTCGTACAGGCTCTTCGGCAACGGCGCGATGCCCAGGCTCGTGCGCTCGCGCTCGGTCAGCGACCAGACGTCGTCCTCGGCCTCACGAGGCAGCTCGTAGCCCTCCTCGATGCCCTTCATGCCGGCAGCGAGGACCACCGCGAACGCGAGGTAGGGGTTGGCTGCGGAGTCGACGGTACGCAGCTCGATGCGGGTCGACTGGCCCTTGTTGGGCTTGTACATCGGCACCCGGATCATCGCCGAGCGGTTGTTGTGCCCCCAGCAGATGTACGACGGCGCCTCGCCGCCGCCGATCAGCCGCTTGTAGGAGTTCACCCACTGGTTGGTGACGCAGGTGATCTCGGCCGCGTGCCGCAGGATGCCGGCGATGAACTGGCGTCCGGTCGCCGACAGCTGGTATTCCGCGCCGGCCTCGAAGAACGCGTTGCGGTCGCCCTCGAAGAGCGAGACGTGCGTGTGCATGCCCGAACCCGGGTGGGTGGTGAACGGCTTCGGCATGAAGCTCGCCCAGATGTCCTGGCTCAGCGCCACCTCACGGATGACGGTCCGGAACGTCATGATGTTGTCGGCCGTGGTGAGTGCGTCGGCGTAGCGCAGGTCGATCTCCTGCTGCCCCGGCCCGCCCTCGTGGTGGCTGAACTCCACCGAGATGCCCATCGACTCGAGCATCGTGATCGCCTCGCGGCGGAAGTCGGCACCCATGGACTGCGCGGTGTGGTCGAAGTAGCCGCTGCGGTCGACCGGCACCGGATCCTCGCCGGCCATCGGGGTGTCCTTGAAGAGGTAGAACTCGATCTCGGGGTGCGTGTAGAAGGTGAACCCCTTGTCGGCGGCCTTGCTCAGGGTCCGCTTCAGGACGTGCCGCGGATCGGCGTACGACGGACTGCCGTCGGGCATCACGATGTCGCAGAACATCCGCGCGGTGGACGGGCCCTCGCCGCGCCACGGCAGGATCTGGAACGTCGCCGGATCGGGCTTGGCCAGCATGTCGGCCTCGTAGACGCGCGCGAAGCCCTCGATGGCCGAGCCGTCGAAGCCGATGCCCTCGGTGAACGCGCCCTCCAGCTCGGCCGGCGCGACCGCCACCGACTTCAAGAACCCGAGCACGTCGGTGAACCACAACCGGACGAACCGGACGTCGCGCTCCTCGAGAGCGCGAAGGACGAAGTCTTCCTGCTTACCCATGTGCTCACTATCGCGTAGCCGTGGCCGCACCCGCGGCACCGGCCACGGATCGGGCGAGGGTCAGTAGCCGGAGGCGTCCGGCAGGCCGCGACCGATCATGGCCTCCCGCGTGGACCGGCCGCCGGCATGCATGGCCTGAAGGAGCCTGCGCAGCCGTGGCTCGTCGGGGATGAGTCCCACCCTCAGGTGGACGCCCGGGGGGTCCGGCACCCGGTCCGTGGGCAGGAGGAACCGGCTGACCCGCTGCCGGTACGACGGCGCGTCGACAGCCGCGGTGAGCACAAGTGCCGCCCACCGGGTACCGAGGTGCGCGTGCTCCACCACACCGACATCGTCCCAGCCCAGCTCGGAGTCGATGCCCGCGCCGTGGAGCTGGACCAGGTCGGCCGAGATCCGCAGCTCGGGCTTGAGGAGGAAGCTGCGCCACATCTCCGCCCCGAGGACGAGCATGAACAGCGCGAGCGCCCCGGACAGAACGGTCACGCCTGTGGAGTCGGCCACGAAGGCACCGAGCAGGAATCCGGCGCCCAGCACGGTGCAGACCGTTGCAGCAGCGGGCGCCGACCCCCTCGACCCGCCGACGGGCACGGACCAGGCCGGTCGTCCGGCCAGCGTCGTGCTCGACCAGGCGCTGCGCGCCGACCGCGCCGAGACCAGCAGGAGCCAGGTCACCGACAGCATGAAGACGCCGATGACGAGGCCCAGCACACGCTGTTCGGGGCCTACGGCCGCCACGCCGAGACCGGACAGGCCGATGAGACCGGTGAGCAGGGCCACCGTCCAGGTCGACGCCCTGCCGCCGGGGAGGTTGCTCGTGGGTCGCTCAGAAGATTGAGTCAAAGACGTCTCCCACTCCCTCGGCCACGCTGCCGATGGTGTCACCGACCTCTTCGACGCCGTCGACCACCGCCCCGCCCCAGTCGCCCAGACTGTCGGCGCCGGAGTCGAAGAGGCTGTCGACCGCGCCGGAGGTGAACGCACCGACGACGGTGCCGACTGCGGCCCCGACGACCACACCGGCCGCGGTACCGACCCCGGGGATCGGGATGAAGCTGCCGACCACCGCGCAGGTGGCAGCCCCCGCGACGATGGCGGAGCCGATCGAGGCCGCCGCAGGGACGGCGTTGGAGGTGATGGCCTGCGCGGGACCCTCCTCCTCCTCCCAGTCGGAGTAGATGCCGTAGCCGGCAGCGGCCACGTCCACTGCCCACAGGCCACGGGTCAGACCCTTGGGCAGCTCCCAGTTGGACAGCGCCCCCCGCGCACCGGGGTGTGCGTCGTCCAGACGCTCGGCCTCGTCGAGCAGGTCGTAGAAGCGGGAGGGATCGGAGATCCGGCCGTCGGGTCCCTTGAAGGCATCGGCATGCGCACGCAGCTCCTGGGCACGCGTCAGCATGTGGTCCACGGTCCCCGTGAGCGCGGGCGTGGCCCTGCGGATGAGCTCGAGCTGCGCTCCGGCCGAGAGCAGCTGGCCACTCAACCCGACATAGGTCGAGTCGTGCTTGCTCCAGGCGTCCGCGGCGGCCTCGAGGGCGTCCAACCACCGCTGCCAGGCCGCGTTGGCCAGCTCGACGCAGTCGTTCCAGACATCGACCTTGGCGTTGTGCTGCTGCACCGCCTGGTCGTTCTGCTCCCAGCTGTCCCGTGCAGCCTGGGAAGCATCCGCTGCAGGCGACGGTCCCGCCGCCGGGGGCCGGCGCCGGGGTTGCGGATGACGAAGCCGTCCACCAAGAGGTCGCCCGCACGAGCCTTGGCACGAACGTCGGACATGTCGTCCTTCGCCGTCTTCAGGTCGGCGGCGACGTCGCTCACGAGTGTGGCCGTCTTGCCGGTGACGTCGGCGCCGTCGTCGGTCGCCTGCACGAGGGTCTGCGCACGTCCGGCGAACGCCGAGCCCGCCTCTCCCTGCCAGTCCCCCTGAACGTCGCGGCGCTGGCGGACGACCTCCCACCCAGGTCACCCAGTCCGGTCCGCAGGTCCTGCTCCAGCCAGGTCGAGACCGCCCGGACGTTCGCAGCTTCGCCCTTGATCTCGGTGTCGAGGTCCGCCATCAGCTCTTGCCCACCAGGAAAGTGGCTGCGGCCGCGGAGTCGACGGTCTCCGCGTCCACGTTGCAGTCCTCGACCGCCGCGGCGAGCGTGGTCGACTCGAAGGCCAGCCGACCGGCTGCCTCGGAGGCGGAGGCCAGGATCATCAGGAGAAGTGGCTCGGCGAGCCCGGTGTCGCTCGGCGAGGGCCGGCCACTCCCGACGTCGTCGAGCGCCGACGCGGCCGTGCCGAGACCCGCGGCGACCGCCGTGAGTGCCCCGCGGTCCACGACATAGCTCGACGACCCGCCGCCACCACCGCCGTCCGCGACGTGGTTCATCGGGTCAGCCCTACCTGACCGGGCTCGCGCCGCTCCTCAGGCACGTATACATCGGTGTAGACGACGTCGAAGGCGCGCCCGTCATGGAGCATCTGCAGATCCTTCACCGGGAGACCGAACCAGGGCTGGTCATCGCCACAGCACGCGTGCAGCCGGTCGAGCGCCGAGTACACCAGCAGCGCCGTGCGTCCGTCCTTGGTGGTGCGGTACTGGGCTTCGGCGTGGGCGCCGTCGGTCACATGTTCCATGCACGGGATGTAGAGGAAGGGCGGGTAGTCCCGTGGCAGTTGCTCAAAGGTCACGCGCGACATCATCCCCTCATCAGCGCCTGGGCAAGCGCCATTCCGGTCCTGAAGTCCGGTCAGTCGTCCTCGGGAAGGGTGTTGCGTTCGAAGTCACTGAGCGTCGGCTCACCCCGGTTGCAGTAGATCTCGATCGAGCGACCCTGGTTGGCGAAGACCGCGTCCACGTCGTCGTCGGGGCCGGCCTCGCGGTGACGATGGCGCCGCGTGACGACGGTGGGCTGGAGCTCACCGTGGACGACGAGGGGTCGGGCTTCCCCGACGGCGTCGAGGTCGTACGCCGCGTCATCAGTGGTGCCGACTCGTCAGGACTGGGGTTCTCGATCGCACACAAGACCGCCACCGAGTCCGGTGGCGGCCTTGTCGTGCGGACCTCTCCTGCTGGTGGCGGCCGGGTCGTCGTCGAGCTCACGACGGGATGTGCTCGATGTCGGCGAGCCAAGCAGCAGCCGATGCGTCGGAAGGCATCCGCCAGTCGCCACGCGGGCTCATCGTGCCGCCGGCGCTGACCTTCGGGCCGTTGGGCAGCGCGCTGCGTTTGAACTGGTTGGCGAAGAAGCGCGTCACGAACACGGTCAGCCAGTGCCTGATCGTCGCCAGGTCGTACGACGGCCGGTCCTGCTCGGGGTAGCCCGGCGGCCACTCCCCCTGCGCCGCATCCGCCCACGCGTGCATGGCGAGAAAGGCGATCTTGCTTGGCCGGTAGCCGCGTCGTACGACGTGGAAGAGCGTGAAGTCCTGGAGGTTGTAGGGGCCGACGGTGTCCTGGGTGGCCTGCGGCTTGGCGCCCTCGGTGTGCGGGATCAGCTCGGGGGTGATCTCCTGCGTGAGGATCTCGCCGAGCAGCTCGTTGGTGTCGGCCTCGAACTGGCCCGACTCGGCGACCCAGCGGATCAGGTGCTGCACCAGCGTCTTCGGCACCCCGGCGTTGACCGAGTAGTGCGACATCTGGTCGCCGACGCCGTACGTGCACCAGCCGAGCGCCAGCTCCGACAGGTCGCCGGTGCCGACCACGATGCCGCCGCGCTGGTTGGCGAGCCGGAAGAGGTAGTCGTAGCGAAGCCCGGCCTGGATGTTCTCGAATGTCACGTCGTAGACCTCCTCGCCGTCGGCGAACGGGTGCCCGATGTCGGCGAGCATCTGCCGCGCGGACGCGGTGATGTCGAGCTCCTCGAAGGTGACGCCGAGGCTCTTGGAGAGCCTCGTTGCGTAGGACTTCGTCGTGTCGCCGGTCGCGAACCCAGGCATCGTGAACGCCAGGATGTCGCTGCGCGGGCGGCCCAGCCGGTCCATCGCCTTGGCAGCGACGATCAGCGCGTGCGTCGAGTCGAGCCCGCCACTGACACCGATCACGGCCCTGGGCGACCCGATCGCGGCGATCCTCTGCTCGAGCCCGGAGACCTGGATGTTGTAGGCCTCGTAGCAGTCGAGCGCCAGCCGCTGCGGGTCGTCGGGCACGAACGGGAACCGGTCGACCTTGCGCCGCAGCCCGATGTCTCCGGCCGGCGGTTCGAGCGTGAACTCGATCGTCCTGAAGCCACGGACGTCGCCGAAGGTACGCCGATTGTCGTCGAACGTGCCCTGCCGCAGCCGGTCCTGCCGGATCCGGTCGAGGTCGATGTCGGCGATGGTCACGACAGCGTGATCGGGGAACCGTTCACCCTCGGCGAGAAGGTCGCCGGACTCGTAGATCATGGTCTGGCCGTCCCAGCTGAGATCGGTCGTCGACTCCCCCTGGCCCGCCGCCGCATAGAGGTACGCCGCGCTGCAGCGCGAGCTCGCACTCCGCACGAGCAGCCGGCGGTCCTCCGCCCGGGCCACCGTGATCGGGCTGCCACTCAGGTTCGCGAGCACCGTCGCACCGGCCAGCGCTGCCTCGGCGCTCGGCGGGATCGGCACCCACATGTCCTCGCAGATCTCGACGTGCAGCCTCAGCCCGCGCACGTCGACTGCGTCGAAGATCAGGTCGGGCCCGAACGGCACGTCTCCGCCCGCGACGCGGATGATGCCGCCCCGTTGGTCGTCGCCGGGCGCGAAGTGCCGACGTTCGTAGAACTCGCGGTAGTTGGGCAGGTACGACTTCGGCGACACCCCCAGCACCCGCCCGCGATGGATCACCACGGCGCAGTTGAGCACCCGCGTGCCGTGCACCAGCGGCGCACCCACCACCAGCACCGTCATCAGGTCTGCACTGGCCTCGACGAGGGTCGCGATCGCCGCGTGTACGCCGTCGAGCAGGGTGTCCTGCAGCAGCAGGTCGTCGATGGCATAGCCGCTCAACGCCAGCTCCGGGAACACCGCCACCGCCACCGCGTCGTCGTGGCACGCCCGCGCCGCCTCGAGGATCGTCGCGGCGTTGGCGGCCGGGTCGGCGATCGCGACCGGCACCGTCACCGTCGCGACGCGCGCGAAGCCATGGGCATAGGCGGAGTAGAAGTCCACGTGACGAGTCTAGGGCTGCCGCTACTCCACGAGCGCGGGCGCGACCTCGATGGTGCGCAGGCCCTGACGGCCACTGCTGATCCGCTCGAACTCACCGGTGCGGAAGCGCCAGGCCACCAGATGCGTCTGTCCCTCGCCGATCTCCATAGTGCGGGAGTCCATGGGCGCCACGAGCAGCAGCACCGTGTCGGCATCGAGGAACCCCATCGCCGTGAGGTGGCCATTGTCGCTGTAGACCGCGCTCTTGTCCTTGATCGGCGCGTAGCCGAGCACTTCGCCGCTGGCCGCGTCCACGACCACGGGGCCGCTGCGGAACGGCTCGATGCTCCCGGTCGTGCAGGCGACCATGCCCTGGGCCGCGACCAGTCGCTCACACTGCGGGAACGGCGAGTCGTCCACTCGCACGTCCCCCTGCCAGGTGAGCAGCCTGCGCCAGTCGTAGTCGTTCTGGTAGACCGCACCCCCCGGCTCAATGGCCAGGTAGGGATAGCTATCACCGTACGGCGCGGGGTGTGCGTCACCGTCGAGGCCGATCTGCCAGGTATCGGTTCCGTAGAGCACCACGAAGCCGTCGCCCGCCGGCTGCCACAGCAGCGGTAGCGGGAAGTCCCATGGCCCGGCGATCTCCTCTGGCCACGGGATGATCCGGCTTTCCCCGGCCGTCACGTCGACGACCAGAATTCCGGAATCGACGGACATCGCGACCTGTCGTCCGTCGTGAGAGATTGCCGGATCGACCACGGGGCGCAGCGAGTCGGCGATCGCGTTGCTGGTGCCGGGCACCGAGCGCCACTCCCCGTCGGTGCCGAGCAACCGCAGCAGCCGGCCCTCCTCGGGCAGGGCGAGGACCGCTGCTGACATGGGCTGGTCGAGCACGCTCGGCGGGTCATCGGGAGGGGTGAGGTGCTGGGGGAGGACCGAAGCACGCACCGGAAGGGCAGGGATGGTGAACGGGTCCCAGAGCGGCGGGGTGACGGCCTCGACCTCGCTGGGCACGTTCGTCGGCAAGGTCGGCGCCGGCGCGGGCGTGGCGTCATGGTCGGCCCCCGACACGAGCGACCCGACGACCACCGCTCCCACCACGACGGCCGCAGCAGCCGACGCGAGCCCGGCACGGCGACGGAAATGACGACGCCGCGCCTCAACCAGCGCCTCGCGCGCGAGGTCAGGTGACTCGACGTGCTCGGTCGCGCGGTGCAGGACATCGTGCAGTTCGGAGTCGTTCATGGCGTCCTCCCGATCAGGTCGAGGAGCTCGGGGGCTCCGGTGCGCAGTCGCGCCAGCGCAGCGGCGTTCTGGCTCTTGACGGTGCCGATGGTGACGCCGAGCGCGTCGGCCGTCTCGCGCTCGGTCAGGTCGTCGAAGTGGCGCAGCACCACGACGGCACGCTGCCCCGGCGAGAGGCGGCTGAGCGCGCGTCGTACGACGAGAGCGACCTCGGGTTCGTGGGCACGGACGTGCGTGTCGCGGACCGTCTCGATGAGCAAGTCGCGCCTTTTACGCCACCACGAGATGTTGTCGCGCACCACGATCTGACGCGCGTACGCCGTGGGGTTGCCGTCGCGCAGCCGAGGCCAGCGCATCGCCACCTTGACCAGCGCCTCCTGGACGAGGTCCTCCGCCCGATGCAGGTCACCGGTGAGGAGGTACGCCGAACGCACCAGCGCGCGCTGGCACCCACCCGCCCACTCGGTGAACTCCCGATCGTCCACGCCCGCCCCCTCACCTCTACCCAGTCAACGCTGCGGAGGCCGGAAATGGTTGGCGGCCCTGTCCGGCGCTCCGGACCTCGGCATCCGTAGTCTGCAGTGGTGAACCGTCTCGGACCCGGACGCCTGACCTTGCTGGTCGGCGTACTGCTCGCCACGTCGGCCTGCGCCAATGAGGAGGCCGGCCAGGCAGCGGCGGACAAGGAGAGCGTCGACGCCGCCACGCGCCAGGCAGTTCCGGCGCTCGCGGTTGCCTTGGCGGCGGAACCGCCCGGCAACCTGCACAGCATGTTCTACGAGTGCGGCGGCGGCTACGGAGTCTGGACCTACCAGGTCGGCGGCCAGATGCTGGCGCCTTCGGGTGGTCGACGCAAGATGAGCCGCGCCGTTGGTGAGGCTCTGCGCGACCTGGGCTGGACCACTGCGGTCCGCGACGATCTCTCTGTCGCAGGCGATCGTGAGGGCCTCACGACCCTGGTGCAGATTCCGCAGCTGACCGTACAGACCGGCGCGCGCGTGGTCGACGTGCGTTGGGGCGGGCCGAGCTGCGTCAACTACGCCGGCGACGACGAGCCGTTCATCGAGGACTACGAGGGCGAGGACTTCTCCGACCTGGCCTCCGTCGGTGACTAGTTCCCTGTCGAGGGTTTGAGCCGCTGCTCAGCGCGGGATAGTCACCACATGGCAGCCCCCGATCCCGCGCGCGACGACCCGTTCTTCGCGGAGTTGCGACGCAAGCACCCCGACGTCGACATCGTGCTGCTTCCACCGGTGGACACCACTCCGCCGGTCGAGCCACCCGCCACGATCGGCCAGGCAACCGCCACCCAGCGCCACACCACAGCGGTGCTCGCAGCCCTGTGGACCCGCGTCGGACGTACGCCGACGGCATCGGTGGGTCTGTGGTGGCAGCAGGCCAACCCGCACCTGCACCGCTACGTCGCCAACGGCGCCGTGTCCGGGCTGAAGGAGAACGAGACCGAGCCCCTCGTCAACGAGATCGCGCGCGCCCTTCTCGACCTGGGATGGAGGCCCCAGCCGTCGCCCGCTGACCAGCCGTCCCTCATGGCTCGGGTCGGCACGATCGACCTCAAGGTGACCGGCAACGCCACGTCGGTGTCGGTGGAGGCCGTCTCCGACGCCCTCCACCTCACTCCTGACACGCTGAGCCGGCTGGCGGCGAACTCATGACGCTCCAGGTGTGGAACCACAAGCTGAGGAGTGCCGCCGCCGACTGGGAGGACCGCGGCGACGACCTGCACGGCGCGAGCAAGACGATCTCCGCCGCCGACACGACTCTGCTGGGGTCGAGGGTGGCTGGGGTCGCGAAGACCTTCCTCACCAACTGGGGAGACGAAATCGAGTCGTTGCGCGTCCGCGCAAACCTGAACAGCAGCGAGCTGAGCGACACAGCGAGCGAGTTCGGCATCTCCGACAAGGACACGGTGGAGGCAATGCAACGGCTGCTGTCGTGGGAGGACCGTGACACCACTCCGGTGCAGCCGAGGGGCCTGCGATGACCCAGATCGACGTGCCAGCCAAGATCGCGGAGATCCAGGAGCTCGAGGCCAAGGCGACCGCATCCACGGTCACCACGGCGCTCCGCGGGTCGGCGACGGCAGTGAGCGATGTGGCCACCTGGACCAGCAGCCACGGCGCGCCGGCCGACTGGACCGGCGACGCCGCCGAAGCCGCCGACCACGCGATAACCTCGTTCGGCAAGGACGCCGACGCGGTCACAGCCGCTCTGGAGAAGGCGACCACCGCGTGCGACGTCTACGTCGACCAGGTCGTGCAGCTCACGGCCGACCGTGAAGGCCTGGAGTCAGACCGGATCGAACTCAACAACGCCATCGACGCCCTGCTCACCGAGATCGAGAGCGCGACCGAGGAGGACGTACCCGCGCTCCAGACAAAGGCCGAGACCCTGCGCAACAGGGCGACCACGATGCGCAGCCGGATGACCAGCTTCTGGGAGCGGGTGACGTCGGCCGAGGATCGCTTCATCAACGTCCTGCAGTCGGTCGACACGAAGGCCGAGGGGCAGACCGCGGCCACCAGCGCCGGTCGGCCCAACACCGGCGAGCTGGTCAACCAGCTGAAGAACGTCGGCACCGACCCCGCGGCCGTCACGGCCTGGTGGAAGGGCCTCTCCGGCGCCGAGCGTGAAGCGCTCAAGATCAGCGACCCCGACCTCATCGGCAACGTCAACGGCATCCCGACCGGCGACCGCGACGAAGCCAACCGCACGTCGTTGCAGCGCGACCTCGACTTCCTCGAGGGCCTGGGCGACGAACATGAAGACCTGACCTCCGAGCAGGAGGCGACGCTCAAGAACGCCAAGGCTGCTCGCGACGCTCTCGACATCCCGGCGTCACTGGGCCAGGACGACGTCGACGTGAATCTCATCGTCTACCAGCCCACCGCGTTCAACGGCGACGGCGCTGCGGCAGTGAGCTACGGCGATCCCGACACCGCCGACAACACGGCCGTGATCGTGCCCGGCATCATGAACGACGGGTCGAGCATCGCCGCCCAGGGCAAGGACGCGTACACGCTGTACCAGAACGCCATCCGCAACGGCGAGTCGATGGCGAGCATCGCCTGGATGGGCTACGACTCCCCCAACTGGAACCCCGAGGGCGTGCTCGACTACCCCGGCGACGGCCTCGACATCGGCAGCGTGGTCCAGGAGGACAAGGCGATCGCCGGCGGGCACGCACTCTCCGACTTCGTCGACGGCCTGCGGGCGACCGACGAGGGCGACAAGTCGCATCTCTCGGTCATCGGGCACAGCTATGGCTCGACGACGGCGGCGCACGCGGCCGCCGGTGACGGTCTCGACGCCGACTCCCTCACACTGATCGGCAGCCCCGGCGCAGGCGGTGACAACGTGAACGGCGTGGGCGACCTGCACATGCCCGAGGGCAAGGTCTACGCCGGAGCCGCCGACAACGACTTCGTCAGCTGGCTGGGCCGCGACGGCGACCTCGGCATGGGCCCGGACCCGACGCAGGCAGACTTCGGGGCCAAGGTCTTCGGGAGCGACCCCGGCAAGGACTTCCACGTGGAGAACATCGGTCAAGGCGTCGACAACCACACGTCGTACTTCGACCCCCAGCTCAACCCGACGTCCCTGGACAACCTGACCTCCATCGCCCAGGGCGACGAGCCGGACCTCATCGGCGGACGCACCCAGGAGGCCAACGACTACGCCAAGGACTGGGCCAAGGACGAGGCCGTCCACCAGGTCGATCGGGCCGCCGACGTTGTCGTCGAAGAGGTCCGCACGACGATCGACGAAGCCAACGAGGTCTACGAGGGCGGCAAGGAGTGGGCAGGCGATCGGTGGGACGACGTCACCGGCCTGTTCTAGGCTCCCCACATGACTCGCATGGTTCTCGGGCTGATCGCCATTCTCGTGCTGTCCTCCTGTTCGCCCGGGGACTCCGACTCAGCTGAGCCGGCCGCCGACGATGCCAAGACGTTCAAGGCCGAGATGGACCAGTTCGCCAGCGCCCTGCTCCCCGAGCTGCAAGCTGCTCTGGGCGATGCCGAGCTCAAGGGCATGCAGGCCAAGTTCTACGAGCCCGGGGGCAACTTCGGGCAGTGGTCCTACGAGGCCGGGGGTGAGTTCATCGAGCCCCCCGGCACCGCCGAGGACGTGCTCGACTCCGTCGAGGAGGTCCTCGCGCAACAGGGCATGGAGATCGAGCGGCCTGCGGGCAGCCAGGACATCTCTGCGATGAAGGGCAACATCGGGGTCCTGGTGCAGCGCGCCCTCGAGGCGGACGTGGAGACAGTGAGCGGTCTCAATGTCAGGATCTCCTCGATCGACCGGCTGAAGTCGGGCGACGACTTCGCGGAGGACGCCGAACCCGAGGACTACCTCGCCTACCTGAAGTGACCGGCGCCACAGCACGATGAGCCCCGGTCGGGACTAGCCTGAACACGGTCCGTGGACCTCGCCAGGAGGCCGCGAGATGACGTCAGGAGAGTCGCAATGAGCGAGCAGCAGTCAGGTGAGATCGCCGCGCCGTACGGCACCGGGTCGGCCTCCCCCGCAAAGCCCGTCAAGCGGGTGCGCACCCATCATCTGCGGGAGATGAAGGAGCGCGGCGAGAAGGTCACGATGCTCACCGCCTACGACATGTACACCGCGGCCACGTTCGACGAGGCCGGCGTCGAGCTGCTCCTCGTGGGCGACAGCGCCTCCAACAACGTCTTCGGCAACGAGACCTCCCTGCCGGTCACGGTCGACGAGTTACTCCCCTTGACCCGTGCGGTGGCCCGCTCGGTCAAGCGTGCCATGGTCGTCGGTGACCTGCCGTTCGGCTCCTACCAGGCGTCGCCCGAGCAGGGCTATCTCACCGCCGTGCGCTTCATGAAGGAAGCCGGCGCGCACTGCGTGAAACTCGAGGGCGGCGCCGAGATGGCGCCTGTGATCGAGAAGTGCACCCGCGGCGGCATCCCCGTGATGGCCCACATCGGTTTCACACCGCAGAGCGAGCACACCCTGGGTGGCTACCGCGTGCAGGGTCGCGGCGAGCAGGCCGACCGCATCCTCGCTGACGCCCATGCCGTGCAGGAAGCGGGCGCGTTCGCCGTCGTCATGGAGATGGTGCCCGCCGACGTCGCCGCGCGGGTCACCAAGGAGCTGGACATCTCGACCATCGGCATCGGCGCCGGGCCCGACTGCGACGGCCAGGTGCTGGTCTGGCAGGACGCCTTCGGTCTGCGCACCGGCCGGATGGCGACCTTCGTCAAGCAGTACGCCGACGTGCACGGCGTACTCCTCGAAGCGGCCCGGGCCTACGCCGACGACGTACGCGGCGGCTCGTTCCCCGGCCCCGAGCACTCCTTCTAGGCCTGCTCAGGCAGTCCAGCCGAGCCAACGGGCGCCGGCGTTGAGTACTACGAACCACACGGCCACCGCGACGATCGGCAGCGCCACGACCCGCTGGGGATGCGGGGTCCACCACCTCGTGGCGACGACGAAGAGCACGCACCACAGCACCATCAGGAGCGTCACGGCCCACCACGGCGCCACGAGCCCGCTCGCGGCGTACAGGAAGAAGGCGGCGGCCATGCCGATCATCCCGATGAACGGCCACGCCGGTGTCGCGTGCGGGTTGTGCTGCTGACGTCCGTTGGCCACGGGGTCAACCTAGCCGTGACACGGTCTGTCCCTGCTGGGGCCGCCGTGGCAGGGTTACGCCATGAGCGAGACCCCGAGCACCCCGGCCAAGAAGACCTCCGCGAAGAAGGCCGCCGCCAAGAAGGCGCCTGCGACGAAGTCGGCGACCAAGAAGACCGCGACGAAGAAGACCGCCGCCAAGAGGGCGCCGGTCAAGAAGTCGGCAGCCAAGAAGGCTTCCCCGGTCGTCGAGGCCCCCCGGGTCGCGGCCCCGCCGCCCACGGCTCCCAATGGCTCTCCCGAGCCCGTGCCCGCCCCCACGGCCGCTGCCCAGCTCACGGCGGCGGTCGCCACTGCGGAGGCCACGGTGAAGATGGCGCAGGCTGCTGCCGAGAAGGTCGCGACCGAGGTCGCCGCCAGGGTGGCCGCTCAGGTCAGCTCGAACGCCTTCACCAAGGAGCTCTCCAGGACCGTGCAGAAGGCGGTCCTGATCGCGATGCGGCAGGCCCAGCAGGGCGCCGACCTGTTGCCCGGCAAGAAGCGCAAGAAGAAGGGCAAGAAGTAGCGGTCAGTCCTCGAGCTGGGTGTCGTTCCACTTCGGGTCGTTGTCCCACTCCTCGTTGCGTTCCTCGACCTTGTCGAGGGCCCGCGACGCTTCCGCAGCGCTGGCGTAGGGACCGAGGCGGTCGGCGTTCTTGCAGCCGTCGGCGCCCTCGACCGTGTGGTGGGTGAGGCAGAACCAGTACTCCGTGTCCGAGTCGCTCATGTCGGTGAAACTACACTCGCTGGCGTGAGTGCTGTAGCCCCTGCCGTCATCTCCGCGCGCCGTCCGGTGCCCGCGCACATCCCGCGACCCGAATACGTCGACAAGCCGGGGCCTGAGCGGTTCACCGGCAGCGAGGTCAAGGACGACGAGACCATCGAGAAGATGCGCGTCGCGAGCAAGCTGGCCGCGCAGGCACGCGAGCTCGTGGGCGCAGCCATCGTCCCCGGCGTCACGACCGACGAGCTCGACCGCATCGGTCACGAGTTCCTGTGCGACCACAACGCCTACCCGTCGACCCTGGGCTACCGCGGGTTCCCGAAGTCGCTGTGCAGCAGCGTCAACGAGGTCGTCTGCCACGGCATCCCCGACTCGCGGGTCGTCGAGCACGGCGACATCGTCAACATCGACATCACCGCGTTCCTCGACGGCGTCCACGGCGACACCAACGCGACGTTCCTCGCCGGCGACGTCGACGAGGAGTCCCGGCTGCTCGTCGAGCGCACGCGCGAGGCCCTCGACCGGGGCATCAAGGCGGTCAAGCCCGGCCGCCGCATCAACGTCATCGGCAGGGTGATCGAGTCGTATGCCCGGCGGTTCGGCTACGGCGTCGTCCGCGACTTCACCGGTCACGGCGTCGGTACGGCGTTCCACTCGGGGCTGGTCATCCCCCACTACGACGCCGAGCACTACGACGACGTGATCGAGGTCGGCATGACCTTCACCATCGAGCCGATGCTCAACCTCGGCACCCACGAGTGGACCATGTGGGACGACGACTGGACCGTCGTCACCAAGGACCTGCGGCGCAGCGCGCAGTTCGAGCACACCCTGTTGGTGACCCCGACCGGGGCAGAGGTCCTGACGAACCCCTGACCCGGCCGGCATCTCCGTTGCTCTGGCGGCTGGCCGTTCTACTCGATGCCGCGCTTTTCGATGCCGCGCTTTTCGATGCCGGCCTTTTCGATGCCGGCCTTTTCAATGCCGCTCTTCTCGGCGGAGGGCTGCGCAGCAGACGCAGCGATCACGCCGCCGACACCGAAGGTCGTCATGACGGCGAGCGCCGCCGCGGCGGCTGCCCCGGTGAGGGCCCGAGTGCGAGATATGGTCATTGTGTTTCTCCTTGAGGTCGAACATCTGAGCCGTGACTCCAGAGGACGGCCACGGCAACTGTGGCAAAGAGAAGCAGTCGCCCGGTGTCGGGTCAACTACCTACACCTCCAGCAGATACACGCATCCTCAATACAGGTGATCAACCACCATGATGACAGCTTGACCCCTGACCTCGCCGGAGAAGTCGCTGATTGAGGGGATTGCGCAGCAACGAAGGCGTAGGAGCTTTTGACCGACACCAGTGCGAGCACGCCCGTGGCGACCGCTAGGGTGGCCACGCGAATGGGCTGGCCGGGCGACCGCGTTCTCCTCACGGGGAGACCGAGGAAGGTCCGGGCTCCACAGGGCAAGGTGGTGGGTAACACCCACCCGGGGCAACCCGCGGGAAAGTGCCACAGAAAACAGACCGCCGCTCCTCACGGGGAGCGGTAAGGGTGAAACGGCGGTGCAAGAGACCACCAGCGCCCCGGGCAACCGGAGCGGCTAGGCAAACCCCACCTGGGGCAAGATCAAGAAGCTTCCGCAACAACGGAAGCGCGTGTGCGTTCGAGGGCGGCCCGCCCGAGTACGCGGGTAGATCGCTGGAGGCGGCCGGCAACGGTCGTCGTAGATGGATGGTCGCCATGGCGCCTTCGGGCGTCGTACAGAACCCGGCCTACAGGCCAGCCCATTCGCCACACCCCATCTGACCTGCGGAAACGCATTTCAGGCGTCCCGCTGTGCACACACTGTGCACAGAATTTTCAAAAGCCGCTTCGCATGACCGACCTGAAGCGGATGTCCTCGTAGCCAAACGCGAGGATCTCCTCGACCTGCGGCAAGCCTTCCCGGCCTATCCCTGCAGGTCGGCGCTCGCGTGCTCGACATGCCTCACTGGGTGTGTCCCTGTCGGAAGGACAGTGTGGGCGTACGCCGTCTACCGGATCTGCCGAGTTGCGGACGTTCAATTGGTTGGCGCGGGCGGAACTTACAGAGGTCAGCTGAGCCAATCGGCGTAGAAGATCCCGAGGCCGGCCGCAACGCACAGACCGGCGATGATCCAGAAGCGGATGACCACGGTGACCTCGTCCCATCCCAGGTGTTCGAAGTGATGGTGGATGGGTGCGATTCGGAAGATGCGGCGCCCGGTGCCCGTGATGCGCCTGGTGAGTTTGAAGTAGCTCATCTGCAGGAGCACGGACAATGTCTCAAGCACGAGCAGTCCCGCGATGACGGCCATGAGGAGTTCGGTCCTGGACATGATCGCTAGACCGGCCAGAGCGCCTCCGATGGCGAGCGAGCCGACGTCGCCCATGATGATCCGGGCTGGTTTGGCGTTCCACCAGAGGAAGCCGATGCAGGCCATGGCTATGGCTGCTGCGAAGACCGCGAGGTCGAGGGGGTCTCGCGTTTGGTAGCACTGGGACTCCACCATTGTGGGCTTGAGGGATCCGCATTGCTGGCTGTTCTGCCAGAAGTTCACGATCGTGTACGCGCCGAAGATCATGGCTGAGGTGCCGGCAAGCAGGCCGTCGGCGCCGTCCGCGAGGTTGGCACCATTGGAGGTCGCCGTCACGATGAACCAGATCACTAGCAGGACCACGACCAGGGGCAGCTTGATCCCCCAGTCGTGAGTGGTGGAGATGTACTGCGATGCGGGCCTGACGCCTCGTTCATCGGCGAAGAATTGCGTCGCCAGGAGCCCGAATCCGAAGGCGACCACCGTCTGTCCGGCCATCTTTCCGCGGCTGGTCAACCCCCGGTTGTTCTGGGTGTAGACCTTGATGAAGTCGTCGAGGAACCCGACGACTCCGCAGCCAAAGAACGGGATAAGGAGGAGCCAGGCGCTGGCGCTGGGCAGCCCGCCGGTCAGCATCGTGGCCACGAGGTAGGCCACCGTGGCGCTCAACAGGATCACCAGCCCGCCCATAGTCGGCGTGCCCCGTTTGACGTGGTGTGTCATCGGGCCGTCGTCCCTGATCGGCTGGCCGAAGCCGTGTCTCGTGAACCATCCAATGGCTAGTCGGGTCCCGAGCAGGGAGCAGATAATCGCCAGCCCGCTGCTAAGCAGGATTGCCCGCATGTAATTGAACCTCTCTCAGCCTTCTGGATGGTCGATCGCCGCGGGCAGTAGGGCCGCCCGCGCACATTGTGCTGCACGAGCGTCCCAGGCTCGTTGAACCGCGCGCGTAACCGCCCCCGGGAGGACGAGCATTGCCGCCTGCCCGCCGTTCCCACCCCCAGCCGACTCGAAGATCTCGCTTTCATCGGGGCCAGTTACACGACCTCGCGGACATTCGGACCGAACCAGCACAGCTGTCGCAGTATCGCCCAGGAACGCGCTGATCTGCCGCAAACAGTGCGCTCAACTACCGCAGATAGCGTGCGTTGCGGCCATCCGGACATGCCGCGATCCCCTCGCTCATGCCGATGAGCGATCTCCCAGGGCAAAAGGCGGCATGCCGCCCATCATTTCGCGTGGCGGCTTCGTCGATGAACTGACGAGAGCAGAGTCCCAAACCCGTGACCTCGTGGCCGAGCACCTCTCCGACAACGATGAACTCATCCTGCACCTGCTCATGAGTGACCTCTTGAGGTTGACAGTGAGCACCTTTCTCGACGGGCGACTTGAGGTCGTAGACCGCGCACTAGCCCCGGTCTTTCATGGAGGTAGTCGGACGGCTGCGCGTCGAGGTTGACGACGTGTGCGTTGCCTGGGCTGGTTCCGGGGTTGACCTGTAGGCCGACTGTCGCTGTCGGGTGCGGTTCTCCGGGTCCTCGGGTTGTGGGTGGGCGGGGATGTTCAGGCTGGTGGTGGGATCGCTGCGATGTTGGCGAATGTCGCGACGATCGCTGCCGCCCAGGGCCAGGTGTCGGGGATCCGGAGTTGTCGCCGGCGCCCGGTGTGGACCAGGCGTGCTGGTGCGTGCAGGAGTCGGTAGCGCAACGCTTTCGGCTCACAGCCGGCGAGCACAGCAGCCTCGCCGGTGAAGGCCAGAAGTCTGGTCCAGGCGGTGAGGTCGGCAGCGATCATGGTCGCTGTCAGCCAGGCCTGGTTGATCGCGAACTCACGTGAGGGGAATCTGCCCAGGCCGGTGTCCTTGGCGATCCGGATCCGGTCCTCGACGCGGGCGTGAGCACGGTGACGGGCTTCGAGGAACGCCAGCTGTCCGGTGGTGGTGTTGGTCGCGATCACTTGGTAGCGCCACCCGTCGGCTTCTTCGAACAGCGACAGCTGCGCACCGGGGTGGGGTCGTTCGCGGCGCACGATGAGCCGCATCCCGGGCGGCCATGCCGTCAGGTCAAGGAGGTCGGTGAGCTCGGCGACGTCACCACCTTCGCGGACCCCACCATCAGCATCGGACGCGGGTGTCCACACGTGCTTGGGGACGACCTTGATGGCTTCGCGGATCTTCTCGGTGACTGCGTAGCCGACGCTGTACTCCAAGCGACGTCCCCGCACGCGGCCTTGTTCGGTGAGCCAGGCCAGGAGCTTGTGGGAGGCACCCGCGCCATCGCTGCGGATCAGCAGGTTCTTGCGTTGTGCGGCGGGGACCTGGGCGATTGCCGCGGTGAGGACTTCGATGTGATCGGTCGCGGTGTTCGACCCCGCCTTCCCGGTCCGCAACGTGGCGGCGAGGAACTCGCCTGTGTTGTCGCACCACACCCCGATCGGGTGGTACCCGAACGTCCGCTTGAACGTCGCCGATGCCAACTCTTTCTCGGAGTGGGTGATCACGACCGTGGCATCGACATCGAGCACGACCACCTCACCGAGGTCGGTGCCGGCGACCTTCGAGGCAGGGAACCCTTCGGGTGAGGCGTTCATGAGTGCCCAGACGTGGCGCCGTGTCCTGGCTCTGGCCACGGCGATTTTCTTGACCTGCCCGGGGCTGATCTCATCCAAAGCCCGCCAGACCGTGGCCTGCGAGGCCACCGCACCGAGCACGGGTTCCTGGTGGCGCAGGACCTCGATGTCAGCGATCGCTTCACCGCCGTCGGCGATCATCACCGCGACATCGACCAGGACCCGGCCGCGGTCATGGGCAGGGGTGAACGAACGTCGTGCCAGGGCCTTCGAGAGCTGTCCAGTCAGCCCGGTCCGATCACCTACGAGACGCAGCCCGACGCTTCCCGCGTGGGCCACCACGCCGACACCGCCCCCAGTTACTGACAGACCCCTCGACCACGAACTACGCTTCACCTGCAGAGTGCCTTCCAGTTGGAGAACTTGTTCCGTCGCAAGACCAAGTTTCCCCTGCTGGGCAGGCACTTCTGTGTTTCTACGCGCCGATCAAGCCGCCGACCCGTGAATGATCCGGGCTAGCCTTCGTTGATCGATGTCTTCGCGACGGTGATGACGATGTAGTCAACGCTGTCTGTGTCTCTTTCGTGGAAGATTTCGGTCCGCCTCGATACCGAAGGCCGCGTCTACTACCGACGCAAGCGAGCCGAGGGCAAGAAACCAATGGAGGCGATGAGGTGCCTCAAGCGCAGGATCTCCGACCGGGTCTACCGCCGGCTGCTCGACGACGCCCAACGAGGGGAAGGCGCGGGCCCGGGAGGGCACCACGGGGCGTCTCAAGAATCCAGCGCGGTCGACCTTCCCCCGCACATCGACACTTCGGATCAGCCACTTCCCGGACCCGCGGACCCAACGCTACGCCCGGCATCGACGTCCCGGAAGACCGAACTCCCCAGGACTCTCGAAGCCACCGTTTGACAACAGAAGGGAGCCGGAATGCAGCGCGACCGGCCAGCCACGCTGTGGCCCGATCCGAGTCAGCGCGAGGTACGCGACACCAACCAGATCAGCGCACGATCTATCGCGGGCCGGTGTCGGTCCTCAACGGTCGGTAGTCGCCGGGCGATCTCGTGCGGATTGACGAGGCCCGCGTCGATTAGTGCGCCGACGAAGTTGAGGTCCTTCTCCCGGTAGGCGCAGAGCTTCGCGACGCCGGCCTACAGGCAGCCCATTCGCCTCCACCACGAACGGAAAACTCCCCGGCCCAACGGTCCCTCGACAGGGTCTGGGTCGCTGGGCCGTTGCCCGGCGTCGCGACGACCGGACAACTGGGCGTAATCGCCTTCTACTCCCAGTCGCGGTCTCCACGCGCAGGCTTGGCTTGGGTGCTTGCGCCCGCTCACAGTCGCACGTCGCGACCCTCGCTGTGAGGCCCGGTCATCCGTCGCAAGATACCCATCCAGAGCCCCTTCGCCGGAGGCGCGCATCGCTTGGCAGCGGATCCAGTATGGTTAGGCATTCCTAACTAGTCGTCGACGCTGAAGGTCCCCATGTTGCGCGCGCTCTCCTTGTCCTGCCTCGGTCTGACCCTCGCGATGACCGGTGGTCTGCTGTCCGGTTGTGGCCTCGGCGGACCCTCGATCGTGGTCTACAACGCCCAGCACGAGCAGCTGATCGAAGAACTCGCGCCGGCGTTCACCGAGGAGACCGGCATCGACGTCGAGCTGCGAAACGGCAAGGACCTCGAACTGGCCGCGCAGCTGGTCCAAGAGGGCGACAAGTCGCCGGCCGACGTGTTCCTCACCGAGAACTCCCCCGCCATGTCGCGGGTCGAGTCCGAGGGCATGTTCTCGAAGCTGCCGGCCGACCTGGTCGCCCCGATCCCCGCGCAGTACCGCCCCACCAGCGGCCTGTGGACCGGCTTCGTGGCCCGCTCGACGGTGCTCGCCTACAACACCGACCTGGTCGGGGAGTCGGAGCTGCCGGGGTCGATCATGGATCTCGCCGACCCCGAGTGGGCCGGCCGCATCTCGCTCTCGCCGACCGGCGCCGACTTCCAGGCGATCGTCGCCGCGATCCTGGAGCTCGAGGGTGAGGACGCGACCCGGGCCTGGCTCGAGGGCATCAAGGCCAACGGCACGGTGTACGACGGCAACAACGTGGTGCTCGAGTCGGTCAACTCCGGCGAGTCCGAGGTCGGGATCATCTACCACTACTACTGGGACCGCGACCAAGCGGAGTCCGGCGACGTCAGCGACGACAGCGCCCTGTACTTCTTCGGCAACCAGGACCCCGGCGCGTTCGTCAGCGTCTCCGGCGCCGGCGTACTCGCCTCGAGCGACAAGCAGTCGGATGCGCAGAAGTTCGTCGAGTTCCTGGTCAGCGAGACCGGGCAGCAGGGCCTCGCCGACAGCTATGCGCTGGAGTACCCGCTCAATCCGGCCGTGTCGCTGCCCGAGCCCGTCAAGCCGTTCAGCGAGCTGGCGCCGCCGGCAGTCAACGTCTCCGACCTCGACAGCGATCGGGTCGTCGACATGATGACCGAGGTCGGGTTCCTCTGACCGCGCCGCTCGCGCCGGAACGGGCCCCCGACGGGCCCCGCCCTCCCGGGCGCACACGAGCCACACCGGCACCGGCAGCCCTGTTCGTCGCGGGGTCTCTAGTCGCGGCCGTGAGCCTGCTCCCGCTCGGCTACGTCGTCTTCTCGACCGCCGAGCTGGGCTGGTCTGCTGCCATCGAGTTCCTGGTGCGGCCGCGCATCGGCGAGCTGCTCTGGAACACCTCCCGGCTCCTCGTCGCTGGTGTCGTCGTCAGTGCCCTGCTCGGCGTCGGCGGTGCCTGGCTGGTCGAGCGCACCGACGTACCCGGGCGAGGCTGGTGGCACGGCATCCTCTGCGCACCGCTCGCCATCCCGGCATTCGTCAACGGCTACGGCTGGGTCTCCACCACGCATGCGGTGCAGAGCTTCGGCGGCGCCGTGGTGGTCGTCAGCCTGTCCTACTACCCGCTCGTCTACCTGCCGACCGTGGCGGCGCTGCGCCGGCTCGACCCGGGTCTCGAGGACGTCGCCGCGGCGCTCGGGCACGGCGCCGTACGCCGCTTCGTGGGCGTCGTGCTCCCGACCATCAGCCCGGCTGTGCTGGGTGGCGCGCTGCTCGTCGGCCTGCACCTCCTGGCCGAGTACGGCGCCCTGCAGCTGCTCAACTACCCGACCCTGACCACGGCGATCCTCGAGCAGTACGGCACCGCTTTCAACGGGCCGGCCGCGACCCTGCTTGCCGGCGTACTCGTGCTGTTCTGCCTGGCGCTGCTGGCACTCGAGCTGCTGGTACGCGGCCGGCGGCGGCACTGGCGCGTCGGCTCGGGCACCGCCCGCACCCTGCAGCCGATCGCCCTTGGCCGTCATGCGACGTGGGTGTTCGCGACGCTCTCGGCGCTCGCGTTGCTCGCCCTGGCCGTGCCGCTGGTGAGCCTGGCCCGCTGGCTGGTGCGTGGGTCGTCGACGGCACTCGACGTCGGCGAGCTGGTCGAAGCTGCGTCGACCACCGTGGGCCTGGCCGTGGCCGGCGGGCTGCTCGCCACCCTCGCTGCCCTGCCGGTCGCGTGGCTGGCCGTACGCCACCCGGGGTGGCTGGGCACGCTCGTCGAGCGCAGCACCTACACGACCGGTGCGATGCCGGGCATCGTCGTGGCCCTCGCGCTCGTCACGGTGTCGATCCGCGGTGTGCCGTTCCTCTACCAGACCCTGCCGTTGCTGGTCCTCGGGTACGCCATCCTCTTCCTCCCGCGTGCGGTCGTGAGCGTGCGCTCGAGCCTGGAGCTGGCCCCACCCGTCCTGGAGGACGTCGCCCGGTCGCTCGGGTGCAGCGGCCCCCGCGCCGCCGCACGCGTCACCCTGCCGGTGATCCTGCCCGGACTCGGCGCCTCGGTCGCTCTGGTGGCGCTGGCCGTGTCGACCGAGCTCACCGCGACCCTGCTGCTCTCGCCGATCGGCACCTCAACGCTCTCCACGAAGTTCTGGTCCGACGCGTCGTCCGTGGCGTACGGCGCGGCCGCGCCGTACGCATTGGCGCTGATCGTGCTGTCCATCCCGGCCACCTGGCTGCTGAGCCGCATCACCGTCGGAGGTCGTCGATGACCGCGCTGCACGTGACCGGACTGACCGCGTCGTACGCCGCCCAGCCGGTGCTCCGCGGCGTCGACCTCGACGTCGCCGGCGGCGTCACCGCGATGCTCGGGTCGTCGGGATGTGGCAAGACCACGCTGCTGCGCGTGATCGCGGGCTTCCACTCCCCCGACTCGGGCACGGTCGCGATCGGCGGCAAGGTCGTCGCCGGGCGGGGCCGACCGGTGGCGCCGCGGCACCGTGGCATCGGCTACGTGCCGCAGGAAGGGGCCCTCTTCCCGCACCTCTCGGTGGCGGACAACATCACCTTCGGGCTGCCCCGCCGCGATCCCGTCCGACCGGCGCGGCTGGCCGAGATGCTCGAGCTCGTCGAGCTGCCCCGTGAGCTCGCCCAGCGCTACCCGCACGAGCTGTCGGGGGGTCAGCAGCAACGCGTCGCGCTGGCCCGCGCGCTCGCACCGAGGCCGACGCTGGTGCTGCTCGACGAGCCGTTCGCCTCACTCGACGCAGGGTTGCGCGAGGAGACCGGCCGGGCCGTCGTGCGCGCGGTCCGCGCCAGCGGTGCGGCGGGTGTGCTGGTCACCCACGACCAGGGTGAGGCGTTGTCACTGGCCGACCAGGTCGCCGTGATGGCCGACGGGGCGTTCGTGCAGATCGGCACGCCGGCCGACGTCTACCTCTCCCCCGAAGACGCCGGAGTGGCCGCGTTTGTCGGCCATGCCACCCTCATCGACGGCACGCTCGGGGCCGACGGTCACGCCACGTGCGCCCTCGGCTCGGTGCAGGTTCGTGGCCAGGTCACACCAGGACGCGTCCGGCTCGCGCTGCGGGCCGAGCAGGTGCAGCCAACGCCCGCCAACGGCGGCGCCGTCGGCGAGGTCGAGGACGTCAGCTTCTTCGGCCACGACGCAACGATCCGGGTCCGACTGACGTCCGGCGAACGCATCACGGCGCGTACGTCCGCCGACGCGATCCCGACCCCCGGCGACCGGGTCGACCTGAGGGTCGTGGGTGACGTGCTGGCGTTCTCGGGGGCAGCGTCATGACAGCCGTCCGCCTCCCCATCCAGCCGGACGTCGACCACTTCCTGCTCGGCGGCCGCCCCGGCGACACGGCGCTGATCACGGCGTCGGGCGAGATGACGTACGCCGAGCTCCGCCAGGCTGTGGAAGAGGTATCCACCGACCTCGGGAGCACCCGCCGCCTCGTCATGCTCGAGGCGGCCAACGACGTCCGCACCGTCGTGACGTTCCTGGCCGCGCTGGCCGGCCACCATCCGGTGCTGCTGGTCGGAGAAGGGGCTGACGGTCGAGACGCCGAGCTGTGCGAGCGCTATGCCCCCGCAACGCGGGCGACAGCCAGCGGCCTGGTCACCCCTCCCGGCGACGGCGCGCCGCACGATCTCCACCCCGACCTGGCCCTGCTGCTGTCGACGTCCGGCTCGACCGGCTCGCCGAAGCTCGTGCGCCTCTCGCGGGACAACGTGCTCGCCAACGCACGCAGCATCGGCGACTACCTCGGCCTCCGGCCCGACGACCGCGCGATCACGTCGCTGCCTCTTCACTACTGCTACGGGCTCTCGGTCCTCACGAGCCACCTCCTCCACGGCGCCGCGGTGGTGCTGACCGACCTGTCGGTGTCCGACGCCTGCTTCTGGGATCTTGCGTCAAGAGCGGGGGTGTCGAGCTTCGCCGGAGTGCCGTACACCTTCGACCTGCTCACGGCGAGCGGCTTCGCCGACCGTGAGCTCCCGAGCCTGCGCTACGTCACGCAGGCCGGCGGCCGGATGTCGCCGGAGCGGGTCGAGGAGTTCGCCACGCTCGGCCGCCGCCAGGGCTGGGACCTCTTCGTGATGTACGGCCAGACCGAGGCCACCGCCCGGATGGCCTACCTGCCGCCCGACCTCGCGGTCGCCCGCTCGGGCTGCATCGGTGTGCCCGTACCCGGCGGCAGCTTTCGCCTCGAGCCCGTGCTCGGCCTGGCCGACGCCGAGCTCGTCTACACCGGGCCCAACGTGATGATGGGCTACGCCGAGTCCGCCGCCGACCTGGCCAGGGGTGCCGAGCTCACCGACCTGCGCACGGGCGACCTGGCCCGTCAGCACGACGACGGACTGTGGGAGGTCACCGGCCGGCTCGGCCGGCACGCGAAGGTCTTCGGAGTCCGGCTCGACCTCGACCGCCTCGAGCGGCAGCTCGACGGCCTAGCCCGGCTGGTCACCGTCGACGACGCGGTGCACGCGTTCGTCACCCGCCCCCGCATCGATGCCGACGTACGCCGCCGGCTGGCTGCGGCAGCCGGCATCCCCGCCGGCGCCGTACGCGTGCATCGCGTGGTCGGCGTACCGATGACGGCGTCGGGCAAGCCCGACTTCATCACCCTGACGCACCTTGCGCGCTCGGCCACCGAGCTCGGCGCACCTGCCGTCGCGACCTCGACCGGGACGACCGCCGAATCGCTGCGTGCGATGTTCGCCGTCGTCCTGGGTCAGCCCGACGCAGCCGTGTCTGACAGCTTCGTGTCACTCGGTGGTGACTCATTGTCGTTCGTCGAGGTGTCCACGCGGCTGGGAAACGAGCTCGGCACCCTGCCGGCCGACTGGCAGCACCGCTCCCTCACAGACCTGGCCGACGCCGCGCGCCCACGCCGCCGGTTCACGGCCGTGGTCGAGATGCCCGCCCTGCTGCGGGCGCTGGCCATCACCCTGGTCGTCATCACCCACACCGATCTGGTCCTCGTTCCAGGTGGCGCGCACGTACTGCTCGCGGTCGCCGGCTTCAACCTGTCCCGCTTCGCGCTGGCCGATCCCGATCGCCACCAGCGGGTGCGCAACCTGCTTGCGACCGCGCGTGCGGTCGCCGTGCCCGCCGGTCTCTGGATCGGCGCCTGCGTCCTCGTCACGCGCGACTACCGGCCGGCGACGGCGGTCTTTCTCAACGGTCTCACCGGTGAGCGCACCTGGAGTCCCGATTGGCAGTTCTGGTTCCTCGAGACGCTCGTCTGGAGCACGCTCGGCCTCGCGGCCCTGCTGACCGTGCCCTGGCTGGCGCACTGGCAGCACCGCCATCGCTTCCGTACGGCGCTCGCCGTCGTCGCGGTCGCCCTGACTGTGCGCCTGGTCGACTCGGGGGTGCATGCCGGACCGCTGCAGCGCTACAGCACCCTGACTGTGCTGTGGTGCCTCGCACTCGGCTGGGCGGTGGCCGAGGCACGCACCGTTGCCCAGCGGGCGACGGTCGCCGTCGTGACGATCGTCGCGACGGTCGGTTTCTTCGGCGACCTTGGCCGTGAGGTACTGGTGGCGACCGGGATTCTGCTCCTGATGCACCGTGGCGGCGTCGTACTCCCCAGGTTGGTGTCGGACGCGGTCGGCCTGCTGGCGGGAGCATCGCTGTGGATCTACCTCACGCACTGGCAGGTGTACCCGGGACTCGAGGCCGCGGGTCATCCGGTGCTGGCGGTCGCCGCTTCGCTGGTGGTCGGCATCGCCGCCACCTGGGCCTACGACCGGCTGCGGCCCCTCATGCCAGCTGCACGAGCAGCACGGCGTTCAGCGCGATGATCATCGCCGCGACGATCGCACCAGCGATGGTGGTGGTGCGGCGGTTGACGAGCGAGCCCATCAGGTCGCTGCGGCGCGTGAACCAGATCAGCGGGACCAGCGCGAACGGGATGCCGAACGACAGCACCACCTGCGAGAGCACCAGCGCGCGCGTCGGGTCGACGCCGACACCGATGATGATCAGCGCCGGGAGCAGCGTGACCAGGCGTCGTACGGTCAGCGGGATCCGGCGACGCAGGAAGCCCTCCATCACGATCTGGCCCGACAGCGTGCCGACGCTCGAGGAGGCGAAGCCCGACGCCAGCAGGCCGAGGGCGAACAGCAGACCAGAGGCCGGGCCGAGGTTGGTGTTGAGGCCGGCGTAGGCGCCCTCGATCGAGTCGATGTTCTGGCCCGAGAGTGCCGAGGCGGCGATAAGGAGGAGCGAGAGGTTCATCAGGCCGGCGATGCTCATGGCGGCGACGACGTCGATGCGCTGGCTGCGCATGACCGTACGGCGCTCGGGCTCGGTGCGAGGGCGGAATCGCTCGCTCGTCAGCGCACCGTGCAGGTAGATCGCATGCGGCATGACCGTCGCGCCGAGCATGCCGGCGGCGATCAGGATGCTGTCGGTGCCGGCGAAGCGCGGCATCGTGCCGTCCAGGACGGCCATCGAGTCGACACCGCTGATGGCGATGTCGTAGACGAAGCCCATCAGGATCACGCCCAGCAGACCTGTGATCACCGCTTCGAAGGGCCGATGTCCGCGGGACTTGAGGCCGAGCAGCGCGAACGCCACGACGGCCGTGATGGTGCCGCCGACCAGCAGCGGTAGGTCGAACAGCAGTTTGAGGGCGAGGGCGCCACCGACGACCTCGGCCAGGTCGGTCGCGATGGCGACCAGCTCGGCCTGGACCCACAGTCCGCGCACCATCGGGCGTGGCAGGTTGTCCCGGCACAGCGCCGGCAGGCTCTTGCCGGTGGCCACACCGGCCTTGGCGGAGAGGTACTGGATCAGCATCGCCATCAGGTTGCTGACGATGATCACCCAGACCAGCAGGTAGCCGTAGGTGGAGCCGGCGGTGATGTTGGTCGCGAAGTTGCCGGGGTCGACGTACGCGATCGCGGTGACGAAGGCGGGGCCGAGCAGGGGCCACAACTGACGGGTACGGCGCGGGCCGGGAGACGGGGGTAAGTCGGCCTCGCGGTCGGTCAGCGACGATGTCAGGAGCTCGGGCGCAATGGGCACAGCGGCACCGTGGCGGCGCGGACTGGGTGCATAGCGGCGGGTCTGGAACATCGCGTCTCCGATGGGGATGGATGTGTTCAGTGGATCCTACGTGGCTTCCGTGCGGGGGACCGACCGCAGTCGGTCCCCCGCACGAGGCGTAACTTCAGACCGGAGCGGTCGAACCAGGAACCGGTTCGACCGCCATGGTCCGTGGCTCAGCTGCCGCCACTGGTGTTGATGGCACCGTTGACGCCCTTGGGGAAGAAGCCGCCCCTCCTGGTCCTCTTCGGGTTCAGGTACACAATGTTGAGCACCCGAGCCGGCGTACGGCTGAACGCAATGCCGTTCTTGTCCGTCGGCACCAGGTTGGAGTACGACGTACCGCCAATGCCCTGGTCGAGGTTCCTCTTGCCGTCGAGGCTGTCACGAGCATCCGAGATCGCTTCCGCAGCGGTCTGCAGACCCTTGCCGTACAGCGCCGTGCGGATGATGGCGGCGTGGTAAGCCTCGACCGCCAGGATGCCGGCCGCCGCCCCCAGGTAGGTCTTGTTCTGGATTAGCGGGGCAGCGCCCTTGTAGGCCGTGACACCGACGTCCTCGAAGATGAACGCGGCCAGGAGGAAGTTGTTCTCGTTGGCGTACGGGTCGAACGTCTGGCCGGGCTTGATCAGCCCAGCAGCGGTGGCGGCGGCGGTGAAGCTGCCCTGGATGTCGATCGCCGGACGAGAAACCTTGGCACCGCCGAGTGCCTTACGCAGGAACGCGACGTGGTCGAGCTCGTCCGCGGCGATCTCACGGGCATAGTTGGCGATGGCGGGGGTCTTGAACGGGACCTGGCGGCCACCGGTCACGCCTCCGCGCTTGCCCTTGCCCGTGGTGAGCTTGTCCCTGAGGCCGACGCCGTAGGCGGCGTACTGATAGAACTCCGCCTCGAGGTACTCCAGGTTCAGGGCGAAGTTGAGAATCGCCCCGTCGCTGACCGGAGCAGCCTCGGCAGCGACGGTGCCCATGCCGGTGAGGGCACCAGCACCGACGACACCGAGACCCGCGACGCCCGCCGACTTCAGGAACAGTCGGCGGTCGGTCTCGTTCTCGGCACTACGGCTGATCATGTCTCGTACAACAGTCTTTCCGAACATTGTGACTCCTTCGCATATGCGTTGCGTGCACCTTCTCGGAACCCGCCGGACGATTGGTGTCTGGCGAGCCGACGAACAGGCGGAGCCTGTCGGCCGAGCCGGATGGGCTCCGCTCCTAGTCAGCGGGACTGCGTGCACCATCCGGCGGGTGTGTCAGAAGTCATTCGTAACAGGCGAGCATCCGGATTTGCTTCATCCAAATGAATCTAGTGTGATTTGGTTGATTATTTGTGCACCGGTGCACGACTGAGACCGGAGCTCGGCTCAGGAGAGCGTGAACGCCACCGAACGCGTGTGTACGTCGGCCCTGGCGAGCGTGACCTGCACGTCCTCCCCCAGCGGCAACCGGCCGGCGCCGTTGACGGGCGCCTCGATGGCGGGGTCCTGGACGGTCACGTCGCCGTGGCTGTCGTCCTTCTCGTCGAGCTCGATGACCACGGCGTTGAACGTCTCACCCACCCGGTCGGCGAGGACGTGCGCCTCGGCAAGGTTGATGATCGCGTTCTCGTACTGGTTGGCCCGCCTGCCGGAGTCGCGCATCGTGTCTGGCAGCTCGCCGAGCTTCGCGAGCACCCAGCCCGGCACCTCGTCGCCGGCACACAGCGCCAGGCAGATCTCGCCGGCGTAGCGGTCGACGAGACGGCGCAGCGGCGCGGTGACGTGGGCGTACTCCGACGCCAGCGCGGCGTGCAGGGGCTGCTCTGGCAGCTCGCCGTTGAAGCCGACGTACCCGCTCCCGCGCAGCAGCCGCGTGCAGGAAACGATCATGGCGGCGTGCGACGGCTCGTTGGGGTTCAGCGAGCGGATGAAGTCGGGGTAGGGCTGCTCGGACGGCCACTCGATGTGCAGCGCCCGGGCCGTGCGGTGCAGGCGCTGGATGTCCCGCGGGTCGGCCGGCGGCAGCGTGCGCAGCAGTCCGACCCGGGCGTAGACCATCAGCGACGCGGCGGCGAAGCCGGTGAGGAGCGAGATCTGGGCGTTCCAGCTCTCGACCGGCAGCAGGTCGCGGAACTCCAGCCGCCACTGGTCGTCGTCGATGACGATCTCCTGCTCGCGCAGCGGCAGGGACACCCCGCCGCGGGCCGCTTCGCGCGCCAGCCGCAGCTCACCGACCTCCTTGAGCAGCACGAACACCTCGTCGGCCGTGCCGTCATCGATCTGCTTCTGCACGCCGGCGTAGTCGAGCTTCGCGCGCGACCTCACCAGCGCCCGCTCAACCCCCACGTCGGTGCCCTCGCCCGTGGAGTCGACCTTGATCGTCCACAGGAGGGCGGGACGCACCTGGTCGGGCAGCAGCGAGCCGGCATCCTCGGAGATGGACTTCGGGTGCAGAGGAATCTTCGAGTCGGCACCGTAGAGCGTCTCGCCGCGGTGGTTGGCCTCCACGTCGACCGCGTCGCCGGGCGTGATGAACGCCGCCAGGTCGGCGATCGCGTAGTGCACGACGTAGCCGTCGCCGTCGCGCTCGAGGTGCAGCGCCT
The DNA here is from genome assembly GCF_023208195.1 of Nocardioides sp. InS609-2. NCBI lineage: Bacteria > Bacillati > Actinomycetota > Actinomycetes > Propionibacteriales > Nocardioidaceae > Nocardioides > Nocardioides sp. InS609-2. The sequence goes on along the minus strand of NZ_CP060034.1, from coordinate 4,305,370 downwards.
GGTCCAGGTCCATCGACGATGGCGGGTCGATGGTCACGAACTCGAGGTCGGTCCGGTCGAGCTCGGGCAGGCGCGGGTCGGCGGCAGCCTCGGCAGCGGCCTTCTCGACGTCGGCCGGGAACTCCGTCGGCAGCTTCATCTCGGCCTGGATGGCGGCGATCCCGTCGCGCATCTCCTGGGCCCCCACGCCGTCATCGGTCGTCCGGACGCTCACCACGCGGTTGCTCGACATGCCCAGCACCTTAGCCTTGCCCGCGTGCTGATACTGCTGCCACCGAGTGAGGGCAAGACCGCGCCGCGACGCGGCAAGCCGCTCGTCTTGTCGTCCATGGGCTCGCCCGTCCTCACCGACGCCCGCGAGCGCCTCGTCACAGCCCTGGAGCGGCTGAGCGAGCAGCCCGACGCCGCCCAGGTGCTGGGCATCGGTGGCACCCAGACCGATCTCGTGGCACTCAACGCCCGGGTGCGCACCTCGCCCACCGCACGGGCCGACGCGATCTACACCGGCGTCCTGTACGACGCCCTGGCATTCGCCGACCTCTCCCCCGCCGCCCGTCGCCGGGCGACCAGCCGAGTGGCCGTCGTCTCGTCGCTGTTCGGACTCGTGCGCCCCGGCGACCGGATCCCCGCCTACCGGCTCTCCGGCGATGTCAGCCTGCCCGGCGTCGGCTCCGTCGCCGGCGTGTGGCGTGCCGAGCTGGGACCGGCGATCGTCGACGCGCTCGGCACCGGCCTGCTCGTCGACCTCCGCTCCACGTCGTACGCCGCGTTCTGGCGTCCACCTGTCGAGCTGGCGCGGAGGACGGCGACCGTGCGGGTGCTGCACGAGACCGACGGAAAGCGCAGCGTGGTCAGCCACTTCAACAAGGCCACGAAGGGACGGATCGTCCGGGCGCTGCTGGAGGACGGCCGCAACCCGGGCACCCCAGCCGCGCTGGCGCGGGTGCTCGAGGACCTCGGCTGGCACGTCGAGGCGACGGCCGAGCGCACCGGCACCCGCCTCGACGTGATCGTCAGCGATCTCTGAGGATCAGAGACCGGACTCGCCGGTGCGCACCAGGATGCGCGAGCACTCCTCGCAGCGGATGACCTCGTCGCTCGGCGCTGCCTTGATCACGGCCAGCTCGGCGTTGTCGATGTTGAGCATGCAGCCGCTGCACTGGCGTGCCCGCAAGAGGGCCGCACCCACGCCGTTCTTGCTCGCCCGCAGCTTGTCGTAGAGCGCCAGCAGGTCGGCGGGCAGGTCAACGATCGTCGGCACGCGTTCGGCCTCGATGCCGGCCAGGTCGGCATCGATGGCGGCGGTCTTCTCGTCGCGGCTGTGGACGAGATCGGCCAGGCGCACGTCGGTGGCGGACACCTGCGAGGTCATCGAGTCGAGGCCGGCCTGCGCCTCCTCGAGCTTCTCCATGATCTCGATCTCGGTGTCCTCGAGCGACGCGATGCGGCGCTCGAGGGAGACCAGCTCCTGCTGCATGCGGGAGAGGTCCTTGGGGTTGGTGATCAGCCCCTGGTCCATCCGCTCGCGGTCACGCTTGCGCCGGGCCTTCACCTGCTCGACGTCGGCATCGGCCTTGGCCTGGTCGACCGACAGGTCGTCGACCATGATCTGTGCGTCACGTTGCCGGTCGAGCAGCTCGGCACGGCTCTGGTTCAGCGAGGCGATCTCGGCCAGTTCGGGCAGCGATGCCCGCTGGTGGCGCAGCTGGTCGGCGTGGGCATCGAGCTCCTGCACGTCGAGAAGCTTGAGTTGGGCGAACGGATCGGCTTTCAGCGTCGGCTCCTTGTCGGCGGCGGACTGACGGGGTCAGGCCCGGAAGTCCCAGGGATCGGTGCACGTCGTGCTCACGATGACCTCCACCGTATCCCCCAGCGACTCCGCCAGCTTCGCCCGGAGCACCGGCAACCAGGTCCACTCCGCTGCCCAGTGGGAGATGTCGAGCAGAGCCGGCCCCCCGTGCTCGCGGAACTCCGACGCCGGATGGTGTCGCAGGTCGCTCGTGACGTAGGCATCGACGTCCTGAAGACGCGCGTCGTCGAGGTGGTCGTCGCCGGCTCCACCGAGTACGGCGACCGTCTCGATGCGGTCGTCGCGCCCTCCCGAGACCCGGACACCGTGGGCCGTGCGAGGCAGTGCGTGCGCCACCGACGCGGCGAAGTCGGTCAACGACACCGCCTCGATCCGGCCCACCCGGCCGGCACCCGAGTCGGCGGCCGGCTCGCCGACGACCTCCACGACGTCGTACGCCGGGGTCTCGTAGGGGTGTGCCTCCAGCAACGCGGCCACCACGGCCTGCCGGGCAGCCATCGGCAGCACGGCCTCGATACGTACCTCGTCGACGACCTCGAAGCGGCCGACCGACCCGATGGCGGGCCGGGCGCCTGCCAGGGGCCGGAACCGGCCCTCCCCCGGAGAGCTGAACGACGCCGAGTCGTAGTCGCCGATCCTGCCCGCGCCCGCCGCGGCGAGCGCCGAGCGCATGGCCTCGGCGTCTCCGGCCGGCACGTAGGTCGTCAGCTTGACCAGCCGCTCGGTCGGATACGGCACCAGCGGCCGCAGGTCGGTCAATCCCAGCGCCAACGCCAGCGATTCCGAGACGCCACCAGCCGGGGCGTCGGCGTTGGTGTGCGCGGTGAGCAGACCGCAGCCGGCCGCGATCAGTTCGTGCACGACGCGCCCCTTCGGCGTGGTCGCGGCCACGGTCGAGACCCCGCGCAAGAGCAACGGGTGATGGGTGATCAGCAGGTCGGCGCGCGCATCGATCGCCTCGCGCGCGATCGCCTGCACCGGATCGACGGCCAGCACGATGCGGCGTACGTCAGCAGTCGGGTCACCGACCGTGAGGCCGACGCGGTCCCACTCGGCCGCAATGGCGGGCGGATACCAGCCGTGGACCAGATCTACGACGTCTGTGAGGGCTGGCATGGCCCGCAGACTAGTTGACCTGGCGGTCGTGCCCTTCCCAGTAGGGCTTGCGCAGCTTGAACTTCTGCAGCTTGCCGGTGGCGGTGCGCGCGAGCTCCTCGCGGAACTCGACGACCGTGGGCGCCTTGTAGCCCGCGGCCTTGTCCTTGCACCAGGCGATCAGCTCGGCCTCGGTGGCCTCCTGGCCCTCGGCCAGCACGACGAGCGCCATGATCGTCTCGCCCCACTTGTCGCTGGGTACGCCGATCACCGCGACCTCGGACACGGCCGGGTGTGAGAAGAGCACGTCCTCCACCTCGATCGACGAGACGTTCTCGCCGCCGGTGATGATGACGTCCTTCTTGCGGTCGCTGATCGAGAGGTAGCCGTCGTCACCGATGACGCCGCCGTCGCCAGTGTGGAACCAGCCGTCGGCCAGGGCCTTCGCGCTCGCCTCGGGCTGCTCCCAGTAGCCCTCGAGCACGACGTTGGAGCGCGCCAGCACCTCGCCGCCGCCCTCCCCCTCGGCGTCGGGCTCCGAGGTCGACAGCGTCACGCCCAGAGCGGGAGCACCCGCGCGGACGAGTCTCTGGGCCCGCTCCTCGGCGCTGAGGTCGTCCCACTCCTCGCGGGTGCGGTTGAACGTCAGCAGCGGCGAGGTCTCGGTGAGGCCGTAGATCTGGATGAACTCCCAGCCCAGCTCCTCCTCGACGCGCACGACCGTCTTCGTCGGCGGCGGTGCCCCGGCCATGATGATGCGCACCTTGCCCCGGCCGGGGATCTCGCCGTCCCAGTCCTGGGCGGCATCGAGTACGGCGGCGGCGACGGCCGGCGCGGCACACATGACGGTCACGCCGTGCTCCTCGACGCGACGCAGGATCTCGGCGCCGTCGATCTTGCGGATCACGACCTGTTTCACACCCAGCCCGGTCATCGCGAACGGCATGCCCCAGCCGTTGGCGTGGAACATCGGCAGCGTGTGGAGGTAGACGTCGCGGTCGGTCACTGCGGAGTGCATCGCGAAGGTGACGGCGTTGACCCAGATGTTGCGGTGGGTGATCTGCACGCCCTTGGGTCGGGCGGTCGTGCCGGAGGTGTAGTTGATGCAGGCGGTGGCGTTCTCGTCGGCCTCCCAGGCAACCGGCTCCACACCTCCGTCATCCGGGGAGGCCGCGTAGAGGTCGTCGTCATTGCCCAGCACGAACCGGTGCTCGGCCTTCACCCCGTCGAGCGCCTCGTCGAGCTCGGGGTCGACGTACAGCACCTTCGCGCCGGAGTGCTCGACGATGTAGGAGACCTCGTCGGGCCGGAGCCGGAAGTTGACCGGCACCAGCACCCGTCCGGAGCCGGCCACACCGAAGAACGACGTGAGCAGCCGCGCGCTGTTGTGGGACACCACCGCGACCCGCTCGCCGACGGCGACACCGAGCTCGTCGAGCTTGGCGGCCTGGCGCCTGGCCAGCTTCGCGATCTCGCCGTACGTCGGCGATCCGAGGGACGCCGCCGGCTGGTCCGGCTCGTCGACCACACCGACGCGGTCGGCGTACACGGTCTCGGCGCGCTGGATGAAGTCGGTGACACTGAACGGAACGAACACGGCGCCTCCTGAGGACACTGGTCGTGACCGTCGTCACTCTAGTGACGCCTGGGTTGCCTCCAGGTTGCCCGGGCGCCGATGAGCGGCGAGCAGGCAGAGTTGGTGCGTCGGGACGGTTTCGAACCGCCGACCGCTCGGGTGTAAACCGAGTGCTCTACCGCTGAGCTACCGACGCAGGAGCGCTCACCTTACGGGAGCCGCGAGCAAAGACCTGCAAATGCAAAGAGTCGAGCCGCTGACGTCTCGGGTCATCAGCGGCTCGACATGTAGAACATTACGACGTCGAGCCAAACCTTGTCACCCGAATCGCGGAAATTGTTGAAAACTTCCCCATCGGTGTTCTAGACCAGTGCCTGGAGCTGGCTCAGGTGCTCGTCGAGATCGCGGCCCTCGGGCATGGCGTTGTGGACCGCCCAGGCGAGGTTCCCGTCGCGGTCGATGACGTACGACGACCGGCGCGGGCAGCCCTTGGCGTCGTCGAAGACGTCGTACGCCGACGAGACTGCGCCGTGCGGCCAGAAGTCGGAGAGCAGCGGAAAGTTCAGCCCGTCGGAGTCGGCGAAGGCGCGCAGCGAGTAAACCGGGTCGCAGGAGATGCCGAGCACCTCGGTGTCGAAGGTCATGAACTGTGCGAGCCGGTCGCGGATGCCCGCCATCTCGCCCGTGCAGACGCCCGAGAAGGCGTAGGGGTAGAAGAAGATGGCGACTGCCTTGCGGCCGCGGAAGCTCGACAGGGTGACGTCGGCTCCGAACTGGTCGCGCAGGGTGAAGTCAGGGGCCGGTCCGCCCAGGGAGAGTCCGCTCATGGTGGCTTCATCCTCCCACCCCACCCGCGAGGGCCGGGCGGTGGCTCAGGCCAGATCGCGCTTGAGGATCTTGCCGGTGGCGTTGCGGGGCAGCTCGTCCATGAACACGATCTCGCGCGGCACCTTGAAGCGCGCCAGGTTGTCCTTCACCCAGCCCTTGAGGTCCTCCTCGGACGCGGCCTCGGCGTCGACCAGCACGACGAAGGCCCGCAGCCGCTTGCCGTAGTCGTCGTCGGCGACCCCGATCGCGGCCACCTCGAGCACCGCGTCGTGGCGGGCCAGGCAGTCCTCGACCTCCTTGGGGAAGACGTTCTCGCCGCCGCTGACGATCATCTCGTCGTCGCGGCCCTCGACGTAGAGCCGCCCGTCGGGCCCGAAGCGGCCGACGTCGCCGGTCGACATCAGGCCGTCGATCATGTCCTTGTGGCCGCCGCCGGTGTAGCCCTCGAACAGCAGCGAGTTGCCGACGAAGATGCGCCCGGACTCGCCGTCGGGCACGGCCTCGCCCTGGGCGTCGTACAGCTTGACGATGGTGCTGTACGGCGGCCGGCCGGCCGACGAGGGCGCCTCCCTGAGGTCCTCGGGAGTCGCCACGCTGGCGTAGGCGACCTCGGTGGATCCGTAGATGTTGTAGAGGTTGTCGCCGAAGCGCTCCATCCACGCCAGCGCGAGGTCACCGGGCAGCGAGGAGCCGGACGCGGCAACCACGCGCAACCGGGTCTCGTCGAGCTCGTCGAGCGTCTCGGTCGGCAGCGAGAGGATCCGCTGCAGCATCACCGGGATGACGACCAGCGACTCACAGTTCTCGTCGCGGACGACGCGCAGCGCCTGCTCGGGGTCGAACTTGCGGCGTAGCACGACGGTGGAGCCGAGCAGCATCGCCAGCGCGAAGTGGGCGAAACCCCACGTGTGGAAGAGCGGAGCCGCGATGTGGGTGCGCCAGCCGTGCCGCAACGGCAGACGTGACAGGAGCGCGACGGCGGCGTCGATGCCGGCCTCGTTGCGCGGCGCACCCTTGGGCGTGCCGGTGGTGCCGGAGGTCAGGATCACGATGCGCGCGTGCCGCTCGGGCGCAGTGAGGTCGGTGACCGGGTACGTCGCGATCAGCTTCTCGATGGTCGTCTCGTCGGAGTCGGTGTCGTCGGTCCAGGCGATCAGCCGGTCGGCGATGTCGGCGGCCGCCAGCAGGTCGGTGAACTCCTCGTCGTGGATGACCACACCAGGCTTCTCACGCTCGAGTACGTCGACCAGCTGGGGCCCCGCGAAGGCGGTGTTGAGATAGAGGATGTCCGCGCCGAGCTTGGCGACCGCCACCGACGCGTCGACGAAACCGCGGTGGTTGCGGCACATCACTGCCACCGAGTCACCCTCGGAGATGCCGCGCTCGGAGAGCGCATGGGCCAGTGCGTTGCTGCGCCGGTGCAGGTCGCCGAACGTCAGCGACCCGAGCTCGTCGACCAGGCCGACGCGGTCGGGTGACCGGGCCGCCAGGGCCGCGAAACCACCCGCAGGGCCGGTGCCCCAGCGACGTACGGACTGGAGGACACCGGCCAGCGCGCGCGGCGAGTAGGGCCGCACGATCCCGGCCTCGGTCAGGACCTTGAGGCTGACGACGGCATAGGCCGCGTGTCCGATGAGCTTCTTCATGGTGACCTGTCGAACGCGGGTGAGCGTGCCGGGTTACGAAGGGTGTCTCATGCAGGCGTCTTGGGCGCCACGAGCCGGGTGGCCTGCCAGTCCTTGCTGACCGGGGCCGTGGTGGTCTGCGCGAGCCCGGCGATGGGTGCCGCCTCGGCGATGTCCGCCGCCTCGACGCTGCCGGGCCGGCCCACCTTCGGGCTGAGTAGCCAGATCGCGCCACCGCCAACGAGGTCGGTCAGGGCGTCGACGAGACCGTCGACGAGGTCGCCGTCGTCATCGCGCCACCACAGGAGCACCGCGTCCACGACGTTGCCGTAGTCACCGTCCACCATGTCGGCATCGATGGTGTCCTCGACTGACATGCGCAGCTCGTCGTCGGTGTCGTTGTCCCAGCCGAGCTCCTGGACGACCATGCCCTGCTTGAGTCCGAGTCGGGATGCAGAAGAATCGGCACCCTCTTTCTGCTGGTCACCGGGCTGATCACCGGTCTGGGCGGACTCGCCGCCCATCGTCGCGCTCACCGCACGCCTCCTAAGTCTTGGTTGCTAAGCCCCCGCCAACGGCAGGGATTGGGGAGTAGTCCAGCGGAGTTGGGACGGGGGCGCAACCCTGCGCACTCCAGGCCTGTGTTCAAGTACCCGTCGGTAGATTTTGGATACACCACGCACATGCGACGATGACGAGGTGACCGATCAGCCCAGCGCACCGAGCAAGAGCATCCCCGCCCTCCCGGAAACGCCGATGAAGGCAGTGATCCACGAGGGTCTGCCCACCCAGCTTCCGGACATCGATCCCGACGAGACGACCGAGTGGATCGACTCGTTCGACGCGATGATCGACGACCGCGGTCGCGATCGCGCCCGCTACGTCATGCTCCGCCTGCTCGAACGAGCGCGCGAGAAGCAGGTCGGCGTCCCGGCGCTGCGCAGCACCGACTACATCAACACGATCACGCCGCAGCGTGAGCCGTGGTTCCCCGGCGACGAAGAGGTCGAGCGACGCATCCGCGCGTTCATCCGCTGGAACGCCGCCGTGATGGTGTCCAGCGCCAACCGCAAGGGCCTCGAGGTCGGCGGGCACATCGCGACGTACCAGTCGTCGGCGAGCCTCTACGAGGTCGGCTTCAACCACTTCTTCCGCGGCCACGACCACCCCGGCGGCGGCGACCAGATCTACTTCCAGGGCCACGCCTCCCCCGGCATCTACTCCCGGGCGTTCCTCGAGGGCCGGCTCAACGAGGAGCAGCTCTACCGGTTCCGCCAGGAGGTCCAGCACGGCGTGGGCAAGGGCCTGCCGTCGTACCCGCACCCGCGGCTGATGCCGGAGTTCTGGGAGTTCCCCACCGTCTCGATGGGCCTGACCGGCATCAACTCGATCTATCAGGCGCGCTTCAACCGCTACCTGCACAACCGCAGCATCAAGGACACCAGCCAGCAGCACGTCTGGGCCTTCCTCGGCGACGGCGAGATGGCCGAGCCCGAGTCGCTGGGCGCGATCAGGATCGCTGCGCGCGAGGAGCTCGACAACCTCACCTGGGTCATCAACTGCAACCTCCAGCAGCTCGATGGCCCGGTCACCGGCAACGGCAAGATCATCCAGGAGCTGGAGGCCAACTTCCGCGGCGCCGGCTGGAACGTCATCAAGGTGATCTGGGCCCGCGAGTGGGACGAGCTGCTCGCCCGCGACGTCGACGGCGTGCTCGTCAACCAGATGAACACCACCCCGGACGGCGCCTTCCAGACCTACTCCACCGAGAACGGCGGCTACATCCGCGAGCACTTCTTCGGTGGTGACCAGCGCCTGCGCGCGATGGTCGAGCACATGTCCGACAGCCAGATCGAGCACCTGCCCCGCGGTGGCCACGACTACCGCAAGGTGTACGCCGCGTTCGACGCCGCGACCAAGCACGTCGGTCAGCCGACGGTGATCCTTGCCCACACCATCAAGGGCTGGACCATCGACTCACTGGAGGGCAAGAACGCCACCCACCAGATGAAGAAGCTCTCCCTCGCGGACCTCAAGAAGTACCGCGACCGGCTCTACCTGCCGATCAGCGACCGCGACCTCGACGAGTCCTACGAGAACACCGGGGGGGCACCGTTCTTCCACCCCGGCATGGAGTCCCCCGAGGTCCAGTACATGCTCGACCGCCGCAAGGCGCTGGGCGGGTCGGTGCCACGACGCCTCGACCGCTCCTCCACGCTGAAGCTGCCGGCCGACTCGATGTACTCCGAGCTCAAGCAGGGCTCGGGCAAGAACAAGATCGCCTCGACGATGGCTGTCGTCCGCCTGCTCAAGGACTGGATGAAGGACCCCGAGATCGGCAAGCGCATCGTGCCGATCGCGCCCGACGAGTACCGCACGTTCGGCATGGACGCGATGTTCCCGACCGCGAAGGTCTACAACCCGGGGGGTCAGCAGTACGAAGCCGTCGACCGCAAGTTGTTGCTGGCCTACAAGGAGTCGCAACAGGGCCAGATGCTCCATGAGGGCATCTCCGAGGCCGGGGCAATGGCGTCCGCGACCGCTGCCGGCTCGGCGTACTCCACGCACGGCGAGCACATGATCCCGTTCTACATCTTCTACTCGATGTTCGGGTTCCAGCGCACCGGTGACTCCATCTGGGCGATGGCCGACCAGATGGCGCGCGGCTTCCTCATCGGCGCCACCGCCGGTCGCACCACGCTGACCGGTGAGGGCCTCCAGCACGCCGACGGGCACTCGCCGCTGATCGCGGCGACCAACCCGGCGATCGTGCACTACGACCCGTCGTTCGCCTACGAGATCAGCCACATCATGCAGTCGGGTCTGGAGCGGATGTACGGCGCCGACGCCGAGAACGTCATCTTCTACCTCACCGTCTACAACGAGCCTGTCTCGCAGCCCAAGGAGCCCGACGACGTCGATGTCGACGGCATCCTGCGCGGCATCCACCAGGTGTCGTCCACCGAGTCCGACGGTCCTCGCGTGCAGCTGCTCGCGTCGGGAGTCGGCTTCCCGTGGATCGTCGAGGCCCAGCAGATGCTGGCCGACGAGTGGGGCGTGGCCGCCGAGACCTGGTCGGTGACCTCGTGGAACGAGCTGTCCCGCGACGCCATCGAGGCCGAGAAGTGGAACCTCAACCACCCAGACCAGGAGCCCCGCAAGGCCTACGTCGCCGACAAGCTGGCCGACGCGGTCGGCCCGAAGGTTGCCGTCACCGACTACATGCGGGCCGTCCCGATGCAGATCGCCCGCTGGGTGCCCGGTGACTACCGCGTGCTCGGCACCGACGGCTTCGGCTTCGCCGACACCCGCGCGGCCGCCCGACGCTACTTCCAGGTCGACGCTCCGTCGGTCGTGGTCGCAGCCCTCCAGTCGCTCGCCGACGCCGGCGAGATCCCACGCGAGAAGGTCGCCGAGGCGTTCGTCAAGTACCGCATCGACGACCCGACGGCCGTCCGCGGTGTGGCCCAGGAAGGCGGGGATGCGTGAGCAGCCGCGCGCGAGGAACGAGCGCGGCGGCGTGGGCTCAGGCAGGTTGAGCAAGTCCCGCGACCGAGCCTGCGAGTTCGCGACGGACGCGTCGAAACCGACCAGCGAGTAGTCGGCCTCGACTCAGGCGCCTGCGTTGCCGATCGCGTGCACCGGTGCGATCGGCGCAACACCGGCCTCGGCCTGCAATGCGGGCCGGGCCGGGCCGTTCGTGAGCAGCGACCGCCAGCGCCCACGCGTGTACGCCGCGGGCTGGGTGGTGCGGATGAACTCGTTGAGGATCTTCACGAACCGCTGCGGGTGGTCCTTGTGCGGGAAGTGCCCGGCGTTCGGGATCACCTCGACCCGCGCCATCGGCGCGAGGACGGCGGCGTTGCTGGCGTGCCGCACCGGGATCACAGCATCGTCCTGGCCCCAGATCACGCACATCGGCAGGGCCTCGGTCAGGTAGGCACGGTCGGACATCGTGACGATCTGGCCGCGCCAGTCGACCACCGCGCGTACGACGTGCCGGATGGCCGCCCGCGAGCGCGGGTCCTTGAACGACTCGTAGATGTCGGCGACCTCGTCGAGGTCGCGGGCCGGCTTCCAGCCAGTGGCCGCCAGGGCCCGCAGACCGGCAACACCGATGTGCCGGACGCCCGGCAGGGTCAGCACGCCCATTGTGTAGTGGAACCCGGGCGTGGTGATGGCGCGGATCGCCGGGGAGACCTCGGGGCCGAGACCGCCGGTGGAGACGAGCATCATTCGCTCGGTGCGCTCGGGGAACTGGTAGGCGAACTGCATCGCCACGCCGCCGCCGAAACTGTGGCCGACCACGGTCACCCTGTCGATGCCCAGCACGGTGAGCAGGTCGCGCATGCCGTTGGCGTAGCCACCGACGCTGTAGTCGGCACGCGGCTTGTCGGACATGCCGTGGCCGAGCAGGTCGGGCGCGATCACGGTGTAGCGACGGGCCAGCGACTCGATGATCGGGTGCCACGTGGTGTGGTCGCAGCCGAGCCCGTGCAGCAGGAGCAGGGCCGGACCCTCCCCGACCTTCACGTACGCGCGGCGATGTCCGTGGATGTCGACGTACGACACCTCGTGCCCACTGCCTGTCACAGATCCTCCTGCGGGTGACCGATCGGAGGATTCAATCATCAACCATCCGGTCGGGCGTGCACCGACCCTGCACTAACCTCGCTGACATGGCTGTGGATAAGAGCGAGGTCCGGCGGCCGGACACCTCCCGCGGCCGGGTCGCCGACGCCCTGGCCAGGTCGACGGGCGCGCTCAGCAGGTCCGCCATGGCCCGCATGGAGTCCGACATGGGCTGGTTCCGCGAGCTCAGCGCCGAGGACCGCTCCTGGGTCGGCCTGATCGTGCAGTCCGGCATCAAGGGGTTCGTCGACTGGTACCGCAGGTCCAACGACGACCACGACGGCGGCGAGTTGGCGACGTCCGTCTTCGGCGCCGCCCCGCGCGCCCTCACCGGTGTCATCAACCTCCAGCAGACCGTCGACCTCGTGCGCCTGAGCATCGACGTCGTCGAGGGCAACGTCGACGAGATCCTCGACGCCGACGACGCCCCGGCCGTGCACGCTGCCGTGCTGCGCTACGCACGCGAGGTCGCGTTCGCCACGGCGGAGGTCTACGCCCGGGCCGCCGAGGTGCGCGGCGCCTGGGACGCCCGACTCGAGGCCCTCGTGGTCGACGCGGTGCTCCGCTCGGAGGCCGACGAGAGCGTGCTCTCGCGTGCCAGCGCACTGGGCTGGGGCGACCACGGCGACGTAGTTGTGGTGCTCGGTTCCGTACGCCGTGAGCACGCCGAGCATCATCTCTTCGACGAGGTACGTCGCCTCGCGGGCAACGCCGATATGGATGCGTTGTGCGCGACCCAGGGCGACCGGCTCGTCGTCATACTCGGTGGTGTGCGGGACGCGCTCAAGGGCGCCCAACAGGTGGTCTCGGTCTTCGGCCCGGGCCCGGTCGTGGTCGGCCCGATCACCTCCGACCTCAATCACGCCCACCTCTCCGCGCGGGCGGCGCTCTCTGCCCACCGCAGCGCCGGAGGCTGGCCCGACGCGCCCCGGCCGGTGCGCACGACAGACCTGCTGGCCGAACGCGCCCTCGGGGGCGACGGCCACGCCCGGCGCCACCTGGTCGACGAGATCTACCTGCCGCTGGCCACCGCCAAGGGCCCCCTCGTCGAGACGCTCTCGGCCTACTTCGCCTCCGGCGCGTCCCTCGAGGGCGCCGGCCGGATGCTCTTCGTGCACCCCAACACCGTGCGCTACCGCCTGCGCCAGGTGGCCGACCTGACCGGCTACGCGCCGGGTACGCCGCGCGATGCGTTCACGTTGCAGATAGCGCTCGTTCTCGGCCGGCAGTCCGGCCGCGATTCCTTGTAGGAACCCTACAAACTTTTGCCGGGCGTTTTCGTGCGCGTCCGACGCGCGCCGGAGGCCCCCGACCCGGCAGGCTGGACTAGTGCTCGTCATCGTCGCTCCCGGCCAAGGGGCCCAGACCCCCGGCTTCCTACAGCCCTGGCTGGAGGACCGCACCTTTCGCTCCCGCTTCGAGTGGCTCTCGACCGTCGCCGGGATCGACCTGGTGCACTACGGCACCGTGGCCGACGCCGACGCGATCCGCGAGACCCAGATCGCCCAGCCGCTGCTGGTGGCGACCGGCCTGATCGCCGCTCTCGAGCTGTTCCCGCACCCGGCCGACGCGTTTGCCCGCATCGGCGCCGTGGCCGGCCACAGCGTCGGTGAGCTGACAGCCGCCACCGGTGCCCGCGTCATCACCGCCGAGCAGGCGATGGTGCTCGTGCGCGAGCGCGGCAAGGCGATGGCCTCGGCCGCCGCAGTCACCCCGACGGGCATGACCGCGGTCCTCGGCGGCGACCGCGACGCCGTACTCTCCTCGCTCGACAAGCATGGGCTGACGCCCGCCAACGACAACGGCCCCGGCCAGATCGTCGCTGCCGGCACCATCGAGCAGCTCGCCGCCTTCGCCGACGACCCGCCCGAGAAGGCCCGTCTGATGCCGCTGAGCGTCGCCGGCGCCTTCCACACCGTCCACATGGAGCCCGCGGTCGGTCAGCTGGCCGCACACGCCCGGTCGGTCTCCACCCATGACCCGCGCACCCGCGTCATCTCCAACAAGGACGGCAACGTCATCCACGACGGCCGCGACGTGCTGGCACGGATGGTCGGCCAGATCGCCAACCCGGTCCGCTGGGACCTCTGCATGGACACCATGCTCGACCTCGGTGTCACCGGCATCCTCGAGATGCCGCCGGCCGGCACGCTCACCGGCATCGCGAAGCGGGCGATGAAGGGTGTCGAGACGTTCGCGCTCAAGACGCCCGACCAGCTCGACGCCGCCCGCGACTTCTGCGACAAGCACGGCGAGGCGTCCCCGATGGAGAACTCCCCGACCTGGCGGATGGTCGTCTCCCCCGTCAAGGGCATGTTCCACCGCACCGACGAGGCGATCGACGGCGACCTGCTGCCCGCCGGCACCCCGATCGGCGATGTCGCGAGCTCGCGTGACCGCGTCACCATCAGCACCGCCCACGGCGGCCAGATCGTCGAGTGGCTCGTCGAGGACGGTGACCCCGTCTCCCCCGGCCAGCCACTGCTGCGCCTTCACCCGGAAGGCTCGAACTGATGGCCGTCCTCACCACCCCGACCGGGGCAGCCCACGCGGCGATCCTCGGCGTCGGCGCCTACCGGCCCGTCCGCGTCGTACCCAACTCCGAGGTCGTCGAGGCGATCGACTCCAGCGACGAGTGGATCCAGCAGCGCTCGGGCATCAAGACCCGTCGCTGGGCGGGTCCTGAGGAGACCGTGCAGATGATGTCGGTCGAGGCATCCCGGATCGCTCTCGAGCGGGCGGGCCTCGACGCCCGTCAGATCGACTGCGTAGTCGTCGCGACCGTCAGCCACATGCTCCAGACCCCGGCCGTCGCAACCGCGATCGCCCACGAGCTCGGCACCGAGCAGGCCGCGGCCTTCGACATCTCGGCGGCGTGCTCGGGCTTCTGCCACGGCATCTCCCTGGCCTCCGACTTCGTCCGCGCCGGGAGCGCCCGCCACGTGCTGGTCATCGGCGTCGAGCGGCTCACCGACATCCTCGACCTCACCGACCGCGGCACCGCCTTCATCTTCGCCGACGGTGCGGGTGCGGCAGTCGTCGGACCCAGCGACACCCCGGGCATCGGCCCGGTCGTGTGGGGCTCCGACGGCGAGCAGTTCGACCTGATCCGCCAGCGTGAAGACTGGCGCGACGTCGTCGGCACACCCGAGGTGCCCGGCAGCGGCGTGATGCCGCACCTGATGATGCAGGGCAACCCGGTCTTCCGCTGGGCGTCGTTCGCGATGGCTAAGATCGGCCAGCAGGCGCTCGACAAGGCCGGCATCACCCTCGACGAGCTCGACGTCTTCGTGCCCCACCAGGCCAACATGCGCATCATCGACGCGATGGCGCGCTCGATGAAGCTGCCCGCGCGGGTGCGCATCGCCCGCGACGTCGCCGACCAGGGCAACACCTCGGCCGCGTCGGTGCCGCTCGCCCTCGATCGGATGATCGCCGACGGTGACGCCAAGTCCGGCGACACCGCCCTGCTCATCGCCTTCGGCGCCGGACTCTCCTACGCCGCCCAGGTCGTCGTCGTCCCCTGACCGTTCAACCAGCTCCACCACCAGATCCACCACTAGAAAAGGAACCCAGATGGCCACCACCGAAGAGATCCGCACCGACCTCGCCGACATCGTCAACGAGGTCGCCGGCATCCCCGCCGAGGATGTCCAGCTCGACAAGTCGTTCGTCGACGACCTCGACGTCGACTCGCTGTCGATGGTCGAGGTGGTCGTGGCAGCCGAGGAGAAGTTCGGCGTAGCGATCCCCGACGACGAGGTCAAGAACCTCAAGACCGTCGGCGACGCCGTCGCGTTCATCGAGCGCGCCCAGGGCTGAGCGCCCTGACGTCGCCCCAGCACATCCCTCGCACAGGAAGTAGTCGCCCATGAGCAGCACCCGTGTGGTCGTGACCGGACTCGGCACCACCAACCCCGTCGGCGGAGACGTCGCCAGCACCTGGGAGGCCCTGCTCAAGGGCGAGTCCGGCGTCCGCCGGATCGAAGAGGACTGGGGCGACGACTTCCCGGTGAAGATCGCCGGGACCGCCAAGGTCGACCCGGCCGGCGTGCTCGACCGGGTCAAGGCCCGGCGGCTCGACCGATCGTCGCAGCTGGCCCTGGTCGCTGCGATGGAGGCCTGGGCCGACTCCGGCCTCGACGGCGGGGGTGTGGAGGCGGAGCGGCTGGGCGTCGCACTGGCGTCGGGCATCGGCGGCGTGCACACCCTGCTCGCCAACTACGACACGCTCAAGGAGAAGGGCTTCCGGCGGGTCTCCCCCCTCGCCGTACCCATGCTCATGCCGAACGCCCCGGCCGCCAACGTCGGTCTGTACCTCGGGGCGCGCGCCGGGGTGAACACCCCCGTGTCCGCCTGTGCCTCCGGCAACGAGGCGGTCGCGCTCGGTCTCGACCAGATCCGGCTCGGCCGCGCCGACGTCGTGCTCTGCGGCGGCACCGAGGCAGCGATCCACGCGCTGCCGATGGCGGCGTTCGCCCAGATGATGGCCCTGTCCAAGAACGCAGGCGACCCGACCACCGTGTCGCGCCCGTGGGACGTCGCCCGCGACGGCTTCGTGCTGGGCGAGGGTGCAGGCGTGCTGGTGCTCGAGTCCGAGGAGCACGCGTTGGCCCGTGGCGCCCACATCTACGCCGTGGTGCTCGGTGCGGCGGTGACCAACGACGGCCACGACATCGCGCAACCCGACCCGAGCGGCCAGGGCGGCGCACGGGCGATGGCCGGTGCCATCAAGGACGCCGACATCGCGCCGTCCGACGTCATCCACATCAACGCCCACGCCACGTCGACCCCTCAGGGCGACATCGCCGAGGGCTTGATGATCCACTCGGTCCTCGGTGACTCCGCGGGCGACGTGGTCGTGACGAGCACCAAGTCGATGACCGGTCACCTGCTCGGTGGTGCCGGCGCCCTGGAGGCCGTGGCCACCGTGCTGGCACTCCGCGACCGGGTCTCGCCGCCGACGATCAACCTCGACGACAAGGACGCCAGGGTCGACCTTGACATCCCGACCGAGAAGCGTGAGCTGCGCAGCGGTGACGCCGTCGCGATCAACAACTCCTTCGGCTTCGGTGGCGCCAACGTCGCCGTCGTGTTCGGTTCGGCCTGAGCCACCCACCCCACGAAGCTCTTCGCTCCCCCGCTCTGATCCTCCGCGAACCAGTCGCGGGGACCCCGGAAGGACCCTGATGACCACCACCGCCGCCGCGAAGCCGGCCAAGCCGCCCCGCGAGGAAGACCCCCGCAACCCGGTGCGCCGGCTTACCGCCCTCTTCGACGAGGGCACGCTCGAGCTGATCACGCCCGACGACGACTCCGGGATGCTTGCCGCGGTCGGTCGCGTCAACGGCACCTCTGCGGTCGCCTTCTGCTCCGACGCCACCGTCATGGGTGGGGCGATGGGTGACGTGGGTTGCCGCGTCGTCGTCGACGCCTATCATCGCGCGATCACCGACGGCATCCCGATCATCGGGCTCTGGCACTCAGGTGGCGCGCGGCTGGCCGAGGGCGTGCTTTCGCTGCACGCGGTCGGTCGCATCTTCCACGTGATGACACAGGCATCAGGCGTCATCCCGCAGGTCTCCGTCGTGCTCGGCCCGGCCGCCGGTGGCGCCGCCTACGGCCCCGCCCTCACCGACGTGGTCATCCTCGGCCCCGAGGGTCGCATCTTCGTCACCGGCCCCGACGTCGTCCGCTCGGTCACGGGCGAGGACGTCGACATGCTGCGATTGGGCGGCCCCGAGCCGCACGGGCGCCGCTCGGGCGTCGTACACATCCTCACGGAGTCGGAGCAGGAGGCGCTCGAGCGCGCCCGCACCGTCGCCACCCTGCTCGGCTCGCAGGGCAGCCTCGTCGCCGAGACTGTCGAGGACCGCGACCTCGCGGCACTGCTGCCGGAGTCGAAGAAGCGCGCCTACGACGTGCATCCGCTCGTCGAGTCGATTCTCGACGAAGGCACCGCCCAGGAGCTGCACACCCGCTGGGCCCCCAACATCGTCACGACGCTGGGTCGTTTCGGTGGCCGCACCGTCGGTGTCGTCGCCAACAACCCGCTGCGCCTCGGCGGTTGCCTCGACTCTTTGTCGGCCGAGAAGGCCTCGCGCTTCGTGCGCATGTGCGACGCGTTCGGCGTGCCGCTCATCGTCGTGGTCGACGTGCCCGGCTACCTCCCGGGTGTCGGTCAGGAGTGGGACGGCGTCGTACGCCGCGGCGCGAAGCTGCTGCACGCCTTCGGCGAGTGCGTCGTGCCCCGGGTCACCCTGGTAACCCGCAAAACCTACGGCGGCGCCTACATCGCCATGAACGCCCGCTCACTGGGCGCCACCCGCGTGTTTGCCTGGCCGGGCGCCGAGGTTGCCGTCATGGGCGCCGTTGCCGCGATCCGGATCCTGCACCGACGCAAGCTCGCCGAGGTCTCCCCCGAGATCCGCCCGCAGGTCGAGGCCGAGCTGGCCGCCGAGCACGAGCGCATCGCCGGCGGCGTCGACAAGGCCGTCGAGATCGGCGTGGTCGACGAAGTGGTCGAGCCGTCAGCCACGCGGTCGGCGATCGCGCACGCGATCGTTGCTGCCGTGGACACCGTTGGCGTACGACGCGGGGCACACGGCAACATCCCGCTCTGATCCGAACTGCTCGTCGAGAACACCCCCATGGTGTCTTCTCGACCGCGGCTCCTCGCCGGCGCCGGGGTCACACCACCTGGTGCAGCCACCTGACAGGCGCGCCTTCACCGGCGTGCCTGAAGGTCTCGAGCTCGTCGTCCCACGGCTTGCCGAGCAGCTTGTCGATCTCGTTGAGCAACGTGGTGTCGCCGAGAGCAGCCTTGACGACGGCGGCCTTGAGCCGGTCCTCGGGGATCATCAGGTCGCCATGGAGACCCGTCACAGCATGAAAGACGCCGAGCTCGGGGGTGAAGGAGAAGCGCGCGCCCTCGGTGCCCGCCGTGGGCTCCTCGGTGATCTCGAAGCGCAGGTGGTTCCAGCCACGTAGCGCGGACGCCACGGCGGCAGCGGAGCCGACGGACCCGCCCCAGGAGAGCTCGGCACGGTACGTGCCGGGCTGGGCCGGCTGTGGGGTCCAGTCGAGACTCACGGCAACGCCAAGCACACCGCCCACGGCCCACTCGATGTGGGGACACAGCGCCGACGGCGCCGAGTGGACGTACATGACGCCCCGGGTGGCAGTGCGGGATGCAGCAGTTGCAGCGGTCACCATGACCTCCTTGATCACCGGCGTCGAGGTACGCCTTCCCCAGCGGTCTCGATATGGCAATCAGGTGTTACAGGTGACACGTATGTGGTTGTTGAACCCATTGTGACCCATGAGGCAGCAGAGCGCCAGTGATACGACCACGCTCGCGCCGGCGTGTCCTGCCGGCGGCCAGGTCAGCCCATCCGCTTCTCGAGCAGCTCGGCTCGCAGCGCCGCGTCGGTGATCTCGTCGCTGTCGATCGAGTGGGTGCGGTGGAACCACGCCAGGGCGTCGCTCTCGCGGCCTGCGGACTCCAGGGTGTCGGCGTACGCATAGCGCAGGCGCACCACCCACGAAGAGCGGCTCTTGGACGTCAGTGGCGCGAGCTCGAGGGTGCGCAGCGCTGCGTCGAGCTGACCCATGTCACGCCGAGCTCCTGCCTCGACGAGCGTCATCTCGGCCTTGGCCTCGGCGGTGAAGTTCGGCACCGACGGGCTCTTGGCCAGCTTGATGGCCTGCCCGGGATGACCGAGCGCACGGTGACAGTCGGCCATGATCGGCAGGTAGGCGGTGGCGCCGTTCATGCGCTTCGCTGCGCGCAGCTCGGACAACGCCTCCGCGTAGTGGCCTGCGGCGTACGCCGACTCACCAACGGCCTCTCGCACCACCGCGAGCCGCGAGGCCCGGGCGCGCGCGGCCAGGGCGTGCTGGTAAGCAGCCTCGGGGTCGTCGTCGATCAACATGCCGGCGGCTGCCAGGTGACGAGCGACGCGGGCAGCGAGCTTCTCGGGCAGCCCCTTCAGCTGGGCGATGACCGAAGCGTCGAGCTCCTTCCCGGTGATCTCCTCGGGCAGGTCCGGGCCGTCGTACTTCGCCTGGTCGACGCTGCGGGGCTCACGCTCCTCGCGCGGTCCACGGCGATCGTCGCGGCGGTTGAAGTCGCCGCTGCGCTGGCCACCACCCCGCTGGCCCGTGGGACGTTCGGAACGGCCACCTCCCGCACGGTCCGGTTGACCACCGCGCTCGGGACGCCCGGGGGCACCACCGCGCTCAGGCTTGCCTCGACCGTTCGAGCTTCCGGGACGCCCACCACTTCCGGGGCGACTGGGGCGCTGACTGCGACGTTCCTCGGCCACGACTTCACCTTTCAGGGGACTGCTCACTGCGACTGCACACGGGGGGCCCAAATGGCGTAGAGGCCACCCTATCCGGGTGGCCTCTACGGAGTGTATGTCCGGCGGCGTCCTACTCTCCCACAGCCTCTCGGTTGCAGTACCATCGGCGCTGAAAGGCTTAACTTCCGGGTTCGGTATGGGACCGGGTGTTTCCCTTTCGCTATGGCCGCCGTAACTCTGGCGGAACACAGACACACAGGTGTTTTGTTGTGTTGTGGTGTTCCAAACTTGTGTAACCGTGGTTCACCCCGTGGTTGTTGGGGTGTGGTTTTGTGGTTTGGGATCTGATTAGTGGACGCGGTTCATCTTGGGTGCGCGGTATGTACGTGGTCACTCGTGTTTGAGTGGTTTTGTACGGTGTTGGGACAAGCCCTCGGCCTATTAGTACCGGTCGGCTAGGCATTGCTGCTGTACACCTCCGGCCTATCAACCCAGTGTTCTGCTGGGGGCCTTACCCGGTTAACCCGGTGGGAAACCTCATCTTGAAACGTGCTTCCCGCTTAGATGCATTCAGCGGTTATCACTTCCGAACGTAGCTAACCAGCCGTGCCCCTGGCGGGACAACTGGCACACCAGAGGTTCGTCCATCCCGGTCCTCTCGTACTAGGGACAGCCTTTCTCAAGTTTCCTGCGCGCGCGGCGGATAGGGACCGAACTGTCTCACGACGTTCTAAACCCAGCTCGCGTGCCGCTTTAATGGGCGAACAGCCCAACCCTTGGGACCTACTCCAGCCCCAGGATGCGACGAGCCGACATCGAGGTGCCAAACCATCCCGTCGATATGGACTCTTGGGGAAGATCAGCCTGTTATCCCCGGGGTACCTTTTATCCGTTGAGCGACGCCGCTTCCACATGCTGGCGCCGGATCACTAGTTCCGACTTTCGTCCCTGCTCGACATGTCTGTCTCACAGTCAAGCTCCCTTGTGCACTTACACTCGAAACCTGATTGCCAACCAGGCTGAGGGAACCTTTGAGCGCCTCCGTTACATTTTAGGAGGCAACCGCCCCAGTTAAACTACCCATCAGGCACTGTCCCTGATCCGGATTACGGACCTAGGTTAGACATCTAGTACGACCAGAGTGGTATTTCAACGTTGACTCCACACTCACTGGCGTGAATGCTTCACAGTCTCCCACCTATCCTACACAAGCCGAACCAAACACCAATACCAAACTATAGTAAAGGTCCCGGGGTCTTTCCGTCCTGCCGCGCGTAACGAGCATCTTTACTCGTAGTGCAATTTCGCCGAGTCCACGGTTGAGACAGCGCCCAAGTCGTTACTCCATTCGTGCAGGTCGGAACTTACCCGACAAGGAATTTCGCTACCTTAGGATGGTTATAGTTACCACCGCCGTTTACTGGGGCTTAAGTTCTCAGCTTCGACTCAAGGTCTAACCGGTCCCCTTAACCTTCCAGCACCGGGCAGGAGTCAGTCCGTATACATCGTCTTACAACTTCGCACGGACCTGTGTTTTTAGTAAACAGTCGCTTGGGCCTGGTCTCTGCGGCCTTCACCGCTTCACA
This sequence comes from Nocardioides sp. InS609-2, assembly GCF_023208195.1. Classification (NCBI taxonomy): domain Bacteria; kingdom Bacillati; phylum Actinomycetota; class Actinomycetes; order Propionibacteriales; family Nocardioidaceae; genus Nocardioides; species Nocardioides sp. InS609-2. The sequence goes on along the minus strand of NZ_CP060034.1, from coordinate 4,283,912 downwards.
CCGCGAGGGTGTTAACGGATCCGGCCCCCCTTCTCCCGAAGTTACGGGGGCATTTTGCCGAGTTCCTTAACCATGGTTATCTCGATCGCCTTAGTATTCTCTACCTGATCACCTGAGTCGGTTTGGGGTACGGGCGGCGCATAGCTCGCTAGAGGTTTTTCTCGACAGCATAGGATCATCCACTTCCCCAATTGGGTCCCCATCAAGTCTCAGGCACATGAACGGCGGATTTGCCTACCGTTCGCCCTACACTCTTGGCCACGGACTACCATCGCCGTGGTTGGACTGCCTTCCTGCGTCACCCCATCGCTTGACTACTACCAGTTCGGGTCCCACGCTCCGCTCACCAGCCTCGCCCCGAAGGGTCCGGTCCGATGAGTTTCGGATGGTTAGCATCACCAGGTTCGTCATGGGCGCTACTTTGCCGGTACGGGAATATCAACCCGTTGTCCATCGACTACGCCTGTCGGCCTCGCCTTAGGTCCCGACTTACCCAGGGCAGATTAGCTTGACCCTGGAACCCTTGATCATTCGGCGCACATGTTTCTCGCATGTGATTCGCTACTCATGCCTGCATTCTCACTCGTGTCGCGTCCACAACTGGATCACTCCGCTGCTTCACTCGCGACACGACGCTCCCCTACCCATCCACACACCTGAACACCGATCAAGTCGATGCTGGGCTAACGCGTGAATGCCATAGCTTCGGCGGATGACTTGAGCCCCGCTACATTGTCGGCGCGGAATCACTTGACCAGTGAGCTATTACGCACTCTTTCAAGGGTGGCTGCTTCCAAGCCAACCTCCTGGTTGTCACTGCGACTCCACATCCTTTTCCACTTAGTCACCGCTTAGGGGCCTTAGCTGATGGTCTGGGCTGTTTCCCTCTCGACTACGGAGCTTATCCCCCGCAGTCTCACTGCCGCGCTCTCACTTACCGGCATTCGGAGTTTGGCTAACGTCAGTAACCTTGTAGGGCCCATTAGCTATCCAGTGCTCTACCTCCGGCAAGAAACACGCGACGCTGCACCTAAATGCATTTCGGGGAGAACCAGCTATCACGAAGTTTGATTGGCCTTTCACCCCTATCCACAGGTCATCCCCTCAGTTTTCAACCTAAGTGGGTTCGGTCCTCCACGCGGTCTTACCCGCGCTTCAACCTGCCCATGGATAGATCACTTCGCTTCGGGTCTTGATCGCGCTACTCAAACGCCCTATTCGGACTCGCTTTCGCTACGGCTTCCCCACACGGGTTAACCTCGCAACACAACGCAAACTCGCAGGCTCATTCTTCAAAAGGCACGCCGTCACAAGAAACAAGTTCTCGCTCCGACGGATTGTAGGCACATGGTTTCAGGTACTATTTCACTCCCCGCCAGGGGTACTTTTCACCTTTCCCTCACGGTACTTGTCCGCTATCGGTCACCAAGGAGTATTTAGGCTTAACGGGTGGTCCCGCCAGATTCACACGGAATTTCAGGGGTTCCGTGTTACTTGGGAACACATCAACAGAGTCACGCACTTACGTCTACGGGGCTATCACCCTCTACGGCCCGGCTTTCCAACCGACTTCAACTTCACACGTGATTTCTTACTCTGCGTCATCGCGGCAGCAACAACAAGACACGTCCCACAACCCCACACTCACAACCCCTGCCGGGTATCACATGAGCATGGTTTGGCCTCATCCGATTTCGCTCGCCACTACTCTCGGAATCACAATTGTTTTCTCTTCCTGTGGGTACTGAGATGTTTCACTTCCCCACGTTCCCTCCACTCGCCCTATGTGTTCAGGCAAGGGTAACTGGACATGACTCCAGCTGGGTTTCCCCATTCGGACACCCCCGGATCACAGCTCGGTTGCCAACTCCCCAGGGCTTATCGCAGGCTCCTACGTCCTTCATCGGCTCTTGGTGCCAAGGCATCCACCATGTGCCCTTCATAGCTTGTCTCAACAACGTCAAAACAACTCAACTACAAAAGACCAGCACCCCCACACCACCCCACACCCACCAACCCAAACAACAGGCCAGCCACATGAAGAGTCGAGCAGGGGATACACATACTTACAGCCGCCACCAGCCAATCAAACCGGTGACGACAGATGCTCGCGTCCACTATCCAGATCTCAAACAACAACCCCACCAACCCCCCACACCCACCAACCGGCGAACACAGGACAAAGGAGGACCATTCACACCGAAAAACCACACACCCCACCCGTCACCGAGAACCCGTTTCACCGAGAACCCGTCACCGGGCTGGGGATGCCTGATTCTTCAGGACCCAACAGTGTGCCACCACCCACGCCCCCCAACCAGACCAAGACCCAGGTTCCACACCCACCCCGTCCGCGCCTCCGAAGAGACACCCACGAGGGGATAGTACTGAGGACCTCGACCCCACCAAGGGACCAAGCGATTCATCGACGATTCCACTAGTGAACACCACCATGCGCCCCCACACGAACGGTGAGGGTCGGGGCGTGTGCTCCTTAGAAAGGAGGTGATCCAGCCGCACCTTCCGGTACGGCTACCTTGTTACGACTTCGTCCCAATCGCCAGCCCCACCTTCGACAGCTCCCTCCCTTACGGGTTGGGCCACTGGCTTCGGGTGTTGCCGACTTTCGTGACGTGACGGGCGGTGTGTACAAGGCCCGGGAACGTATTCACCGCAGCGTTGCTGATCTGCGATTACTAGCGACTCCGACTTCATGGGGTCGAGTTGCAGACCCCAATCCGAACTGAGACCGGCTTTTTGGGATTCGCTCCGCCTTACAGCATCGCAGCCCTTTGTACCGGCCATTGTAGCATGCGTGAAGCCCTGGACATAAGGGGCATGATGACTTGACGTCATCCCCACCTTCCTCCGAGTTGACCCCGGCAGTCTCCTATGAGTCCCCATCACCCCGAAGGGCATGCTGGCAACATAGAACGAGGGTTGCGCTCGTTGCGGGACTTAACCCAACATCTCACGACACGAGCTGACGACAGCCATGCACCACCTGTACACCGACAAAAGGGGCCACATCTCTGCAGCTTTCCGGTGTATGTCAAACCCAGGTAAGGTTCTTCGCGTTGCATCGAATTAATCCGCATGCTCCGCCGCTTGTGCGGGCCCCCGTCAATTCCTTTGAGTTTTAGCCTTGCGGCCGTACTCCCCAGGCGGGGCGCTTAATGCGTTAGCTGCGGCACGGAACCCATGGAATAGGCCCCACACCTAGCGCCCAACGTTTACGGTGTGGACTACCAGGGTATCTAATCCTGTTCGCTCCCCACACTTTCGCTCCTCAGCGTCAGGTAATGCCCAGAGAACCGCCTTCGCCACCGGTGTTCCTCCTGATATCTGCGCATTTCACCGCTACACCAGGAATTCCGTTCTCCCCTGCATACCTCTAGTCTGCCCGTATCGGAAGCAAGCACTGAGTTAAGCCCAGTGTTTTCACTCCCGACGCGACAAACCGCCTACGAGCCCTTTACGCCCAATAATTCCGGACAACGCTCGCACCCTACGTATTACCGCGGCTGCTGGCACGTAGTTGGCCGGTGCTTCTTCTGTACCTACCGTCACCACACCCAAAAAGATGCAGCTTCGTCGATACTGAAAGAGGTTTACAACCCGAAGGCCGTCATCCCTCACGCGGCGTTGCTGGATCAGGCTTTCGCCCATTGTCCAATATTCCCCACTGCTGCCTCCCGTAGGAGTCTGGGCCGTGTCTCAGTCCCAGTGTGGCCGGTCACCCTCTCAGGCCGGCTACCCGTCGAAGCCATGGTAGGCCATTACCCCACCATCAAGCTGATAGGCCGCGAGCACATCCTTCACCGCCAGAACTTTCCACCAACCCACATGCATGGACCGGTCATATCAGGTATTAGCCACCGTTTCCGGAAGTTATCCCTGAGTGAAGGGCAGATTACTCACGTGTTACTCACCCGTTCGCCGCTCGTGTACCCCCGAAAGGGCCTTACCGCTCGACTTGCATGTGTTAAGCACGCCGCCAGCGTTCGTCCTGAGCCAGGATCAAACTCTCCGTAGAAAACTTGCTCCCGACAAACAAACCCCAGCATTATCGCCAGAATCATTGCCGAAAAAAACAAAACCCAACAAAAAAACCGAAGGGCATAACAAACTAATTCGTCGACTATGACACACTGTTGAGTTCTCAAGAATCAGACGCTATCCGTGCCATCGCCCTTGTGAGGGTCAAGCTGCGGTGCTGCTGGTTAAAACTTAGCGGCTGGTATTGCGCCGATGCAAATCGGCGGGCATTCCGGCCTTCCCTGCCAGCAAGCTGGCGCACCACATTGGCCCCGAGTTTTGACGAGGCCGCCGAAGCGCACACTCATCGACCTCGGTTGAGGTGTGGTGGTGGGTTGGTCTACCCGGGGCCGGGAACCCGATCTCTCGATCTTGCTCCCCGCCGCTCCCTGGCGACTCGGAGAACATTAGGTGAAGGCTCGGACACGTGCAAATCCAACGAACGTGACGGCGACCACATGTGCGTTTGCGCAGGTCAGAGGCCGATCGGGCATCGTCCCGCGCGCGTCGGACACCGACTCGCGAGCGAACTCAGCGGACCTCGACCCCGGCAAGCTTCTTCTTGCCGCGCCGCAGCACGAGCCAAGTGCCGCCGATCAGGTCGTCCTCGCTGGGTACCGTGTCAGGATCCTCGACGCGCACGTTGTTGAGGTAGGCGCCGCCCTCACCGATTGTGCGTCGCGCTTCTCCCTTGCTGGCGGCCAGCCCGGTCGTGACAAGCAGGTCGACGATCGACGGGAGTCCCCCAGCACGGTCGACCGCGGCCGAGCCCGCCTCGCGCAGGGCGGCACCGAGCGTCGTCGTACTGAGGGAGTGCAGCTCGCCGCCGCCGAACAGGGCTCCGGCGGCGTCCTTGGCCGCTGTGGTCTCGGCCGCGCCGTGGACGAAGGTCGTGACCTCGTCGGCCAGCCGCTTCTGGGCCTTCCGCAGGAACGGCTTCTCGGCGGTCTGCGCCGCCAGGTCGTCGATCTCGTCGTGGGAGAGGAACGTGAAGAGCCTAAGCATCTCGACCACCTTCTCGTCCTCGACGTTGAGCCAGAACTGGTGGAAGGCGTACGGCGCCATCATCTCCGCGTCGAGCCAGAGCGCGCCCGCCTCGGTCTTGCCGTACTTGGTGCCGTCGGCGCGCGTCACGAGCGGCGTCGCGAACGCGTGCACGTGCTCACCCGTCGCGCGCCGGATCAGCTCCGCTCCCCCGGTGATGTTGCCCCACTGGTCGGACCCACCGAACTGGAGCGTGATGCCGTGGTCGCGGTGAAGGGTGAGGTAGTCCATCGACTGCAGCAGGACGTAGGAGAACTCGGTGTAGCTGATGCCCGACTCGAGACGACGCTTGACGGTGTCGCGACCCAGCATCCGATTGACCGGGAAGTGCTTCCCGACGTCCCGCAGGAAGTCGATGACCGACATCGACGCGGTCCAGTCGTAGTTGTTGACCATGGTGGCGGCGTTGCGGCCCTCGAACGAGAGGAACGGCGCGATCTGGTCATGCACCTTCTCGACCCATCCCTTGACCGTGTCGAGGGAGTTGAGGACGCGCTCGCCGGAGTCTTTCGGGTCACCGATCATGCCGGTGGCGCCGCCCACGAGCAGGTACGGCGTGTGGCCGGCGTCCTGCAACCGTCTGGCCGTGACGATCTGGAGCAGGTTGCCCATGTGGAGGCTCGGCGCCGTCGGGTCGAAACCGACATAGAACCGGACGTTGGTCTCGCCCAGCGCAGCACGCAGCGCGTCGAGGTCGGTCGAATGCGCGATGAGCCCGCGCCATTCGAAGTCGTCCAGGATGTTCGGGCTCGACACGGTGGATCCTCTCGGTGTGGCCGGCACGGCGTGCCGGACGGCACCACCCTGTCAGATGGTGCCGGGACGCGCGGCGCCTCTTAGGGTGGCGAACGTGATTGCAGGCAGGTACTCCGTCGACCGCGAGATCGGACGTGGCGGGATGGGCGCGGTCTATCTCGGCCGCGACGAGGTGTTGCACCGCGACGTCGCTCTCAAGCGCGTCGGGCTGATGCCCGGTGCGCAGACGCCCGACCTCGAACGCGCCGAGCGCGAGGGGCGACTGGCAGCGCGACTCAACCACCCGCACGTGGTGTCGATCTACGACCTGGTCGAGGAGCAGGACGTGCAGTGGCTGGTGATGGAGTACGTCGAGGGCTCGAGCCTCGCGCAGGTCATCCGCGCCGACGGACCGATGAGCCCCGACCGGGCGGCGCAGATCCTGTGGCAGACCGCCGACGCGCTCGCCGCCGCACACACCGCCGGCATCGTGCACCGTGACGTGAAGCCGTCGAACATCCTGCTCACCGGCGACGGCCAGGCCAAGCTCACCGACTTCGGGATCGCCCGCGCCGAGGCCGACGCGTCGTTGACGCAGACCGGGCTCGTGACCGGCTCCCCCGCCTACCTCTCCCCCGAGGTTGCCTCGGGGCAGACGGCGACTGCCGCTGCCGACGTGTGGTCGCTGGGCGCGACGCTGTTCCACGCTCTCGCCGGTCGGCCGCCGTACGACGTGGGCGAGAACGTGCTGGGCGCGATGTACCGCATCGTCAACGAGGCGCCGCCGCGGCTCGACGACGCGGGCTGGCTGGCGCCGCTGCTCGAGAACACTATGGCGACCGACCCGGTGCATCGCTGGTCGATGGCGCAGGTGCGCGACTTCCTGGCCGAGCGCGGGGAGACGGTCCCGGTGCCCGAGCCGACTGCGACGGCGACGGCGACGGCGACGGCGGCCCGGCCGGTCGCCGTACCGGAGTCGCACACGGAGGTGTTGGCGCCAACACCTGTGGCGCCCGTGGCTGCGGCGCCGGTTCAGCGGCGGTCATACACGCCGTGGCTGGTGGCGTTGCTGGGGCTCCTGCTGATCGGGGCGATCGCGTTCGCCGCGAGCCAGATGGGCGGCACGGACACGGACAACACTCCCCCGGCAGCCGAGGAGTCCTCGTCCGCGCCGACCGAGCCCGCGGAGTCGGAGTCGCCGCCTGCGCAGGTGGATCCGGCGGCCATGGAGGCGTTCGTAGAGGACTACGTGCAGACTGCCACCTCCGACCCGAAGGCGGCCTGGCCGCGGTTGACGCCGCAGTTCCAGGTGGCGAGCAAGGGCTTCGGGCAGTACCAGAAGTTCTGGGGCACCATCGAGCGTGCGTCGGTGACCAATGTCGACGCCGACCCGGACGCCATGACCGTGAGCTACGACGTCACCTACGAGACGAAGTCCGGGTCGACGACCAGCCCGGAATCGGTGCTGCTCACGCTGGTGAAGTCGGGCGACTCGTTCCTCATCGACGGCGAGAGCTGAGCGGGCCCACCTTCGTCGAAGCCCATGTGTCACCGCGTGCCCAATTGTTATCGTGGTGGCCGACTGGTCGGGAGGGGACAGCACGTCGTGGAACTGGCACATCTGTACCGCGAGATCGTCGAGACATCCAGCGACGGCATCTGGGTCGTCGACCTCGATGCGCGGCTGCTGTACGTCAACCGCGCGTGTGCGGAACTGATGGGCCTCCCGGTCGAGACGGTCCTGGAACGCACGGCATTCGACTTCCTCGACGCTGACGGACAACGACAGTTCGCCGACCACCTGCGCGTCATGTGCGACGGACACTTCAACGAGACCGACGTCGAGGTCCAGTTCGTCAGGGATGACGGCAGTCGGCTGTGGGTGCTGGTCAGCGAGACCCCGTTGTACGACGACGACGGCGAGCTCACCGGTGTCCTGCACCGCATGACCGACTACACCGATCGCCGGCGCATCGTCGACGAGCTCTCCGCCAGTGAGGAGCGCCTGGCCGAGGCCCAGCGGATCGCACGCATCGGCAGCTTCAGCTGGGACATCGCCCGGGACGTGATCACCGGCTCCGACGGGTTGTTCCTCATGCTCGACCTGGGCCCGTTCGGTCAGCGTTACCAAGACTTGATCTCACTCGTGGACGAGAAGGACCGGCCCGATCTCGAAGCGACCATCGCGTCCGCAGTGGCCACCGGGAAAGACGCCGGGTTCGTCGCCCGCGCACGCGGGATCAACGGCACGATCTGGGTCCGGTTGCAGGCAGAGTGCACGCTAGACGACGACGGACACGTCGTGGCGCTGGCCGGCACCCTGCAGGACGTGACGGAGACGGTCGAGGCCGAGCTGGCCCTCAAGGACCGGATCGCGCAGAACACCCTCATGGAGGGCTTGGCCAGCGCCGCGAACGAAGCGAGCACCATGGCCGAGGTGCTCCGCCAGGGACGCAACCTGATCCTGATGCACGACGACTGGGTGCGCGCCCGGGGCTTTGTCTGCGAAGCCGGGGACGTGACGCCGCTCTATGTCGATGACTCGGATCAGGCAGCCGACCTCCTCGACCCCACAGCGCTGGCTCTGGAGCTGCGTCTCGCGGCACGGTGCGTCGGGGCGAAGACGTCGATCTGGGACGAGCGGGGACTGACGCTCGCCTGCCCGGTGCTCCACGGGGGCGAGGTGCGCACGGTCTACGTCATCACCTCCAGGCCGCCGATCATCCGCCGGGCACTGATCGAGCACATGGCCGAGCAGGCCGCCGTACAGATCGGACGGGTGGCCGAGCGTGAGGCGACGGCCCGCGTCCTGGCTGCGGCCCGGGACGCCGCCGAGGAGGCTTCGCGCCAGAAGTCGGACTTCCTGGCCATGATCAGCCACGAGATCCGCACGCCTCTCAACGGTGTGCTCGGCCTCAACGCGCTTCTGATGCGTTCCGAGCTCGGTTCCGAGCAGCGGCGGCTGGTGTCCGGGGTCGAGCTGTCCGGCCGCGCCCTGCTGAGCCTGATCAACGAGACCCTCGACTACTCCAAGATCGAAGCCGGACACCTCGAGCTCGAGGCGATCGACTTCGACGTGCGGTCGGTGGTCGCCAGTGCGATCACACCGATCCTCTCGGCCGGCAGGTCGAAGGGGCTGGTCGTCGACGTATCGTGCGGCGACGACGTGCCCGAGGTCGTCAGCGGCGACCCGACGCGCCTATCGCAGGTCTTGTCGAACCTGGTATCGAACGCCGTGAAGTTCACACGCGAGGGCGCGGTCGTCGTACGCGTGAGCGCGACGAAGTACGACGACGGCTGGACGCTGCGCGTCGACGTACGCGACACCGGGGTCGGCACCGACGCGGACCCCGAGGTGCTGTTCGCGCCGTTCCAACAGGCCGACACGTCGACCACGCGGGTCTTCGGCGGCACGGGCCTGGGCCTGGCGATCTCGCGCGAGATCGTGACGGCGTTCGGCGGCGAGATCGGGTTCGAGAGCCAGCGCGGAGTGGGTAGCCACATCTGGTTCACCGCATCACTCGCGGTGCCGAGGGGTGGGCCTGTGCTCGGTGCTACCCGGTCGGAGGCACTGTCGTCGGTGAGTGACCTGCCCGAGGGTGAACGCCGACGCGTGCTCGTCGTCGAGGACAATCCTGTCAACCAGATGGTGGCCGTGGGGCTGCTTGAGGCGCTCGGCTACGCCGCCGAGACGGCGGACGATGGGCTCGCCGCTCTCAAGCTCTACGACCCGCTCCGCCACGACCTGATCCTGATGGACGTGCAGATGCCGCGCATGGACGGCCTGGCGGCAACCCGCGAGGTGCGCAGCCGGTTCGACGACGGGCCGCGCGTGCCGGTGATCGCGATGACGGCGGCCGCCGTGCCCGGTGAGCGCGAGCGGTGTCTCGAGGCCGGCATGGACGATTTCCTGACCAAGCCGGTGGACCCGGAGGCGCTGGCTCGGACCTTGGCGAGCTGGCTCGACGGAGCGGTGTCGTCGTACTCCGATGTCGACGAACCAGCCTCGCGGGTCGTGGACGGCGTCGACCTCGGCCGCCTCGACATGCTGCGCGACATGGACCCGGGCAACACGACGTACCTCGACCGCGCCATCGGCAGCTTCATCACCGGGGCCGAGTCAGGGCTGGCCGCGATCCGCGACGCCGTACTGAGCGCCGATGCCGACGCGCTTCGGTTCAGTGCGCACCGGCTCGGCGGCAGCGCCGGCAACCTGGGACTTATCGCAGCACGGGACGCCGTCTGCGCCATCGAGCTGCTCGCGGACTCCGGCACCGTCGACGGCACGGCTCCCCTGCTCGACGCGGCCGTGCACGAAGTGGCGCGCGGTCGTGCGCAGCTGCTGGACTACCAGGCCACGCACTCCCGCTCCGACGGCACCCGCTAACGACGCTCAGGCAGCGGGCGGCTGCTCGGCCAGGCAGGTGGCGAGACGCTCCTGCGCCTTGGCCAGACGCTGCTGCTGTGCCTTCTTGGCCTTGGCGGTGTGGTCGAGCTTCGCCTTGACCTCGGACACGTGCTCCTTGGCGTCGGCGCGCTTGGCGGCCGTGGCGGCGTCCTTGACCTCGTCCTTGGCGGTCTTGACCTTGTCCTGCTGACGCTGGAAGACGGCCGTGACCTTCGCGAGCGCAACCACAGCCTTGTCGACGTGCGTCTGCTGCTGCTCGCAGGGTGCCGGCTCGTCAGAGGCTGCCGAGGCGGCACTGAACGAGCCGAGGGCGAGGGCGAGTCCGGCAACTGAACCGGCGATACGGGTGGATGTGCGCATGGAGTGCTCCTTGGCGTGTGTCTGACTCATGGTGGGTTCATCAGGGTCATGTCGCGGGCACCGGAACGCGTTACATCCGGGAGCGGGAGGGCCGAGCGAGCCGGTTCAGGGTGCGCTGTCGGGTCGGGACAGGATTCTCCGAAGTCGGCCGAGGGCACGGTGCCGCGCGACTCGTACAGCTGTGGGCTTCATCCCGAGCGCTCGCGCCGTGGAGGCGACATCGAGCCCGACGACGTCGATGCAGGCGACGACTTCCGCCTCCCGCCTGCTGAGGTGGGAGAGCAGCTCGCGGGTGGTGTCCTGCGCGTCAACGTGGGCGACGTCATCTCGGGCAAACCCCCAGGCCGCATCCGCGGACTCATCCACGGGCAGGGGGTCGGTGCGGCGGCGTACCGCCTTCCGGTGGCTGTTCGCGGCAAGGTTGCGCGCGAGGGTGAACAGCCAGCCGGCGAAGTCGTCGTCAGAGCCCCGGAACTCGCCCAGCTTTGCTGCCGCCAACAGCCATGCCTCGGCCGCGAGGTCTTCAGGGGAGTCCGAAGCGTCGCCGTGGGGAAGAGAACGGAGCCACACCGTCAGTCGGCGGTCGTGCGCGCCGTACAACGTCCGCCAGGCAGCCTGGTCCCCGGTACGCGCGGCCGACACGAGGGCATCGGGGGGCTTTCCCGCCACCGTTGCACCTCTTATCGTCTCGAACGGCCTGGGCGCCAGGGTCATCATCGGACGCGCAACCCGGGAACCCTCGAACGGCTTGTCAGTCGGGCGAGCGTAACCATTGGGGTCGCTCGTGACATGTTTAGGACGTGAGAGTCTTCCGGTCGCGCAAGGACGTCGCGCGATCGCTGCGCGCCGACACCAGCGAGCCGGCTGTGGACGACGTGTTCGTCGACCGCCTCGCATCGGTGGCGGCGTCGGTGGCCGTGCCGCACGCCCGGCCGCGGACCAGACGCCCCCGGCTGGCCGCGTTGGCCGCAGCCGTGTGTGTCCTGACCGTGGGTGGTGGCCTCGGTGTTGCCTACGGTGTCGGACTCGTCGAGGCCCCGTGGTCGTCCGAGCCGACCCCGACCAAACCTCGGCCCGTCGAGTCCTCGCGACCTTCTCCGACGGCGCCGGTTGCTTCGTCACCGTCAAGGCCCGACAGCACCGGACCGGGCGAGGACCACGGAAAGCGCGCTGATGGTGCCAAGGCGAATGGCAAGGCCAACAGCAAGGCGCTTGGCAAGGCGCTTGGCAAGGGCCACGGAAAGGCCCGTGGCAACACCATCGGTCAGGGCGAACGCCGAGGCGAAGGACGTGGTCTGGTCAACAACAAGACCAGGGGTCAGGGCAAGGGCCACCGATGACGCGCCATGGAGCAGCGTCTGCCAGCTGGTGAGCTCTCGCCAGCCGGGCTCCCGGGTGATCACGGTGGACCGATATGGTCGCGTCTACCCGGAAGACCTGCACCTGTCCGTCGACCGGCTCGGGGGCGGTAGCTCAGCCGGTTAGAGCAGAGGACTCATAATCCTTGGGTCGTGGGTTCGAGCCCCACCCGCCCCACAGCGTAGTGCGCTGACCTGCGTAAATAGGAACGCCCCCGCCCGTAGGCGGGGGCTGTTCCCTAGTTACTCCCTACTTACACCGCTTGGAGCAACGGGCGAGCGGTCGGCAGCACCATGACCGATGCGGCTCGCGTCGGTGTCCCGGTCCGGCCCAAGTAGTTGGCCGTGACGTTGGTGTCCGCGTGCCCGAGTTGGTTAGCAATCTCAGCGAGGGCTGCCCCGTTTGCGTCGAGCCACGTCGCTACTGTGCGACGAAACGTGTGCGTGCCCGCCCAAGGCACACCCGCCTTTGCGAAGACCTTGCGCAGCGACTTGCACACGTTGTTGCGGTCTCGCGGCTGTCCGGCCTTGCTGGCGAAGCGAGTCACGCCGAACACGAGCCCCTGAGTCCCGTGGAGAGCGGCACGCTGGCGAAGCCGCTCGCAGAGGTCGTCGGCGATGGTGAGCACCCGGTCAGCACGCGCGGTCTTCGTGCCCCGCACCCGCACGGTTCCCGCGTCGAGGTCCACGTCATCCCAGAACACACAGTGCAACGCTTCTGCGATTCGGGCTCCGGTCCCGAACAGGAACGCCGCAACGTCGGCAATGTCAGCCGCGCTCTCCTCGGCAGCCTCCATGACGGCTGACACTTCCTCGGCAGTGAACGCGCGGCGGGTGTCTAGGTGGCGCTTGCCGCATTCGTAGTCACACTCCTCGGCGGTGCACTTGCGGTCGCCCGCGCTCCCGACCTTCGATCCCGGCATGTGTACGCGATGCATGACGCTGGCAGGGATGGCCCCGCGTCGCTCAGCAAGGGACAGGATGCCCCCGAGTACCTTGCGCGCTTGCTTGGCAGCGGTCTCGCCACGGGTGTCAGCAATGTCCGTTAGCCACGCCTCGATCTTGCCCACGTCATTGGCCTTGGTCAGGGGCAGGTCAGCGAGGACGCTGCCCGTGATGCAGCGGCGTACGTATCCCTCGTAGTCGTAGATCGTCTGTAGGGACAGCGGCTTGCCCTTGGTCTTCTGACGACGTTTCCAGTCGAGCCACACGTCAGCCGCAACGCTGACCCTTGTGTCCTGCCGGAGGGTCTCGTCGCCTCCACGGTGCTCCTTACGGGCGTCCTCCACCTTGTATGTGAGGGCTCGCTTTGCAGCGGGCTCGGTCTTGCCGCTCGCCGTGACTTCACGGCGCTTGCCGTTGGCGTCGTTGAAGTAGCCGCGTGCCTGCACCTGACCCGTCAGGGTCGGGTGGGTCGTGGTGGTGATCTTGCCCAACGTGTAGGGCGGGTTGACGGGGCGAGCCATTGGGAGGACTCCTCTCATTGCCGGGTGGGTTTTAGACGGTAGACGTAAGTGGGGAATAGTTCAAATCGGTTCGACTTGCTAGGCAACGACTGGCGCGGTGAGTGCCTAGGCTCCGGTCATGGAAGCCGAGGTGTCGCATCAAGACTTGACGATTCTGTACACGGTCGTTGGGCACGTCGTGGTCTGTGCGGGCAATCTGGAATCAAGGCTCAAGAGGACGATTGCCGTAGTCGATGGCGTGCCCTACGGCGTTGACGACACGCTCCACGCCGAAGGTTGGGGCGGGCTCGAGAAACAGATGACGCGTCGCTTCGACCGTCCTCGGGCTACGGGCCTGAGGGAGACTTTCGAGGCGCACGACTTCCCCAAGTTGCTTGAGTTTCGCAATAGCGTGATCCACGGCGCGATCAACGTTTCGAGCGCACCGAATCTTTGGATTTCCCGGCACAAGAAGGGTGTGGCCGGACGCACCCTGCTCGGTACTTGGGAGCAAGCCCTGGACCTTGCGTCCGAGATGGACCGACTCAACGTCGCGCTCCACGACTGGTGCAAAGCAACAGAGGACATGGACGAAGCGCGCTAGCAGGACGGCGGGGGGTATGACCCCGTCCGACTGTCGGCCCGGATCGGTAGTGGACTGCTGCTGCCAATTTGCCACCCTCACAGGGTCGAAATTGCTCGATTTCTCGTTCGCCCACCAGAACAAGCCTTGGCTCGAGTTGTCGGGCCGTTCGCGCATGAACGAGTACTAGAAGCACCAATGAGGGTCGGGTGACCCCGACCCCCACCAGTGTCACGAGAACGTGGCAGAACGGCCCGCAGCGCCTCTGATTCCCCCTGGCTAGTGGCGCGGATTTGAAGTTGTTGGACGGTTGGCCTTCTTGAGGATTTCCTCGGCGGTCTTTGTCCACACGAAGGGGTGGGAGCGGTCGTTCCAGCCGTCGATGAAGGTGCGGATCTTGGTGTTGAGGTCTTTGACGGACTTGAACACTCCGCGGCGGATGGCTTGTCGCTCGACGATGCCGAACCAGACCTCGACCAGGTTCATCCAGGAGGCGTGGGTCGGGGTGAAGTGGACCTTGAACCGCGGGTTCTTCTCGAGCCACGCGCGGACGTTCGTGTGTTTGTGTGCGGCGTAGTTGTCCATCACCAGGTGCAGCTCGACGGGCTCGCCGTCGCTGTCGAGGACGTGTCGGTAGGCCCGTTCGATCTGCTTGAGGAACGCCAGGAACTCCTGATGTCGGTGCCGTTGCTTGAGGGCGGCGGTGACTTGCCCGGTGGCGATGTCGAGGGCGGCGAAAAGGGTCGAGGTACCGTGTCGGTAGTAGTCGTGGGATCGGCGCTCGATCCGCCCCTCCTGCATGGGCAGGATCGGGACGGTGCGGTCCAGCGCCTGGATCTGGGACTTCTCATCCACGCACAGCACGATCGCGTTCTGTGGTGGCGCGAGGTAGAGACCGCAGATGTCGGTGACCTTCCCGGCCAGCTCGGGGTCGGTGGAGAACCGGAACGATTCGGCCTTCCACGGCTTGACCCCGTAGGCCCGCCACGCGCGGGCGACCGAGGTGTTGCTGATCTTCAGACGCTCGGCAAGCAGTCGCGAGGACCAGTGCGTGACACCCAGCTTCTTCGGCGGCGGCTTCAAGGTCTCGGCCACGATCGCACGATGGTCCAGCGTCCGCGGACGACCAGACCGCGGCTGATCAGCCAGACCAACCAACCCCTTGGCCTGGTACCGCTGCCGCCACAACAACACCGTGGTCACCGTCGCGTCGACCAGCTCCGCGATCCGGGTGTTGGCCACCCCGTCGTCCGCGAGCAACACGATCCGGGCACGCTTCGCAGCAGACGCCGTCACTGTCGATGCCCGGGTCCAACGTTCGAGCTCTTCGCGATCGCCAGCACGCAGAACAAGGGCCGGAGCAGGACGATTCGCCATACCCCCATGATTTCAGACCACAACCATCTAGACAGTTACGACACGAACCACTAGCCCGCCACTCGGGTGAATGCTCGGGCCACCAACTTGCGACCTCCAGGGCGCAAGGCATCGCTCAGCACATCCCGAATCATGACGTCGCGCTCACGCCTTGTGTCCCGCGCGCTTCCCGTGCTCGACAACCAGACGGTTCCCCCGTCGTCAGTTTCAACTTCCACATTGAACCGTCCCGGCACGACGGTGCCGGTCCCACCGAGCGACCCGACCGGGAGGTAGCGAATCCCGTTGATCCACTGGCCGGGAGGGATGCCAGCGTCAGCGAGCGTCTGCCCCGCTGTGTCGCTGTCAGCGTGTCGCCGTGTCAATGCCTGATCAAGTCCGGCAAGGGTGCTGACGATGGCCGCAGTAGCCTCCTGCTGCGCCTTGGCGCGGTCGTGCGACTTGATGTTGCCCCGGACCTGCGTTGCCGTGTGGTGGGCCAGGAGTGCGGCGGCATCGTTGCGTGCCTCGGCCAGCATCCGGGCAGCGTGTGCGGCAGGGCCCTCGGCGGCTTCAACTTCGCCGCGTGCTTTTGTGAGGTCGGGCCCGGTCACTGTGTGGTCGCCGGAGTGGTTGCGGTTCTGCAGGTCGGCAAGGTGTGCCCGTGCCTTGTCCCTGTTCGCTCGGGCTACCTGTTCCTGCTGGTCGAGGTCGTCGGCCTTTGCGAGCGCCGCAAGGTGCGGCGCCGTCTTCTTCGTTGCAGTAGCCAAGGTAATGGCTCCTTTCAATAGTTGGATTTCCTGGGCAGCGCAGACCGGCGCGCCGGAACGGCGCAAGCGGTGCGCGCTGCACAGTGCCTCACTCCCACCGGAGGATTGAGGGATAGGAGGGCACCCCGGAGGGGTGCCATTTCGCCGGAGAAGTTGGCGTGTTCGATCTAAGTAGAGTGCGCGCCAGCGCGCTCCAACGCGACACGATCCCAGGCGTTCAAGGGAGCGCAGTCCTGCTCAGTCCATTCGGGTTCGTCCCACGGAATATCGCCGGCGCGAACAAGTCTCTCGTTCCGCAATGGAAGAGTGGTTGCCTTCAAGGGACCACTTACGTGGTCCCCTTCATAGATACCTTTCATTACGGATATCCCGGAAGGGTCATTCTGGATTTCCGGAAGGGTGTTTCCGGGTTTCCCGGAAACCTCATTCTGGATTCCCGCAAGGGTCTCATTGTCGAACCAGGCGGCATTGACTTGGTGCACTGTCGTCTTGCCAGGGCGCTCGGTGACGGACAGGACGCCCTTGGCTTCAAGTTCGCCGCGCCACCTGTAGTAGCCATCCTTCTTCATCCCGGCGTCAGCGGCGACGGTCTCCCAGGTTCCGTAGTGGACGCCTCGTGACTCAATGGCGAACAGGAGCGCCTTCTCCTGCGCATTGAGCGTGCGACAGTCGCGGATTGCCCAGATGACGTCAAGGCTCACGTTCCGACTCATGCGGGGGGCACCCGCCCCCCGGTCTCCTCGCAACGGTCGAGAACGGCGTGTAGGACGTGCCCGCGCTCGACGGAATCGAGCGTCGGAAGACGAGCAACCTGTTGCAGGATGCTCGCCGCCATGTCTTCTGTGAGGGTGCCCAGGTCGTCAGACTTCCGAGTCATGCTCACGCGCTTAGTGGTTGGACGGTGTTCCGATTGAGGTAATTATCAATGTCCTCGAGACGGTAGCGAATCGAGGAACCAATGCGCACGAAAGGGAGTCCGATATTTGCGGATCGGTCGTTAGCCAACTTTCCCGGCGTGGTGTGGAGGTACGCTGCGACTTGAGCAGCGTTCAACATTGGAACTCGTGGGGTAGTGTTCATAGAAGTAACTCCTTGTGGATCGGGCAGGGTCGTCAATCGACTGGACCATTTGGGTCCGTCCTGCATGGATTGGTTGCCTCTGCTTTGCCCGCTAGAGACCTCGCCGAACTACCTATCGACGCGAAGGGAGTCAAAGACTTCCTTAGTGATACAGAACTATAGTGCTTGCGCGTTCCCGAACTTTACCTCGTGAGCGTTCCAGGTTTCCGTATGCCGGATCGTCCCGCCGCTATCACTGGTGTTATCCGGTGATGAGGGAAACGCTAGCATCCGCGCGTTCCTTATCTTGGCAGGATCAATTCCTGCAATGACAGTGAGACTAGAAACGGTGAGCCACTTGTTCTCAGGCGTCGCCTGACTGGTGAGCGTCGCTGCGCTCGTCTAGGAGCGCCCAGCCTCGCTGCAAGAACTCATGTGCGAAGCCGAGGTCGCTGCCGAGTTCGGCCCATCGAGCGGTGACCCGAGACGTTGCGTGACCGGCCTCACTGGCAATGGTCTCGCTTGTGGCACGTGTTTGGAGTTCCCAGGGCAGCGCGTGAGCGATCGCACCCAGCGAGCGCCAACCACGCTCGCAGTCAACGACTGCGTCTGGCTGTCCGGCGTACACCAGCGCGGCTACGTCCTTCACCACTCTCGTCTGATCGACCTTGGCTTGCTTGCCGATGGCCTTCAAGTGCTCTGACACAGAAGTCTTTGCGCGCTGTAGCCCGGAGGGGTCCCAGGTTGACGGGTTCGCCTCGTCGAAGGTGTTGAGCCACTTGCGGTAGTTGTCCTTCGAGTAGAAGTGCACTCGGAGGGCTCGCCTGATGCGTTCGTCGCTCTCGTCCGGAGCCAGTAGCCACACCGCTTGGGCTCCGCCCCAGATTGCGGTGCGAAGCATGGACTGCAGCGACATGACGACGGGTCCGAAGGCAGTCAGACATCGGATGCTGCTCATTAGGTGCTGCGAACCGGTCGCGAGACCGAGCCAAGCCACGTGAGAAACCCACATGTCCGGCACCTGCAGATCATCCGCAGCAAGGTCGCTCCCCGGCTGCGGCAGGAAGTTGCTGGTTAGGCGCTCGTTCCACGCGACGACCTCAGGCCAGACTCGCTCGACGTGGCCGCGCACGTTGGCGTCGAGTGCGTCGAGGTCGTCCTGTGCATGATCCGTCATGACTGGCACGTTACGACGGTGGCGACTTATTCCCGACAAACTCCCCACGAATGTGGGGAATGACGGTGATCCCGAGTGATGAAGGTCCGGTGGACCGAACCCGATTTGCGCTCAGCGATGAGCCTAAGTGGCCCTGCGTTATCAGGGTACGCAGGACTCCTTGGGTCGTGGGTTCGAGCCCCACCCGCCCCACTCGACATCGAGGTCCTGGCTCGGCAGGACATGGCCGGACCTCCTTGGACGCCGATGGACGGGGAGGGACACCACCGGATGCTTGTGTCTGTCCGTGTGCGGATCTCGGCCTGAAATTCATCGAACAGCTCACCACTGCACGACTCGTTCAACAATCACCCAGCCCGGTCCCTGGGTGTCCGGTCCGCGCCTCTGGTGACGCGGGGCGCGTCGTCAGCAGCGTGCAAAGGTAGGCGAAACGACTGCCTGACGGCTGGTGCCTGCAAGGGCAGACCCGACACCTCTACTCGACAGTCTCGCGCTTCGGGAGCAGGGTGGTGGACATGGTGCGTGTTCCTCCTCCCCTGCTGGCGCTCGCCGCCGCCGTGGCTCAGCGGGCGCTGACGCGTGCGTCCCCGCCGAACCCCGGTCGCGCCGCGGTGGCGGCGACCGTCGCCGCGGTGTCCGTGGCGATGGCCGGCTCGGCCGCCGGGCAGTTCCGTCATCGTGGGACGACCCTCGAGCCGTTCCACCCCGATCGGGCGACGTTCCTCGTCACCGCTGGCGCCAACTCGATAAGTCGTAATCCCATGTACGTCGGCTTGGCCGGACTGCTCGTCGCGCACGCACTGTCTCGAGGCTCCTGGCGTGCCTTGGTCCCCGTCGCTGGCTTCGTGGTGGTCATCGACCGGCTCCAGGTGGAGGCAGAGGAATCCGCCCTCCTGGACAGGTTCGGAGACGAGTACGAGTCCTATCGCGCAGCATCACCACGCTGGCTTGACCGCCGGTCTCTCCACTTCGCGAGTCCGTCGCTTTGACCGGTCTTCGACGTGTCAGGCGGCATGCTGACGCTCGTGAGTCGTCTCGATCGACCCCGGGTGCCCAGGTCGGAGCTCCGTGGCCTGCCTTGGGCCAGGGACTTGCGTGGTCCTGGCGCGCTGGCTCCGGGTGAGCAGACCCGCCGCGCCCTGAGTAGCCAAGGACTCATGACCTCTGGATGGTGGGTTCGAGCCCCACCCGGCCCCAGCCAGCTCAGTGAGGTGTTCCGCTCCTGAAGCCCGAGCCGACGTGACCGTCCGTGGTGAGGTAGTCGCTGGCGACTGCCACGAGGTTGTCACCGGCCAGGCCGACCGCCTTCGCCCCCGTCCGCACGCTGCCGGACGAGAACTCGACGAGCTGGTTGACGGCCTTGCTGACGCCAGCGGCCTTCGGCACCTCACCGAACAGATGCGCCTGCACGAGCACGCTGTCGAGAATCGATGCGGCCGACGCCAAGGTCGAAGCAGGCGAGTCGAGATTGTGCGCGGCCTTCTCGAGCGTGGCGGGCTCCACCTCGAAGTCCTCGGTGAGGCCGAGTTCGGACAGTGGCGTGCGCGTCATGTAGGGGTTGGCCCAGAGGCTGTCCTCGTCATCGACCCCCCAGAGCCAGCCGAAGTTGCCCTCCATGTGGTCGTACTCCTCCGCGCCGGACTCGTAGGTCACGACGAGTTCGCCGTCGACCTCCACTACGCCCTGCGACATGTTGGGCAGCGTGTAGGAGTCGCTGCCGTCGGTCTCGTCGTACCTGTTCTGGACGATCAGTGAGCTGTCATTGTCGCGGCCGTATGAAGAGCTGAAGACGTATTCGCCGTCGCGCACGAGGACGCCCTGACACTCGTCCGGGGTCTTGACGGTGTCGATCTTGTCCCAGCCGCCCGAGGAGTTCTTTTCGTAGATATGCATCGTGCTCGCACCGTGGTCACCCAGGTAGAGCTTGCCGTCCTTCATGGCCGAGTAGGAACCTCCGTCAAGCCCCTTCTGAGCCGGCGCCGACTGCGGCACGGTCTCGCCGGGCCCGGCCCCACGCAGAGCCCTGAGCGAGTAGGTGTACATCGTTCCCTTGTCGGTGACGTAGACGTTGTCTCCGTCGACCGTAACCCCACCCGCATGCGTGGGCTGGCCGGTCGTCTCGGGTATCCCGCGTGAATCCAGGTAGTCGCTCCCGAGCTTGACGTCCCCGATCTCTCGCCCGGTCGCCTCATCGATCAGCGCCATGAACGGCCCGTTCTCGGAGTCGTATCCCTGCAGCAGCGTCCCCGGGTGGCGTCCATTGCCGGGGACATAGCCCAGGCCTTGCGGGACCAGCCCGCGATCATCGCCGGTTGCCGCGGTGTTGGGGATGATCGGCCCGAGGCCGCTGTCGTTGCCATCCAGCCAGTCCTCGTTCTTCGCCAACCCCTTCTCCACCCACTCCGGGTGTCCTCGTCCAGCTCGTCGAGATCGACGTCCTCTCCGGTCAGCACGGCCGACACGCCAGCCAGCTGCCCGTTGTAGGCAACTCCGACCGACAACAGACGGGCATTGACCACCCGGGCGAAGAGCTCCTCGATGACCGGCGGGAGCGTCGGGCGGTTGCGCCAGAACCCGATGTAGTAGTCGGCGTTGTCGACTGCGAGGTCGTACGCCGATGCGCTGGTCTCCAGCGCCCCGCGAGCGCGGCCGATCACGGCCCGGGTCAAAGCGACGCCCTGACGCAGGCCGAGCGCGCGATCCTGGAATGCGTTGGCGGCCGAGCCGATCCACACGGGGGTGATGCAGGCATCGGCGATCTCGGTCCGGGCGCTGTCGAGCTGCTTCATCGGCGACTCGAGGGTTTCGGCGGCTGACCGGAGGGCGGCCGCGTCACCCGAGACGAGTCGCTGGTATTCGATCTCCGGATCGGTCACGCGGCACCGCCCCGGGGGAGAGTGATCGCATCGGGACCGTTGAACGCGTCCGGAAACACGACCTTCTGTCCGGCGGAATCCTCGAAGACCTGACACTCACCGGAGGGCACAACGCACGTCATCAACGCCGCGGTGTCTCCCGGCTCGACCCGGTTGCCCGCGCCTGGTCCGGAGATGACGGCACCGACGGCCGTCTCGTCGTCGGCCCACCACGAGACCAACCAACGCGGCGTGCCGGGGTCCAACGCGACCTTGCGGCCGTCGGCGCCCACGATCCGGTCTGATCCCTCCTCGGGATTCTCGATTCGCCACTCCCCGCTTGGGCTGGTCAGCTCGTCGTCGACCGTAGGCCCTCCTTCGCCCTCCTCGAGCTCCCTACCTTCCCCCGTTGTCAGGTCGAAGACGAAGTTGCCAAACGCCCCGACGGAGACGCTCTCGTTGGTCATGGACAGGATCTGCAGCTCCACTTCGCTGTACCCATCGGCGAAGTCGTCCTCGTCCGGGTCGCCCATGCCCAACGTGGAGTCGATGACCCGCTCGCCGGTCTGCAGATCGAAGGCAAGCACGGTCGCCTGCGGCGTACCGAAATCGTCCTTCTCGCCCGAGGTCGTGTCGATGGCCGCGAGATAGCGCCCGTCCGGAGACCCAGCCAGCAGCCAGCCCGACAGCGTCAGGCCCGTCCCAGTCGGCGACTCTCCCGGCAAGCCGAACTTCAACTCCTCGACGGGAAAATCGGCCAATCCCGCGTCCTCTTCGCTGTCGGCCGGGACGAAGAAGACCCCGTCGCCGGCGACCACGAACGAGCGGACGAAGCCGCCTGTGTCGATCTGCGTGCCATCGGACAGGTGCACGGTCGAGCCGGCCGCCCAGGCAAGGCCGCTCGTGGTCACCGGATCGGTACTCGTCCGCCACGCGGCTGACTTGTCGGTGCCGCTCACGTCACCCTCGTCTCCGCAGCCCGTGGCAAACAGCACCAACGCCGCCACCACAAGGCCCACCCGTTGCGTCATGCCCGGGATGGTGCCACGTTGGCGGGCAGTCAAACGTCAGCGACCTTCCCTCAACTGCGCTTGACCTGCATCTCGTACATCCGCTCGACGGCACGGAAGCCGAAGTCGCGATTGGTGCGCTGCATGGCGTGGTTGTCGGGGTCGGTCCAGGTGTGGATCGAGGTCGAGGCGGGGTACTCCTCGGTGAGTACGCCGAGCGTCGCGAGCTTGAGCAGGGTGCCGAGGCGGCGGCCGCGGTGGTCAGGCATCACGAGGGTGTCGTCCTGGAGCACGTCGGGCTCGCCGTGCGGGACGTAGACCTGCGAGTAGCCGGCGAAGACGCCGTCGCGGCGACGGCGAGCCGCCGAGACGACCGAGCCGTACAGCTTGGCGACCCGCTCCTCCGACGTGCGCAGCCGCTCGACGGTGTAGACGACCGGCTGGTAGTCGACCTCGCCGATCGGTACGTCGCTGTCCATCCGGGTGCGCAACGCGCAGAACGCCTCGATGTAGTCGTCTGGGCAGACGTCGCCCCACGTGATGATCTCGTACTCGGCCGCCTTGGCCTCCGCGGCCGTGCGAAGCACCGCGACATGGCCGTCGTCGACCGGCAGCGGCAACACCAAGTGGTCCTCGGCGTGCACCTCGGCCAGACCCATGGCCGTGGCGAAGGCGTACGGCGCAGCGGCCACAGGTTCGGTGCCCATCGGGACGTGGAGCTCCCCACAGACCGTGGTGCGACCTTGCTCTGCGCAGCGGCGCATCGCGTCGTCGTACACCGCGCGGCCGATGCCCTCACGACGTCGGTCGGGCAGCACGTTGATCTCGAGGTCGGCGAGGTGGGTGTTGTCCTCGACGAAACCGCCGATCTCGGCCGTCGCGACGGTGACGTCGCCGTCACGCGCGGCCAGCAGACGGCGGCGGTAGTAGCGGCCGGGCGACTGGGCGTCCTTCAGAAGCATGTCCCAGGTCCGGAGCAGTGCGTGCGGGCGGTCGGCCCGGATCGCGGTCTGCTCGGTCTCCCAGTAGGCACGCAGCGCTGCCTCGTCCGATGGGTCAACTTCGACGATGCCGATCACCGCACAACCGTGCCATGCTCGGTGGCATGGAGCCACTGGAATCCCTCAGCGAGGACTGGGAGCGGGCGCTCTGCGTCGTCGCTCACCCCGACGATCTCGAGTTCGGCGCAGCCGCCGCCATCGCCCGCTGGACCCGGCAGGGCAAGGACGTCGTCTACTGCATGGTGACCAGCGGCGAGGCCGGCATCGACGGCATGGCCCCCGATGAGGCCCGCACCGTCCGCGAGGCCGAACAGGTCGAGTCGGCACGCATCGTCGGCGTCGACACCGTGGACTTCCTCGGCCTCCCCGACGGCATCCTCGAGTACGGCGTCCCGCTGAGGCGCGCGATCGCCGAGGTCGTGCGTCGCCATCGGCCGGAGATCGTGATCACCGGCAACTTCCAGGAGACCTGGGGCGGGCGCAACTTCAACCAGGCCGACCACATCGCCGTCGGCAAGGCAGTGATCGACGCGGTCCGCGACGCGGGCAACCGCTGGATCTTCAACGACCAGCTGACCGATGGCCTCGAGCCGTGGGGCGGCGTGCGTGAGGTGTGGGCGTCCGGGTCGCCGGGGGCCACGCACGGTGTCGACACCACCGCCACCTTCGACGCCGGCGTGGAGTCACTGCGTGCGCACGCGGCGTACATCGAGGGACTCGGCTGGGAGAACTGGGACCCGCGCGAGTTCCTCGAGGGCTTCGGCCGGCAGGCGGGTCAGCGGATGGGCGTGGCGTTCGCGACGACCTTCGAGGTCTACCCGATGGGCTGGGGCGAGTAGCCGGCTCATCACTCCGAGCTCAGCAGCTCGGCCGGCACCCACTCCTCGACCAGCGCCCAGCGCCCTGGCCGCAGCTCGGCGACGTAGGCGACCCGGCCCTCCCAGCGACCGTTGTCGACGCGACGCCACTCGATGAGCAGCCCCGGTCGTGACTTCGTGCCGTCGACGGGGGCCGAGATCCAGCAGTGCCGGGCGGGATGTTGGTCGACTGCGGGAGCCGCGGGCTGCGGCGGCGTACTCCCGCGGACCCGATCGCGCAGCGGCACCCCGCTCCCCGATCCGTACCCTCCACGCACCATGAGACAGATTAGAACATGTGTTCGATATCGAAAAGGGTGGTTTGGTTTTCATCCACCGCGTGCTTTGCTCGACGCAGTGCGGCGGGTCTTCAGGTCCGCCGCCCCGACGGAAGGACGAGCATGCCCAGCATCAACTCCGGTTCGGTCGACATCCACTACGAGGACACCGGCGGCGACGGCCGCCCGGTCGTCCTCATCCACGGCTGGCCGCTGAGCGGCGCCTCCTGGTCCGAGCAGGTCCCGGCACTGACCGCGGCCGGTCACCGGGTGATCACCTACGACCGACGCGGCTTCGGCCAGTCCGGCAAGCCGGGCACCGACTCCTCCTACGACTACGACACCCTCACCACCGACCTCGACGCGCTGATGACAGAGCTCGACCTGCAGGACGCCAGCCTGGTCGGCTTCTCGATGGGTGGCGGCGAGGTCGCCCGCTATGTCGGGACGTACGGCGAGAGCCGGGTGCACAGCGTCGTACTCGCGTCCGCGGTGCCGCCCTGCCTGCTCAAGGACGACGACCACCCCGACGGCGCCCTCACGCTCGATGACGTGGCCGGCATGCAGGAGCAGCTGCGCGCCGACCGCGACGGGTTCCTCGATGGCTTCCTGACCAACTTCTTCAGCGCCGGCGGAGACCTCAGGGTGACCGAGGAGCAGCGCCGTGAGGCGGTGGCTCTCGCCGCCCAGGCCGACCTGGACGCGGCCGCCGAATGCATCCGGTCGTGGGTCACCGACTTCACCGGCGACCTGGCCAAGGTCACCGTGCCACTGCTCGTGATCCACGGCGACTCCGACGCGATCGTGCCGTTCGAGGTGTCGGGCGAGCGCTCGGCCGCGGCGGTGTCCAACAGCGAGCTCGTGAAGGTCGCCGACGGACCGCACGGGATCAACGTCAGCCACGCCGACGAGTTCAACAAGGCGCTGCTGGACTTCCTGGCGCACTGAGGCGGCGAGTCCCCTCTCAGGCCGCTCGTCGGGCGCGGACGATCTCGCCGACGAGCGGCACCCGTGGCGTCGCGAAACGTAGTGGCATCCGGGCCTCCTGGGGGGTCCGGTTGCCCTTGCGGCCGTTGCACGGGCTGCACGCCGCGACGCAGTTCACCCATGACCATTCGCCGCCACGTGAGCGCGGGACAATGTGGTCGACAGTGGTCGCCTTCGCGCCGCAGTAGGCGCACTTGTGCCCGTCGCGCAGGAAGACACCGCCCCGGTGCCACGCCGCCGGGCGGTAGAGCCACGACTGGACGACGTACCGCACGAGGCGGAGCACCGTCGGCCACGGGTGCGGGCCGATGCGACGGGTCTCGTCGCCCTCCTCGACGACGGCGACCTGGCGGAAGAGCATCCGCACGGCCTTGGGGAAGTCGACGTGGCCCAGCGGCTCGTAGGTGGCGTTGAGGAGCGACACGGCTCGGTAGTGAGACATGGCGTTCCTCCTTCCGGGACATCGTCGCCGACGGGTCTGCCTACAGTCTGCGTCGCGGATCGGCAGTCCGGAAGACTCTCGACGACGAACGAGCGCTGAACAGCGGGTCCGGTCTCGTCATCCACGGTAGGCGCGTCGTCCGGTCTCCCCTAGCGATTTACGTCGGCCTGCCGCGTCCTGGGTGCCCCAGCAGCACCTGATCGGGACCTGCCAGTTACCTGACTGGATCGGCCGGAAACCTTCGTCGTCGGCGAGATGGGTTCAGGATGGACCCGGGCCAGTACGACGAGCCGACGCCACCGGCCCTGGAGGAGTGCTTGTGAGACTGCGTAGCTGCCTGGCCGCTGTCGTGGCCGTGCTCGCGATGACGGCGTGCCAGCAACCCACAGGAGCAGCCGCCCACCGCGCCGAGCACCAAGCCGCCGGACGTCTGCCGCGGGTGACCAAGGTGCTGGTGTTCGTCGTCGAGAACCACTCACGGGACGAGATGCGCAGCCAGATGCCCCACCTGGCTGGTCTCGGCAAGAGGTACTCCTTCGCCACGAGGTACCGCGCCGTCACGCACCCGTCGTTGCCCAACTACCTCGCGATCGCAGGAGGCAGCACGTTCGGCGTGACCGACGACGACTCCCCTGGAGGCCACGTCATCCACGGCCGGTCGGTCTTCGGCCAGGCCATCGCTGCTGGCAAGACAGCCAAGGTGTACGCGGAGGGGATGCCCGGCAGTTGCGCCCTGCAGCCCGGCGGCACCCGCTACGCGGTCAAGCACAACCCGTGGGCGTACTTCGCAGAAGAACGAGCACTCTGCAATGCGTACGACGTCCCGCTGGGCGCTCTCTCCGCGGACGCGGAGTCGGGCAGCCTGCCAGCCGCCGGGATGGTGGTGCCCGACCTGTGCCATGACGCGCATGACTGCGACCTCGCCGGGGCCGACGTCTGGCTGCGGGACATGGTCGGCGCCGTGCTCGCCGGTCCAGACTTCGCCTCCGGCCACCTCGCCGTCGTGATCACCGCCGACGAGGACGACCGGTCCCAGGGCAACCTCGTGCTCACGACCGTGCTGCACCCGAGCCAGCAGGGCCATGTCGTGCGGACACCGCTCACGCACTACAGCCTCACCCGCTTCTACGACCAGGTGCTGCGGGTTCCGGCCCTGCGGCGGGCATCGACGGCGCCCGACCTGGCCAAGGCATTCGGGCTCCCGGTGCCCCGACTCCGGACCAGATGAAAGGAGCCCCTGACCCGCGTTTCCGCAGGCCAGAGGCCCTGACTCGCTCCCCCGGTTGGACTCGAACCAACAACCCTCCGGTTAACAGCCGAATGCTCTGCCAGTTGAGCTACAGGGGACCGGCCGCTCTCGCGAGCGGCGGTGAGAAGAGTAGCAAGGGGGTCTGGGGTCGGTGAAATTGGCCGGGCCGTGCGGGTCAGGCGAGGCCGACCTCGTCGCGGGCGGCGGCGAGAGCCCGGCCGGCCAGGTCGCGTACGGCGGGGTCGTCGGGGTCGATCGTGTCGTCGTACTCGTAGATCCAGGCGATGGGTTCGCGGCCGCTCGGGGCGCGGCGGGCGATGACGCGCAGGCCCTTGCGGCCGGTGACCGGGACGTGGCGCTGGTAGACGACGCTCGCCGTCACGCGCTCACGGACCAGCTGGAGCAGGCGGCGCGGGTCGTCGAGGGTGAAGGTGTGCTCGGGGCGCTGCTGGCCCCAGGCACCGACCTCGGAGACGCGCAGGACCGAGGTGTCACGGTCCCAGTCGGCCGCCTCGACCTGTTCCCACGGCACGCGAGCATCGGGCAGATAGATGGCGTCGCGGGTGCCGGCGATGACGAAGCCGTCGGTGGCGTGGCACCAGGCGAGCACCTTCTCCCCCTTCTCGACCGCGACCCCGGTGGGGGGTGCGTCACGGAAGAGCCGCTTCATGCCTGGGCTCCCGTCGCCAGGTCGCGCAGGCTGCGGCGGTGCTGCTCGAGCGCGACCAGCTCGCCGAACATCTTGTTGTAGTCGACGGCGTGCTCGACCGGGTTGGTGCGCTGCAACCGCGACTTGAGGTCGGAGATGCGACGCAGGGCGGTGAGCTCCTGGAGCCGGTAGACGTGGGCGTCGACGTACGACGCGGCTGGGTCGCCGCTGAGACGCACCGGCTCGACGCCCAGCTCGCTGATCGCCGACGACACAGCCGGGTCGACCGCGGCCGATCGCACCTTCGACGCCCAGCCCGGGTCGGAGGCACCGACGGTCGGGCCACCGTTGGCTGCCACGGCCTCCCAGACCGCGCGGTAGGTCGGGTGGGTGAAGTCGTTGGGACCCACGTTTGCGGCGCTGCGACCGACGGAGGACGGATGCTGGATCACCAGCTTCAACGTCTCGCGCTCGATCGAGAATCGCGGGTCGCGGAGGTCGGGCAGCTGCCGGCGAGGCTGCTCGGGGGCGGCTTCGGGCTCCTGCCCGCGGCGTACGTCGGTGCGACCGCCCGACCGCTCGGTCGGCCGCTGCGCGGGGCGGTTGGCGGCGCGGCGCACCTCGGTGCGGGCCTCGTCGACGTCGACGCCGAGCATGACGGCGATCTCACGGGCGAAGGCGTCGACCTTGGACTTGTCGCGGATGCTCGACACCAGGCGTGCGGCCTCGCGGAGCGCGTCGATGCGGCCGTCGGCGCGGTCGAGGTCGTAGCGGCTGGCCACGTTGCCGAGGACGAAGCGGTAGAGCGGCTGGCGCTTGGCGACCAGCTCGCGCACCGCGGCATCGCCCTCCTTGATGCGCAGGTCGCACGGGTCCATGCCCGAGGGCTCGACCGCGACGTAGGTCTGGGACACGAAGTTCTGGTCGCCGCCGAACGCGCGGAGCGCCGCCTTCTGCCCGGCCGCGTCGCCGTCGAACGTGAAGATCACCTCGCCGCGGAACTCCTCGTGGTCGTGCAGGAAGCGCCGCAGCACCCGCGCGTGGTCGTCGCCGAACGCCGTGCCGCACGTGGCCACCGCCGTGCCGACGCCGGCGAGGTGGCAGGCCATCACGTCGGTGTAGCCCTCGACCACCACGGCCTGCGACGACCGCGCAATCTCGCGGCGCGCGAGGTCGAGGCCGTAGAGCACGTGGCTCTTCTTGTAGATCGCGGTCTCGGAGGTGTTGAGGTACTTGGCGTCGATCCGGTCGTCGTCGAAGATGCGTCGCGCGCCGAAGCCGATGGTGTCGCCGTTGGACTCGCGGATCGGCCAGAGCAGCCGGCCGCGGAAACGGTCGTACGCCGACCGGCCCTGCGCGACGAGGCCGGCCGCGACGGTCTCCTCGTCGGTGAAGTTGCGCTGACGCAGGTGGCGGTGGAGCGCCTCCCCTTCGCGCGGCGCGAACCCGATGCCGAAGGTCTCGGCGGCCGCCTGGTCGAAGCCGCGTTCGCTGAGGAACTGGCGGGCGACGATCGCGTCGGGGGTCGCCAGCTGGTCGCGGTAGAACTCCTGCGCGACGCGGTGGGCCTCGATCAGCCGGCTGCGCTGCGGGCCGCGCGGTCGCTCGGAGGGCGAGTCGCCGTCCTCGCGCCGCAGTTGGACGCCGTACTTCTCGCCGAGTCGCTCGACGGCCTCGACGAACGTGACGCCGTCGATCTTCATCAGGAAGCTGATGACGTCGCCGCCCTCGCCGCAGCCGAAGCAGTGCCAGAACTGGCGGGCAGGCGTGACGTGGAACGACGGGGACTTCTCGTCGTGGAAGGGGCACAGGCCCTTGAGCGAGCCGCCGCCGGCCTTGCGAAGCGTGACGTAGGAGGAGACGATCTCGTCGATGCGTGCCTTGTCGCGCACCTCGGCGATGTCGTCGTCTCTGATCCGGCCTGCCACGTCGCGGAGTCTACGGCCGCGCCGGGCACCGCGGTCGGCCGCTCCACAGGCAACCGATTCACCCCTATGTGTGTTCCGCGACGCTCTCCCATGAGGCAGTGTGGACGATCACGCACGATCACGATGGGAGGGATCACATGAAGAAGCTCATGCTGTTGATCGCCGGAGGAATCGGGTACGTGCTCGGGACCAAGGCCGGCCGCGAGCGCTACGACCAGATCCGTGGCGCCGCGCGCAAGGTGAAGGACAACCCGACTGTGCAGGAGAAGGCGCACCAGGCGGCCGATGTGGCGCGCGAGAAGGCGCCGGTCATGACCGAGAAGGTGAAGGGTGCCGCCTCCGCCGCGGCCGAGAAGGTGAAGCCGTCGGGCAGCGCCCCGGTCGACCAGCTCAACCCCGACAGCACCGCGCGCCAGGACAACCCGTACCCGCAGGGCGACCTGCCCTGAGTCAGGTCAAGGCTCGGTGACGCGCGACCGCGCTCGCGTCGCCGAGTGAGGCGACCTGGTCGATGACCACGCGGCGCCTCGCGGCATCGTCGGCGGCGGCGCGCCAGTCGTCGGCGAACGGGCGGTCGAGCTCGTCGGGGCCACAACGGAGGAAGGCCTCGACGAGTTCGGCCAGCAGCTCGCGCTGGCGCACCATCAGCGCCACCCGGTCGTCGGTGCTCATGACGTAGTGGGCGGCGACGCCCTTGAGCACCCCGATCTCCAGGCGCGTGCGCGCGGGCACCTCCAGCCGGGCGTCGTACCGCACGAACGGGCCGTCGCCGGCCGCGAACGTCGCCTCCTGCACGGCGCCGCAGAACCGCCCGATCAGGTCACTGGTGAGGTTCTTGAGTGCGGCCATCGCGCGCCGGCTGCCGTCGTACGGCGTGGTGGGCCAGCTGGCCTGGAGCCGCATGCCGTCGAGTACGTCGTCGAGCTCATCGTCGGTGGAGTGCGGGAGGTACCACCCACGCACCCGCTCCCACAGCGCCGGCCGGTCGAGCGCGGTGAGGTCGATCTTGCCAGCGACGATGCCGTCCTCGACATCGTGCACGGAGTAGGCGACATCGTCGGCGAGGTCCATCACCTGTGCCTCGAGGCACTTCTGCCTGCCTTCGATGTCACGGCGGACCCAGTCGAAGACCGGCCGGTCGTCGTCGTAGACGCCGAACTTCACGACCAGCCGCGGCGACCCGTCACCGTGCACGCCGTGCGGATCCTCGGCGAGCTCGCGACCCCAGGGGTACTTGGTGCAGGCGTCGAGCGTTGCCCGGGTGAGGTTGAGACCGACGCTGTGACCGTCGGCGTCGAACGTCTTGGCCTCGAGCCGGGTCAGCAGGCGCAGGGTTTGCGCGTTGCCCTCGAAGCCCCCGCACCCGACAGCGTGCTCGGCCAGCGCGCGCTCGCCGTTGTGGCCGAAGGGCGGGTGGCCGAGATCGTGCGCCAGCGCGGCGGTCTCGGCCAGGTCGGGGTCGCAACCCAGCGCCCGGGCGAGGTCGCGGGCGACCTGAGCGACCTCGAGGCTGTGGGTGAGCCGATTGCGCACGAAGTCGTCGGTCTGCGGGCCGACCACCTGGGTCTTGGCGGCCAGCCGACGGCTCGCCGCAGCGTGTACGACGCGGGCCCGGTCGCGCTCGAACGGCTGCCGCGCCGGCGCGTCGACGCGCTTGGGCGGCTCGACGACGATGCGCTCACGGGCGGCGTCGTCGTAGCGGGCGTCGATCCGTGATTCCTGATGCTGTGTCATCGGCGCCGAGGCTAGCGCGTGCCGGGGACGGGGTTGCGCGACGGCGCTGGATACCGGCGGAGTCGGGTGTTCGAACTGACGAGCGCCATGCCGGACAGGTGCTCACCTGCAGCCGGGTCGTTCCAGCCCCTCCGGTGACGGGCGCGAGAGGTGCCAGCGATCGAAGGGACCTCCTTGTTGCATCTCGTGAGGTCGTTGAGGCGGAAGAGTTCGAGGAGCGCCACTCTTGCTTGAGTTGCGGATGCCGTGTCGCTGAGCTTCTGGCCAGGCGACTCCGCCCGGCGTACTCTCACGAGATGGTCATGTTGATCCGCTTGGTCAGAGTGTTGCTGATTCTGGTGCTCGCGATGCTGACTGTCTCGCTCGTCATCGCAATCGGATCCCGGGAGACCGGCGGCGTCGAGAAGCTTGTCCTCGTCGCTCTCATTGCGACGTTCGTGTTCGCAGCCGCATGGGTCACGACGTTCTCGTCGAGACTGCAGCAGCGAATTCCTCGTCATTGATAAGGACCGCGCGCGACTGCGGCCCCGGTGCGTCGTCGTAGCGGGCGTCGATCCGTGATTCCTGATGCCGTGTCATCGGCGCCGAGGTAGCGGGTGCCCGGGGACGGGGTCGCGGGACGGCGCTGGATCAGTAGGTCGTGACGTGCACGTGGTCGTAGTGGTTGGCCGTGATCGACCCCCGGTCGGACATCCCGCGCCAGCCCTCGCCGCCGCGCTCGACGGACCAGATCTTCTGGGCGTGGATGAGGTACTCGACGCCGAGTTCTGCGTAGTGGGCCCGCACGAAGTTCGCGACGTCCCAGCCGGTGGCGCCGCTGACCATGATGTCGACTGCTCGGCCCTGAGCGTGCTCGCCGTCGCCACGGAACGTGCCGTAGGTGGTGATCTGCGGGAAGGCCGCGCAGACGGCGGCGTGGACCTTGGCGATGTTGGGCGAGACGCCGCTCGGGACGCTGGTGCCGTTGGTGCAGCTGCCGCCGATGCCCGCAACGGGCTCCTCGTCGTCGAGGTAGCCGCTCGAGACCCAGAGGGCGTCGCCGTCGACGACGATCTCCTCGCGCTCGCCCTGCTCGCGCCCCGTGACGAGCACCTGCTTGCTGGGCTTGACCACACCGAGCCGGACGTCGTCCCGGCCGGGACCGCTCCAGAGGTTGAGCTCCTCGGTGGTCCACAGCTTGGTGTCGGCGTTGCGGACCGCGACGTTGGTGGCCTTGATCTCCTGGCGAGCGGCGTCGATCTGCTTCTCGGCCTTGGCCATCCGGGACGAGCCACGGGTGACGACGGGGCCACGGGCGCCGGAGCCACCGACGGACGCCTGGAAACCGGACGACGCCATCAGGTCTCGGCCCGCGTCCGGCTGGGCGGCGACGACGCCGAAGGTCACTGCGGAAGCGGTCGCCACGACGGCGATCGGCGCGGCCACGAGGGCTGACCTGGGGATACGGGGAAATTGCGAGAGACGGGGGATGCGGGGAACGCGTCGTGCATTGGCTTCCCGCTTGTGGCGATGTTGTGCCACAGCGCTGATCCTTTGCTGTTGCTGACTCGGGGGAACGCGACCCTCCACGATGCGAATGAAGGCGAGCGGAAGGCCGCGATTGAAGAGTCAAACACACACCCCTGCGGGTGTCTGCATTTCTGCGACCCGAACTGGGGGTGTCTTCCGTCACCCGTTCGTGATAATGGCGTGACCGGACCGTTATCCCCCGGTCGTCTCCGAGGTGTCCTCCGGGACGTGCGCGCCGCTGCCGTCGGTGTCGTCGAGCCACCCCTCCGGTACGACGACGCGCTTGCGCGGAGCGCCCTGCCGGCCCCGCGGCAGGCCGAGCGCAGACACCGGGAACGGCTCGTCGCCGTCGAGCTCGGCGAGCAGCTCGTCGAGGGCTGCGAGCGAGTCGACCAGGGCCAGCGAGTGCCGCAGCGGACCGCCGGCGGCGAAGCCCTTGAGGTACCACGACACGTGCTTGCGGAACTCCTTGCAGCCCCGCTCCTCCCCCATGTGCTCGCTGAGCAGCTCGGCGTGCCGGCGCATCATCGCGCGCACCTCACCGAGGTCGGGCAGCGTCGCCACGGTCTCGCCGCGGAACGCTGCCGCGAGGTCGCGGAACAGCCACGGCCGCCCCAGGCAGCCGCGCCCGACGACCACACCGGCGACACCGGTCTGCTCGACCATGCGCAGCGCGTCCGCCGCCTCCCAGATGTCGCCGTTGCCGAGCACCGGGATGTCGACGTGCTCCACGAGCCGGGCGATGGCGTCCCAGTCGGCTTCACCGGAGTAGGCCTGCTGGACGGTGCGCCCGTGCAGGGCGATCGCGGTCACGCCGGTCTCCTGGGCGATCCGCCCGGCGTCGAGGTAGGTGAGGTGGTCGTCGTCGAGGCCCTTCCGGGTCTTCATCGTGACGGGCACGTCGTACGGCGTCGCGGCGGCCACCGCGGAGGTCAGGATCTCGGCGAGCAGGCCGCGCTTCCACGGCAGCGCACCTCCGCCGCCCTTGCGGGTGACCTTGGGCACCGGGCAGCCGAAGTTCAGGTCGATGTGGTCGACCCCGAACTCGGCGCAGAGGATCTCGGCGGCCTTGCCGATGTAGACGGGGTCGGTGCCGTAGAGCTGCACCGACCGCGTGGTCTCGAGCTCGTCGAAGACGAGCATCTTCAAGGTCGTCTCATCACGCTCAACCAGGCCTCGCGAGGTGATCATCTCGCACACGTAGAGGCCCGCGCCCTGCTCCGCGCAGACGCGCCGGTACGCCGCGTTGGTGATGCCGGCCATCGGCGCGAGCACCACCGGGACGGGCACGGTCAGCGGGCCAAGAGTCAGGCCTGCGGAGAGGGTCATGGGATCCATTGTCGGCGCCAGGCCCGGAGGTCCGGAAATCGAGCGATGGTGTTGTCGACCAGACGTGGCCCGCTACCGAACAGTCCACATGAATTTCGGCCGGAAACCTGCCGACTGTTCGGCAGCCCGGCTCACCCCACCCGCCAGGCCACCCCGAGCTCGGTGCTCGTCGGCTGGAATGTCATCGCGTCGGGCGCGACCTTCGGCGCGAGGGTGTAGACGAGGCAGATGTCTGCCGACTCACCGGGAGCGAACGACTCCGGCAGTGGCGTCGAAGGGCAGCGCGTGAAGTCGCTGCCGAACGTTGCTGCCGGGGTCAGCACCCCGCTCACGTCCCTGAGGTAGAGCGGCAGGGCGGCACCGCCGAGCTCGGTCTCGCCGGCGTTGGTGACGCTCGCGCGCACGAAGTAGGGCATGGCATCGGCGATCTGGTCCTCGGGCACCCAGCCGGCCAGCACCTTCCGCCCCTTGCGCTGGACCTGCGAGACGACCAGGTCGACGGTGCCGGTCGTCTCGGCATCGACCTGCCAGGCAACGGTGCCGGACTCCCCCAGCGCCAGCGTGGTGCCCGGGGCAGTCGTCGTCGCCGTAGTCGTGGCGGGCTCGGGCGTGCTGGTCGGCGTACCGGCGACCGACGGCGAGCCGGGCTCTATCGACTCGTCGCCCCCGCCCGAGCAGGCCGTCAGCGCGAACGTGACCACCAGGGCGAGGGCGAGCGTGCGGACCGTCATGCGGTCATTGTGCAGCCACCCGGCTGTCAGCAGCCGAGGAAACGCTCCGCGAAATAGGTGGAGATGCCTTCGAGGCTGATCCGCTCCTGCCGCATGGAGTCGCGCTCGCGCACCGTGACGGCGTTGTCGTCGAGGGTGTCGAAGTCGACGGTCACGCAGTACGGCGTGCCGATCTCGTCCTGGCGGCGGTAGCGGCGGCCGATGGCGCCGGAGTCGTCGAACTCGATGTTCCAGTTCTGCCGCAGCTCGGCGGCCAGCGCCTTGGCCTTGGGGCTGAGGTCGGCGTTGCGGCTCAGCGGCAGCACGGCGACCTTCACCGGCGCCAGGCGCGGGTCGAGGCGCAGCACGGTGCGCTTGTCGACACCGCCCTTGGTGTTGGGCGCCTCGTCCTCCTGGTAGGCACTGATGAGGAAGGCCATCAGCGAGCGGGTCAGACCGGCTGCGGGCTCGATGACGTACGGGAAGTAGCGATCGCCGCTGGCCTGGTCGAAGTACTGCAGGTCCTGGCCGGAGAACTCGCTGTGCTGCTTCAGGTCGAAGTCGGTGCGGTTGGCGATGCCCTCGAGCTCCTCGAAGTCACGCCCTGAGAAGCCGAAGCGGAACTCGATGTCGACGGTGCGCTTGGCGTAGTGGCTGAGCTTCTCCTTCGGGTGCTCGAAGTGGCGCAGGTCGTCGGGGTTGATGCCGAGGTCGACGTACCACTTGGTGCGCTCGTCGATCCAGTACTGGTGCAGCTCCTCGTCCTCGCCGGGCTTGACGAAGAACTCCATCTCCATCTGCTCGAACTCGCGGGTGCGGAAGATGAAGTTGCCCGGCGTGATCTCGTTGCGGAAGCTCTTGCCCATCTGGGCGATGCCGAACGGCGGCTTCTTGCGGCTGCTGGTCACGACGTTGGCGAAGTTGAGGAAGATGCCCTGCGCGGTCTCGGGGCGCAGGTAGTGCAGGCCCGACTCGTCCTCGATGACGCCGAGGTAGGTCTTGAGCATCATGTTGAAGTTGCGGGGTGGCGTCCATGCGCCGCGGGTGCCGCAGTTGGGGCACGGGACGGTCTCGTTGATGTCGACATCATCCGGGGAGACCGGGTTGCCCTTGGCCTCTTGCTTGGCCGCGTAGTCCTCCTGGAGGTGGTCCTCGCGGAAGCGCTTGTGGCACGACTGGCACTCGGTCAGCGGGTCGTTGAAGGTCTTCAGGTGGCCACTGGCCTCCCAGGTGCGTGTCGGCAGGATGACGCTGGAGTCGAGGCCGACGACGTCCTCGCGGGCGGTGACCATCGACTTCCACCACTGGCGCTTGATGTTCTCCTTGAGCTCGACACCCAGCGGGCCGTAGTCCCACGCGGAGCGGGTGCCGCCGTAGATCTCGCCGCACGGGTAGACGAAGCCCCTGCGCTTGCAGAGGGAGACGACGTGATCGAGGGTCGTTGCGGGCGCCTTGGCCACCGGTGGCTCACTTTCGAAACAGGCCGGCTGGCTGCCGGTCCGGGAACGGTCAGCCTAACGAGCGTGCCGAGTGGATATTGAGGTCGCCTCCAGGCTCGACGACCTCGAAGGCACTGGGCTCGTCGATGGCGCGGCTCAGCAGGGGTACGGCGTGCAGCTTGACGTCGTACGCCGAGAGCGCGCGGCGGTAGGCGCCGACGTGCTCCCACTGGGTGGTCAGCACCCACAGCTCGGGGTCGTCGACGTTGCGGCCGACGACGCCGTGAAGGTAGCCGGGTCGCTCGGCCAGCGCGGCGCGGGCCTGCTCGAGGTCGACGCGGAACGTCTCACGGTCCGACTCGGGCACACGGAACCTGTTCACGACCAGCACGGCGCCAGTATGGCCCAAGTCCAGTTGACAATGATTCTCAACTGTTTGAGAATCATTCTCATGAAGTCCCGCTCCCTCACGCTCGCCACGGTCCTTGCCGGTGGCGTCCTGCTCTCTTCGTGTGCTGCCTTCTCCGCCAGCGACACCGAGGGAGTGCAGGTCGCCGCGGCGTTCTACCCACTGGAGTACGCCGCGGCGCGCGTGGGCGGGGGCGGGATCACCGTCGACAACCTCACCAGACCCGGCCAGGAGCCGCACGACCTCGCGTTGTCGGTCCGGCAGACCGCCCTGCTGACCGCGGCCGACCTGGTGATCGTCGAGAAGGGCTTCCAACCGCAGGTCGACGACTCGGTCGAGGTCAACGCCGGGGGCCGGGTGCTCGACGTGACCGGGGTGGCCGACCTGCTGCCGTTCGAGGAGCACGACCACGAGGAAGAGGGACACGACGACCACGAGCACGGGGGCGTCGACCCGCACTTCTGGCAGGACCCGTTGCGGCTGGCCGCCGTGGGAGACGCGATCGCCCGCGACCTGGGCGAGGTCGACCCGGCCGGCGCGGCGACGTACGACGCGAACGCGACGGCATTGCGCCACGACCTGGAGACCCTGGACCGCGACTACACCGCCGGCCTGGCTTCGTGCGAGCGCGACACCGTGGTGGTCTCGCACGACGCGTTCGGCTACCTGCGGAAGTACGGGCTGCACCTCGAACCCATCACGGGCCTCACACCCGGCGCCGAGCCGACACCGGGCGACGTACAGCGGCTGCAGCAGTTGATCACCGACGAGGGCATCACCACGGTGTTCTCGGAGACGCTCGCGTCGTCGGCGGCCTCGGTCAGCCTGGCGAAGGACCTCGGCATCGTCACCAATGCGCTCGACCCGCTCGAAGGGCTCGCGTCCGAGGACGACGATGACGACTACCTGACCATCATGCGCGCCAACCTGGCCGCCCTGCAGAAGGCCAACGGATGCTGACCGATCCCATCGAGCTCACTGACGGCGGTGTCGCCATCGACGGTCGCCCGATCCTGCGCGGCATCGACCTGAGCGTGCGCACCGGTGAGTTCGTGGCGCTGATGGGCGCCAACGGGTCGGGCAAGTCGACGCTGGTGCGAGCCCTCACCGGGTTGCGCGAGCTGACGTCGGGGTCGCTGTCACTGTTCGGCACGCCGATGGCGAGGTTCACCGACTGGCAGCGCGTCGGCTTCGTGCCGCAGCGCACCGGCGCCGCGACCGGCGTGCCTGCGTCCGTGTGGGAGGTGGTGGCGGCCGGCCGGCTGACGCACCGTCGGCTGATGCGACCGCTATCCCGCGCCGACCGCCGCGCGATCGACGAGGCGCTCGATGTCGTCGGCCTCGCCGACCTAGCCCGGAGAGGTGTCTCGACCCTGTCCGGCGGACAGCAGCAACGGGCCCTGATCGCGCGGGCGCTCGCCGGCGCTCCCGACCTGTTCTTCCTCGACGAGCCGACCGCCGGCGTAGACCTGCCCAACCAGCAGGTGCTGGCCGACACGCTCCGGGTGCTCTCGGAGCGGGGCGCGACGATCGTGCTCGTCGCCCACGAGCTCGGTCCGATGGCGCCCCTGATCGACCGGGCCGTCGTGATGCGCGACGGCCGCAAGGCCTACGACGGCGCCCCGCTGGGCGACCATGAGGTGCACGACGCGGCGTTCGGGGAGTCCCACAGCCACCATCACGCCGTACCCCACCATCACGACCACGCGCCGCACGTGTCGGGGCCCTTCGAAGGAGGCCGGCTGTGATCGACCTGCTCTCGCTGCCGTTCATGCAGCGCGCGCTGATCGCCGCGATCTTCACCGGACTCGCCGCGCCGGCCGTCGGCACCTACCTCGTGCAGCGCCGGCTCGCGCTCATGGGTGACGGCATCGGCCACGTCGCCGTCACCGGCGTCGCCGTCGGCCTCGTCACCGGCACCTCCCCCACCTGGACCGCCGTCGTGGTCGCGGTGCTCGGCGCGATCCTGATCGAGGTGATCCGCGAGCGCGGCCACGCCAACGGTGACGTCGCGCTCGCGCTGCTGTTCTACGGCGGCCTGGCGGGCGGTGTGCTGATCACCGGACTCGGCGGCCAGAGCACGCTACGGCTCCAGCAGTACCTCTTCGGCTCGATCACCAGCATCACCGCCGGCGACGTGGTCGTCACGATGGCGCTCGCTGCTGTGGTGATCACCCTGTGCGTCGGGCTGGCGCCGCAGCTCTTCGCCGTCGCGCTGGACGAGGAGTTCGCGCGGGTTGCGGGGCTGAGCACCCGTTTCTACAACGTGCTCGTGGCTGTCGTGGCCGCCGTGTCGGTGACCGTGGCGATGCGCACCGTAGGGCTGCTGCTCGTCTCGGCGTTGATGGTCGTGCCGGTCGCGACCGCCCAGCAGGTGACCCGCTCGTTCCGGTCGACGCTGTGGCTGGCGATGGGGCTGGGCGTGCTCGCGTCGCTCGGCGGACTGCTGGTCTCGACGTTCGCCCCTTACGGAGCGGATGTCGCGCCCGGGCCGACCATCGTGCTGGTGGCGCTGCTGGGGTTCGTGCTGGCCTGGCCGGCGGGCGTGCTGATCCGGCAACGCCGACGACGGGAGGCGCCCTTTGCGGGCGACGTACCTCCGGAGCACCTGACGACCGACCATGAGCACCTGCACGGCAAGGAGTGCGGCCACCCGGCTGTGCCGCACGGAGACCACATCGACTACGTGCACGACGGACACCGGCACGCCGCCCACGGGAAGCACTATGACGAGCACTGACCCGGGGCCTCTGCGGCCGACCCGGCAGCGGCGAGCCGTGATCGCCGTACTCGACAGCTTCGCCGACTTCCGCTCCGCGCAGGAGATCCACGAGCTGCTCACGAGCGCCGGCGAGAAGGTCGGGTTGGCGACGGTCTACCGCACGCTCGCCGCGCTGGCCGACGCCGGTGACGTCGACGTGCTGAGGAGCGAGGACGGCGAGGCGATCTATCGAAGCTGCTCCGACACTCACCACCATCACCTCGTCTGCCGGGCGTGCGGCGCCACCGTGGAGGTCGAGGGGCCGGCAGTCGAGCGCTGGACCCGCGCCATCGCCGACGAGCACGGCTACGCCGACATCAGCCACACGCTGGAGATCTTCGGCACCTGCCCGGCCTGTCGTCGGTAGTCCTAGGCTGTCGCGCGTGCCGAGAGATGTGAGCCGCGACGTACGACGACCCACCCCGCATCCGTCCGGTGCCCGTCCACCGGCGATCCCCCCGGCGCTGGTGCCGAGGCACGTGGCCGTCGTGATGGACGGCAACGGTCGGTGGGCCAAGGAGCGGGGTCTCCCCCGCACCAGGGGCCACGAGGCGGGCGAGAGCTCGCTGTTCGACGTGGTCGAGGGCGCGATCGAGATAGGCGTGAAGGCCATCTCTGCCTACGCCTTCTCGACCGAGAACTGGTCGCGGTCACCCGACGAGGTGAAGTTCCTGATGGGCTTCAACCGCGACGTGATCCGGCGCCGCCGCGACGAGATGCACGAGCTCGGCGTGCGGGTGCGCTGGGCCGGTCGGGCACCCCGGCTGTGGAAGTCGGTGATCAAGGAGCTGCAGGTCGCCGAGGAGCTGACCCGCAGCAATGACGTGCTCACGCTCACCATGTGCGTCAACTACGGCGGCCGGGCCGAGGTCGCCGACGCGGCGCGGTCGATCGCCCGGGAGGTGGCCGCCGGGCGGCTCGACGCGGAGAAGGTGAACGAGAAGGTCTTCGCGCAGCACATGTACGTGCCCGAGTGGAGCGACGCCGACCTGGTGTGGCGTACGTCGGGCGAACAGCGGCTGTCGAACTACATGCTCTGGCAGTCGGCGTACAGCGAGTTCGTGTTCTCCGACGTGCTGTGGCCCGACGTCGACCGCACGCACCTGTGGGCCGCGATCGACGAGTACGCCCGGCGCGACCGGAGGTACGGCTCGGCCTGAGGCGTGCCTCAGCGCTCGACGTACTCGAGGGAGCGCAGGCCGCGCTCGAGGTGCCAGGCGAGGTAGGCGGCGACGAGGCCGCTGGACTCCTTGAGGTGGCGAGGCTCGGCGGTGGCGACGGCCGGCCAGTCGCCGGTGAGCAGGGCACTCATCAGGAGCAGGGTCTCGGGAGCGGGCGTGGCGGAGCCGGGCACCCGGCAGCGTGAGCAGAGCACGCCACCGGACGAGGGGCTGAAGTAGCGGTGCGGGCCGACCTCGGCGCAACGCACGCAGTGGTCGAACGACGGGGCGTAGCCGGCGACCGACAGCGACCGCAGCAGGTAGGAGTCGAGGACCTGCCCGGCCCGCTGCTCCCCCGCCGCCATCGCGCGCAGGCCGCCGACGAGCAGCAGGAACTGCTGGACCGCAGGCTCCTTGTCCTCGACCACCAGGCGTTCGGCGGTCTCGAGCATCACGGTGCCGGCGGTGTAGCGCTCGTAGTCGAGGCCGAGCCGACCGTGGAACGGGTCGATGGTCTCGGCCTGGGTGATGATGTCGAGCGAGCGGCCCTCGGCCAGCTGCAGGTCGACGTGTGTGAACGGCTCGAGCCGCGAACCCCACCGCGAGGTGGTGCGTCGTACGCCGTTCGCGACCGCG
Organism: Nocardioides sp. InS609-2; assembly: GCF_023208195.1. NCBI lineage: Bacteria > Bacillati > Actinomycetota > Actinomycetes > Propionibacteriales > Nocardioidaceae > Nocardioides > Nocardioides sp. InS609-2. The sequence continues at coordinate 4,242,636 of NZ_CP060034.1, read as the reverse complement.
CGCACGCGCCCGTGCTGACGAGTCAGCAGGGTGATGATGCGGTCGGCCTCGCCCAGCTTGTGGGTGCGCAGCACGATCGCCTCGTCGCGGTAGAGGGGCACCTGTCCAGTCTCCCTCATCGCGGGCATGCACGGCCGCAGGTGTGAGGCGATGTCGCGCGTGGAAGGCTCGCGGCGTGTCCTTTCCAGAGAGTCTCGGTCGCCTCCGCAGGATCAGGCGCCTCGGCGCCGGCGGTTTCGCCTCGGTGTGGCTCTACCACGACGACGAGCTCGACTCCCCGGTCGCGGTCAAGGCGCTCGCCGACAACTGGGCCCAGGACCCCGGCATCCGCGACCGCTTCATCGAGGAGTCACGGCTGCTGCGGCGGGCCAGCTCGGACCACGTCGTGAACGTCCACGACGTCGGCGTCACCGCCGACGACATCCCCTACTTCGTGATGACGTACGCCGACCTCGGCTCGGCGGCCGACCTGCTCGCCGGGGGGAAGCGGCCCTCGCCGACCGAGCTGGTCGACATCATCTCGCAGGCCGCGCGTGGGCTCGGTGACCTGCACGCCCAGGGCATCGTGCACCGCGACGTGAAGCCGGCCAACCTGCTGTTCGTCTCCCGGCCGGACGGCGGTCGGCGGGTGCTGGTCGCCGACCTCGGCGTCGCCAAGAGCCTGACGACCGACTCGGGTGCGACGCTGCACGTCGGGACCCCGTCGTACGGCGCTCCGGAGCAGGGCGACCCGTCGGCCCCCCTCGATGGCCGGGCCGACGTCTACGGCCTGGGCGCGGTGGCGTGGGCGCTCGCCGCCGGCGTACCGCCTCGTCGTGGCGCGGACGGGACGCTGCCGCCGCTCGGGGAGCTCGTGAGCGGGGTGCCCGCGGCCGTCGACCGGGTGATCCAGACCGCCCTGGAGCCCGACCGCGAGCACCGCTGGCCGGACGTGATGACACTCGCGGGCGCGCTCGACGCGGCAGCACGTGGCGAGACGCCAGCGGTGCCACCGCCGCGGCCCGCGCCGAGACCCGCGGTCGCGCGCTCGCGGCCACGGATCCCGACCTGGGTCGCATCCGCCGTGGTCCTCCTGGCTATGGCAGTTCTCGTGGTGCTGGTCGTCAGACCCTTCGGGAGTGGCGGTGAGGGCGCCGTCAACGGCTACGAGGTCGCGGCCAAGCGGTTCCTCACGGCACTGCAGGAGCGGGACTGCGACACCGCTGGCTCCATGCTCGACATAGCGGAGGGCTGGGACTGCACCAATCCGCCCGAGGGCGAGTTCAGCTGGGCAGAAACGTCGGACTGGGTCAACGTCGAGGCCGAGACCCGGGTCGAGGACCTCGGTGACGGACAGTTCCGCGTGGTCTTCATCGGCCAGGGCTACGTGCTGGTCCGCAAGCGAACGAACACGACGATGGTCATCGAAGGGCTCGTCGGGCACGTCGAGCAGGACCCCGACGGTCGCTCGACACCGACCGGCTGACTGTTCGGCTGCTCAACCGTGGGTACGCCGGCTCCCCCGGCCGCGCGCACCGCCGACGTCCCAGCACTCCAGTGCGAAGGCGACCGCCTCGGCGTCGAGCCGCTCGGGTGTCATCCGCCACTCGAGGATGCTACGGGCCTTCACGAACCGGCCGTTCGGCATCTCCTCGGCCAGCATGGCCGCGTCGGCCGCGGGGTGGATGGGGTCGATGGGGTGTCCGACGACCAGCGCCGGGGCCAGGATCCGGCGCCGCTGTGCCGACGACGGAGCGACCCGGCCGAAGAACAACCCGTGGACGACCGCGGCCATCGCGTCGGCCCGCTGGTTGCAGGTGTCGAGCCCGATCCCGACCCAGAAAGGCACGAGGCCGCGCGGGATGGGTCTGGTGAGTCGACGCAGGCCGTTGACCGTGAACGGCAGGAAGCGGGCGGCAAGCATCAGCGGCGCGAACGCGATGATCCCGGCCTCGACCGCGTTGTCGAGCACCGGCATCTCGCAGAGCAGGCCGCGTACCCGGTCGGGCGCCAGCACGGCGACCTCGAGGCCGACGTTGGCGCCGAGCGAGAGTCCGCCCACGACGGCCTGCTCGGCTCCGAGGTGGTCGAGCAGCGCGATGACCTGCTCCCCGAACGCCGTCGTCGAGTAGACGAGCGGGTCGGCCGGTCGGTCGGAACGCCCGTGACCCAGCAGGTCGAGCGTGACGACGTGCAGGCCGTTGCCGGCGAGCGCGCGGGCCACCGGCTGATGCATGCGGCGTGGCATCAGCTGGCCATGGATCAGGACGACCCAGTGGTCGCCACCGCCGTACTCCGTGTATTCGAGTCGGTCACCCGTGGGCAGGAAGAACTGGCCGATCCTCTCGGACACCAACATGCTCACGAATCTAGTCGACCGGCCATTTTCCTTGGCCCGAATGGCCACGGATCGGACCACATCCTGAAACACTCGGGGTCATGTCCACCAGGGTCCGGGAACTGGGCGACCGGCGCGCTGTGGCGGCACTGGTCGTCGTGATCTTTGGCACGGCCTGCGTCACACTGGGCATCGCGGCGCCCGGTCCGACCGACGTCGTCACCTGGTGGCCCGCCGTCGGCGTCACGGCGATGCTCGCGACGCTGACCAGGCGCTCGTGGTGGTGGTGGGTGCTGCCCGCCGTGGTCGTAGCCAACGGAGCCGCGAACATGATCTACGGACGGCCGTGGGACCTCGCCCTGATCCTCAGCCTCATCGTGGCGGGCGAGGGTGCGGCGTTCGCGGTGGTGATGCGCCACCGGCCGAGCGGGCTGGCCAGCATGGCCACCCAGCGCGACTTCCTGCGCCTCGTCATCGCCGCTGGCGTCTCCGCCGTCATGGGTGGCCTGGTCGGCGCCGTCGCGATCCCCCTCTTCGTCGGCACCGGCACCTTCCGCGACGTCGTCGTCACGATCCCACCGTCGCATGCAGCGGCGATGCTGGTCATCGCCCCGGTCGCCCTGAGCTGGCGACGTTCGCTGATGCCCATCCGGCCCCTCGAGCTGATCCTGCAGTCGGCGGTGCTCGCCGTGACGGCCCTGGCGACGTTCTGGTTCACCGAAGTGCTCGCCATGACGTTCGCACCGCTGCCGTTCCTGGTCTGGGCGGCGTTCAAGTTCGGCCTCCGCGTCGTCGCGTGGCAGCTCGCCTTCATCGCCCTCGCGGCCACGGGTTCGACCGCGCTCGGTCACGGACCGTTCGCGGTCGGGTTCGCCAGCGACAACCTCAGCCTGCTGGCGGCCACGTCGCTCGTGCAGACGTTCCTGGTCTGCATGGTGCTGATCTGCGTGCCGCTCGCCGTCAACGTCGAACAGGGCCGCCGGCTGCTCGAGCGGGTCCGGGCCAGCAGTGAGCTCTTCCGGCAGAACTTCGCCGAGTCGCTCCTGTCGATCCTCGTGCTGCGCGTGGGCGAGGGCCGGCTCGAGATCTTCGACGCCAACACCACCTCCGCGACCCTGCTGGGACGGCGCGTCGACCACCTGCTGGGCCTGCCCCTCGAAGCCGTCGTCTCGACCGACACCCCGATGGCCGAGGTCACCGAGTCGATGCTGCACGGCAACCTCGACGGCTGGCGCGACGAGGGCACCCTCGTCTCCCGCCCGGGCAGCCGCATCGCGGTGTCCATCGCCCGGCTCGCCGGCACCTACGACGAGCCGATGTTCAGCGCCCAGCTCCTCGACGTCACCACCGAACGCGAGGCGACCGCCGGCCTCCGTGCCCAGCGCGCCCTCACCGACATCACCCTCGACACGACGCCCTGCCTCATCATGGTCGCCGACATGGCCGGCACCGTGCTGCGCGTCAACCGCGCAACCACCCGCATCACCGGCTTCAACCAGAAGCAGCTCGTCGGCCGCCCGGTCTGGGACACGCTCACCTCGCCCGACTCTCGCGACGCCGTCCGCGCGATGTACGACGACCCGTCGGGCAACGCGATCATCGGCGCCGCCGAGTCGGGTGTGCGCACCGTGGACGGCGATCTCCTGCGCATCCTGTGGAGCCGGGACATCGTGCGCGACGAAGGCGGTGACGCGGCGTACGCCGTCATCACCGGACTCGACGTCACCGCAGAGCGCAACGCGTCGGGCCTGATGCGGCATATGCTGGCCGCTGCGCTCAGCACCGCGCTGATCGGCCTCGACAACAGGGGCCGGATCACTGTCTTCAACGCCGGCGCGGAGCAGATTCTCGGCTACGACAGCTACACCGCGCTCGGTATGGACTTCACCGACATCCTCGACGCCGAGGAGTTCAAGGAGTGGACCACCGAGCACATGTCGCCGCCGAGCTTCGAGGCCCTCGCCAAGAGTCTGGCCAACGGCCGTCCGATCTCCGACGACTGGCGCTGGGTGCGCGGAGACGCCTCCACCACGCTGGTCTCGATGACGCTGAGCGTGGTCGAGGACAGCCACGGCCACCAGGTCGGCTACCTGTGCGTGGCCAGCGACGTGACCGACGTACGACGTAGCGAGGAGCTGCTGGTCACCGCGCTCGAGAAGGAGCGACTGGTCGTCGACCGGTTGCGCGACCTCGACGCCGCAAAGGACGAGTTCGTGTCGACGGTGAGCCACGAGCTCCGGACGCCGGTGACGAGCATCGTCGGCTACACCGAGATGCTCATCGACGGTGGCTTCGGCGAGGTAGGTGACCCGCAGATGCCCGCCCTCGATGCGATCAACCGCAACGGCGAGCGCCTCATCACCCTCGCCAACAACCTGCTCACCCTCAACGGACTCGCCTCCGGCAGCCTCACCTGGGAACGCGGGCAGGTCGACCTCGTCAAGGCCGTGCGTGGCGCAGAAGCCGCCATCGGCCCGATGCTGAAGGAGCGCCAGCTCGAGGTCACGTTCAAGAACCCCGCCTGGCCGGTCGTCGTACTAGGTGATGCTCCGCACCTCGAACGCGTGGTCACCAACCTGCTCAGCAACGCCGTGAAGTTCACCGAGGACGGCGGGTCGGTCGGGGTCCGCCTCGACACCCGCATGAACGAAGCCGTCATCACCGTGCGCGACACCGGCCTGGGCATCCCCAAGCACGAGCAGCACGGGTTGTTCGACAAGTTCTGGCGCAGCTCGACCTCCCAGGCGCGCCACATCCAGGGCACCGGCCTCGGACTCGCCATCGTGCAGGCGATCGTCGCCGCCCACGGCGGCACCGTCAGCATCGAGTCGGAGCACCTGGAGGGCACCACCGTCTCGGTGACGCTGCCGCTCTATCGCGAGCGCACCCGCCGGCTGACGTCGGCGTTCTGACCTCGCCTCGCTCAGGCGCGGTTGATCGCGCTGATCACGGCCTTGAGGCTGGCGGTCACGATGTTGGCGTCGAGCCCGACCCCCCATAGCACCTGATCACCCACGGCGCACTCGACGTACGCCGCGGCGATGGCGTCGCCACCGGACGACAACGCGTGCTCATGGTAGTCGAGCACCCGGACGTCGTAGTCCTGCGGGAGCTCGTTGAGCGCGCTGACAAAGGCCGCGATGGGGCCGTTGCCGGTGCCGCTGAGTGTGGTGAGCACGCCGTCGACGTGGACGCCGACGGTGAGCTGGTCCTTCTCCCCCGCCGCCGACGAGGTGTGCACGGAGTCGAGAGACAGGGGCGTGGTACGGGTGAGGTACTCGTCGGAGAAGACCTGCCAGATCTCCTCGGGCGTGACCTCGCCCCCGTCGGCGTCGGTGCGGCTCTGGACGACGCGGCTGAACTCGATCTGCGCGCGCCGCGGCAGGTCGAGCTTGTGCTCCGACTTGAGCAGGTAGGCGACTCCGCCCTTGCCCGACTGGCTGTTGACGCGGATCACGGCCTCGTAGGTGCGGCCGACGTCCTTCGGGTCGATCGGCAGGTACGGCGCCTCCCAGGGCAGGTCGTGGACGTCGACGCCCTTCTCGGCCGCCTGCTTTTCGAGGTCCTCGAGGCCCTTCTTGATCGCGTCCTGGTGCGACCCGGAGAACGCGGTGTATACGAGGTCGCCGGCGTAGGGGTGCCGCGGGTGGACGGGCAGGTTGGTGCAGTACTCCACCGTGCGGCGTACCTCGTCGATGTCACCGAAGTCGACCTGCGGGTCGATGCCCTGGCTGAAGAGGTTCATGGCGAGGGTGACCAGGCAGACGTTGCCGGTGCGCTCGCCGTGGCCGAACAGGCAGCCCTCGACGCGGTCGGCGCCGGCCATCAGCGCGAGCTCGGTGGCGGCGACGGCTGTGCCGCGGTCGTTGTGCGGGTGCAGCGAGACCGCGGAGTGCTCGCGCCGGGTCAGGCCGCGGACGAAGTACTCGATCTGGTCGGCGTAGGTGTTGGGCGTCGACATCTCGACGGTCGCCGGCAGATTGAGGATGATCTCCCTCCCGGTCTCGGGCTGCCACACGTCGGACACCGCCTCGCATACGTCGAGCGCGAAGTCCGTGCCGGTCTGGGTGAAGATCTCGGGGCTGTACTGGTAGCCGAAGCTCTCGCCGCCGACGAGGTCGCCCAGCAGCTCCTCGGCGTACTTCATGACGATCTCGGTGCCGCGGGTCGCGATGTTGCGGCACTCGTCGGGCGTGACGCCGAAGACGACGCGCTGGAAGAGCGGCGCCGTCGCGTTGTAGAGGTGCACGGTCGCGCGGTCGGCGCCGACCAGCGAGGTGATGGTGCGCTCGATGAGATCCTCACGGGCCTGGGTGAGCACCGAGATCTGTACGTCGTCGGGGATGCGGTCCTCGTCGACGAGCTTGCGCACGAAGTCGAAGTCGGCCTGGCTCGCGCTCGGGAACCCGACCTCGATCTCCTTGTAGCCCAGCTGGACGAGCAGGTCGAACATCTTCAGCTTGCGGGCCGGCGTCATCGGGTCGATGAGGGCCTGGTTGCCGTCGCGCAGGTCGGTGGAGAGCCACCTCGGCGCGTGCGTGATCTTCTTGGTGGGCCAGGTGCGATCGGGTACGTCGACGGGCTCGAACGCGACGTACCGACCGAACGGCATGCCGGACTGGCCTTGCGAGTTGGCGTTGTTGCTCAGGTTGGTCATGACTTCCTCGGCTGCGATGGGTGGTCGGGGCCGGTGCACGCCACGCTCTCCGCAACGAGGGGGCCCGGCGTCAGGCCTCGTTGCGGCGGCGAAGGAGAAGCAGTGCACGCGTCATGAGTACATCCACGGTAGCCCAGGCTTCCTCGCTTGTCCGCCCGTGGGCCGCAGTGTGGGATCGTGCCGGCGTGGATCATGACCTCGACATCCTCGTCGGCGCGGCCGACGCCGACCTCGACCAGCAGCTCTCCGACGGACTCGACGCCTTCAACGTCTCCGCGACGGTGGGCATCACCCCGCAGCTCGAGCTGACGGTCTCGGTGCGCGACGCCGCCGGACTGGTGGGCGGCGCCAGCGGTTGGACCTGGGGCACCTGCGCCGGCATCGGCATGGTGTGGGTGCGCGACGATGCACGTGGCACGGGGCTTGGTGGCCGACTGATGGCGGCCTTCGAGTCGGCTGCCCGGGAGCGCAGATGCACGCAGGTGCTGGTGTCGTCCTTCACGTTCCAGGCGCCGGGGTTCTACGAACGGCACGGGTACGTCGAGTTCGCGCGCTCCGAAGGGCTGCCGGTCGAGGGCGAAGCGGACGTGCACTTCCGCAAAGCCCTCTAGATTTGCCCGCATGCCCCGGCTGCTGATCGTCCACCACTCCCCCACGCCGACAGTGCGGGCGCTGGCCGATGCCGCGATCGCTGGTGCCCACGACGACGCGATCGAGGGTGTCGAGGTGGTCGTGCGCGAGGCGCTCGAGGCGCGGGCAGACGACGTCCTGGATGCGGACGGGTATCTGCTCGGCACGACCGCGAACTTCGGGTACATGTCCGGCGCCCTCAAGCACTTCTTCGACACGATCTTCCTCGAGGCCGGGGGCGCGCTGAGCGACGACGGGTCTGCGTCCGCGGCCGGTGGCGGCAGGAAGCCGTACGGCTTGTGGGTGCACGGTCGCTACGACACGACGGGCGCGGTGCGGTCGGTGCAGTCGATCGTGCAGGCGCTGCCATGGACCCAGTCGGCGCCCGTGCTCGACGTGCTCGGTGACGTGGGCGACGAGCAGGTCGCCGCTGCCTACGAGCTCGGCGGCACGCTGGCCGCGTTGCTGGAGTCGGCGCATGCGTGAGGCACTCATCGGCATCTTGCTGGCCGGCCTGCTGTTGGTCTCCGGGTGCAGTGGCGGCGACCCGGCGACCCCGACTGCCGGCTCGAGTACGCCGTCCGCGTCGGCCGTCGCATCCTCGCCTCCCGCACCGAAGCCGCCGCAGAACGGCAAGTGCTACCGGCTGAGCTTCGACGAGGCGCTGGCCCCGATCGCCGACGACAAGACGGTGAAGTGTCGTCGCAGGCACACCTCGCAGACCTTCAAGGTCGGCCGCCTCGACCGGGGCGTCGAGGTCGACTCCGCCCGCGCGCAACGACAGGCCCGCGAAGGTTGCCGGTCTCGCCTGGGCCGATTCGTCGGTGCCGACCGCGAAGCGCTGCGGCTCTCGCTGCTGGCGACGGTGTGGTTCACGCCGACGCTGGAGGAGGGCGCGGCCGGCGGGCGGTGGTTCCGCTGCGACGTGATCGCGACCGCCGGGTCCAACCGGCTGATGCAGCTGCCCGGCGAGCTCGAGGGCACCCTGGGTGAGTTCGCACTGTGCACGACAGCCGAGCCGGGTCGCAAGGACTCCCGCCGGGTCCCGTGCTCCGGCCGGCACGCCTGGCGGGCGCTGGCGACCGTCGACCTGGCCGGGTCGTCGTACCCGTCGGTGGAGAAGGTGGCCGACGCGATGCGGGAGACCTGCCGCTCACGCGCTCGCTCGGGTGCCGACGACGCGCTCGACTTCACGTGGAGCGAGGAGCGGCCGAGCCACAGTCAGTGGAAGGCCGGTCAGCGGTACGGCATCTGCTGGGTGCCGGAGTAGACGAGGCGTGAGCAGCGCCAACGACGAGCCTCGAAACAAGACGTCAGCCGGACGAGTAGTAGCTTCGAAGAGTTGCCCACACTCTGGGATTTCAGGCTTGATCGGGACCTTAGATGTCGGTGGTCCCTGATTGGCTTCTCGTATGGCGATCACGACGAGCGAGCTTCCCGACACCGCGTCCGCGGTGCTGGCGTTCGCGCGTGCACGTCGTGCGGAGGCCGATTGTGCGGGGTCCGAGCTGTTGGTCGCGGCGTGCGCGTGGGCCGACCTGCACCCGGCCGAGTCGATCGATGCTGCCGCCGCGTTCCTCATGCCGGGTGGCTCGGAGCACGAGGAACCTGTGGCTGGCTCGGGTGCGCCGCTGGTCGCGGAGTTCTGCATCGCCGAGTTTGGTGCGGTGCTCGGCATCTCCACGGTGTCGGCGAAGCACCTGATCGGGCAGGCCCTCGAGCTACGGCACCGGCTACCAAGGTTGTGGCGACTGGTCCAGGCCGGCGACCTCCCGGCGTGGCGGGCCCGGCGGATCGCGGAGACCACCATCCATGCCGCCTTGACTCGTGAAGCGGTCGCGTACGTCGAGGCCCAGCTCGCCCCGTTCGCGCACCGCATCTCGGTCAGTGCCGTGGACCGGCTCGTCGATGCCGCGATCGCCCGGTTCGAACCGGCCCGTGCCACCGAAGCCGCCCGACTGGCGGCAGACGGCCGGCACGTCACGATCGAGGACGAGCAGGTCTCCTTCGCCGGCACCATGCGCGTGGTTGCCGAGCTCGACCTGGCCGACGCCCTCGACTTCAACGTCGCCGTCACCCACGGCGCTGACACCTTGAAGGCGCTCGGGTCGGAGGAGTCGCTCGATGCTCGGCGGGCGTCCGCGGTCGGGGAGATGGCCCGGACCCAACTCTCGCTCGACCTCGCTGTGGCCGCAGGTTCTGAGACAGGCGCCAGGGTGCCTTCCTCAACCAGCGATGAGGCGCCGGCGGCTCGGCAGGTGGTCCTCCACGTCCACCTGACCGACGGCGACCCAGTCGCCATCCTCGAGAACGGGCACCGGCTCGTCACCCTCGACCAGGTCCACCGGTGGTGCGGCCAGAGCATGACTCAGGTGGCCTGGCAGCCGGTCCTCGACCTGAACGAGCCGATCGTGTGCGACGGCTATCAACCCCCACCCAGGCTTCGCGAGCAGGTGATCCTCCGTGACCAGACCTGCGTCTTCCCTTGGTGCAGCGGACCAGCCAGAGCCTGCGATCTCGACCACATCGTCCCGCGAGAGTCGGGCGGACCCACGTCCACGGCCAACCTCGCCGCGTTGTGTCGACGACATCACCGTCTCAAGACCCATAGTGCATGGCGTTACGAACGCACCGGCCCGGCGACGTACACCTGGACCAGCCCGCACGGCCGCACGTTCGTCCGCGACCCGCGCGGCACCGAGCCGGGTTGACCTTCTCGCCCCACACCCCGCCGAGAAGCACCACCGGCGGGGACGTCGGCACGCGATCAGCCACTTACTCTGGGCGCATGCCTGCCGCCGGACACCACCCCTCGGGCGCGCGACGCATCCTCGTGTACGGCGTCACCGGCAGTGGCAAGAGCACCGCGGCGCTCCGGCTCGGCGAGCGCCTCGGCCTCCCCGTCACCCTCGTGGACGAGCTCACCTGGCTCCCGGGATGGGTGCCCGTGTCAGACGAACGCCAGCGGGAGCTCATCGCCGACATCGCGTCAGGCGAGGAGTGGATCCTAGACTCCGCCTACGGCGCGTGGCTCCACGTCGTCCTGCCGAGGACGGAGCTTGTCGTCGGCCTCGACTACCCGCGGTGGTTCTCCCTCCAGCGCCTGGTCAGGCGAACTGTCTCGGGCGCCCTGAGCAAGGAACCGCGCTGCAACGGCAACACGGAGTCGTGGCGGGGCATGTTCAGCCGGGCCTCCATCATCCGGTGGCACTTCGCGTCGTTCGCTCGGAAGCGCGACCGGATGCGACGGTGGGCTCATTCCGCCGACGGCCCGCCCATCGTGCTCCTGAAGAACTCCACGGAGCTCGATGCGTGGGTGGCGGCACTCCGCACGGAGCAGGCGCCAGGCGGTCCTGCTGGCCACTGAGCTCGAAAAGGCCGCCTCGGGCGTCAGAACCCCAGCTTGCGCAGCTGGCGCGGGTCACGCTGCCAGTCCTTGGCGATCTTGATGTGCAGGTCGAGGTAGACCGGGGTGCCGAACAGGGCCTCGATCTGCTTGCGGGCGGCGGTGCCGACCTCGCGGAGCCGGGCGCCCTTGTGGCCGATCATGATCCCCTTCTGGGAGTCACGCTCGACGTAAAGATTCGCGTAGATGTCGAGCAGCGGCTTGTCGGCGTCGCGACCCTCGCGCAGACCCATCTCCTCGACGACCACGGCGATGGAGTGCGGGAGTTCGTCGCGCACGCCCTCGAGGGCGGCCTCGCGGATCAGCTCGGCGACGATCGCCTCTTCGGGGGCGTCGCTGAGGTCGCCGTCGGGGTAGAGCTGCGGCCCGTCGGGCAGCAGCCCGACCAGCAGGTCCTCGAGCAGCTTGACCTGGTCACCCGACTGCGCGGAGACCGGCACGATCTGGGCCCACTCGATGCCACTGTCGGCGCCGAGCTTCTGGATGTCGAGCAGGTGCTGACCGATCTGCTCACCGGTGGCGAGGTCGGTCTTGGTGGCGATCGCGACCTTGATGGTGCGGCGTACCTTCGCCATCTCCCTGACGATGAAACGGTCGCCGGGCCCGACCTTCTCGTTGGCCGGCAGGCACACCGCGACGACGTCGACCTCGGCCAGCGTCGTCTTCACCAGGTCGTTGAGCCGCTCGCCGAGCAGGGTCCTGGGCCGGTGCAGGCCGGGGGTGTCGACCAGGATGAGCTGGGCGTCGGGCCGGTGCACGATGCCGCGTACGACGGTGCGGGTGGTCTGCGGCTTGGAGCTGGTGATGACCACCTTGCTGCCCACCAGGGCGTTGGTCAGCGTCGACTTGCCCGCATTGGGCCTGCCGACGAACGACGCGAAGCCGCTCTTGTGCGCGGGGGTTGCTGGCTCGGTCATGTGTTCCTTGCGTCGTCGTACTCGGCCCAGATCTGGTCGTCAGTCTTGCCTGCCGCCTTGCCGGCCCGGTAGATCGGCCCCGGGTCGACCGCACGCGGCTGCCGCTGTGCGCTTCCGCGCCAGTAGCCCATCACGTCGTACGCCGTGCTCGCGAGGCCGCGCTCGCGCATCAGGTGCTTGCGGATCGCGCGCATCTGCGCCGACTCCCCCGCCATCCAGAAGTATCCGTCACCATCGGGCCAGTCGATGCCATCGACGACCTCGGCCAGCGCAGAAGCACCCGGTGCTGGAGGCGCGAGCCAGGTGACGTTCGAGCCCTCAGGCAGGTAGGAGCCGAGGTCGTCAGGCACCTCCGCCCAGATGCGCGTCGGCAGGTCGACGGTCTCGGCGATCCGGGCCATCGCCGGCAGCCCGGTCAGGTCACCGACCAGCAGGACCCAGGCAGCCCCTGCGGGCAGCGTGAACGACCCGCGCGGCTCCGTGATCGTCACCGGCTCGCCCACGCAGTCGCGGGCGGCCCACTCGGTGACCAGGCCGACGTCGTGCACGACCACGTCGACCACGAGCTCGCCCGAGGCCCACGAGCGCACCGTGTAGTACCGGCTCTGGAACTGGCCCGGCACGACCAGACCGACCCACTCGTCGGGCACGCCGGTGCTGGTGAACTCCGCGAGCCCGGCACCGCCGAGGGTCAGCCGGACCAGGTGCGGCGACAGCTCCTCACGACGCAGCACCTCGGCTGAGAACTGCCGGGCCCTGGTGCTCACCCGGCAAGGCTAGTCACCACTCCGGACGCAGCCCGAATCCGTCCTGGCCGTCGCCACCGGTCTTCACCGCGAGCACCTGGTGCAGTTGGACCTCGTTGCGCTCGAAGCCGATCCGCGAGCCGGCCATGTAGACACCCCACACGCGCGCCGTACCCTCGCCGACCTCGGCCACGCACTCGTCCCAGTTGTCGCGCAGGTTGGCGCACCACTCGCGCAGGGTGAGCGCGTAGTGACGCCGCAGGTTCTCCTCGTGCATGACCTCGAAACCCGCGTCCTGCGCGGCGCTGATGATGCGTCCCGACCCGGTCAGCTCGCCGTCGGGGAAGACATAGCGGTCGATGAACGCACCGGTCTCCTCGCGCTGGTTGTGCGCACGGGTGATGCAGTGGTTGAGCAGCCGCCCTTCAGGACGCAGCCGGTTGAGCAGGTGGGTGAAGTACGCCGGATAGTTGCGCACACCGATGTGCTCGGTGAGCCCGATGGAGCTGACCGCGTCGAAGCCGGTTTCGGTGACATGCCGGTAGTCGAGGTGCCGGATCTCCACCAGGTGCTCGAGTCCTTCACGCTTCACCGCCTCCTGGCCCCACGCGGCCTGCTCGGCCGAAAGCGTCACGCCGAGCGCGGAGACGCCGTACTCGCGGGCCGCGTGCATCACCATGCCGCCCCAGCCGCACCCGACGTCGAGCAGCCGTTGCCCCGACTCGAGCCCGAGCTTGCGCGCGACCAGGTCGAACTTCGCGGCCTGCGCCTCCTCGAGCGAGACGTCGGGGCCATCGAAGAGCGCACAGGTGTAGGCCATCGAGGGGCCGAGCACCATCTCGTAGAAGCGGTTGGACACGTCGTAGTGGTGCTGGATCACGTCGGCGTCGCGGGTCATCGAGTGCCGCAGCCCCTCGACGGCGCGACGCCAGCGCGGCAGCGTCTCCTGCGGCGGTGGCGAGGGCGGCACCAAGTGGGCGATGCCGAGCGACCGCACGATCGACAACGCCTCCGCGGGTGTCGGCGCCCGGAAACGGAGGTTGCTCTTCAGCAGCGCCAGTGCCTCGTACGGGTCCCCCGGCTCGACACCGCTGATCGTCAGGTCGCCCATCACGTACGCGCGTGCCATGCCGAGGTCGCCGGGGGCGGTCAGCAGGTAGGAAAGCCCCCGCTCGTTGCGCAGGTGCAGACCGATGCTCGCGTCCGAAGGCCCCGCGCTGCTGCCGTCGTACGCCGTGAAGCGCACCGGCATCCCGTCGCGTAGCAGCGATGCGACCGCGTCTCCGATGGTCAGGGCGCGGCTCGTCGTCAGGCTCATGCTCTTCCTCTCGTTTTGGTGCCTGTGCCGGTCAGCGCCGACCTACTGCCTTGTCGTAGAGGCTGGTCAGCCGGTCGTCGGGGTCGACGTCCTGCTTGACCTTGGCCAGGTGTGCGCCGTCGTACAGCGCGTCGAAGGTCTCCTCGTCGTAGAAAGCCTCGGAGTACAGCGACTTGTTCCCGCCGAGCTCGTGCACTCTCGCCTCGATGGCGCGGTTGCGCGGCGCATCGACAGCGTCGGGCCCGACGTGCACGGTGCCCCAGAAGCCGACATTGACGTACGTCGCGCCCGGACGCAGCGGGTAGAGCGGCCAGTCGCGCGTGGTGACGAGCGGGCAGATCCACACCGGCCGCATCCCGATCTCGTCGTCGAACCAGGCGAGGAACTCGGCCAGCCGGTCGACCGGCAGCTCGACGTCCTGGATGACGCGTTCGCGCTGCGGCCGCTTCGCGAGCTTGTCGAGCCGGTCGGCGACGCCGAAACGCCGCTCCAGCCCCACCAGCCGGTGGTAGACGTCGGAACGACGCAAACGCCGCGGCCAGACCCGCCTGACCAGTGGGTGCTGCGCGCCGAACGCTCCGGAGCACCAGAACCAGTCGGTGTCCCAGCGCCAGAGGTAGTCGTGCATGGTCAGCCGGTCGGTCGTGCGCTCACGGATCGAGCGGTAGAAGATCTGCTGCCCGGTGTAGTCGGACGTCGGGCCTGGCTCGTCGGTCCAGCGGGCCAGCGTGAGGTACAGCTCGCCGGGCTCGAAGGCCACCCCGTCCAGGCCGTCCACCCGCTCGCCGGCCCACTCGCGGCTCTCGGCGATCTCGGCGATCGCGCTCGCCAGCTGGGCGGCGTCGTTGAAACGCACATGGCGCAGCGCGACGTAGTCGTGCACAGGCTCGAGCTCGATGCGCAGCCGGGTGGCATAGCCGAGAGACCCGTAGGAGTTGGGGAAAGTGTCGAACAGCTCGTCGCCCGGACGGCACGTGACGACCTCACCGGACCCGGTGAAGACATCCATCTCGCGCACCGACTCGTGCGGGAGGCCGTTGCGGTACGACGTCGCCTCGATGCCGAGGCCGGTGACCGCGCCACCCAGCGTGATGGTACGCAGCTGCGGCACGACGTACGGGATGAGACGGTGCGGCAGCGTCGCCGCGACCAGCGCCTCGTAGGTGCACATGCCCTGCACGTCGGCGGTGCGGGCGACCGTGTCGACGTGCAGCACGCCGGCGAGTCCGCTGACGTCGAGGCCGGGCGCATCGGTCGCGCTGCGGGGCCGGAACAGGTTGGACGTCGGCTTCGCGAGCCGCACCGGTGCGCCGACCGGGATTGCCTCGTACGACGCACGGAGCCTGGCGACGGCGGCGGCGTGCGCGCTGGCCCGGCTGGCACCGAACCCCTGCGCTGCTGAAGGATCCACGGGCCCAACGTACTCATGCCGGGCTGCGCCGCAAGTGAGTTCAGGTGGTGACGGACATCACCACGGTGCCGCGCTCGTCGGCGAAGTGCACGACGACGCCGGTACCGGCGAGATCGGTGAGCGCACGGTGGTCGGGTTCGACGAGCGAGCTTGCGGCCCCCAGCACCACGCACGCCTCGAGTCCACGCGCACCCGACGCGACCGCCATCGCCACACAGCTCTGCACCGCGCTGAGCTGGAGGCTTCGAAGGTCGACGGTGGCCGCGGCGTACGTGCGTCCGTCCAGGTCGCGGACCGCGGCACCCTCGGCTGCGCCGACCCGTGCACGCGTGGCGCGGGCGAGGGTGACGAGCTTGGCGTCCTCGGCGCTCAGTTCATCAGGACCGGGGTCAGGCATCGGCGGACTCCTCGTCGTCAGGGGCGGGATCGTGCTCGGGGACGACACGCTTGATAAGCACCGTGCCGAGCTTGTGGCGTCGGCCGGTGGCGCGCTCGGCCTCGAAGCGCAGGCCGTGCACCTCGACTGAAGCGCCCGGGATCGGCACCCGGCCGAGGTGCTTGGCCAGCAGGCCACCAACGCTGTCGACGTCGTCGTCGAAGACCTGGATGCCGAACAGGTCGACCAGGTCGTCGACCGGGTAGCGCGATACGACCCGCGCACTGCCGTCCTCGAGAGTCTCGAACTCGGCGGAGTCCTCGTCGTACTCGTCGGTGATCTCGCCGACGATCTCCTCGAGCACGTCCTCGATGGTCACCAGGCCGGCGGTGCCGCCGTACTCGTCGACGACGATGGCGACGTGCTGGCGCATGGACTGCATCTCCGACATCAGCTCGTCGACGGGTTTGGAGTCAGGCACGTAGTGCACCGGCCGCATGACCTCCTCGACACGCTGGGTGGTCTCGACATCGGGGGCCTCGAAGTCGCGGCGGACGACATCCTTGAGATAGGCCATGCCGCGCACGTCGTCGAGGTTCTCGCCGATGACCGGGATCCGGGAGTAGCCGCTGCGCAGGAACAGCGACATCGTCTGGCGGAGGTTCTTGTAGTGCTCGATGTAGACCACGTCGTTGCGCGGCACCATCACCTCGCGAGCGATGGTGTCGCCGAGCTCGAAGACGGAGTGGATCATCTTGCGCTCACCCGACTCGATGACCGCCGATGCCTCGGCCATGTCGACCAGCTCACGGAGCTCCGTCTCCGTCGAGAAGGGTCCGGTGCGGAAGCCCCGGCCGGGGGTGATCGCGTTGCCGAGCAGGATCAGCAGCTGTGGGAGCGGTCCGAGGACCCGGGTGACGAAGACGATCGGCCCGGCCGAGAGCAGGGCGACGCTGACATCGTGCTGGCGGCCCAGGGTGCGGGGCGCCACGCCGATCGCGACGAACGAGACCAGGAGCATCACGCTGATGGTGACCACCAGCGTCGCCCACCAGGCGTAGTCGAAGCGCTCGGTGACCCAGAGCGTGACGATGACCGTCGCGCCGATCTCGCAGAGAAGACGCAGTAGCAGCGCGGTGTTGAGGTAGCGCGGTGCGTCGTCGAGGATGCGCAGCAGCTTGCGCGAGCCGGGACGTGTCTCGGTGACGAGCTCCTCGGCGCGAGCGTGCGAGAAACCGGCCAGTGCCGCGTCCGCGGCGGAGAAGAGTCCGGCCACCAGGACCAGGGCGGCCGCCATGATGAGCAGCCAGATGTCGGTCACCGAGCGCGCCACTCCGCGAGTAGGCGGTCCTGGAGACCGAACATCTCCGCGTGCTCGTCGGGCACGGCGTGGTCGTAGCCGAGCAGGTGCAGGATGCCGTGCACGGTGAGCAGCTCGATCTCGGCGTTAGTCGAGTGACCGGCCGTGGTCGCCTGCTTCTCGGCGATGTCGGGGCAGAGCACCAGGTCTCCGAGCACGCCCTCCTCGGGCTCCTCGTTGATCAGGCCGGGACGCAGCTCGTCCATGGGGAAGGCGAGTACGTCGGTCGGGCCCTCCTTCTCCATCCACTGCTCGTTGAGCTGGGCAATGGTCTGCTCGTCGACGGCCTTGATGCAGAGCTCGGCCAGCGGGTGCACGCGCATGGAGTCCATGACGAACCGCGAGAGACCGGCGAGCTGCTTGACGTCGAGCTCGCGGCCGGACTCGTTGAGGATCTCGATGCTCATCGACCCTGCCTCAATGTGCTGGGCCTCATCGAGTGGTACCCCGGACGGGCCCGGACTCGGCGCGCGCCGAGTGCACGTCGTACGCCTCGACGATCTTGCCGACGAGACGGTGCCGGACGACGTCATGGGCGGTGAGCCGGTTGAACGAGATGTCGTTGATCTCGGACAGGATGCCCTCGATCACGCGCAGCCCGGACAGGATGCCGCTGGGCAGGTCGACCTGGGTGACGTCACCGGTCACGACGATCTTGGAGCCGAAGCCGAGCCGGGTCAGGAACATCTTCATCTGCTCGGGCGAGGTGTTCTGCGCCTCGTCGAGGATGATGAACGAGTCGTTGAGCGAGCGACCGCGCATGAACGCCAGCGGCGCCACCTCGATGGTGCCGGCGGCCAGCAGTTTCGGGATCGACTCGGGGTCGACCATGTCGTGCAGTGCGTCGTACAAGGGCCGCAGGTAGGGGTCGATCTTCTCGCTGAGCGTGCCCGGTAGGAAGCCCAGGCGCTCGCCGGCCTCGACGGCGGGGCGGGTCAGGATGATCCGGTTGACGTCCTTGGCCTGCAGCGCCTGCACGGCCTTCGCCATGGCGAGGTAGGTCTTGCCGGTGCCGGCCGGGCCGATGCCGAAGGTGATGGTGTTGTTGTCGATCGCGTCGACGTAGCGCTTCTGGTTGAGCGTCTTGGGCCGGATCGTGCGACCTCGGTTGCTCAGGATGTTGAGGCTGAGCACGTCGGCGGGGCGCTCGGTGGTCTCCTGGCGGAGCATGCCGATGGCGCGCTCGACGGTCTCACTGGTGACGCCCTGGCCGGTGCGGATGATCGTGATCAGCTCGTCGATCAGGCGCTCGGCAAGGGCGATCTCGGCGGCATCGCCGTGGAAGGTGATCCGGTTGCCGCGCACGTGCACGTCTGCGTCGAACGACGACTCGAGGAGCCCGAGGTGCTCATCGCCCGGCCCCAGGAGGCTCACCATGTTGACGCTGTTGGGCACGACGACCGTGTGCTTGGTGGTGAGTGGCTGTGAGTCAGTCATCGTTGCCCGGATGGGCGCCTTTCGGGTCGGTTCCCAGGAGCCATCCATGGTACGGGAGCGCCGCGGGCGAGCACACCGAGTAACGCGTACGGTGTTCGCATGGCGCCGTCGCAGTGGCACAGGGACGAGGACTACGACCACGACGACGACACCCCGCCGCTGTGGTTCCACGGCCAGCACCTGCCCGGGGACGCCCGACGGATGGGTCTGAACTCGCACGTGCCCGATGGCGCCCTGCTCGACTTCGCCGGCACGCTCGACAGCACCAAGCGCGTGCATCGCATCACCGCATGGGTGCTGCTCGTGGTGTTCGGGCTGCCGGTGGTCTTCGCCCTGATGCGCGTCTTCTACGCGTTCACGGGCGGGTGACCTGCAGCATCCCCAGGCACATCTCGTCGGTGGTGCCCTCGCCCCAGACGACGTAGCGGTCGGGCTGTCCTTCGAACGACGGCAGCTTGTCGCGCAGGTCTTGTGAGTGCCGGCAGGTCACGCGCACGTTGTCCCACGGCTCGACCTTGACCGGGTCGATCGGCTTGGCACCCTGGTTGTCGAAGTCCCAGACGGGGATGTCGAGCACCGTCTGCGCCTGCGGGGTGTCGGGGTTGATCTCGATCTTGATCTCGCGACCCAGCAGGTGCATGTGGCCGGCCACGCCGTGGATCGTCATCGGCTCACCCACAGTGCGGGTGCATGACTGCGTCTCGCCGGCCACGGTCTTGGTGCCGCAGAGCAGGTGGAGCAGGTCGGCAAGAGCGCCGGGGCCATGGCCGAAACGGGCCTTGACGTCGGCCAGCGCCGCATCGCGGTCGCACATCGGGTTGTCGGTGTGGCCAGGCCGGCACGGCAGCTCGACGGGTGAGGGCAGCAGGAACGTCGAGAGCGTCGCCAGGTCGGCGTTGCCAGGAGCCAGTCGCAGCTGGGTGGCCGAGGTGTCGGGCTCGCTGCCGGCGAGCAGGTTGTAGTGCACCTGCATCACGACGCGTGATCCCTTCTCGAGAGGTACGCCGAAGCCGGGCTTGGTCACGGCCTCGCTGCCACCGGGCGCCCAGGCGCCGAGCCACGGTGCGTTGTCGAGCTGCGCGCCGCCGGCGTCGAGGCCGGTGCCGCCGAAGCAGGTCCAGCCCTCGCCGGGGGTACCGGCGTCCATGTCCTCGGCGACGCCCACCTGGTCGGCCGGGACGCGGAAGAGGATGACGTGGTGGACGACCTGCGGGTTGCCAGGCAGGACGTTCGTACCTGTGATGATGGCGTCCTTCTCCAGACCCGGGTCGAGGAGGAAGCAACGGTAGTCGTCCGTGCCGACGCCGGTGGGCGCGGAGGGCGTGTACGCCGCCGGCATCTCGAGGGTGACCCGGCGTTCGCCCGCACGCAGCGGCCTGGGCTTCGCGGCCTGGGCGGTCGTCGTACCGCCGTGGGAGTCGTGGCCGGCAGAAGCCGGCTCGGCGGCGGGCTCGGGTGACGCGCTCTGCTCGGCGCCGGAGTGTGCTGTGTGGGCGTCCTCAGCGTTACCGCCGCACCCGGCGAGAAGGAGCAGCGACGCGGCGACCAGCGCCGACGCGCGCAGCCGGCGGTTCATCCGGGCGGCCAGGTGAAGCTACGGCCACCGAGCACGTGGAGGTGGGTGTGGAAGACGGTCTGGCCGGTATCGGCGCCGGTGTTGAAGACGAGGCGGTACTGCTCGCCGAGGCCTTCGTCGCCGGCCACCTTCGCAGCCGCCGAGACGAGCTCGACGAGGGTCGCGGGCGCGGCCTCGCCCAGCTCGGCGGCGTTGGCGTGATGGCTGCGCGGGATCACCAGGACATGAGTTGGCGCCTGGGGGTTGAGGTCCCGGAAGGCAAGCACGGTTTCGGACTCGTGCACGACGTCGGCGGGGATGTCACCCGCGACGATCTTGCAGAAGAGGCAGTCCTCGGCAGCTGTCATACGCGAACTCTCCCACGCAACACGACACCGTAGGACCGGTAAACCAGGTGAACGGGTCGCGCGTCCTACTAGCGTGATCACCCATGCACAGGGTCGCCCCGATGGGATGCGCGCCCCGCTCCGCGCGGGGCTCGTGACCGACGCCGTCGGCTGGCAGGCCGACGAGGCGCTGGAACAGCTGTACGCCGCCCACTGGCGGCAGCTCGTGCGCCTGGCCGTGCTCCTCGTGCGTGACGTCGGGACGGCCGAGGAGGTGGTTCAGGACGCCTTCGTGGCCGTGCACGGCAGGTGGTCGCGGATCCGTACCCCCGAGGCCGCGCTCCCCTACTTGCGCCAGGCCGTGGTCAACCGGTCCCGCTCGGTGCTCCGGCATCGGGTGGTCGTCGACCGGCATCTCCGTGCCGAGGCGGTCAAGCCTCTCGCGCTGGCCCCCGACGCTGAGGGAGTCGTCCTGGACGCGGCCCGGCGGGACGCCGTACTCGATGGGATGCGGTCGCTGCCCCAACGCCAGCGCGAGGTGCTCGCGCTGCGCTACTTCGTCGACCTGTCCGAGGGCGAGATCGCCACGACGCTCGGCATCTCCCGCGGCGCGGTGAAGAGCCATGCCTCCCGCGGCGCCGCCTCGTTGCGTGCCCTGCTCGGTCCCCTGCTGGAGGAAATGTCATGACCCCCGACGAGCCAGACGACAAGCTCGCCCGCGCGCTCCACGACGCGGTGTCCCGCATCGAGCCGCGCGACGCGCTGGCCGAGATCCGATCCCGTACCCGACCCCGCTCCGATGCGAAGGTGGAAACCATGAGCAACCGCACCTGGCCCCTCGTCCTCCTCGGCGCTGCCGCTACCGCCGCGGTGATCGGCGTCGTTGCCTTCGTCGGGGGCTTCGGCGGGGACGACGACCCGGATCCCGACCCTGCCGCTTCGTCGTCGCAGGCCGCCGAGCCGACGCCCTCGGAGCCGGCGTCGCCCAGCGAGCCGGAGTCGTCATCAGCGACTGTCGGCCCCGAGCCGGGAGGCGCAGTGCCTCTCTACTTCATCGGCGACACCGAGCGCGGCGGGCCGCGGCTCTACCGCGAGTTCCAGGCGGGAGACCTTTCGCTCGAGACCGCGCTCGACCTGCTCTCGGACGGACCGACCGACCCCGACTACCGCACGGCCTGGCAGAAGGGCTCGTTCGACGGCGTCGAGGACGACGGCGACGTCATCTCCGTGCGCTTCGCCGACGACTCCCTCAACACTCCCCTGCCGGGGATGTCCGAGGCGGAGGCGCAGGCGGCCGTCCAGCAGGTCGTCTACACCGTGCAGGCCGTGGCTCAGCGCCGCGCGCCGGTGCAGTTCATGATCAATGACGGACCTGCCCAGACCGTGTACGGCGTCAACACGGCCGAGCCGATCACCAACGCGCCGATCCTCGAAGCCCTCAGCCACATGAGCATCACCGACCCCGAGCAGGGCACGACCGTCAGCGGCACCCTCGAGCTCTCCGGCGTGGCCAACAGCTTCGAGGCCAGCAGCGGCTGGGAGCTGCGCCAGGGCGACAAGGTCGTCAAGAAGGGCGTCTGGATGGCCGAGGGCTGGATGGAGGACAAGCTCTTCCCGTTCGCCGAGTCGATCAAGCTCGACGGCGTTGCGCCCGGCGACTACACGATCTGGGCGACCACGGATGACCCCACCGGCGGCACCGAGGGTGTCGGCGCGATGACGGACTCGAAGGACATCACGATCCAGTAGAGTGCCTCTTCCCCCGCCTCTCGAACAGGTGTACGATAAGACAACGCACTGGCGACAGCTCTCTGGTCGCCACCTGATGCAGAAGTCCTCCGGGTTCGTGCCCCGGGTGTCGCCACCTGATGGCGCGTTGCATCGACAGTCCCACGACCCCACGGGTCGTCGTTGTCGATGGAAGGCGGTGCCCCACATGACCCATCCGGTGCTGGAGTGCGCCGACGTCATCGACTCAGCGCTCAAGGACGTGGCCGGGGTCTCGGTGCCGTTCATGGACACGCCGACCAAACGCGAGGCGCTGCTCCGCCTGACCGCGCTGACCGGGCAGCTCGAAGCGCTCCGGTTGCGGGTCATCGCCGCCGCGGACGACGTGGCCGACCACGACGGCGCCCGCGACGTCGCGTCCTGGTTGGCCAAGCATGCGCGTGTCGACCGGCCCGCCGCCGCCCGATCGGCCCGGCTGGCCGACGCCCTCGACCAACGCTGGCCGGTGCTGGCCCAGGGGTTGGCCGAGGGCGACGTGAACGTCGAGCAGGCCGCGGTGATTGCCCGCGCCCTGGACCATCTCCCGGCCGACATCCCCGCGGAGACCCGGGCTGCGGCCGAGGCCCGGCTGGTCGCCGACGCCGGCACCTTCGCACCCCACCAGCTCCGGGTCCTGGGTCGACGGATCCTCGACATCGTCGCCCCCGAGCTCGGCGAGGCCCACGAACGCCGTGCCCTCGAAGCCGAAGAACACGCCGCGCACCGCCAGACATCGCTGACCACGCATCGCCGCGGAGACGGGTCCACCGACATCCGAATCCGGGTCCCCGACGCCACCGCCGACCGACTGCTGACCTACCTGCACGCCTTCACCACACCCCGACGCCACCACCACGAGTCCACCGGCCAGCGACTGCCCCACGACCAAGCCCTCGGCCACGCCTTCCGTGCCCTGCTCGAGACCCTCGACCCACACCGGCTCCCCCTGCACGGCGGCGACGCCACCACCGTCATCGTCACCATCGACATCGACACCCTGCGCGACGGCCTCGGGATCGCCACCACCGACACCGGCACCCCCATCACCGCCGCCGAAGCCCGGCGGCTCGCCTGCACCGCACACCTCATCCCCGCCGTCCTCGGCGGCACCTCCGAGCCCCTCGACCTCGGCCGCGGCACCCGGCTCTTCAGCCGCCACCAACGCAAAGCCTTCGCCCTGCGCGACCACACCTGCCGCGCCGACGGCTGCGACATCCCCGCCGCCTGGACCGAAGCCCACCACCAACACCCCTGGTCCCACGGCGGACCCACCAACCTCGACAACGGCCTGCTGCTCTGTTCGTGGCACCACCACCGAGCCCACGACGACCGCTACCTCCACGACCGACTACCCAACGGCGACCTCAGATTCCACCGACGCAGATAGGAGTGGCAGGTGTCCGGCTAGTCGAATGTCAGCACTTCAACGGCAGGGCTTCTCGAAGGTTGTCGCACTTCCGATAGACCCATGTGCCGCTGCCGAAGCCGTCTTCGGTGCCGTCGACGAACACCTCGACCTGACCGGCCGACAAGATCCGCACGTAGGTCCGGACAGGGTCACCCTCGACCGTGTTGTAGGTCAGCATCGCCTCGGCACCTCGGCCGGCCCGCTCCGCCGCTCGCAGGCACGCCTTCGAGCGTGGGGCATACCGCGCATCGGACGGGACGAGGCGCTCGGCAGCACCACAGGATCCCACGCCGAGACGGTCGAGCCAGCGCTGGTAGACGGGGTCGTCCTGCACTTCTCGCGGGGTGGGAGCGGGCTCGCTCGGACGTGCGACGCCGGGTGTGTTCGCAGGCACAGCGGCCGACGTTTCCGCCGGCTCGCTGTGGGTGCATCCCGTCGCGAACACCATTAGGGCGAGGGCTGACAGCCAGTCCGCACGCATGACTCTCCTCCACACTTCACGGGAGTCGACGTGCTCGTCGGTGATTTGGTTCCGGTCCGGGAGCGGTTGTCCGCACCCTCACCCCCAGCGCGGGGTGCCGGCCAGCAGGGCGGCCACGGCGGCGACGCCGGCGGTCGACGTACGCAGGACTTCGCTGCCGAGCCGCACCGGCACGGCGCCGGCGGCCACGAAGGCGGCGACTTCCTCGTCGGTGAGTCCGCCTTCGGGTCCGACCACGACCACGACGTGGGCGGCGTCACCGACGGCGGGGAGCGGCTGCGCCGCCTCCTCATGGAGTACGACGACCAGGTCGGCCGCCCGGACCAGCGCTGTGGCGTCGGCTGTGTTGGCCAGGTCGGCCACCTCGGGGAACCAGGTGCGACGGGCCTGCTTGGCGGCCTCACGGGAGGTGGCACGCCACTTGGCCAGTGACTTCGTGGCCCGCTCGCCACGCCAGACGGCGACGCTGCGGGCGGCTGCCCACGGGACGATGCGGGTCACGCCGATCTCGGTCAGCATCTCGACGGCGAGCTCGCCCCGGTCGCCCTTCGGCAACGCCTGCACGACGGTGATAGCGGGTGTTGGCGCCGGCAGGACATCGATCGAGTGGACCGTCACCGAGAAGACGCGTTTGCCCGTCGAGGTCACCTCTCCGGTGGCCGACGTACCCGCGCCGTCGGTGAGCACGACCGACTCCCCCACCCGCAGCCGACGAACGGCCACGGCGTGGTGCGCCTCGTCCCCCGTCACCTCGACCGTCGCGCCCGGCCGGACGTCTGCCATCGTCGGCACCAGGTGGACGGGAAGTGACATCAGACGTTGAACGCGTCGCGCAGCCGCCCGAAGACCGACTTGTGGGATGCGCGCACGGTGCCCTGGGGCGACTCCTCGCCACGGATGGCCGCGAGCTCGCGCAGCAGCTCCTCCTGGCGGGCGTCGAGCCGGGTCGGGGTGTCGACGATGACGGTAATGACCAGGTCGCCCCGGCCACCGCGCAGGCCGGGCACGCCGTACCCGCGCATGACGTGCTCGGTGCCTGACTGGCTGCCGGCCGGGATGTCGAGGTCGAGGCTCGTGACGAGCTCGGAGTCCTCGGCGGGCTCGAGGTCGGCCTCGAGCAACGGCAGCTGGACGGACGTGCCGAGAGCTGCCGCCGTCATCGGCAGCGAGACGGTGCAGTGCAGGTCGTTGCCGGCCCGGGTGAAGGTCGCGTGCGGCTCGACCTGGATCTCGACGTAGAGGTCACCCGCCGGTCCGCCGCCGGGGCCGACCTCGCCCTGCTCGGTGAGCTGGACGCGGGTGCCGGAGTCGACGCCGCCGGGGATCTTGACCTTGAGGGTGCGGCGCGACCGCACCCGGCCGTCGCCAGAGCACTCGCGGCACGGGTCGGGGATCAGCGTGCCGAAGCCGCGGCAGGCCGCGCACGGACGCAGGGTGCGGATCTCGCCGAGGAACGAGCGCTGCACCTGGGCCACCTCGCCGACGCCACGGCACGTCTCGCAGGTGATCGGGCTGGTGCCCGGCGCCGTGCCGTCGCCGTGGCAGGTGGTGCAGACGACGGCGGTGTCGACCTTCAGGTCCTTGGTGGCACCGAACGCTGCCTCGGCGAGGTCGATGTCGAGACGGATCAGTGCGTCCTGGCCACGTCGCATGCGGGGCCGCGGCCCACGCGACCCGCCGGCCCCGCCCGCTTGGCCGCCGAAGAACGCGTCCATGATGTCGGTGAACGAGAAGCCGGCACCCTGCCCGAAGCCACCGGCACCCGCGCCGGCACCGCCGAACGGGTCGCCGCCACGGTCGTACGCCGCGCGCTTCTGGGGGTCCGACAGCACCTCGTAGGCGCGGGAGACCTCCTTGAACTTCTCCTGCGTCTCCGGGTCGGGGTTGACGTCGGGGTGGAGCTGCCTGGCCTGCTTCCGGTAGGCCTTCTTGATGGTGTCGGCGTCCGCGTCGCGGGCGACACCGAGGAGCTCGTAGAGGTCCTGACTCACGTTTGTCTGTCTTCCTAACTTCTTGATGCCCAGAAAATGAGGCTCAGGCCTCGTCGAGAATGCGGGACACGTAGCGGGCGACCGCTCGCACCGCCGTCATCGTGCCGGGGTAGTCCATGCGGGTGGGGCCGACGATGCCGAGGCTCGCCAAGGCGTCGTCGCCGGGACCGTAGCCGGTGGCCACGACGCTGGTGGAGGAGAGCTCGGCGTACGGGCCCTCGTGGCCGATGCGCACCGTCACCGTCCCGCCGGTGCTGGCCTCGCCGAGCAGCTTGAGCAGCACCACGTGCTCCTCGAGTGCCTCGAGCAGCGGTCGGACCGAGGTGTCGAACGAGTCGCCGTACCGGGCTAGGTTGGCGGCGCCACCGACCGCCACCCGCTCGTCGCCGCGGTGGTCTGACATGGCGTCCGAGAGCGTGTCGACGATGGCGGTGACGAGACTGTCGGGTACGGCGCCGGGTGCGGTTGCCAAGGCCGCGAGCGCGGTGATGGCGTCGGCGATGCGCTCGCCGACGACAGCCCGGCCGATGCGCGTGCGGAGCGCCGCGAGCACGTCGTCACCGAGCGGGTCGGCGACCTCCACGAGCCGCTGCTCCACCCGGCCCGTGGAGAGGATGAGCACCACGAGCAGCCGGGTCGGCGCCAGCGCCACCAGCTCGACGTGGCGAACGGTGCTGCGCGAGAGGGTGGGGTACTGCACGACGGCGACCTGGCGGGTGAGCTGCGAGAGCATCCGCACCGAGCGCTGTACGACGTCGTCGAGGTCGACCGCCCCGTCGAGGAACGTCGAGATCGCGCGCTTCTCAGCTGCGCTCATCGGCTTGACCGTGGTGAGCCGGTCGACGAAGAGCCGGTAGCCCTTGTCGGTCGGCACCCGGCCGGCGCTGGTGTGCGGCTGGTGGATGAAGCCTTCCTCCTCCAGCACCGCCATGTCGTTGCGCACGGTGGCCGGTGAGACGCCCAGCCCGTGTCGTTCGACGAGCGCCTTGGAACCGACCGGCTCCTCGGTGGCGACGTAGTCCTCGACGATGGCCCGGAGGACGGCGAGCTTGCGGTCGTCGGTCATGTGGGCCCCCTCTCGGCTCGTTGCTGGCACTCCATCACGACGAGTGCCAAGACTACCCGCCCGGGCACGTGCTCCCGGGCCGGGATCTGCTGACCCCCGATAGCCTGCGACCATGTCTGACTTCATCGAGGTGGCCGATCGCGTCTGGGTGGCGCGTTACGAGTGGTTCGACGTCAACGTCACGGCGGTCGGCAGCGATCGCGGCCTGATGGTGGTCGACACCCACGGGTCCGGGCTCGCCGCCACCGGCGTCATCGAGGACCTGCGCCGCCTGGGCGCCGGCGAGGTCACCACGGTGGTCAACACGCACTCCCACTTCGACCACACCTTCGGCAACGCGGCCTTCCGATCGGCGTACGGCGACATCGCGATCCACGCGCACGAGAACGCCGCGGCGGCTACCGTCGTCTCGGGCGAGCGCATCAAGGGCCACTACCGCGAGGACTCCGACGACCCGCACCGCGAGGAGATGCTCGCGACCGACGTGGTCCCGGCCGACCACACCTTCTCCTCCGCCGTCGCTCTCGACCTGGGCGACCGCGTGGTGGAGCTCGTGCACCCCGGTCGGGGTCACACCGACGGCGACCTCGTGGTCCGCATCCCCGACGTAGACGT
The DNA here is from genome assembly GCF_023208195.1 of Nocardioides sp. InS609-2. Classification (NCBI taxonomy): domain Bacteria; kingdom Bacillati; phylum Actinomycetota; class Actinomycetes; order Propionibacteriales; family Nocardioidaceae; genus Nocardioides; species Nocardioides sp. InS609-2. The sequence goes on along the minus strand of NZ_CP060034.1, from coordinate 4,214,831 downwards.
GGTGCTGGCCGGAGACCTGGTCGAGGAGTCTGCCCCGCCGGTCTACGGCGTCGACTGCTTCCCTCTCGACTGGCCGCACAGCATGGACATCGTGCTCGGCCTGACCACGTCGAGGAGCACGGTCGTGCCGGGTCACGGCGCACCGGTCGACCGCGACTTCGTCGAGATCCAGCGCAACGACCTCGGCCTGATGGCTGACGCGATCCGCAACCTGGCGAGCCGCAGCGTCCCCCTCGACCAGGCGCTGGAGGTCGGCGACTTCCCGTTCCCGGCCGAGCGTCTCGCCGACGCCGTACAACGTGGCTACGAGCAGCTGCCGCCCAGCAGGACCCAGCTCCCTCTCGTCTGAAGGGGGCGTTGACGGGTGAGCGCCCGCCCTGTTGGGTCGGAGCATGAGCGAACACGAGGATGAGTCCCCCCAGGCCGGCATCACCGACGACCAGCTGCCCGAGGACCTGCAGCCCGGCGAGGACAACCCGCTCGCCGAACCACTCGAGCCCGACGACGTCGACCGCGACCTCGAGATGGACGCGACCCAGGAGCCCGACGAGTCAGACGAGTCCGAGGGGTCCAGGGAGTCCGACACCGACGCCTGACGGCGCGCCCCCGCCATCGGGGACGTCGGGCCACCTAGCGTTGGCGGGTGACCTCCCCTGATCGCTACGGCTCCGACGTCCTCTCCACCGATTGGAAGAAGCCGAAGCGCGGCCGCGCCCAGGAGCACTCCGCCGACCTCGGCCTCGTCGTCGAGGAGGTCACCACCGAATGGTGCGGCGAGATCATCGCCGTCGACCGGGACCTCTACACCGTCACGCTCGAGGACCGCCGCAGCAAGCGCCGTACCTTCCCGCTGGGTCCGGGCTTCCTGCTCGACGGCAAGCCGGTGATCCTCACCCCGCCCCTGCGGCAGTCGGCCCCCGCCGCCCCCACGCGTACGGCGTCCGGCTCGGTCGCCGTCCAGGGAGCCAAGGCCCGGGTGGCCCGGCAGAGCCGGATCTTCGTCGAAGGACGCCACGACGCCGAGCTGGTCGAGCGGGTCTGGGGCGACGACCTGCGCATCGAGGGCGTGGTCGTGGAGTACCTCGGCGGCGTCGACGACCTGGCCGACCACCTGCGCGACTTCAAACCCGGTCCGGAGCGCCGGGTCGGGGTCCTGGTCGACCACCTGGTCCCCGGGTCGAAAGAGAGCCGGATCGCCCAGGCCATCGTCAAGTCACCCGTCGGGAAGCACGTGCTGATCGTCGGGCACCCGTTCATCGACGTGTGGCAGGCGGTCAAGCCCGACCGGCTGGGCATCGCGCGCTGGCCCGACGTGCCGCGCAACGTCGAGTGGAAGAAGGGCACCTGTCAGCTGCTCGGCTGGCCGCACCGCGACCAGACCGACATCGCCCGCGCCTGGCAGCACATCTTGTCGAAGGTCGACTCGTTCGCCGACCTCGATCCCGCGCTGCTCGGAAGGGTCGAGGAGCTCATCGACTTCGTCACGGCCGAGTAGAGCTCACGGCAGCAGGTCGCGCACCACCCCGTCAGCGAGCAGGCGGCCACGCGGGGTCAGGACCAGCCGCTCGGTGCGCAGCGTGAGCAGGCCCTCGTCGACGAGCCGCCGGACCTGGCCGCGTCCGTGCTGGTCGAGCGCGAGCACAGGCAGGCCGTCGCGCAGCCGGATCTCCAGCAGCACCCGCTCCACCCGGCGGGTCTCGTCGTCGAGCACCTCTCGCGCATGGGCTGGGCTCAGACCCGCGGCGAGCCGGTCGGCGTACGCCGTCGGGTGCTTGACGTTCCACCACCGCACGCCGCCGATGTGGGAGTGTGCCCCGGGCCCGGCGCCCCACCAGTCGCCTCCGGTCCAGTAGAGCTGGTTGTGCCGGCAGCGGCTCTCGGGGCGGCGCGCCCAGTTGGAGACCTCGTACCACTCCATTCCTCCGGCGCTGAGCTTGTCGTCAGCGAGGAGGTACTTGTCGGCAAGGTCGTCCTCGTCGGGCGTCGGCAGCTCGCCGCGGCGTACCTGACGCGCCAGCGCGGTGCCCTCCTCGACGATCAGCGAGTACGCCGAGATGTGGTCGGGACCGCACGCCAGTGCGGAGTCGAGCGACTCCTCCCAGTCGGCGAGCGACTCCCCCGGTGTGCCGTAGATCAGGTCCAGGCTGATCTCGTCGAAACCGGCAGCGCGCGCCCACTCGACGGCCGCCGGCACCCGCAGGGGGTCGTGGGTGCGATCAAGCGTCTTGAGCACACGCGGCACCGCCGACTGCATGCCGAAGCTGATGCGGTTGAAGCCGGCCCCGCGCAGCTCGTCGAGGTCCCACTGGGCGACGCTGTCGGGGTTGGCCTCGGTGGTGACCTCGACGTCGTCGGCCAGTCCGAACTCGCTGGCGATCGACGCCAGGATCGAGCCCAGGTCGAAGGTCTTGAGCAGCGTCGGCGTGCCGCCGCCCAGGAAGATCGTGGACACCGGACGGTCGTCGTCACCCAGCACCCGGCGGGCCATCCGCAGCTCGTGGATCACCGCTTCGGCGTACGTCGCACGCGAGGCGCCGGGGGTGTCGCTGAGCTCCTCGGCGGTGTAGGTGTTGAAGTCGCAGTAGCCACACCGCACCGTGCAGAACGGCACGTGGACATAGATGCCGAAGGGTCGCTCCCCCGAGCCGGCGAGCGCGCTCTCCGGCAGCGACCCATCCGCAGGAGCAGGGTCGCCCGAAGGCTGTGCGGGGGCCACCCGCTCATCTCACCACAGTCGTCCGCCTGACACCGGGTCCAGGCCAGGTGTCAGGCGGACGACCCGGGCCTGTGGAGAACGTCAGCAGGGGACACCACGGTTCAGCGACCCTCGTGGCGTGGGTCGACACAAGCTGACATGGCACGACCTGGCACGACGCCAGGCCGGGGTCGTGGCGCGGCGTCAGCTCAACCGACTGGGATATTCCTGGGACTTCGCCGAGGCACAGCTCGTAGCGCAGCGATGGCAGTCCATCACGCCGACGGTCTTGTGTACGACGACCGGCGCGCTCACGCGTCGACAGCTCATGTGGGCCGGCGTGCTCCACGCCGGCCACGGCAGCGCGGTCGGTCAGCTGAGCGCTCTCGAGTGCCACGGCCTCGAACGATGGCCTCGCGACGAGATCACGATCCTGCTGGCAAAGTCGCACAACCTCGACCCACTCCCAGGTGTGCGATTCGTGGAGACCCGACGACCGATCTCGCGCTTCACGTCCCACGATCCGCTCCCCGTGTGGCAGGTCGAGCCAGCCGCCCTGTTGTTCGCAGCGTACGAGCCCGTCACGCGGACGGCGTACGGGCTGCTCAACGCGGTGGTCCAGCAACGGCTGACCACACCTGCCGATCTCGAACGCTGGATCGGTCGGATGCGCCCCCTTCGCCGCGCCAAGCCGTTCCGCCGGTTGCTCGCGGAGATGGCTGGTGGAGTGCAGTCCGTGGCTGAGCTGGACGTGAGCCGGATGTGCCGGGTTTACGGACTGCCTCTGCCTCGGCGTCAGACGAAGCGCCGCGACTCGAGCGGGAGGCTTCGCTACACCGACGCGGAGTGGCGGCTGCCCAATGGCAGGGTCTTGATCCTCGAGGTCGACGGCGCATTCCACATGGAGGTGGAGCAGTGGACCGACGACATCGAACGCGAACGCGGACTCGTCGCGGCCGGCGTCGTACTCGTCAGGTGCACCGCCTCGGAGCTCCGCGACAACCCGGGCCAGGTCGCGCACGATCTGCGCCGCATTGGAGTCGAGTCGTCCGCCTGACGCCGGGTCATGGCCCGGCGTCAGGCGGACGACTCGGACAGACGGGGACGTTGAATGGGTGCCGGTGGTCTCCCACCAACACCCATTCGACGGTCCGGACCTGTGCGCGTGCTGTGCGCTGCCCCGGGTCAGGCTGAGCAGATCACGCGTACATCGCGTCGATGAGCTCCTGGTGGTTCACCTGTACGACGTTGCGCTTGACCTTCATCGAGGGAGTCATCTCGCCCGACTCGATGCTGAGGTCGTGGTCGAGCAGGCGCCACTTCTTGATGGTCTCCCAGCGGTTGAGCTGCGCGTTCATCTGGTCGACGTAGCCGCTGACCATCGCCTCCACGGCATCGGACCTGACGATCTCCGTGTACGACGCGCCGTCCATGCCGTTCTCCTTCGCCCAGACCGCCATCGCGTCGGGGTCGAGCGTCACGAGCGCCACGCAGTAGTTGCGCTCGTCGCCGAAGACCACGAACTGGCTGGCGTAGGGACAGACAGCCTTGAACTTCGCCTCGATCGCCGGCGGCGCGACGTACTTGCCTCCGGAGGTCTTGAAGAGCTCCTTGATGCGGCCGGTGATCGTGAGGTAGCCGTCGGCGTCGAGCGAGCCCTTGTCCCCGGTGTGCAGCCAACCGTCGGCCGTGAGCGACTTCGCGGTCTCCTGTGGGTTGTTGTGGTAGCCGTCCATGACGCCGGGACCCTTGATCATGATCTCGTCGCCGTCGCCGAGCTTGACCTCGGTGCCGGGAACGACCGGTCCCACGGTGCCGAAGCGGTAGTCGTCCGGGAGATTGACGAACGAGCCCGCCGACGACTCGGTCAGGCCGTAGCCCTCGAGGATCGTGATGCCCGCCGCGTGGAACCACTCGGCGATGTCGCGGTTGAGTGCCGCGGCGCCGGAGATGAAGAACCGGACCCGGCCGCCGAAGCGGTCGCGGACCTTGCTGAAGACCAGCTTGTCGAAGACGCCGTGCTGGACCTTGAGCGACAGCGGCACCGACTTGCCCTCGCGTTTGAGCTGGTCGACCTTGAGCCCGACCTCGAAGGCCTTCTTGAAGAGCTTCTCCTTGGCCCCACCCTCGGCGGCCTGCATGGTGACGATGCGACCGTGCGCCTTCTCGAAGATGCGCGGAGCGGCGCCCATGAACGTCGGCTTCACGATGCCGAGGTTCTCGACGATCTTGTCGACGCGGCCGTCGATGGCTGCCGCGAAACCGCACGCCATCTGGGTCGACATCAAGACCTTGCCGAAGGAGTGCGCCATCGGTAGCCAGCGGAACTCCAGGTCGTCCTCGGTGAGGATGCCCTGGGCGTTGATGGCTTCGCCCTGGTAGACCCAGGAGCGGTGCCGCAGGCGTACGCCCTTGGGGCGACCGGTCGTGCCGGAGGTGTAGATCAGGGTGGCGAGCTGGTCGGGCGAGATCGACTTGGCCGTCTCCTCGATGGCGTCGGGGTGCTCGGCCAGGTAGGCATCGCCGAGACCGGCCAGGTCGTCGAGACCGATGACCCAGTCACCGTCGGTGGTGCCTTCGAAGGTGATCACCTTGCCGAGGTGGGGCAGCTCGTTCTTGTGCTCCTTGAGCTTGGCGATCTGCTCGTCGTCCTCGGCGAACACCACGCGGCACTCCGAGTCAGCGAGGATGTAGCCAGTGTCGTCGGAGTTGCTCGTCGGGTAGACCGTGGTCGTCGCGCCACCGGCGCACATGACGGCGAGGTCGGCGAGGATCCACTCGTAGCGGGTGCCCGAGGCAATTCCCACTCGCTGCTCGGACTCCAGGCCCAGGCTCAGCAGGCCCGCGGCCAGGCTGCGCACTCGGTCTCCGGCCTGGCGCCAGGTGACCGACTCCCAGGCCTCCCCCCTGGGGAAGCGGAATGCCTCGCGGTCGGGCGACTTCTGGACCCGGTCCCAGAACTGAACGGCCACGCTCGGCAGTAGGTTCTCCACGAAGCTCGTGTCGGTCTTGATGGGCATGTGACTCCTGCGACTCGGGGTTGGCGAACTCCTTGCGGAGTAACCTAGATCACTGCCGAACTCACCGGTAGCAAATGTCCAGAGCGAGTTGGGCAGCCGGACTCACCGCGCACGCGCCCTGGCTCGCGGGGCGACCCTCGCGGGAGTTCAACCGCGACCTACTCCTGCACGGCCTTGGCGATCGCGATGCAGCGGGTGATCCACTCGCGCTCGTCGACGCTGAGGTCGCGGCCGGCGCGCTGGGCGTCCTCGACCGACCAGTGCGCGTTGATCACCATCCGCACGACGACCCAGTCGCGGGCGCGGTCCTCGTCGAGGCCGGCGCCGTCGACCAGGGCATGGAAACGGCGGCGTACGCCCCCGCGGATGTCGCCCGCCAGCTCGTCGAAGCGGTTCCACAGCATCGGGGCGGGTTCGTAGTGCGGGTCGCCGCTCATCGGCTTCGGGTCGATCACCAGCCACGGCTCGCGGTCGGCAGCGAGCACGTTCTCGTAGTGCAGGTCGCCGTGCACGAGCGTGCCGGTGCTGGCCTCGTCGGCCACCAGGTCGCGCGCCAGTGACAGGGCCTGCTCGACGAGGCGGCGCGGGATCGGCGCGTTGCGTGGCATCTCGGCCAGGGCTGCGGTCCAGCTCGCGACGTACGACGTGACGGTGCGCAGCTGCGGCATGGCCGGCACGTGGATGCGGCGGTAGAGCCCGGCCACGACCTCGCAGGCCTCGACGTCCCAGAGGTCGGTGAGGTCCTCGGGATGGAGGCGTTCGAGCAGCATCGCCCGGCGAGCCGGGTCGGCGCGAAGCAGCCGCACGGTGCCGTCGCCGCCCCACCGTTGGAGGGCGAGGTGCTCGAACTCCGACTCGTCGTCGAAGTCGTTGCTCATCTTGAGCGCGGCAGGCCCACCCGACCGGGTGCGCACCGGCACCACCACCGAGCAGAAGCCGTGCATCACGGCGCCGTCGACGATGAGCTCCCACTCGTCCACCACGTCGGCGAACAGCCGCGGCAGGGCGTCGAGCCACGTGCCCCACTCCTCGCCCAGGCCGCGTTGGGCCTCGAGCCGGGCGGGTACGACGAGGCGCTCGGTCACACCGTCGAACCTGGCTCGACGCGCGCGCCCGCAGCCAGGGAGGTGCCCAGGCCAATGACCGACTCCTTGCCGATGAGTGCGACGTCGTCGTCACGGGCCGCCCGGTGGCTCGAGGACGCCCCGACCCGAGCGCGTCGTGCGACCACGACCTTGTCGTCCAGCACGCTGGTCGTCACTGCGGCATCGCGCTCGACGCGCACGTCGGCGAAGAGAACCGCGTCTGTCACGACGGCACCGGCCTCGACCACCACTCCAGGTCCGAGGACGCTACGGATCACGGTGCCGGCGACGTCGGCGCCCGGTGAGATGAGGCTGTCCTCGACCACCGCGCCGGCCCTGACGCGGGCGGCCTCCCGGTCGTTCCAGTGCGAGATCACGGGCCGGTCGGGGTCGTCGAAGACGCCGACCTTGCCGGCCAGGAGGTCGCGGTGACACTGGAGGTAGGCACCCGGACGACCGACATCGCGCCAGTAGCCGGTCATCGGGTCGGCCAGCACCTTGCCCTTCTCGAGCAGCCGGGGCAGCAGGTGCTCGCCGAAGTCGCCGATGCCGCTGTCGGAGCCTTCGGCATCGCCGGACAGCTCCGCGCGCAGCTCACGCAGGGTCTCAAGCAGCGGCTCGGTCTGGTAGACGAAGACCTCCGTCGCCACCGTGCCGGTCGAGGGCTTCGACGGCTTGACCTCCAGCCCCGTCACCCGACGGCCGCGACCTGTCGTGACGGTGACGTTGGAGGAGGCCTCGCGGCGGGTCACCTCACTGGTGACCAGCGTGGCCATGGCTCCCGACGCGAGGTGGCGCTCGACCACCGGCGCAAGGTCCATGGCGAAGACGTGGTCGGCGCTGCTCACCACGATGGTGGGGGCGCCCCAGGTTTCGAGGTCACGCGCCATCCGCAGCAGCAGGTCGCCGTTGCCGTGCGCGAACTCGTCCTCGGTTGCCGGCCCGCTGCCGGTCTGCGGCACGATCCGGCGGAACCCGCCGCGGGTGGCGTCGAGGTCCCACGGACGGCCGCCGGCGAGGTACTCGTCGATCGAGGCGACCTGGTACTCCACGCTGACCCACACGTCGCAGATCTGGGAGTGCACCATGCTCGAGATGGCGAAGTCGATGAGGCGGTGCGTGCCGGCGTACGGCAGGGCCGGCTTGGCTCGCTCGCGCGTGAGCACGTCCATGCGGGAACCGGCGCCACCAGCCTGGATCAGTCCGAGCACCTGTCGTGCGGGCATCTGCCACCTCCGAAGCGCGAGCCTAGGTCATGGCCGGATCGGCTGGTCGGCCAGGAACTCACCGGGGGTCAGTCCGCTGACGGTGCGGAAATCGTGGGTGAAGTGGGCCTGGTCGGCGTAGCCGAGCTCGACGGCGATGTCGGCGAGCGAGGTCTCCCCTGCCTTGAGCCGCTCGACCGCGTCGTGCAGGCGGCGGCGCTGGATCAGCCACTTCGGGGTCATGCCGACCCGCTGCTCGACCAGCCGCTGGAGGCTGCGCTCGGTCATCGCGAACTCGTCGGCCAGCTCGTCGACGCGGATGACCTCGGGATGCTCGACCAGCCAGGCCACCAGCCGGTTGATGAGCTCGCCCTGCTCGTCGACGGGCAGCAACGGAGCAAGCTGGCGCTCGACCTCGGCCGTCGCGGCCGCATGGGCCAACGGGTCGGTGGGGTCGCGAGTCATGGCAGCCCGGATCCGGCCGACCAGCCGCGGCGCGTCGAGCGCAGCCACCTCGCCCACGTCGAACGACGTGTCTGTGACGGTGGCCACCGACCGCCCGAGCAGCAGCCGTCCGGCGGCGGGCGTGAGCATCGTGCCGACCGCCCAGCCGTCGTCCTCGAGCGTCACCGACGACAGCCCGCGGACCACGCCGTAGAAGCGGGCATAGGTGTTGCTGACCACGATCAGGCAGGCGGGGTGCTGCAGGGTGCTCTGCGTCTGCGGCGCGTCGACCGACCAGACCGGGATCCAGAACCGCTCGACCAGTGGCGCCAGTGCCGGCGTCGGGGCGTAGCGGAAGATCGGCGGAGACGGACGCGTGGCGCCGGTCAGATGGGCGCGGTCGACCGGGTCCACACGTCTTGGCAGCCCGGTCTCACCCATGTGTCGGATTATCACAAGAGCCACCGACACCCGGGCTCCTAGGTTGGGGCCATGAACCCCACAGCCCAGCGATTCCACGACCGCGCCCAACGCTTCGGCGAGATCATCGACGCCGCCGACGGGCAGTGGGACGCCCCCACCCCGTGCGACGACTGGTCGGTGCGCGACGTCATCGACCACGCGGTGGAGACCGAGCGCGACTTCTTCGACAAGCGCGGACTCGACCTCGCGCCGGCTCCCGACACGACCGATCTCGCGCAGGCATGGCGGGCGCACACCGCCGCCATGGTCGACGTGCTGGGCCGCGACGGCGTCGCCGAGACGGCGTACGACGGCTACTTCGGGCCGACGACGGTGGCCGACACGATGGCCGACTTCTACGGCTGGGACCTGATGATCCACAGCTGGGACATCGCCCGCGCGACCGGCCAGGAGTGGAGCATCGCCGACGAGGAGGTCGAGCGGCTGAACAGGACGGCCGACGGCTGGGGCGACGCCCTGCACTCCGAGGGCGTGTGCGCACCCGAGGTCGCACTTCCCGACGACGCGTCCGCCCAGGACCGGCTGCTGGCCCGGCTGGGTCGCGACCCGCAGTGGCGGGCCGCTCAGCCGACTCGCTGACCAGCCGTGCTGATCTCCTCAGCCACCATCGCCATCGTGGTGCGGGCCCGCGCGGGGTCCTCGGTCAGGAAGTAGTGGTCGACCCCCGGGGTGACCTGGTGGACGACCCGGATGCCGGCGTCGCACAACCGGGCGGCATACGCATCGCCCTCGGTACGCAGGATGTCGCGTTCGCCGGTGAGAACGACGGCCGGTGGCAGGCCGGAGAGGTCGTCGGCGAGCAGCGGAGAGGCGTAGGCCTCGCGCCGCGACGCCGGGTCGGGCAGGTAGGCGCGGCGGACCAGACGGCGCAGGTCGGGCGAGATCATGCCCGGGTCGCCGTCGCGTGGCTCGGCCGAGAGGTCGAGGGCGGGCACGCCGAGCACCTGCAGGGTCGGCACGAAGCTGCCGGCATCGCGGGCCTGGAGGCAGACCGAGGCGGCCAGTCCTCCACGGAGCTGAACCCGCCGACGGAGAGTCGGCTGCCGTCGAGCCCGAGCGAGTCGCCATGACCGACCAGCCAGGCTGCGGCGTCGTGGGCCTGGTGCTGCGCCACTGGGTACGCCGCCCGCGGGGCCACCTCGAAATCGACGTTGGCCACGGCCACCCCGGCGGTGGCCGCGACGTAGCGGCACCACCAGTCGTCCATCGCGGGGTGGCGCATCAGGAACGCGCCACCGTGGAAGTGCACGTGCACCGGCAGCGGAGCTGCCTCGGCAGGCAACGGGCGGTAGACGAAGACCCCCACCTTGCCGTGGCGCGTCGGCACGGAGACCCGGGTGGGCGCCGCCAGGTCGGAGCCCGCGAACCTCAACGGCCGGCCGTAGTCCACGCTGAAGCGTGCGCTCGCCCGTATCAACTCCACCCGGAGCCGGTCGGAGAGCCTCATCCCTGCTTCTTGAGCTTGCGCCAGCCACCTGCGCGGTTGTCGGCGACCAGCCGGCGCAGGAACGCGGTCAGCGCGACCTCGTCGACCGGGTCGTCCTCGCGGAAGCCGATCGTGCGGGCGGTGGTGTTGTCGTGGCCGGCCGTGATGAGTCCGTCGGGGTCGGGCACGACGCCGCCGTCGTACACGAAGAGGTTGACGTGGTCCTTGGCTGCGAGCAGGGCGCAGACGTTGCCGTCGAGCACGAAGTAGGGCTGCACGCTGCGCTTGATCGTCTCGGTGATCTCGGGGTCGGCCGCGTGCACGATGGTGCGCAGCTGCTCGCACAGGCCCTGCTGCCACGGCGGCAGACCGGCGATGTAGTCGTCGACACGGGGGTCACGGACCTCTGACATGGACCTCATGATGTCACTGCCCGGGTGGCGTCTCGCTGACTACTTCTTGGGCTTCTCGGAACCCGCAGTCGTCGACAGCGCGGCGATGAAGGCTTCCTGGGGGACCTCGACGCGGCCCACCATCTTCATCCGCTTCTTGCCCTCCTTCTGCTTCTCGAGCAGCTTGCGCTTGCGGGTGATGTCGCCGCCGTAGCACTTGGCGAGGACGTCCTTGCGGATCGCGCGGATGTTCTCGCGGGCGATGACCCGGGCGCCGATGGCGGCCTGGATCGGCACCTCGAACTGCTGGCGCGGGATGAGCTCCTTGAGCTTGCCGGCCAGCATCACGCCGTAGGAGTACGCCGCGTCCCTGTGCACGATCGCGGAGAATGCGTCGACCGGCTCGCCCTGGAGCAGGATGTCGACCTTCACCAGGTCGGCCGCCTGGTCGCCCTGGCGTTCGTAGTCGAGCGAGGCATAACCCTTGGTGCGCGACTTCAGCTGGTCGAAGAAGTCGAAGACGATCTCGCCCATCGGCAGCATGTAGCGCATCTCGACACGGTCCTCGGACAGGTAGTCCATGCCCTGGAGGTTGCCGCGCTTGGTCTGGCAGAGCTCCATGATCGTGCCGATGTAGTCGGACGGCGACAGGATCGTGGCGCGTACGACGGGCTCCCGGACCTCGGCGATCTTGCCACCGTCGGGGTACTCGCTGGGGTTGGTGCACTCGAGGACGGTGCCGTCCTCCATCGCCACCTGGTAGATCACGTTGGGCGCGGTCGAGATCAGGTCGAGGTTGAACTCCCGCTCGAGCCGTTCGCGCACGATCTCCATGTGCAGCAGGCCGAGGAAGCCGCAGCGGAAGCCGAAGCCCAGCGCGCCGGACGTCTCGGGCTCGTAGGCCAGCGCGGCGTCGTTGAGCTGGAGCCGCTCGAGCGCGTCACGCAGCGTCGGGTAGTCGTCGCCGTCGATCGGGTAGAGCCCGGCGAAGACCATCGGGTTGGGGTGCTTGTAGCCACCCAGCGCCTCGGTGGCGCCGTGGTGCTGGCTGGTGACGGTGTCACCGACGCGGGACTGGCGGACGTCCTTCACACCGGTGATGAGGTAGCCCACCTCGCCGACGCCGAGGTCGCTGGACTTCATCGGCTCGGGGCTGATCACACCGACCTCGAGCATCTCGTGCACGACGCCGTTGGACATCATCTTGATGCGGTCGCGGTGGCTGAGCTTGCCGTCGACGACGCGGACGTAGGTGACCACGCCGCGGTAGGTGTCGTAGACCGAGTCGAAGATCAACGCGCGCGGCGGGGCGTCGGCGTTGCCGACCGGCGCCGGGGTCTGCATGACGATCTCGTTGAGCAGCGCCTCGACACCCAGCCCGGTCTTGGCCGAGGTGCGGAGTACGTCGGAGGGGTCGCAGCCGATGATGCCGGCAAGCTCCGCGGCGTACTTCTCGGGCTGCGCGTTGGGCAGGTCGATCTTGTTGAGCACCGGGATAATGTGGAGGTCGGCGCCCAGCGCGAGGTAGAGGTTGGCCAGCGTCTGGGCCTCGATGCCCTGCGCGGCGTCGACGAGCAGCACGGCCGCTTCGCAAGCCTCGAGCGAGCGCGAGACCTCGTAGGTGAAGTCGACGTGGCCAGGGGTGTCGATCATGTTCAGGACGTAGGTGCCGGGCTCGGCGCCCTCGTCGTTGCCGACGGGCACGGTCCACGGCATCCGCACTGCCTGGCTCTTGATCGTGATGCCGCGCTCGCGCTCGATGTCCATCCGGTCGAGGTACTGGGCGCGGGCGGCACGCTCGTCGACGACACCCGTGAGCTGCAGCATGCGGTCGGCAAGCGTGGACTTGCCGTGGTCGATGTGCGCGATGATGCAGAAGTTCCTGATGATCGCGGGATCGGTGTGGCCGGGCAGCGGAGCAGGGGTCTTGGGCACGTCGTACTTCCGTGAGGGTTGTGCGGGAGCGGTCATTGTTCCACGGGCACCATGGCTGCGGGGAAACGCTGACCTCGCCGGTAACGTGCCTGGCGATGTCCACGCCAGCAACGTCATCTCCCCCGCCGCAGCACCTGCCATGGGTGCCTGCCGCAGCGTTCGTGGTCGTGTGGTCGTCGGGCTACATCGCCGGGCCTGCGGCAGTCCACGCGGCCGCGCCGTTCAACGTGCTTGGCTGGCGCTTCGTGCTCGCGGCGGTGATCGGCGCTCTCCTGGCGCTCACCCTGGGGCGGCCGTTCCGAATGAGCCGGCAGACGCTCGGGCGGGTCGCAGGCGTCGGGCTCGTGATGAACGCCCTTCAGTTCGGAATGATGTACGTCGCGTTCGACCTCGGCCTGGGCGCGACCGTCAGCTCCATGTTCCACGCGCTCAGCCCCGTGCTGACCGCGATCTTGGCCGCCCTCGTCCTGCACGAACGGTTGTCGTGGGTGCAGGTCGCCGGCTTCGTGACCGGCGTGGTCGGAGTGCTCGTGGTGCTCGGCGCCGACCTCGGCCACGTAGGGGGACCTCTGGCGGTGGCTCTCGGCGCGCTCAGCGTGCTGACCCTGAGCCTGGGCACCCTCGGCCAGCGGTGGATCGGCGGCAGCCCTGACCTGTTGTGGTCGGCCACGATCCAGTTCGCCGTCTCTGCGCCCCCGCTGCTGTTCATCGGGTGGGTGACCGAAGGCTTCTGGCCGGTGCTTGACCCCGGCAAGGCCGTCGTGTCGGTGCTCTACCTGGCGATCATCAACTCGATCCTCGGCCTCGTCCTGCTGGCGCTGCTCGTCCTGCGGGGCGGCTCGGGAGCCGCGGCCAGCCTGTTCTTCCTGGCCCCGCCGGTGACCGCCGTACTCGCCTGGCTGGTGCTCGGCGAGACGCTCGGGCCCCGGCAGGTGGTCGGCCTGGTGATCACCATGGTCGGCGTGGGGGCCGCGACGCACAGTCGACGCAGAACAGTGGCCGAGCCCTCCGCCGTCTGAACTCGGCGACGGGCGGGGACGTGACTACCTCAACGACCTCACCCCCGAGGAACTGGAGCGGCTTCAGGAGGGGGCGAGATGCCGACCTACGGCGACCTCATTGCCGCATAAGTTGCGCACCCGGAGCCCAGCACCCTGGAGGCCTTGCGAGACGTCATCCGGTCCGCGGAGAACTTCCGGGCCGATCTGAGCCCCGACCTCGCGGTCGGCTCGCTGGCCGCGCGTGGTCAGTACGACGAGATGGTCCAGGCGCTGCGCGGACTGATGCCGGGAGCCATGCTGAGCCCGTTCGCGCGCGCCGCCCTCGCCGAGGCGCTTGCCCAGACGGGACAGCCCGAGGCGTCCCAGCGTGAGGCGTCCCCAGGAGTGACCGAGTTCCGGCGGCGTCCCTCGGTCGGGAAGGATGCGCGCATGACCGCAGCGATCCCGCACGGCCGGACGGCCCGGCGACTGGAGTGGCGCTTCCTGCCACCCAACGTCCGCGACCTCATCGAACGTCGTTGCGAGTCCCCGGTGGTCGAGGCCGACTCCCAGGGCGGCGGCTTCACACCCGGCTTCGCATCGGTCCTGACGTGCGAGGACGGCTCGAAGCACTTCGTGAAGGCCGCTTCGGGCAAGGCCCAGCGGATGTTCGCGGAGTCCTACCGACGCGAGGCGCTGGTGCGTTCGGCGCTGCCCGACGGGGTGCCGGCGCCGGCCCTGCTCTGGAGCCACGACTCCGACTGGGTGGTCCTCGGACTCGAGTACGTCGACGCGCGGGCGCCACACCGGCCCTGGCGGCGCGACCAGCTCGACGCCACCCTCGACGCCCTCGAGACCTGCGCCGACTTGCTCACCCCGCCACCCGAGTCACTCACCGACGAGACCGCGGTCGACGAGTTCGCGTCCTGGCCCGGTCGGTGGGAGCGGATCCGGCTAGCCAGTCCCGACCTGCCGCATCTCGACGAGGCGGAAGCTCTCGCCGCGTCGTACGCCACGGCGGTGGCCGGAGAGACGCTCAGCCACACCGACGTCCGCGACGACAACCTGCTGGTCCGGCCCGACGGTGCGGTGCTGCTCTGCGACTGGAACTGGCCGGTCGTCGGCGCCGACTGGCTCGACACCGTCTTCCTGCTGATGGGCGCGCGCGGCGACGGCCTCGATGTCGAGGAGGTGCTGGCGTCGCGACGACTGACCCGAGACGTGCCCACCGACCACATCGACGCCGTGCTCGCACTTGCCGCCGGCTACTTCCTCGCCTCCGCCGACGAGCCCGTGCCGCCGACGTCGCCGCACCTGCGCAACCACCAGCGCTGGTACGGCGAGGCGTGCTGGGCGTGGCTGGCCGCTCGCCGTGGCTGGACGTGAACGTTCCGCGCGCGGTCGGCGTCCGGGCGCCGTACGCCGCTGTGCCCGAGCGCGTGCGCGTCTGGGTCGACGAGACGCTCGGGTCGCCGGTGGTCGAGGCGGCCGAGCCTTCCGGCTCACCGAGTCCCGCCGCGCGTTCACCGCTGCCGCCCGACGACTCGGAGTCTGAGCTCCGGGGACTCGCCGGGACGTCATCCGAACCGTGGACCCGCTTCCTCGATTCGGATGACGTCCCGGCACACTGGGCGAGATCGGCGCGCGGTGCCGCCCGAACGCGATTTGGGCGGCCTGACGGCCCGCTGGTAACGTGTGTCCTCGCATGTCAGGCGCCAGCCCATCCGGTGTTCCAGGCTGCCCGACAGCTCAAACTTTCCTGACCAGACACCTCCAGCGAAGGCTCATCAGTGGCGAACATCAAGTCCCAGATCAAGCGCAACCGCCAGAACGAGGCGGCTCACGAGCGCAACAAGTCCGTGAAGACCGGGCTCAAGTCGGCCGTGCGCAAGTTCCGCGAGCTCGCCGAGTCCGGCGACAAGGACGCCGCCGTGACCGCGGGCCGCGAGGCTTCCAAGAAGCTCGACAAGGCTGCGTCCAAGGGCGTCATCCACCGCAACCAGGCGGCCAACCGCAAGTCGTCGATCGCGAAGAAGTCCGCTTCTCTCTGAGGCTCCTTCACCTGCACGAACGCCGCCTCCGGGCGGCGTTTGTCATTTCAGCGGGAGCTGCGCAGCCCGGAGACGGTGAGCACCAGCCGCTCGAGCGTGTACGCCGCGTCGTGGGCCGCGCCCTTGATATCGGCGTCGGCCCGGGCCACTGCCTGCACGGCGGCGCCGATGCCCTCGTCGGTCCAGCCGCGTGACTGATCGCGGATCGTCTTGACCTTCCACGGCGGCACGCCCAGCTCGCGGGCCAGGTCGGCCTCGCGTAGGCCGCGGGCCGCCCCGAGGTAGCGGGCGATGCCGCGGGCGCCGGCAGCGAACGCGGAGGTCACCAGCACCGTCGCGGTGCCGCCCTCGAGCGCCCAGCGCAGCTCTTCCAGTGCTGGCGCGGGCCGGCCACCGAACGCATGGTCGGCGACGGCGAACGACTTGGCCTCGGCCCGGCCGCCGAAGTAGCGCTTCACCTCGTCGATCCCGATCTGCTGGTCGGGGAAGTCGTTGCTCAGCTGGTTGACCGCTGCCGAGAGCGAGCGCAGGTCCTGGCCGACGGCCAGCACCAGGAAATCGGCGGCCTCCGGGGTCGACCGGGCGCCCACGACCGCGAACTCGGCGCTCACGAAGGAGACGAAGTCGCGGGCGTACTTCACCTCGGCCGACTTCACCTCGGTCACGGCCTCGAGCTTGCGCAGCCGGGTCAGCACCCCGCTGCCCTTGGCGCCTCCGGAGTGCACCAGCACCAGCGCGACCTCGTCGGCCGGCGCCGCGGCGTACTCCACCAGGCCATCGGCGACCTCGTCGGAGGCGTCCTCGAGAGACGTCACGATGACGCAGCGCGTCGACGAGAACAGCGACGGCGACGACATGTCGTCGAGCGCGGCCAGGGTCAGGTCACCGCCGGGCGACTCGGCGATCTCGGCCTCGGCGTCGTAGGCGCGGATCGCGTGCCGGACAGAAGACACCGTGCGGGCGCTGAGGTACTCCTCCTTGCCCGTCACGAGGGTGACTCGACCGAGGACCTGGGCTGCGCTGGGACCGTGACCTGCCATCGTGACGCAAGCCTGCCACATGCTTCCGACAGTCTTCTCAGTCGCCCGTGAGGGTGCCGAGCTGCCCGTCGCGCACCGTCACGACGAGGTCTCCGTCGACGTCGGTGCGCAGCACGCGGGCGCCGGCGGCCGACAGCGCGGCCAGCGTGCCCGCCGCCGGATGGCCGTAGTCGTTGTCCTCGCCCACCGACACCAGCGCCACCCGCGCGCCCAGGCTCGTGAGGAACGGCAGGTCCTGGTAGCGGCTGCCGTGATGCGGCACCTTCAGCACGTCGACGTGCAGCCCGGCAAGCGTGCGGGCCAGCCGGCTCTGGGCGTCTGGCTCGACGTCGCCGGTGAGCAGGATGCGCACTCCCCCGACCTCAGCCACGAGCACCACGCTGGCGTCGTTGGGTCCGTTGTCGGGCAGGCCCGGCACCGGCCAGACCTCCTGGAGGCGTACGTCGCCGACCCGCCACCCCCGGCCGTACGAGGTCACGGCGGGTTCGATGCCGCGGCCCTCCGCCAGCCGGCGTACTGCATCGACTGCCTGGGGTGGATCGGCCAGCGAGGTCACGACCACCTCCCCCACCGATCGGCCGCGCAGCACCCCGGCCAGACCGTCGACATGGTCGGCATGGAAGTGGGTGATCACCACGAGCGGCACCGCCTTGATGTCCATCCGCCGCAGGCAACCATCGACCGCGGCGGCATCGGGCCCGGCGTCGACCACGACCGCCGAGCGGGGGCCGGCGCGCAGCAGCAGCGCGTCGCCCTGCCCCACGTCGCAGGCGGCCACGACCCAGCCGTCGGGCGGCCAGCCTGGCGTGGGTGGCCGGGTCAGCACGGTCACCACGAGCAGGACACAACAGCCGACGCCCGTCACCGGCGAGCGCAACAGCCGGGGCGCGAGCGCCACCACGGCGACCGTCAGCACAGTCAGCAGCGCGAGTGACCACGGTCCGGCGCTCCAGTCGAGGGCGGCGGTCGGCAGAGCGGCACCCCGGCGGGCCACCACCACGATCCACCCGACGCACCAAGCGGCCGGGGCGGCAACGACCTGGCCGATCGGCAGCCAGATCAGACCGAATAGACCGCCGGCAAGGCCGAGCACGGTGGCCGGCGCGATCGCCGGCGCGGCCAGCAGGTTGGCCAGCACCGCCACCAGGCTGACCTGCCCCGACAACGCAGCAACGACCGGAGTGCAGGCGACCTGCGCGGCTGCCGGGATGGCGATCGCGGCCGCCAGCCACCCGGGCAGCCAGCGCGACATGGCATCGCGCCACCCCGGCGCGAGGAACAGGATGCCGGCGGTGGCGAGCACCGATAGCGTGAACCCCGCAGTGGTCGCCAGCCACGGGTCGATCAACAGGAGCAGGACGACCGCGACACCGAGCGCCCGCGACCCCTGCTCGCGCCCGTTGGACCCCATCGCCATCAGGCCGACCGCACCCATCACCGCAGCCCTCAGCACGCTCGGCTCGGTGCGGGCGAGCAGCACGAACCCGACGATGCCCAGCGCCGCGACCACCCTGATCCAGCGCCCGCGCACGCCCAGCCAACGCGCGAACAGCACGAGAAACCCGACCAACAGGGTCAGGTTGGTGCCGCTCACCGCGAGCAGGTGGGTGAGCCCGGTGGTGCGGAAGTCGGAAGCCAACGCATCATCCACGCGAGTGTCGTCACCCACGACCAGGGCCGGCACCAGCGCCTGCGCCTCCGCGGATCGAGGCTCGACGGCGGCCCGCATGGACGCCCGCACCGCCGCAGCCCCTCGCCACCACACGTCGGGACGCCCGATCGTCTCCGGCGTTCCGCGCGCGGAGAGTACGGCGGCCGCGTCGCCGTCTGCGGGCCCGAGCCGGCCGGACGCCCGCACCGTGGACCCGAGCGTCACGTCGGTCCACTCGGCGTCGCCGATGACGACCGTCGGGCTGTCGACGCGCCAGGTGCGACCCCGGCCGGTCACCTCGGTCACCCGCCCGCGCACCACGACGTACGACGCGAAGCGGCCCTCGCTCGTGCGCGGGTCGGACGTCACCCGGACCGTGGCCGTGACCACCGCGCCCTCGTCGGCGAGGGCGGCGACCGGTCCCCCGCCGACCCGTTCACCGCGGAGCGTGGCCACCCCTGCCACGGCCAGCACCACGAACGCCAACACGAGCCACGTGCGCAGACCGCTGGGCCGACGCCAGGCGACGAGCCCGGCCACCACGACGAGCAGCGCCGCCACCTCCGGCAGCCAGCCCGGCCGCAGCACGCCGACGAGCCCACCGGCCCAGGCCGCGAGGCCGAGTGCCGGCATCCGCAGATCGGGCACCCGCGCCCGCCCGACGAACGCCACTGGTCAGATCGTCACGTGCGGGGCGAGCTGCTCGAGGGTCGCGTCGCCGATGCCGTCGACCTCGAGCAGTTCGTCGACCGCGGTGAATCCTCCGTGCTCGGAGCGCCAGCCGATGATCGACTCGGCGGTCACCGGGCCGACGCCGGGCAGCGTCTCGAGCGTGGCCTGGTCGGCGGTGTTGATGTTGACGAGCGCGCCCGGGTCGGTGACGCCGGGCTCGGTGGCCGCAGCGGTGCCAGGCACCACGGCGACACCCACCAGCACCTGCTCCCCGTCGACGAGTGGGCGTGCCAGGTTGAGCGACGTCAGGTCGATGCCGCGTCGAGCACCACCGGCCGCCTTGAGCGCGTCGATGACCCGCGACCCGGCAGGGAGCACGGCGATGCCGGGGCGGCGCACCTTGCCGGCCACGTCGACGGTGACCTCGGTCGACGCCTCGCCAGACACGGCCACGGCGGGCGACTCGACGAGCGGCTCGGATGAAGGCACGTCGATCAGCGGCGCGGCCACCTGGGGCGCCGCGACCTCCTCCGGGTCGGACCGGACCAGCCACCAGCAGGTCAGGGCGAGGGCGGCACACAGCACCAGCGCCACCACCGTGACGGCGCCCTGACCGATCGACACCCGCCCGCGCAGCGTCTCGGGCACCAGGTCGGCGAGCGTGGCGCGCAACCCTGGGCGGGCATGTCGCCCCGGCACCGGCACGATCGGCACCAGCGGCTCGCTATCGAAGGAATCGACGGAGTCGGGCACATCCCGGATGCGCGTGTGCGCATGCTCCGGCTCGCCGTCAGCCCCGGGCCGCACCGTCGCCAGCTCGGCGGACAGCAGCGCCAGCCGCCGGGTCACGGCTTCCTGGTGCTCGGGGCTCGGGCGTCGACTGCGCATGCCTCGACCCTAGGAACATCCGCCCCCAGCCCGCGACCCCGAACCGGCCGCCTGTGGATAACCCCGCCAGGGAGCGCACGTTCCCCGCCAACTCGGTGGTCGAGCAGCCCGCGAGGAACAAGCGGGCGTATCGAGACCCGCTTCAGAGCAGGGTCGCGATACGGGTCTCGATACGCTCGCTGGCGCTCGCTACTCGACCTCCGAGGATCGCTGGCTCGCGCGCACGGTTCAGCCTCACTCCAGCCGGGGCGCCACACACGCCGCGACCATGCCCGGGCCGACGTGCGCGCCCAGGACGGCGCCCAGCTCGCCGCACCAGACCTCGCGTCCGCCGAGCTGCTCGGCCAGCCGTTCGGTCAGCCTGGCGGCGAGCTGGCCGGCCCGGTCGGCGCTGGCCAGGTGGGCCACCGAGATGTCGACCTGCTGGTCCCCCGCAGCCTCGACCACGAGGTCCTCCAGCCGGGCCAGCGCGCGGGTCGCGGTGCGGACCCGCTCGAGGTTGGCGACCTTGCCGTCCTCGATCTTCAGCAACGGTTTGACCGAGAGCGCTCCTCCGAGCAGCGCCGCCGCGGCGCCGATGCGGCCACCCCGTCGGAGGTACTCCAGCGTGTCCACGTAGAAGAACGACGACGACAGCGCCGCCCGCTCGCGCGCAGTTTCCGCAGCGAGCTCGGCACTCCCCCCGCCTGCGAGTACGTCGGCAGCCGAGATCGCAGCGAATCCGGTCGCCACCCCCACCTGCCTGCTGTCGACCGCGTGCACCGGGATCGACGCCTGCCGGGCGGCCAGCTGCGCCGACTCGAACGTGCCACTCATCTCGCCCGACAGGTGCACCGAGACGACCGCCGAGAACCCGTCGGCCGCCCCCTTCTCGTAGACGTCGAGCAGCACCGCGGGCGCCGGTCGCGACGTCGACACCGGCACGAACGCCTTCAGTGCCTCGGCGACCAGCTCGGGAGTCGCGCCGCCCGCTCCCTCGTCGTACACCTTGGCGCCGATCACGACCTGCAACGGCACCACCACGATGCCGTGGGCAGCAGCGATGTCGGGGGTCAGGCTGGCCGTCGAGTCGGTGACGACCAGGGTGCGCGTTGGCATGGCCGCACCCTAGTCGCCGAGCGTCTTGCTAGACGACGATGTTGACCAGCTTGGGCGCCCGCACGATGACCTTGCGCACCTCGGCGCCGTCGATCGCCCGCACCACCGCTGGGTCGGCCATGGCAGCCGCCTCCAGGTCGGCCTCACTGATGTCGGGCGAGACCTCCAGGCGGGCGCGCACCTTGCCACGCACCTGTACGACGGCGGTCACGGATTCCTCGACCAACAGCGCCTCGTCGACGACCGGCCAGCCGGCGCGCGCGACGGTGGGCTCGTGGCCCAGCCGCGACCACATCTCCTCCGCGGTGTACGGCGCCACCAGCGACAGCATGATCGCGACCGTCTCGACGGCCTCGCGCACGGCGGGGTCGGCAGGTCCGCAGCCGGAGTCGATGGCCTTGCGGGTGGCGTTGACCAGCTCCATCACCCGGGCCACCATCACGTTGAAGCGGTGGCCCTCGACCAGCTCCCCGCCCTCGTGCACGGTCTTGTGGGTGACCTTGCGCAGTGTGACGTCGCCGCCGTCGGGCGACGTACCAGCAGCAGAGGCGACGTCACCGGACAGCCGCCAGGCACGCTGCAGGAAGCGCAGCGAACCGGCCGGCGACATGTCGGCCCAGTCGATGTTGTCCTCGGGCGGGCTCGCGAAGACCAGGGTCAGCCGCACCGCGTCCACGCCGAACTCCGCCAGTTGGTCCCCCAGACTGACGCCGTTGCCCAGCGACTTGCTCATCTTGCGGCCGTTGTTGATGACCTTGCCCTGGCTCAGGTACGCCGAGAACGGCTCACCCCAGGAGATCAGACCCATGTCGCGCAGGGCCTTGGTGAAGAACCGCGCGTACAGCAGGTGCATGACGGCATGCTCGTCGCCGCCGATGTACAGGTCGCACGGGCCCCACATCTCGGCCAGCGCGGAGTCGAACGCCTGGGTGTTGTCGTGGGGAGACAGGTAGCGCAGGAAGTACCACGAGGAGTCGACGAACGTGTCCATCGTGTCGGTGTCGCGCAGGGCCGGCCCACCACACACCGGGCAGGTCACGTTGACCCACTCGGTGGCCGCTCCCAGCGGGGAGGTCCCCTTGGGCTTCAGGTCGGCACCGCGCAGCTCGGGCAGCTCGACGGGCAGCTGGTCCTCGGGCACCGGCACCTCCCCGTCGACCGGGCAGTGGATGATCGGGATCGGCGCACCCCAGTAGCGCTGGCGCGACAGCAGCCAGTCACGCAGCCGGAAGTTGACGGTGCCGCGACCCAGCCCCTGACGCTCCAGGAAGGCGATCGTCGTGGACTTCGCCTCGGTGACCCCCAGGCCGGACAGGTCGATCTCGTCGTTGGCGGAGTTGATCGCCGGGCCGTCGCCGGTGAACGCGTCGCCCTCCCAGTCGGCCGGCGGCTCGACCGTCCGGATGACCGGCAGGTCGAAGGCCTTCGCGAACTCCCAGTCGCGCTGGTCCTGGCCGGGGACGGCCATGATGGCGCCGGTGCCGTAGTCGGCCAGCACGTAGTCGGCGGCGTACACGGGGATGGCCGTGCC
The DNA here is from genome assembly GCF_023208195.1 of Nocardioides sp. InS609-2. Classification (NCBI taxonomy): domain Bacteria; kingdom Bacillati; phylum Actinomycetota; class Actinomycetes; order Propionibacteriales; family Nocardioidaceae; genus Nocardioides; species Nocardioides sp. InS609-2. Next base: position 4,192,235 of record NZ_CP060034.1, on the reverse strand, counting down.
GGTCAGCGGGTTGGTCGCGTGCACGCCCAGGAAGACACCGGTCTTGGGCCGGTCGGTCGACAACCGGTTCATCTCGGTCTCCTTGCGGACCTCGACCAGGTAGTCGTCCAGCGCGGGACGCTGCTCGTCGGTGACCAGCTCACCAGCCAGCGCGGCGTCGGCTGCCACGACCATGAAGGTCGCGCCGAACAGTGTGTCGGGACGCGTGGTGTAGACCGTGACCGGTTCGTCGCGGCCTGCCACGACGAAGTCGACGTGGGCGCCCTCGGAACGGCCGATCCAGTTGCGCTGCGCGTTGATGACCTTGTCGGACCAGGTGGGCTGCAGGTCGTCCAGGCCGTCCAGCAGCTCCTGGGCGTACTCCGTGGTTCGGAAGTACCACTGCGTCAGCTCGCGCTTGGTCACCTCGGCACCGCAGCGCTCGCACATGCCGTCGACGACCTGCTCGTTGGCCAGCACCGTCTGGTCGTTGGGGCACCAGTTGACCGGGCTGTTCTTGCGGTAGGCCAGCCCGCGCTCGCGCAGCTTCAGGAACAGCCACTGAGTCCAGCGGTAGTACTCCGGGTCGGAGGTGTGCAGCCGGCGCGACCAGTCGAACGACACGGCGTACTTCTTGAACGACTCGAACTGCGTCTCGATGTTGGCATATGTGTACGTCGCGGGGTGCTCGCCGCCCCGGATCGCGGCGTTCTCGGCGGGCAGTCCGAAGGAGTCCCAGCCCATCGGGTTCAGCACCTCGTAGCCGCGCTGCCACCAGTAGCGAGCGATCACGTCGTGCAGGGCGGTGACCTCGGCGTGACCCATGTGCAGGTCACCGCTCGGGTACGGGAACATCGTCAGCGCATAGCGCTTCTCACGCGGGCTCGCGTCGTCGGCGGCGAAGGGCTGCAGCTCTTCCCAGACGGGCTGCCAGCGGGCCTCGACCTCCGCCACGTCGTACGACTGGTGCTCGTCTCGCTCGCTCATCTCATGTCCTTCGTGTGCTGCGCTGCGGCGTTGATTCTCTGGGGCGGTCAGGGCACAAAAAAGCCCCTCGGAGACGAGGGGCAGCCGCATCGATGTGTGCTTGTCGATGCGGCTAGGTAAGGAGCAGGCGCTGCGTCATGAACTCATGCTACCGCGCCTGCTCCCCGACTGCCTTCCCGGTTACCGCACGAACCGCGGCGTCATCGGCGGGTTCCACCACTCCCCGCGGTGCGCCTTGAGGGCGCCCAGCAGGTGCAGCACGAACGCGACGACCAGCGCGACGCCGTACGTCACGAAGCCGATCAGCACGAACATCAGCGGGATCGAGATCAGCAGCACGATGCCGGTGATGATCTGCACGTTCAGCGAGTTGGCCGCGTGCGCCCGGACGAACGGGCCGCGGTCCTTGTAGAGCAGGTAAATCACCAGCGAGCCGACGAAGCCCAGCAGGCCGGCGCTGACCACCATCGCGACGAGGGGCACGGCGTGCGCGACGGCGCCGAGGGTCCGCTCCTCGCCGGGTGAGACGGAAGCGGGTGCGGTGGCGTACGGGTTCTCACTCATGACGACAACTCAACCACGGCGTACGACGCGGCCCAAGGGTTCTCGGGGTGGAGTCAGGGTGTGGTCAGGGGATGTGTCGGTCAGTCCCTGGCCGACATCTGCCCCGTCGTCAGCACCTAGAGTGCTGGGCGTGCTGCAACTGCGTCCCAACTGCGAGTGCTGCGACGTCGATCTGCTGGGCAGCCGAGGCGCGCTTCGGCGGCACCGTCCTGGAGCCCTTCGACCATCACCACCCGATGTGGGACCACCCGAGGAGATCAGATGACCGTCCCTGACATGTTCCGTCTCGACGACAAGGTCGCCATCGTCACCGGCGCCTCCAGCGGCCTGGGCGTGGCCTTCGCGAAGGGCCTGGCTGAGGCCGGCGCCCACGTGGTGCTCGGCGCCCGCCGCGTCGACCGGCTCGAGCAGACCGCCGAGCTGGTGCGGGCCGCCGGTCGCCGGGTGCTCACCGTCGCCACCGACGTCGCGTCCGTCGATGACTGCCAGTCGCTCGTCGATGCGGCCATGGCGGAGTTCGGCCGGGTGGACGTGCTGGTCAACAACGCCGGCATCGGCACCGCGGTGCCCGCCACCCGCGAGCAGCCCGACGAGTTCCGCCGCGTCATCGACGTCAACCTCAACGGTTGCTACTGGATGGCCCAGGCGTGCGGCCGCATCATGCAGCCCGGCTCGTCGATCATCAACATCTCCTCGGTGCTAGGTATCACTACCGGCGGCCTCCCGCAGGCGGCGTACTCCGCCTCCAAGGCCGGGCTCAACGGTCTCACCCGCGACCTCGCCTCACAGTGGACCGAGCGCAAGGGCATCCGCGTCAACTCGATCGCGCCGGGCTTCTTCGAGTCCGAGATGACCGACACCTACCCCGACGGCTACCTCGACCTCGCGATGAAGCGGGTGCCGGCGCGGCGCCAGGGCGACCCGGCCGAGTTGGCCGCGACCGTGGTGTTCCTCGCCTCGGCCGCTGCCGGCTACATCACCGGTCAGACACTCCCGGTCGACGGTGGCATGACGATCAGCTGATCAGCGCAGCCTGCGCGGGTACAGCAGGGCCTTCGACAGCACCGACCTGTCCTCCGCCGCGCGGCCCCAGCCGGCGGCGCCGTACGAGTCGAGGTAGGTCACCGCGACCAGCTTCACCCGGCCGCGCAGCCGCAGGCAGGCGGCCGGCATGGTCACATCGAGGGAGCTTCTCGCGACATTGCGCGTACGACGTGCGCGCGGGCAGCGCGTGGTCGCACCGTCGGGCCGGACGGCCGTCACGCCGCCGCTGCGCTCGAACACGACGGCGTAGGCGATCAGACGCGGAGGATTGCCCTTCGGCGCCCGCCACGCCTCGACGACCAGCCCCTGCCGGTAGGTGGCATCGGTCGGCTGGACCCGCTTGATCTGCACCCGAACGCGGAGCTTGTGGTCGCGGCGGACGAGCAGGTGCGACACCACGGTGCGCTTCAGCTCGACCTCGGTCCGCCGGAGGCCGTCGGCGTCGGCGACGCCGAACTTCACGTCCGGGACAGCGTCGGCGAAGGAGAACGACCGGACGGTCACCACTCCGGCCGCGGCTGGGCCGGCTGGCAGGAGGCCGACGAGCACAGCCACCAGCGCGACGGCGAGACGACGATTCGACATGCGACCAACCTCTCACGCCTCATACCCCTGCGGGGTACTGAATGAAGCTCGCGGACTGGTCACGCTGATCGCCGACAAGCTCGAGAAGAACGCGGGGTCACCGCACGCCGAGAAGGCACTCAGATCCGCCAGGTCAGGTAGAGGCCGAGCTTGTCGGCCTCGGCCACCACGGGGATCAGAGGTCACCGTCACCGCGAGTACGGTGACGGTGCTGGACAGACGCACGAGTCCCCACGAAGTTTGACGAGCGCCGCGTCACGCTAGGCGAGACTGTCCTTTGGGATATATCTAGATGATTCCGGTCCGCGCGTCGGAGACGCGACATAGCCTGTTCCCCTGAGGTGCGTGAGTGACTGTCGAGCTGTCACGGGGGAACGGATCGTCCATGAAGGGCATCATTTTCAACCTGGTCGAAGAGGCAATCACGACCAGCCACGGGGAAGCTGTGTGGGACTCCGTGCTGGCCACTGCCGGGCTCGACGGTGCATACACGACGCTCGGCAACTACACCTTCACCGACCTCACTGCACTGATCGACGCCGGCGCCCAGGAGCTCGGGGTCACACCCGTTGCCCTCACCCACACACTCGGCGCGGCCGCCCTGCTCGGGTTGGCCCGTCGCTATCCGGTCTACTTCGAGCCCTTCGACTCCACGCGCCCGTTCCTGCTCACCCTGAACGAGATCATCCACCCCGAGGTGCGCAAGCTGCACGGCGACGCGAACCCGCCCGACTTCTGGTTCGAGCAGGTCGGCCTCGACGGCCTGGTTGTCCACTATCGCCCCGAGCGACAGCTCTGTGCACTCGCAGTGGGGATGATCATCGGCGCCTCGACGTACTTCGGAGAGCGTGCCTTGCTGACCGAGACCGAGTGCATGCTCGACGGCGCCGACCACTGCGTCTTCGACGCACGGTTCCTCGCGGCGTGAGCCGGCATGTCGATGCGGCAGCTTCCACCACCTTCTGGCGGCCCTGACCCGGCAGCCGAGATCGCGCTGCTCAAGCGGCAGCTCGCCCGCGAGCGCGCGCGCCGGTCGGAAGCCGAAGACATCGGTGAGCGCGCCACCGGCGACCTCTACCAGACCATCCAGGAGCTTCGCAACGTGCAGCAGGAGCTGCTGGTGAACCTCGAACGCGCCAAGGTCGTCCACGAGCTCGGCCGGGAGCTGCGACTGGAGCCGACGATCGCGGGGCTCCGGGACCGCACCGCCACGGCCACCGCCCGCTCGCTCGGGGCCGACCGGTGCCTGGTGTACGTCGCCGACCCCCAACCGACTGTCACCGACTGGTCCGTGGTCTCGTCCGAGCCGGAACCCTCGCTCTCGGCCGACGGCTACGGCGCCACCGTGCAACGGCTCGTCGCTCAGCGGGCACCGACCGGTGGCAGCATCCGGATCCACGACCTCGACGTGGAGGCGCCGTTAGTGGGCCGGGCGCTGGGTGTGCGGGCCATGGCCCTCGTGCCGATGTGGCTCGGCCCGCGCCTGGTGGGTGCTGTCGTGCCCATGTCGGTCACGCCCCGCGACTGGACCGACGCAGAGCTGACGATCTGCGAAGGTGTGGCCCACGAGCTCGGGCTCAACCTCGTCCAGGTCCAGGCCCACAACCGGGACCGCCGGGTCCGGCGACTGGAGGAGATCGACCGCGCCAAGGACGCCTTCGTCTCCAACGTGTCGCACGAGCTCCGGACTCCGCTGGCCAGCATCAGCGGCTACCTCGAGATGGTGACCGACGGGGAGTTCGGCCCGCTCAGCGACGAGCTCGGGCATGCGATCGGCGTCGTCAGCCGAAACGCCGCTCGCCTGCGACGACTCGTCGAGGACCTCCTGATGTTCTCGGCGTACGACGGGGCGGGGGCGAAGCTGGACACCACCCTGGTTCCCCCCGGCCGGCTCGTGCGCGACTGCGCGGAGTCCCTCCGGCCGGCCGCGGCCGCCAAGGATGTCGACATCGAGGTCCACAACGTGCTCGGCCTCCACTCGATCCGCGGCGACCGGGCCCAGCTCGAACGCGCCATGCTCAACCTGATGTCCAACGCCGTGAAGTTCACCCCGGCGGGCGGCCTGATCAGCATCTGCCTCGCCAACGACCGCGACGGTGTGGTCGTCGACGTCACAGACACGGGCATCGGCATTCCTGCCGCGGAGCAGCACCAGGTCTTCACGCGGTTCTTCCGCTCGAGCCTGTCCACGCAGGCCGAGGTGCCGGGCACCGGCCTCGGCCTGGCGCTCGCCAAGACGATCGTCGAGCTGCACGGTGGCACCGTGGACCTGGTCTCCGAAGAGGGCAAGGGCACGACGGTCACCGTGAGCCTGCCGCCGCGGCCCCCTGACTGATCCGGTGGTCATGGTCCCTGCCTAGGCGGGAACGATTGAGTTCGTGCAGTTTGCATGCCCGTCAAACCTCAGGACACGCCCACGAACCCGGCGTGAGTCGAGGTGCCGACGGGGGTCCGACGATCCTGACTCACGTCCGGCCGTTCATGTCGCGGCGACGCGCCGTTCATGACCGTGTCGAGCACCTGGTCGGCAGCCTCATCTTCTCGGCGTACGACGCAGCGGGGGCGAAGCCGGACACGACCCTGGTCCCCCGGGGCGGCTCGTGCGCGACTGTGCGGAGGCCCTCCGACCGGCCGCGGCCGCCAAGGATGTCGACATCGAGGTCTAAAACGTGCTCGGGCTCCACTCGATCCGCGCGGACCCGTCACCTCGATGCACGGCGTCACGTAGCCGAGCACGCGGGCGGCATCGTGGAGCTCGTCGGGCAACCCGTGCAGCAGTCGCGCAGGGGCACAGCCGCACCCTGCACGTCGAGTGGGCCCACCGGCAGGTCTTCCTCAGCAACGACGCAACGACCGCAGCGATGGAGCCCTAACTGGAGTTCTCCGACCTTGGACGACGTCACTCAGCCATCTGAGGCCACCACCCGATCAGCCATGAACCCGCCGGCCGTGTACAACTAGATGCATCGGCCGGGCCGCCTTCCGAAGAGCCTCGCTGGCGTCGACGTCCACGCTGACTTCTGGTCCGGGCCGGTCCACGGCCGCGTGGCCGGAGGCGCCGATCCAGCTGCTGCGTCTGCCGAGCAGGTGATGGCGGCTTTTACAGAGACAGGCAGCTGACCGGCTGACCTGATTTCCTAAGCCACATGTGCTTCCGTCACTGGTCACCTATTGCGCCTATATGTAAAGGGATTGACCACCGGTTGGCACTGCCGTGGATACCCACCTACCGCAATTGGGTGATAGGAAGCCGAAACGGTCGGTCCTGGGTGCTTGTCCGGTTAGCGTCTCGCGCATCGACCGACACGGTCGTAGCGAGCGGATCCGCCGGGCGACATGGTCGCCTTTTGGCCTGGCGTGGAGCAGAGACCAACCCGTCGCTTTCATCCCACAGGGGGGCTGCGGCCAGTGTCAAATACCAAGCATCCGAAAGTGGGCGGCACTCCGCGTCCTGGAACCAAGCTCGTGCTCGGAGGTGCCACCTCCATATTGCTGCTCGGCACCATTAGCGGCGCGCAGGCAGCGATTCCCGCCAGTGACGGCGTGATCAGCGCGTGCTTCGCCAAGTCCGACGGCGCCGTCCGCATCATCGATGCGGCCAAAGCCCGCTGCAAGGGCGGCGAGACCCTGATCGACTGGAACCGAGCGGGCCAGATGGGTCCGCAAGGACCTCAAGGCATCCAGGGGATCCAGGGCCTCAAGGGCAACACCGGCGCCACGGGCGCCACCGGGCCGGCGGGAGCCACGGGGGCCACGGGGGCCACCGGCGCGACTGGTCCCGCAGGAGCAACCGGGGCAACTGGTGCAACCGGCGCTGCTGGCCTCAACGGCACCAACGGCGCGACGGGTGCGACTGGCGCACAGGGCGAGACCGGCGCCGCCGGGCCACGGGGACCGCAGGGCGCCAAGGGAGACACCGGAGCTGCCGGCACCAACGGCACCGACGGCACCGACGGGGCAACGGGCGCGAAGGGAGACACCGGAGCTGCCGGCACCAACGGCACCAACGGCACCAACGGGGCAACGGGCGCCAAGGGAGACACCGGAGCTGCCGGCACCAACGGCACCAACGGCACCAACGGCACCAACGGGGCAACGGGCGCCAAGGGAGACACCGGAGCTGCCGGCACCAACGGCACCAACGGCACCGACGGGGCAACGGGCGCGAAGGGCGACACGGGCGCGACCGGTGCGACCGGTGCGACCGGTGCGACCGGTGCGACCGGTGCGACGGGCCAGACCGGCGCCGTCGGCCCCCAGGGCCCGCAGGGCGCCAAGGGAGACACCGGTGACACCGGAGCTGCCGGCACCAACGGCACCGACGGGGCAACGGGCGCGAAGGGCGACACCGGCGACACGGGCGCGACCGGTGCGACCGGTGCGACCGGCCAGACCGGCGCCGTCGGCCCCCAGGGCCCGCAGGGCGCCAAGGGAGACACCGGTGACACCGGAGCTGCCGGCACCAACGGGGCAACGGGCGCGAAGGGCGACACCGGCGACACGGGCGCGACCGGTGCGACCGGCGTACAGGGCCAGACCGGCGCCGTCGGCCCCCAAGGCGCCAAGGGAGACACCGGTGACACCGGAGCTGCCGGCACCAACGGCACCAACGGCACCGACGGGGCAGCGGGCGCGAAGGGCGACACGGGCGCGACCGGTGCGACCGGTGCGACCGGCGTACAGGGCCAGACCGGCGCCGTCGGCCCCCAAGGCGCCAAGGGAGACACCGGTGACACCGGAGCTGCCGGCACCAACGGCACCGACGGGGCAGCGGGCGCGAAGGGCGACACCGGAGCTGCCGGCAACAACGGCACCAACGGGGTCGACGGCACGAACGGCGTCGATGGAGCCAAGGGCGACAAGGGTGACACCGGTGCTACCGGCGCTGCTGGCACCAACGGGACGAACGGTCTCGACGGAGCCGTTGGGGCCGCTGGTCCTCAGGGTCCGGCGGGTCCGGCGGGTCCGGCAGGAGCCGCTGGCACGAACGGCACCAACGGCACGAACGGTCTCGACGGAGCCGTTGGGGCCGCTGGTCCCCAGGGCGAAGCAGGTGCCGTCGGGCCGCAGGGTCCGCAGGGTGCTACCGGCGCAACGGGTGCTACAGGCGCTGCTGGTGCTGACGGAACCGGAACCGCTGGTGCAACTGGTGCAACTGGTGCAACCGGTCCAATTGGACCCGAGGGCCAGGCAGGTCCGGCAGGTCCGGCAGGTCCGGCAGGTCCCGCGGGGGCAACTGGTGCGAAGGGTGACACCGGAGCTACCGGAGCTACCGGCGCTGCCTCTACGGTGGCTGGTCCGAAGGGTGACACCGGCGCGACAGGCCCGGCAGGACCTACCGGTGCTACAGGAGCTGCCTCTACGGTGGCTGGTCCGAAGGGTGACACCGGTGCAGTCGGTGCCACAGGTCCGGCGGGTCCGCAGGGTGTCAAGGGCGACAAGGGCGACACCGGTCAAACCGGTGGCGGCATCGCAGCTGCCACCGTCGTGACCGTGAATGGTTCAGGCGCGGCTGGCACGAGCGCAACCTGTGCGGTCGGGAGGATTGCGATGGGCGGTGGATACAACCTCACCTCCGGGACCAGCATCTCGGCCTCGGCTCCTGCGGTCGGCACCGCGTTCGCAACAGGCGGTCAGACGCCGAACGGCTGGCGCGTGGTCGGCTCGGGCAACAGCAACTACACGGTGTACGTCGTGTGCGCTAACTGATCGAAGCTGTAGAAGCGGGCCCGCCAGATTCTTGGCGGGCCCGTTCCTCCGGCCCGGGATCGTGCCATTCGACTTCGAGACCGCATCCCCGTGGCTACTCTCGAGGACGAGGCGCGCCCACCGGGTCCCGACGTCACGACCAGACACCTGTCCCGCCCGATGAGCGCTTCTCGGCGTGGCCCGTGTTGTTGTACACCAGCCATGCACGTTCTCATCACGCACTCACAGATTCGGGGCACCCGATGAACGGCATTCACCCCTCCGGCCGATGCAGCCGCTTCGCGCGCGCGCTCTCCGTAACGGCGGTGTTGGCGCTCGGCGCCACCGCGTGCGCCGGGGCAGACGAGCCCAGCACCTCGGCAACCCCTGCCCCCGATGCCAAGAAGGCCGCGACGGCTCTCGACGCCGGGCTCAAGGCACACGCCTCGGGGGACCTCACCACGGCGGCGTCCAACTACGACAAGACGCTGAAGTACGACCCGAAGAACAAGTTCGCGTTCTACAACCTCGCGCTCATCGACGAGGCGTCGGGCAACTATGGGCTCGCCGAGCAGAAGTACCGCGCGGCGCTGAAGACCGATCCTGCCTACGAGCCGGCACTCTTCAACCTCGCCATCCTGCGCACCAGCCGCGACCCGCAGGAATCAATCGACCTTTACCAGCAGGCGGTGGCGGTCAACCCCAAGGACGCTGCGGCCTGGTTGAACCTGGGTCTGCTCCTCCGAGCCGCAGGTCAGCAGCGGTCGGGCGACGAGGCCGTACTTCGAGCCATCGGCCTGAACCCCGATCTGAAGGACCCCAAGGCCGCCGGCTAGATCTGCCCGGCCATTAGAGTGGTGACGACGTCTGGTCGGGGGAAGTCCACCGAGTGCGGCATGCGTCGTCGAGTGTGTAGGACTCGAGCCAAGAAACAAGGGGCGGCTGCTCGTTCGGCGTTGGTGAGGAAGACCTGGGAGTTGGCCTACCCGACCTGGTGGGTGATCGACGACTTCTCCATCAAGGACAAGACGCCGCACATCGCAATCTCGGTGGACAAGCTCGACACCCGCATCGACGTCCCCGAGGTCGTCAAGGGTGGGCCACGATCTGGTGCCGACGCTGCTGCACGCCCTCGGAGTCGACCGCCTCAAAGGCCATCGGCTCGTAGCCGAAGTCGGCGCAGAACCGCTCGAGGACGTGGGGGTCGGCCCGGTGGCTTCGTGCGGTGTAGGCGACCCGCGAGACGTGATCGATGACCATCGCGCCGGTGCCCTCGAGAAAGATGCCATCGGGTTCGAGGCCGGTGTAGTCCACGTTGGTCTGGACCCGGTACTGGGACTTGAGCAGCTCCAGCACGTCGGCGCGACGCTCATGGCGCCGCTTGGAGGCATACATCGCGTAGACCGCGATGTTGCCGCACGCGTGGGTCGAGAGCCAGTTGTTCAGCAAGACGCTGTCCGGGCGGGTGTGGTCCTCGTCCTCGAAGACGTGGACCATCACGCCCGCGTCCCGGAGAGCTCCAGCGACGCCGTCGTCTCGGCCAAGGCCTTGGCCGACGACGCGTCGTCGGACTGCTCCTCCGGGACATCGCGCTGGAACGCGTTGTCGGCCGCTGTGGCGGGATTGGGCATGAATCATTCCGCACGGATCAGGATGGGCCATGCTTTCCTCCTCTTACGAGGACTCAGACATGGCCTTCGGCCCGCTGATCTGATGTAGCTGAGGGGCTCTCGACGCCGCTCTTGAAACAGCCCCCGACCTGGACCGATGCCGCGAGTCGCATCGCTGACACCGTCAACTGGACCCCGGGCCATTTGGAGTAGATGTGGTCGTTTCGACCCTGCTCGTGCGCGGAGAGTGGTCAAAAGGCGTCCTATACCGGGAAGCCTGAGCGGGACTCCCGCTTGGCCAAGGTCGCTCAATACGCTCACAGTGTCGGCTCCGACACTCCCGCGGCCGACCCCCGTGCCAGCATCCGCGACGATCGGATGGTCCGCACCAGCCGGCCCGGACCACCCACTGCTGTCCCGAGTGAGTTGAACGGGTTAGCCGAGCAGCCCCTTCATGGTCTCGATCTCTGCGGACTGCGAGGTGATGATGTCTTCGGCCAGGTCGATTGCGGGCTTGTACTGGCCGTCTTCGGTCTCGGACCTCGCCATCTGGACGGCACCTTCGTGGTGTTCGGTCATCATCTCCAACCACGCGGTCTGGAACTCGGCGTCGGGTGCGTCCTCGAGGTGGGTCATGTCATCGGCCGACATCATGCCGGGCATGTCGGAGTCCATGCCTTCCATCGAGTCACTCATTTCGCCCATGTCGTGGCCGGCGTTGGAGTGGTCGCGCATCGTCTCGGGGATCTCTTCGTCCCAGTCGGTGAGCCAATCGGTGAACGTTTCGATCTCGGGGGCCTGTGCGTCCCGGATCTGTTCGGCCAGTTGCTGCACCTCGGGGTCGAGGGGCCGGTCGAGGGTCAGATCGACCATCGAGAGGGCCTGGGCGTGGTGCTGGAGCATGTCGGTCGCGAATGCCACGTCGGCATCGTTGTGCTCGGTCGTGGAGACCTGCGGGGCGGTGTCGGTGTCGTCGGATCCGCAGGCGGTCACGGTGAGGGCGAGACCGAGGGTGAGCGCGCCGAGGGCGCGGGTGGTCCGGGTGTTGCGCATGAGAGTTCTCCTGTTGTCAGTGGGGTGCTGATGGAATTGCCGGGCGCCGCGCCCCGTGGTGGGGGCGGCGGGCTGCCTGTCAGCACCTGGTGACGGAGAACTCCCATTCCGGTGGTGGCCCGGCCCCGAGACGGGCCACGAACCACTGAGGCACCGTGGTCGGGGCGGCGGGTAGATGCGCCCACGTTCGTGGGATGCGACGCAGCCCGGCCAGCAGGAGAAGGAGTATTCCTGCTGCGGCGGCGAGCATGGCGACGCAGAGCATCACCATGTCACCCAGGCCGTGACCGGCACCTCCAGCCGGTGTGGCGGCAGCAGCGCCGGGCACGGATGTCGCTGCTTCGTCGGTGACGGCCATCTGCCCCGCGACATGCTCCGAGGCCTCGCCGGTCATGACGGCGTGGTCGGCGTTACTCATGACGCCGTGAGTGTTCAGTGCGTGCATCCCGACGATGCCCAGGACGATCGACACGACGACAGCACCCAGCAGGGCAGGCAGAACGTTGCCCACTGTGCTGATGGTCGGACGCATCGCGTTCACGACTTCATCGTACGGATGCGTGTAGGCACGCCCGGAATAGTCGAGACGCAGGACTGTTGCCGGCTGGTGGGATAGCGACCAGGTCCGCCAGCATGACGAGTGCCGCGTCGGCTAGGCGCGTCGCGGCCCAGCCGGCGGCCCAACCCGCCACCCACCCTGCTGCCCATCCCATTCCGGGCCCGGTATACGCAGCGCAGGCGACGCCGGTCGATGGGTGGCTCACGGTGTCAGCCGAGGTTCTGGGCGCGCAGTCGCAGGGCGTTGCTGATGACACTGACCGAGGACAGCGCCATGGCTGCGGCGGCGATGATCGGTGAGAGGAGGACCCCGAAGAACGGGTAGAGAACACCGGCTGCGATGGGGATGCCGGCCACGTTGTAGATGAACGCGAACACGAGGTTCTGCCGGATGTTCGACATGGTCGCGGCCGAGAGTTGCCGGGCCTTCACGATGCCGGTGAGATCGCCGTTGAGCAGCGTGATGCCAGCGGACTCCATCGCCACGTCGGTGCCGGACCCCATCGCTAGTCCGACGTCGGCGGCAGCCAGTGCGGGAGCGTCGTTCACACCGTCGCCTGCCATGGCTACGACTTTGCCTTCGGCGCGGAGCCTCTGGACGACATCGGCCTTGTGGTCGGGCAGGACTTCGGCTTCGACCTGGTCGATGCCAAGTGTGCGGGCGACGGCTTCGGCGGTGACGCGGTTGTCCCCGGTGAGCATGACGACCTCGATGCCATCGTCGCGCAGGGCCTTCACAGCCTCTGGGGTGGTGGACTTGACGGGGTCGGCGATGGCGAAGATGCCCGCCACCTGCCCATTGACTCCGATGAAGATGGCAGTCGCGCCGTCGCCACGAAGGCGGTCCGCCGCCGCGGTCAGCGGAGCTGGGTCCATGCCCTGGCTGGTGAGGAAGTCGGCGCTTCCCAACGTCACCGTGTGGCCGTCCACGACGCCGATGACTCCGCGGCCCACTGGGGAGTCGAAGTCGGCGACCGGGGGGATCGTCAGGTTCTTCTCCTGGGCAGCGGTGACGATGGCCTGGGCGAGGGGGTGCTCAGAGGCCCGTTCGACTCCGGCGGCCAGTCGCAGTAACTCGTCCGCCTCGAACGCCTGCCCGCTCGTGGCGGCGGGGACGATCTGGGTGACCGAGGGGCGGCCTTCGGTCAGCGTGCCGGTCTTGTCCACGACGAGTGTGGTGACCTTCTCCATCCGCTCGAGCGCCTCAGCGTTCTTGATCAAGACACCCATCCCGGCTCCACGGCCGACCCCGACCATGATCGAGACCGGCGTGGCGAGCCCGAGCGCACATGGGCAGGCGATGATCAGCACCGCGACGGCGACGATGAGGCCGTGCGCCAGCCGTGGGTCGGGCCCGACGAGTGCCCACACAATGAACGCGATCACGGCGATGCCGATGACCACCGGCACGAACACTCCGGCTACGCGGTCGGCCATCCCCTGGATAGGCGCCCGGGAGCGCTGAGCTTCAGCGACCATAGCGACGATACGGGCCAGCATCGTGTCGCGGCCGACCTTGTCGGCGACCATGACCAGGGAACCGGTCTGGTTGATGGTTCCGCCGATGACGGTGTCACCGGTCGTCTTGGTGACCGGCATCGACTCCCCGGTCACGAGAGACTCATCGAGTGAGGAACGTCCCTCTTCGACGATGCCGTCGACGGGGACCTTCTCGCCGGGCCGGACGCGCAGCCGCTCACCGAGCTGTACCTCATCGAGGGCGACCTCGGTCTCGGTGCCGTCAGCATTGACCCGACGGGCGGTCTTCGGGGTCAGGTCAAGCAGCGCCCGGATCGCACCCGAGGTCTGCTCGCGGGCCCGCAGTTCGAGGACCTGGCCGAGCAGGACGAGGACCGTGATGACGGCGGCGGCCTCGAAGTAGACGTCGACGGTGCCGGCGCTCATGCCATCGCTCTCACGGAACGAGTCGGGGAAGATGCCCGGGGCGACGGTGGCGATCACGGAGTAGAGCCAGGCCACGCCCGTGCCCATCGCGATCAGCGTGAACATGTTCAGGTTCCGCGTCCGAACCGACGCCCAGCCACGCACGAAGAAGGGCCACCCTGCCCACAGGACGACCGGGGTGGCGAGCACGGCCTGGACCCAGGTGGTTGCCGTGGGCGAGATGACCTCATGGATGCCGTCGAAGAGGTGGGTACCCATCTCGAGAACGAAGACCGGGACTGCCAGCACGAGACCAATCCAGAACCGGCGGGACATGTCGACCAGCTCCGCGTTGGGGCCCGCGTCGGCGGTGACCAGGACCGGCTCGAGGGCCATGCCGCAGATGGGGCACGAACCGGGTCCGGGCTGACGGATCTCGGGGTGCATCGGGCAGGTGTACTCGGCCACCTCCCCCTCCAGCGGAACCTCAGCAGACTCTCCGTGCGCGTGGTCGTCGCCGTGCCCCGTGTACTGCTGCGGGTCGGCAACGAACTTCGCCCGGCAGCCGGCCGAGCAGAAGTGGAATGTCTCGCCGTCATGCACAGCCGTATGTCCGCCCACCGCCGGGTCGACGTCCATGCCGCACACCGGGTCCTTCACGGTCAGCTGGCTGGGAGTGTCGCGCTGGCCTGGTTGACTGCTCATATCCTGACAATACCCCCTGGGGGTAAGTAGTCACAAGGTGGAGGCGCCCCCGCGAGGCCCATTCGTGATGTGCGCCCACATCATGACGAACATCATGAGCGGGCATAGGAGAAGCAGCAGGAACACCGAAGGCATCCCCGCCACACCGTACGCGTCACGCCAGCCACGATCATGATCCCGTACGCCGGGTACTTGCGCTTGTTCATGCCGACCTCTTTGCTGCACACGACGAGACCTTCCCGTCCTCCGCCACTCTGGCCGGGCAGCTGTCCCGTGAGCAGAGCACAAAGTCCCGCACCGCCCGGGACGTGGCCCAGCCTCTCAAGGCGCAGGGCCCTCCTCTCCGGGTCCTCGGTTAAGGTCTAGGCGTGTTCGAGTCCGTCGCGGCCAGGAATGTCCCCTGGTTGCGGCACGCCCTGTTGGGCGCCGTGTCGCTTGGGCTGAGCCTGATGTGTGCGATGTTCGTGTTCGGGAGCCCCACTGAGGCGCCCCCAGTGAACACGGAACCCATGTCAGTCGCGATCAACACGGTCGAGGGAGACCCCACGCCGGTCACTGCGGCGGCGCCCGCGCTGATGGAGGGCATGTGCGACGGGGTGTGCGCCTCCGACACAGAGACGGCGTGCTCGTTGGCCGCGGTGGCTCCACTGACCCTGCTTGGACTGCAGCTCACGCGCCGGCGCCGTTCCTTCGTTCTGCTGCCCAGGCCTACAGAAACCCTTCGGATACAACGGCTTCACCGAACGTGGCGAGGCTGGTTCCTGCTGTCCCCTGTGTCGTTGTGCACGTGGCGGGTGTGACAGGTCGCTCAGAGACTTTCTGAGCTCACCCCACCTGCGACCGAACGTCTCCGTTCGCGCGGCTGTCATGCCCGTTGGCGGTCGCAGCCGTCCTGACGGTCTTGGCCTTCGACGTCGGTATGGGGATTGATGCTGCTTCTGCACTTCAACGAGTACATGCCTCCGGCCAGGGAGAGCTCGTCCTGGTTTCCCATGCAGATCGGGATCGTTCTCGGACTCATCGCCGGCTACCCAGTCCTCGAGTGGCTCACCCGACGCCACGCGACCGTCTTCCTCGCTTGACATCCGATGAACAGGAACAGAATGACCATGTTGCGCCATACGACCGTAGCGACCATCCTCCTGGCCCTGATGGCCCTCTCCGCGTGCTCCGGGGATTCGCCCACACCTGGGGGATCCACTGAGGACCCCCTGGGTCACGTGCACGGAGTGGGGGTCGACCCCGGCGACGGCACGCTGTACGTCGCCTCTCACCTCGGAGTCTTCCGGGTCGCCGAGAACGGCACACGTGAGCGGATAGCGAACCGCTGGCAGGACACCATGGGGTTCGCCATCGTGGGGCCGGGCCACTTCCTCGGCAGCGGGCACCCCGACCTGAGCGAAGACTTGCCCTCCAGCCTGGGCCTCATCGAGTCGACCGACGGCGCAAAAACATGGGAGTCCCTGTCGTTGCAAGGCGACGCCGACTTCCATGCCATCGAAGCTGTTGGTGACCGCATCTACGCCTATGAAGCCCGCTCCGGAGCCCTGCTGGTGAGCGATGACAAGGTCACCTGGGACACGATCACGCAGCAACCCCTCTACGACCTCGCCGCCAACCCCGCTGAGGCCCACACCGTGTACGCGACTACCGATCGGGGTGTCCTGGTGGTCTCCAAGGATGGGAGCAATCCCGTGCCGGTCGTGGGTGCGCCTGTGTTGACGGGCATCGATTGGCAGCCCGGTGGGCCGTTCGTGGGCATTGCCCCCGACGGAACGGTCATGCTCAGCGACGACACGGAGGCGTGGCGTCCGGCCGGGCAACTCGACGGGCCGGCAGAAGCACTGGACGCGGTCGTCGGCCAATGGCATGCCGCCACCGAAAGCGGGGTGTACGAGTCCACGAACGATGGCGAGACCTGGCGGCTGGTGCTGGCAGGTGATCCCTCATGAGCCGACGCCCAGATGTCCAGCCCGCACCTTTGACCGCCCAGTGCCTCCGCGCCGCCTCGTGGCGCTGGCCGAAGGGAGCCCATCGTGCACGGGACAGAGTTGCCGGTGTAGCCGCCCCGACTACTCACCTTGACGTAAGCCGCTCGGGCCGGGTCACTGGCACCGCTGGGCGAGATCGGTGCGCTCGCGACCTCCGCGCCGCAACTCCGACGCATGGGTACCCCGGACCGCGAGGTCGACGAAGTCTTGAACCCGGCTTCGGCCAGGGACGCATCTGGCGAACCTGGGGCGATCCGAGACGCGGTGAATCATCAGCGCTTCTTCGGGAACATCACCACGACGAGCGCAACGCCAAAACCCGCCAAAATTGGGCCCATCGTCGCCCACGACCTTGAGGTTGCGCGACCGCTACCCCACCCGAGCCCCTGGATCGTCAACCACACGCCTACGGCAAGCAGCAGTGCAGCGAAGACCAGTCCGACCACTCTGCCTCGCATCACTCCAGCCCCGATTCGTGTTCATCTATCGTTGGCGGATTCGCCGAGACCCGGCATGCGTGCACGGTACGTCGTCGAGCCCACACGGCGTAGCCGACAGTCCCAACGACCCGATCGCAAGCACCAGCTGAATCGGCGCGAACCAGTTGAGTGCTCCGCTGACGCCGAGGCCAACGACTGCTGGCTCGGGATGGACATTCCGGGACTCCGGCGCGACGCTCAGCTAGTTGGGATCATGCTGGGATCGTTGCCAAGGCTGTGGGACTTAATCCCCGACTGCCGGGCCCCTCGAGGTTACGGCGCTCGCGTGGCGAGACGGCTCGGGAGGCGCGCGGATGTGACCCTTCGCCACCCCGGCTCCCCCGCCCGACTGCCGAGGGTCAGTAGGTCCTGGTATCGGTCCCGAGCAGGGCGACGATCGCCAAGACCTCCGTTGAGGATGGCATCGCCGTCGATCGCCCACGGTCAGGCTTCTGCGGGCATGACGGTCATGGTGTTGCAACGGAGAACACAGGCCACGTGAGTCCTACATTGTCGTTCGGTGAGGAGGATGTCCAAGACCTACCGGGGCCACAGCTGGCCGTTTACGCCCGGAGACCTGCCATGGTGACCGCGACGAGCCTATTTACTGCTGCGGCGGAGCGGAGGGTGCCTGCGGCGGTGAGCGCGTGCAGGCAGTATCGAGCGAGCTCGTCGGCGGAGACATCGTTTCGGATCGCATCGGTCTCGATCACCTCACCGAGCAAGTTCGAGAACAGTTGCTCGACCTGCCGTTCGGCCTCGACCACCTGCGCGCCTCGATGGAGCAGTGCCGACAGCTCGCGTGTGCCGTGTTGCTCGCGGTGGTGGCAGATCATCGCGTACGCGGAGAGAGCGGACTCAAGACGCTCCTTCGGTGCGCCTGGCCCTTCCGCGACCCCTTGGAGGCGTTCGAGGTGATCGGTGACGTGCTGGTGATGATGCGCCTCGAGGATCGCTTCTACGTTCGGGAAGTACTTGTACAGCGTGGCTCGGCCGATTCCAGTCGCCTGGGCGACGCTCGACATCGTCACCGCCAGCACCCCGTGGCCTTCCACGAGCTCCCATGTGGAGTCGAGGATCGCCTGGCGAACGTCGGCGCGGTGCGCGGCGATCGTCTGGTTCCAAAGTTTGGGCACGCCTAGATCATACACATCGTCTGCTTCTATGACACGGTGTCTTGTATCCGGACATCTTGTCTCGTACGGTGGCGGTCCACACGTTTGGAGCCATGAGGAGATCGAAATGACATCGGAGCACACGCCGCGGCACGAACGGCCGCGTTGGCTCGTCGTACTAGCCGTGGTGGCCGCGATCGCGCTGTTGGTCCTGGTCGTGGCGATGGTGCTGGGCGGCGGGAAGCACGGTCCGGGGCGTCACACTCAGGGAACCGGTGACCTCGGCCAGCTCGAAGGCCAACGGCGGTGACCCTGAGCCCTCCGGCCCGCAAGCTGGCACTGGCAATCCACCTGACCGTGTCGGTCGGATGGGTCGGTGCCGCCGTGGCCTACCTCGCACTCGCAATCGCCGCTGCGCGGAGCACGGATCCTGAGCTCATCCGTTCTGCGTGGGTCGGCATGGAGCTGATCGGGTGGTGGGTCCTGGTGCCGCTCGCAATTGCAACGGTGCTGACCGGCGTGGTGATGTCCCTCGGCAGCGCCTGGGGGTTGCTTCGGCACTACTGGGTTGTCCTCTCGTTGACGCTGACCCTGGCTGGGACGGCGGTCCTGGTCCTCCACATGCCGGACGTGAGCGACCTCCAGTCGCAGGCCTCTCGGGCGGACGCGGCCGGCCTCGAACAGCAGGGCAGCGACGTGTTCCATTCGGCGACCGGTTTGGTCTTGCTCCTCGTGATCCTCGCGCTCAACGTCTACAAGCCGCGAGGACTGACCCGCTACGGATGGCGCCGGCAGCGGGAACAGAGCACCCGCCGCGTGGAACACCTTGCCTAGACTCGTGGCAATGCCCCTGAGCCTCCGCACGTTTGCAGGCCACGACTATTCGGGTCCGATGGGCTGGTACTCGTCGGTGCGTTGATGGGCTTCTTCGCGACACGCAGGCCCTTCCGAGTCCGGGCCATGCACCCGACGTCGAGGCAGCTCCGAATCTGCGGGGCTCTGACAGAGCACCGGGCCGAACTCGGAACCACTGCTCGGCCTGTGCCTGGGGGCTTGCTGCGGCACTGGCGTGGTCGTTTGGCCCACGGCGCCGACCGCGGTGGCCGACGTCAGCGCCCTGCCGGTTCGAGCGGTGCCGACTTCGGCCGTGTAGGGACCTCGGCCGGGTCAGTACCAGTTGCTTGCGCCTTGAACCCTCGCAGTCGCAGGCTGTTGGAGACCACGAAGACCGAGGAGAACGCCATCGCGGCTCCGGCGAGCATCGGGTTGAGCAGCCCGGCGGCGGCCAGGGGTAGGGCGGCGACGTTGTAGGCGAACGCCCAGAACAGGTTGCCCCTGATGGTCGACAGGGTCCGGCGTGAAAGTCGGATCGCGTCGGCGGCCACGCGGAGGTCGCCGCGGACCAGGGTGAGGTCGCTGGCCTCGATGGCTACATCGGTGCCGGTGCCCATGGCCAGGCCGAGGTCGGCCTGGGCGAGGGCGGCAGCGTCGTTGACGCCGTCGCCGACCATGGCGACGACCTTGCCCTCTCCCTGCAGTCGTTTGACCACGTCCACCTTGTCGGCCGGGAGGACGTCGGCGATGACGGCGTCGGGCGCGATGCCGACCTCGTCGGCGACCGCACGTGCGACGGTGGCGTTGTCTCCGGTCAGCAGTATGGGGGTCAGCCCCAATGTCCGGAACCTCGTGATCGCCTCGGCAGAGGTGGGTTTCACCGCGTCGGCGACGACCACCACGCCGCGCGCCTTGCCGTCCCAGCCGACGGCGACGGCCGTACCGCCGGTGGCCTGTGCCTCGGTCAATGCCCGTGCGAGGTCGTCCGGTAGGTGTTGTGACCACTCTTCGAGGAGCCGTGGGCGTCCCACGAGGACGGCGTGGCTGGACTCACCGTCGACGACGACGCCCTGGACACCGAGACCATCGATGTTGGTGAAGTCCTCCACGGCTGGCAGCTGGCCGGTCCGCGCCCGGGCACCGTCGGCGACAGCGCGGGCGATGGGGTGCTCGGAGGCGTCTTCGATCGCACCGGCGAGCCGGAGCACCTCGTCGACGTCCTCGCCATGGCCGGCGACCACGTCACGAAGGGTCATCTGGCCGGTGGTGACGGTACCCGTCTTGTCGAGCACGATCGTGTCGACGCGACGGGTCGACTCGAGCACCTCTGGGCCCTTGATGAGGATGCCGAGCTGGGCGCCGCGGCCGGTGCCGACCATCAGCGCGGTCGGCGTGGCCAGGCCCAGGGCGCACGGGCAGGCGATGATCAGTACGGCGACGGTCGCCGTGAACGCTGCCGGCAGGCCTTCGCCGGCACCGATCCAGAACCCGAATGTGGCCGCTGCGAGGGCGATGACGATCGGCACGAAGATGCCGGAGATCCGGTCGGCGAGCCGCTGGACCTCTGCCTTGCCGTTCTGGGCGTCCTCGACAAGCCTGGCCATCTGCGCTAGCTGCGTGTCGGATCCGATCCGGGTCGCCCGGATGAGAAGACGTCCGCCGGCGTTGACCGTCGCGCCGACAACGGAGTCGCCGACAGCGACCTCAACCGGGACGGACTCCCCGGTGAGCATCGACGCGTCGACCGCAGAAGTGCCCTCCTCGATCACCCCGTCGGTCGCGATCTTCTCGCCGGGGCGCACCACGAACAGGTCGCCGGTCGCGAGCTGGTCCGTGGGGATGCGCGTCTCGACGCCGTCGCGCAGCACGGCGACCTCCTTGGCGCCGAGCTCGAGCAGCGCGCGCAGGGCCGCTCCGGCCTGGCGCTTGGAGCGGGCCTCGAAGTAGCGCCCGGCCAGGATGAACGTCGTCACCCCGGCGGCGGCCTCGAGGTAGATGTTGCCCGCGCCGTCGGTGCGCTGGACCGTGAGCTCGAACGGGTGCGTCATGCCGGGCGTGCCCGCCGTACCCCAGAAGAGCGCGTAGAGCGACCAGCCGAGCGCGGCCAGCGTGCCCATCGAGATCAGCGTGTCCATCGTCGACGTGCCGTGCCGGAGGTTGACCCAAGCCGCCTTGTGGAAGGGCCAGGCACCCCACACGACCACCGGGGCCGCGAGCGTGAGCGAGAGCCACTGCCAGTAGTCGAACTGGAGCGCGGGCACCATCGCCATGGCGATCACGGGCACCGTCAGCACGGCCGAGACCCGCAGGCGTTCCCGCAGCGAACGGGTCGGGTCGGCCGCGCCGGCACCCTCACCGGGTCCGGGCTCGTCGCGACCACGGGGAAGCGCGGCGTCGTAGCCCGCCGCCTGCACCGTGCTGACGAGGTCCTCGGGTGCCAGGCCCTCCGGGTAGGTGACCTTCGCCTTCTCCGTGGCGTAGTTCACGGTGGCCACCACGCCGTCGAGCTTGTTGAGCTTGCGCTCGATCCGGTTGGCGCAGGAGGCGCACGTCATCCCGCTGATCTCCAACTCGATCGCGCTGGTGGCGGGGGTGACTGGTTCGGTCACCGAACTCATGGTGTCCTCCTGTGCTCTGGAATGGGTCGTGGTGGGTCAGTGGTCGGCATGGCCGTCGTCGGCCGGCGCCTCGGTCGGGACGTCGACCGGCTCGTCGTTCGCGGCCGGGGTGGTTCCGGCAGTGTCGATGGCGAATGCGGCTGTTCGGACCACGCCGCGGTGCTTGAAGTCGAGGTAGAGCCGGTATCCGCCGGCGCTCGGGACCGTGGCGTAGAAGACGACGTCCGGCCCGGCCTCGGTGGCGCCGTCCCCGGGCGTGCCGTCGGGGTGGACATGCAGGTAGGCCAGATCGCCCTCACGCAGAGCGACCAGGTGCCCGTAGGCGTCGAGGTAGGGCTGCAGGTCAGTGACGGGACGACCGTCCTTGCTCACAGTGACCTTGAGCTTTGCGTCGGTGCCCGGTGCGAGCTCCCCGTCAAGGGTCACCTCGTAGCCGTCGACGCTCGCAGTTCGGGTCTCGACCGCCGGTGCCGCCGGCTGGTGGTCGCCGCTCACCTCGAGGTCGGCGCCCAGGGTGAGCGCCTCGGCCCCGGTCGCCTTGAAGTCGGCGAAGAGCCGCCAGGCACCCGGCGTGAGGTCGAGGTCGATCCCCCAGGTGCCATCGGGGGCGAGCTCCGGGTGGACGTGCTGGAACCCGGTGAAGTCGCGCCGTACGGCGATCAGGTGCAGCTGCTTGTCGTGCTCCACGTCGTACGCCGTAACGGGGGCCCCGTCCGGTCCGGTGATCGTGAAGGCCACGGCCACGTCCGACCCGGGCTCCGCCCGCGTCTTCTGCAGCTCCAGGGTGAAGCCGTCCTGCGAAACCATCAGTCCTCCTGGGATGTCAGCGGCGGGTGTCGTGCTGGACTGGTCGGGGTCGTGGCCTTCGGCGTGGCCACCGTCGTGAGCAGCCGGCTCGTCATTGGTCTCGAAGGGGCCGACGGCGTTGCCGACCCCGAGTGCGATGCCGAACGCTGCGGCGAGGGCGAGCAGGAACCCGAAGACCCGGACCGGCGTGCTCATGCGAGCTGGTATCCGGCCTCTTCGACGGCTGCCTTGACGGCTGCGTCGTCGAGAGTCTGGCTGCTGGTGACGGTCACGGCACCGGTGTCGAGGACGATGTCGACCTTCTCGACGCCGGGGATCTCCTGGACCTCCTCGGTGACCGAGGCGACGCAGTGGCCGCACGTCATGCCGGTGACGGCGTAGGTACGGGTCTCGCTCATGGTGATGGTTCCTCTCTCTGTGTGGATCTGGTCAGGACCGGACGAGCCGGGCGATGGCGTCGGAGGCTTCCTTGAGCTTGATCTCGGCCTCGGAGCCGCCTTCTCGGGCGGCATCGACCACGCAGTGGGCCATGTGCTCGTCGAGCAGGCCCAGGGCGACCGACTGCAACGCCTTCGTCATCGCCGAGACCTGCGTGAGGATGTCGATGCAGTACTGCTCCTCCTCGACCATCCGTTGCAGGCCACGCGCCTGACCCTCGATGCGGCGCAGCCGCTTGAGGTAGTCGTCCTTCGCGTGGATGTAGCCGTGCTGGTGGTGCGCGGCGGTCTCGTTGCTGCTCATCCCGGTTCCTCCTGTGTGTTCGGTGACTGGTGAGTTCAACGTACCCCCCTCCGGTATTTATTCCGAGTTTCTCTTGCTTGGGAATACTATACCCCCCTATGGTATTCATCAAGTCGTCTGGTCCGCACTTGCGGACCTGAGAACGGACAACCCGAAGGAGACTCACCATGTCCAGTCCCTCTGTGCCTCCCGCCTCACGGCGGTGGCTCGGGCTCGCGGCGATCGCCGCAGCCCAGTTCATGGTCATCATGGACACCTCGATCATCGGCGTGGCACTGCCGCAGATGCAGGCCGATCTCGGCTTCTCCCAGGAGAACCTGTCCTGGGTCTTCAACGCCTACGTCGTCGCGCTGGGAGGCCTGCTGCTGCTCGGGGGCAAGCTGGCCGACCTGTTCGGCGCTCGGCGGATGTTCAGTCTCGGCTGGGTCGTCCTGCTCGCCGGCTCCGCGATCGCTGGCGCAGCCGGCAACGTCGAGGTCGAGCTCATAGGTCGCGCCGTGCAAGGCGCGGGATCCGCGCTGATCGCACCCTCGGCCCTGACGCTGCTGATGATGCTGTTCGGGCACAACCCGCGCGAGCTGATGAAGGCGTTCGCCTTCTACGGCGCTGCGGCGCCAGCGGGAGGTACGGCCGGCGTGTTCCTCGGCGGCGTGATCACCGAGTACGCCTCCTGGCCCTGGGTGTTCTACATCAATATCCCGATCGCACTCGTGCTGCTCGCCGTGACACCGGCCCTGATGCCGCTCGGCGGAGCGGGATCTCGCTCCCGCGTCGACGTGGCAGGTGCGGCTGCGGTCACCGCAGGCCTCGGCGCAGCTGTCTACGCGACCGTCCGAGCCCCCGAAGTCGGTTGGGACGGCGCCCAGACGTGGCTCGTGCTGGGTGCCGCCGCCGTACTGCTGGCAGCGTTCGTCCTCCTCCAGGCCCGGCGCCAGCACCCGTTGGTCCCGTTGCGGATCTTCCGCACGCCCAACCTGGGTGCGGCCAACGTCGTACAGCTGCTGCTCGGTGCCGCCTGGATCCCGATGTGGTTCTTCCTGAACCTCTACCTCCAGCAGGTGCTCGGCTACTCAGCCTTCCCCAGCGGGGCCGCCCTGCTTCCGATGACACTGCTGATCATGATCGGCATGGTCGTCCTGGCACCGCGCGTGATGGCCAGGTACGGACCCAGGACCACCACCGTCTCGGGCCTGGTCATCCTCGCCGTGGGCATGGGCTGGCTGGCCCAAGTCAGTCCCGACGGTTCGTTCGCCGGCGACGTGCTGCCGGCGTCACTGGTGGCCGCGCTCGGCATGTCGCTGGCGTTCATCCCCTCCCTCGGTACGGCGATCTCGTCTGCGCGCCCCGAGGAGGGCGGCCTCGCATCAGGCATCGTCAACACCAGCTACCAGGTCGGCTCAGCCCTCGGTCTGGCTGTGATGACCGCGATCGCCGCAAGCCAGGGAGCTGATCGGATCAGCGACCCCACCGCTCTCACCAACGGCTTCTCCGCAGCCTTCATCGGAGCTGCCGTCATCGCCCTCCTGGGCGCAGCCGCCGCAGCCGCGTTCCTGCGCGGAGCTCCGCCCGCGGACCCGACTCACACCACCACTGCAGTCGACGCCAACGCCGCCTGAACGCCACAGCCCTCCGTGCCAGCCCGGCCCGGACCACCAGGAAAGGATCAACCACTCATGTGCACCACGAACACCACTCACACCGTCCAGGGCATGACCTGCACCAGCTGCGCGGGCAAGGTCACCGCGGCCGTCGCCGAGGTGGCAGGGGTCGAGAACACCGAAGTCGACCTCGCCAGCGGCACCCTGACCGTCACCGGGCAGGAGTACGACGACAACCAGGTCCGCGCCGCCATCACCGCGGCCGGCTACCGGGTCGCCTGACATCGGGATCGTTCCGGGCCGGTGCTCGGCACCGGCCCGGGACGGCCCCGTCGCTCGAGCCCACCCGTCGGCCGATACGGTCGGGGGGTATCACACAGGGAGAGGATCGACATGAATGCGCGTAACAGCATGGCCGCCAACGCCACGTTGCACTGCCTCACCGGCTGTGCGATCGGAGAGGTCGCCGGCCTGATGGTCGGCACGGCGCTGGAACTGTCCACCGGCGTCACCATCGCCCTGGCCGTCGGGCTCGCATTCCTGTTCGGCTACGCGCTCTCCACGCTGCCCCTCATCTCGGCGGGACTCGGCTTCTTCGCCGCGCTGAGCGTGGTGTTCGCGGCCGACACCCTCTCCATCGCGACCATGGAGATCGTCGACAACCTCGTCATGGCGATGATCCCCGGCGCCATGGACGCCGGGCTGGTCAACCCCATCTTCTGGATCGGGATGATGATCTCGCTCTCCGTCGCTTTCATCGCGGCCTTCCCGGTCAACCGCTACCTCATCGACAAGGGCAAGGGCCACGCCTTGACTCACCGGTATCACGAGGGCATGGACCACGCGGGCATGGACCACGAGGGCATGGACCACGAGGGCCACGCCGCCAGCGACGCCCACCACTGAGTTCCAGGAGGAAGTGCCGTGAACACCAACACTCTCGCCGCCGGCGTCATCGGGTTCCTGCTCGGTGGCCTGGTCGTCTCCATCGCCGCCGAGCTCGAGGACGACGGAGCACCTCCGCCTTCGCACGGCTCGAGCATGCGTCAGGGCGACTAGCCTTCACCAGATCGATGATCCAGCGTGTCGCTCGTGGTCCTAGCCGGAGCAAGCACCGGCGCGTCCGAACAGACGACGACACGCCTTCGACGAGACCCATGAGGTGGCCGTCGGTGTCCTGGAAGCGAGTCAACGCGCGCTGGCGGCCCCCGAGGTCGGTGGCGTGGACCTGCCCGTAGGTCGCCATCGCGGTGCGGGCCGTCCGCGGCTCAACTCCGATCCCCCGTCGGATGGCGGGCACTGGCGGCCGCCTCGAGCCGGGCCAGCCACGAGTCCACCTCGGAGCGACGAAGACGCAGCTCGCGGCCGAGGGTGAGAACTGGCTCGATGGTGTCTTGGGCGGCGATCGTGGTGTCCATGCCCACCAGTGCACGAGGTCGACCGAGACGTATCGAGAAGGTGCCATGCCGGCCCCTGACTCGCCGCGCGGCCACATGTGTCCAATAAATGTCCAAGGGCCATGTCTTCCTCCTCTTGCGAGGAGGCCGACATGGCCTTGGCTTGCTGATCTGGTGGAGCTGAGGGGACTCGAACCCCTGACCCTCTGCATGCCATGCAGATGCGCTACCAGCTGCGCCACAGCCCCAGATCGTCACCCGTTGGGCAACGCCGAGAATGGTAGCCAATGGCCCGATGGCTTGCGAAATCGGGGGGTCACACGGTGCGGTTGTAGGCGCCGAGTCGCAGTGCGGAGACCTCCGGGTGCTCCTCGAGCAGCACCCAGGCACAGTTGTCGAGGCCACGCAGCGAGTGGAACTGGTCGTCGGGCCAGTCGAGCATCGCGCCGGTCGCGACGCGGATGGCCGCCCCGTGCGAGACGGCCACGCCGGTCTCCCCCGGCCCCAGAGCGGCGAGGAGCTCGGTGAGTACGGCGTGCATGCGGATCCGGACCTCGCTGGTCGGCTCGGCGCCCGGAGCCGCGTCGTAGTGGCCGCGACGGAAACGCTCGAACTCCTCGGGTGCCAGCGCCGCGTACTCATCATGCGTGATGCCCTCGCGCTCGCCCAGGGAGAACTCGCGCAGGCGCTCGTCGTACGTCGGGTCCAGGCCGGCGGCCTTGCCCACCGTCAGCGCGGTGTCACGAGCTCGCACCAGGTCAGACGACCAGAGCAACGTCGGCTCGAGCGTGGCCAGGACCGTCGCCACGGCATCTGCCTGGGCTCGTCCGCTGTCGTCGAGCTCGGCATCCAGCTGTCCCTGGACACGACGGGCGTGGTTCCACGCGGTGCGGCCGTGCCGAAGCAGGACGAGGCGCCGGCTCACCGCTCGTTGGAGGTGACGTCGGCAGGCAGCTTGATGCTTGGGCAGTCGCGCCAGAGCCGCTCGAGGGCGTAGAACTGCCGCTCCTCCTCGTGCTGCACGTGTACGACGACGTCGCCGTAGTCGATGAGCACCCAGCGTCCGTCGCGCTCGCCCTCGCGGCGGATCGGCTTGGCGCCGATCTCGCGGAGCTTGTCCTCGATCTCGTCGACGATGGCCTTGACCTGCCGGTCGTTGGTGGCCGAGGCCAGCACGAAGGCGTCGGTGATCGCGAGCTGTTCGCTCACGTCGAAGGCGATGATCTTGGTCGCGAGCTTTTCGGACGCCGCGCGGGCGGCGGCGTGGACGAGCTCGATGGCGTGGTCGGTGGCGGTCATGCAGGCGGGTCTCCTGGGACGTTCTGGGGAGCCGGGTCGGGCCCGGGATAGAGGTGGTGCTTGGCGATGTACTGGACCACCCCGTCGGGGACGAGGTACCACACGGGCTCGCCGCGTTCCTTGCGCTTGCGGCAGTCGGTGGAAGAGATGGCGAGGGCGGGAATCTCGACCATCGTGACCCGGTCGGACGGGATGGCGTCGAGCGTCTTCGCGTCCATCTCGTAGCCGGGGCGGGTGCAGCCGACGAACTGGGCGAGCTCGAACATGTCGTCGGCGTCACGCCAGGTGAAGATGTCGGCCAGCGCGTCGGCGCCGGTGATGAAGTAGAGCTCGGCGTCGGGCATCTGCTCGCGCAGGTCGCGCAGCGTGTCGATCGTGTACGTCGGCCCGTCGCGGTCGATGTCGACGCGCGAGACCCGGAAGCGCGGGTTGGCGGCCGTCGCGATGACCGTCATCAGGTAGCGGTGCTCCGGCGGCGACACCGAGCGGTCGGACTTCTGCCACGGCGCTCCGGTGGGCACGAAGACGACCTCGTCGAGGCCGAACCACGCCTGCACCTCGGACGCGGCCACGAGGTGGCCGTGGTGGATCGGGTCGAACGTGCCACCCATCACCCCGACGCGGCGGGCTCGGGACGGAGTCTGGGTTGCCGGCACGTCAGCTGTGCTCGCGCCCGCCGCCGAAGGCCACCAGCGCGCCCATGACCGCCAGCAGGATGAGCAGGACACCGCCGCCCACGGCGTATGGGGACAGCGCGTGCTCGCCGTTCTCGGCGACAGCGGCAGCGAGGGAGAGAGCGCTCAGCGACATGGCGGTGATCCTACCGGCGTCAGCGCACGTGGCCATCTCCGGTCACGACGTACTTGGTCGAGGTCATCTCGGTGAGCCCCATCGGCCCGCGCGCGTGCAGCTTCTGGGTGCTGATGCCGATCTCGGCGCCGAACCCGAACTCACCGCCGTCGGTGAAGCGCGTCGAGGCGTTCACGAGCACCGCAGCCGAGTCGACGGCGGCCACGAAGCGACGTGCTGTCGCCTGGTCCCGCGTCACGATCGCCTCGGTGTGGCCGCTCGAGAAGCGCCGGATGTGGGCGATCGCGTCGTCCACCGAGTCGACGACGCAGGCGGAGATGTCGAGGGAGAGGTACTCCGCGGCGTAGTCGTCGTCCGTGGCCGGCAACACTCCGTCGTACGCCGCGAACTCGGCGTCACCGTGCACGGTCACGCCCGCCTCGGTCAGCGCCTCGACCACCCGCGGCACAAAGGTCTGGGTGAGGTCGGCGTGCACGAGGAGCGACTCGGCGGCGTTGCAGACGCTGGTGCGGTGGGTCTTGGCGTTCAGCACGATGGCCAGCGCCTGGTCGAGGTCGGCGGCCGCGTCGACGTACACGTGGCAGTTGCCCACGCCCGTCTCGATGACCGGCACCGTCGACTCCTCGACGACCGATCGGATCAGGCCGGCCCCACCGCGCGGGATCAGTACGTCGACCAGCCCGCGGGCCCGCATCAGCGCCTTGACGCTCTCGTGAGAGTCACCCGGCACGAGCTGTACGACGTCAGCGGGCAGACCGGCTTCCACGGCTGCATCGCGCAGCACCTGCACGATGGCGGTGTTCGACGACCGCGCGCTCGACGAGCCCCGCAGCAGCACCGCGTTGCCCGCCTTGAGGCAGATGCCCGCGGCGTCGGCGGTGACATTGGGGCGGGCCTCGTAGATCATCCCGACCACTCCGAAGGGCACCCGGATCTGACGCAGCTCGAGCCCGTTGGCGAGCGTCGAGCCGCGCACCACCTCCCCCACCGGGTCGGGGAGGCCAGCCACCTCGCGCAGGCCCTGGGCCATCGCGTCGAGGCGGTCGGGAGTGAGCCGCAGCCGGTCGACGATGTTGGCGGGCGTGCCCGAGGCCTCGGCGCGTCCGACGTCGTCGGCGTTCGCGGCCAGCACCTGATCCGACGACGCCAGCAGGGCAGACGCCATCCCGAGCAGTGCGTCGTCCTTCGTCGCCCGGGTCGCCAGCGCCAGCTCGAAGCTGGCCTCCCGGCCGCGCAGAGCCACCGCGCGGACGTCACCCTCGATGCTCATGGACCGAGCCTACGAGCGTGAGCCGGGCGCGTCACCGCCGTCTCACCGGCCCGGCCGCGATAGGACAGACCCATGCGCGTCCTGCTGCTCGGCGACAGCCACCTCGCCCGGATCCAGCCCGACGACCTGACGCGCATCGCGGCCGAGGTGACCAACGCCGCGATCAGCGGCTCGTTCGCCACCGACCTGGCCGACCAGGTCGCGGGTGTCGCCGACCTCGCGTCGTACGACGTCGTGGTCATCGGCGTCGGCACCAACGACGCGGCGCCGTGGAAGCAGGTGCCGATCGAGACCTCCGAGCGGGCGCTGGCCGACGCGGTCGTCCGTCTCCCCCAGCGGATCGTGTACGTCGCGTCGCCGGGCGTCGACGAGACCCGGCTGAAACGGGTGGCCGACCGCACGAACGAGGTGCTCGCCGACTACAGCAGGGTCGCCGCGGACGTGGTGGCCGCGGCCGGCGGCAGCGTCGTCGACACCCCGGCCGTGCTGGCTTCGCTGGGCAGCGCGGCGTTCGTGGACGACGGCGTGCACCTCGCGCCGGCGGCGTACGAGCTGCTCATCCCGGCGATCGCCGCCGCTGTCGGGTGAAACGACACGACGCCCCGCCCTCCGGAGAGGACGGGGCGTCGGATGTCGATGACTACTTGCGGGCGTTGATCTGCTCGGTCGCGGCCGGCAGCACCTTGTGCAGGTCGCCGACGACACCGAAGTCGACCAGCTCGAAGATCGGGGCCTCGTCGTCCTTGTTGACGGCGACGATGGTCTTCGAGGTCTGCATGCCGGCGCGGTGCTGGATCGCACCGGAGATGCCGTTGGCGACGTAGAGCTGCGGAGAGACCGTCTTGCCGGTCTGGCCGACCTGGAAGGAATGCGGCTTCCAACCCGAGTCGACGGCGGCACGCGAGGCGCCGACCGCGGCACCGAGCGCGTCGGCGAAGCCCTCTACGGGCTCGAAGTCGCCGCCTGTGCCACGGCCACCGGAGACCACGATCGCGGCCTCGGTGAGCTCGGGGCGGCCGGTCGCCTGACGCGGCTGGCTGGCGATGATCTGCGCACCCTTGGCGGCGTCGGAGATCGTGACGGCGAACTGCTCGACGGCAGCGGCACCCTCGGTCTCCTCCGGGGCGGCGGAGTTGGGCTTCACCGTGATGATCGGCGTGCCCTGGGTGACCTTGGCCTGCACCGTGAAGTTGCCGGCGAACACGCTCTGCGTGGTCACCGGACCTTCTTGCACGTCGACGGCGTCGGTGATCAGGCCTGACTCCGTCTTGATGGCGAGGCGACCCGCGATCTCCTTGCCCTCGACCGAGGACGAGATCAACACCGCGGCCACGCCCCCCTCACCAGCAGTCTTCTCGACCAGCTGGGCCAGCGCCTCGGCCTTCGGGGCCACGAGGTAGCCCTTGATCTCGGCGTCGTCGACGACGTAGACCTTCTGCGCGCCGTACTTCTTCACGGCCTCGGCCACGGCGTCGGCCTGGTCGGCAGCACCGATGAAGACCGCGGAGGGCTCGCCGAGGCGGGCCGCGATGGTGAGCAGCTCATAGGTCGGCTTCTTGACCGTGCCGTCGACGTGGTCGACCAGAACGAGTACTTCAGTCATGATCTTGCTCCTCAGATGAACTTCGCTCAGATGAATTTCTTGGCGGCGAGGAACTCGGTCAGCGCCTTGGCGCCCGACCCGTCCTCGTCCGTGACGATCTCGCCGGCGGTGCGGGGCGGACGCTCGGTGGTGTCCTCCACTACGGTCCACGCCACCGAGAGGCCGACCTGGTCGGCGTCGACGCCGAGGTCGCTCAGCGAGTAGGTCTCCATCGGCTTCTTCTTGGCCGCCATGATGCCCTTGAACGACGGGTAGCGGGCCTCGCCCGACTGGTCGGTGACCGAGAGCACCAGCGGCATCGTCGCGCCGATGACCTCGGTAGCGGAGTCGCCGTCGCGCTTGATGCGCACCTGGCCACCCTGGGCCTCGACCACGGCCGCCTGGGTCACCTGGGGCAGCCCGAGCCGCTCGGCCAGCATGGCCGGGACGACGCTCATCGCGCCGTCGGTGGACGCCATGCCGCACATGACGACGTCGACGTCACCGATCTTCTCGATCGCTTTGGCGAGCACCAGTGACGTAGCGATGGCGTCGGAGCCGGCGATCGCGTCGTCGACCACGTGGACGCCCTGGTCGGCACCCATCTGCAGCGCCTTGCGGACGGCGTCGAGGGCCTTCGCGGGTCCCACGCAGAGCGCGGTCACCGTGGTCTCTCCTTCGGCCTTCTCCTTGAGCTGCAGGGCCTGCTCGATGGCGTACTCGTCGAGTTCGGACAGCAGCCCGTCGACGCCGACACGGTCGACGGTGTTGTCGGACTCGAACTGCCGGTCGGCGGTGGCATCGGGGACGTACTTCACGCAAACAACAATGTTCATGGTGTGACCCGGGGGCCTCTCCTGTGCATTCGGTTGGTGCGGCTGAGGCTACTAGCGAGAACCCCACCGCGGAACGCCGTCCAGGGTGGGGTCTCTCACAGTAGGACTGTCAGAATCAGGGGCGGATCAGCCGATCCAGGATGCGGCCCACGATGAGCCAGGCGATCGCGCCGAGGCCCCAGTTGAACAGCGCGTTCTTGACGCCGGCGTTGTCACCGGTGAACTGCTTGATGCCGGCGTCGCGCGAGAAGACACCCAGGTCGACCCGGTCGGCCGCGGAGAGCACGAACGAGACGAGGTCGTTGTCCTTGTTGGCCTTGAGTGCCACCAGCAGCGCACCGACCGCGAGGATCAGCGCGGCGAGCACGCAGACGAGCCAGATGGCCTGCGCCAGCCGCGCCCGGACCAGGCTGACGGCCTCGCCGACTGCCTGCCTGCCCTTGCCTTTGTCCGACTTGCGGTCGGTCTTTTCATCCGTAGCCACGGCGGTTCCTTCTCTCGTTTCGTTGCCGGGAGGCTACCGCCCCACGAACTGGGCCTTGCCCGGTCCGTTCTCAACGAACGAACCCATGCCAATGGCACGGTCCTCGGTGGCGAAAAGTGCGGCGAACTGCTGGCGCTCGATCTCCAGGCCGGTCTCGAGGTCCGTCTCGAGGCCCCGGTCGATGGTCTCCTTGGCCGCGCGGAGGGCGTACGTCGCGGCGCCGGCGAACTGGCCGGCCCACGCCAGCGCCTCGTCGTACACCAGGTCGGCGGGGACGACGCGGTCGACGAGACCGATCGCCAGCGCCTCGTCGGCCTTGACGAAACGGCCGGTGAAGATGATGTCCTTCGCCTTGCTCGGCCCGATCAGCCGGGTCAGCCGCTGGGTGCCACCGGCGCCCGGGATGATGCCGAGCAGCACCTCGGGCTGGCCGAGCACGGCGTTGTCTCCCGCGAACCGCACGTCGGCGCACAGGGCGAGCTCGCAGCCACCGCCGAGCGCGTAGCCGGTGACCGCTGCCACGACCGGCTTCGGGATCCGGGCCACCGAGGTGAGCGCGGACTGCAAGGCTCCGGAGCGCTTGACCATGTCGGTGTACGACATGTCGGCCATCTCCTTGACGTCAGCCCCGGCGGCGAACACCTTCTCGCCTCCGTAGACCACGACCGCCTTGATGTCGTCACGGGCGCTGGCCTCGGTGGCGGCGGCGCGGATCTCCTCCTGCACCTGCACGTTGAGGGCGTTCATCTTGGGGCGGTCCAGCCGGATGGTGCCCACGCCACCCTCGACCTCGAGCCTGACGAAATCCACCACGACGACCTCCACGCAACTCGACAACACGACAGAACCCGAACAGGGACCGAGCCTAGAGGCTCGATCCCTGTCCTTGACGTGCGAGGCGCTCGATCAGACGGTGAACTCGATGCCCCGCGCGGCGAACCGGTTGCGGATCAGCTCCTGGGTGCCGTCGCCCCGGGCGATCGCCTTGAGGTAGATCGCCTTCGCGGCCTGCTGGAACGAGGTGTCCGGCGCGAAGCCGAACTGCGCGTCGATCATCGTGGTGTCCCACTGGGCGGTCGTCTTGCCGGCGTTCACGTAACCGAGCCGGATCTCCCACAGCGCCTGGCTCCAGATCTGGCCGTCGAAGTGCACCTCGTTCCTGCGGGTCAGCAGCGTCAGGTTGCGGTCGAACCGTCGGATGCAGTGTGGAGCGGCGGTGTAGGACACGGCGTCCCAGTCCATCGGGCACGCCTGCTCGGCCCCGACCGGCCAGCCGTAACGCTGGGCGGCAGCCAGGCCGGCGCTGACGGCGAAGTAGTCACCGAAGGACTCGCCGATCGAGCCGGCGTCGAGGCTGCTGCCGTAGCCGGGGACCTGGTCGTTGTGGATGGCGTGACCGTACTCGTGCATGATCACCTCGGCGTCCTCGGCATCGTCGACGCCGCCCTTGCCCAGGCGGATGAAGTCGCCCTTGTCGGTCATGTAGGAGTTGTCGACGCCGTACTGGCTGATGCGCACGTCGTAGGGCCGCTTCAGGATCGGCCGCAACGTGCTGCCGAAGCCGAGGGACTGGAGGTACTCCTGCGCCTCGTTGACCCAGAAGTAGCCCATCACCTGCTCGAACTGGTCCTGGTCGCGGGTGTACTTGAACTCGTTGATGGCGCTGTAAGCCGGGGTGCCGGTGCTGGTGCGCACGTTGGCCCACTTGCCCGACAGCGTGCCCGAGCCGTCGAGGTTGCGCAGGTCCTCGCTCGTGTACGCCTCCCGAGGCATGACGGCCTCCTTGCCGTCCTTGCCGTCGACCAGCGTCTGGTCACCGGTCGACTGGACCGGGTTGACCTTGAAGATCTTGGCCGAGCCGGTGGTGCTCCCGCTGCCCGGCTTGGTGGCGAGGGCGGGCGCGGAGGCCAGGGTGGCGGCGAGTGTCAAGGCGACGAGCCCGGCGCCCGCGGGGATCAGGATGGTTCTCATCGATATCACCTGCGGACCATAACTCGCAGGTCGCGCACTGGGAATAGGTCGCAGCCGCCCAACCTCGCCGGCCGGAGGGCATGCGCCACAATGACCGCCGTGACACCGGGAATGTGGGACCACGAGGGCCAGCGCAACGCAGTCTGGCCCGGGCGCAACTGGCCGCTAGGCGCGACCTGGAGCGAGGAGTCGACCAACTTCGCCGTCTACGCACCCCGGGCGACCCGCGCCTGGGTGTGCCTGTTCGAGGACGACGGCCACGGCACGGAGGTCGAGACCCGGGTCGAGCTGACCGAGCAGTCGCTGGGCATCTGGCACGGCGCCGTGCCCGGCCTGATGGCCGGCGCGCTCTACGGCTACCGCGTCGAGGGACCGTGGCGGCCCGCGGAGGGGCTGCGATTCAACGTCAACAAGCTGCTGCTCGACCCCTACGGCCGGGCGGTCTCCGGCACCGTCACGCCCGAGCCCGCGATCTTCTCGTTCGTCATCGGCACCCCCGAGGTGATGAGCGAGCTCGACTCCGCGCCGTACATGGCGCGCAGCGTCGTCGTATACGACGAGTTCGACTGGGGCGACGACACTCCCCTCGGCCGGCGGTGGCGCGACACCGTCATCTACGAGCTCCACGTCAAGGGCATGACCCAGCTGCATGACCGAGTGCCCGAGGAGCTGCGCGGAACGTACGCCGGCCTCGCGACGCCCGCGGTCATCGACTACCTCCGCGACCTGGGCGTGACGGCGGTCGAGCTGCTGCCGGTGCACCAGTTCGTCTCCGAGCCCAAGCTCGCCGAGCTCGGCCTGGTGAACTACTGGGGCTACAACTCCATCGGCTTCTTCGCCCCGCACGGCGCCTACTCCGCCTCCGGCGACCGTGGCCAGCAGGTCACCGAGTTCAAGACGATGGTCAAGGCGTTCCACGACGCCGGGCTCGAGGTCTATCTCGACGTCGTCTACAACCACACCGCCGAGGCCGGGCCGCGTGGGCCGACGCTGAGCTTCCGGGGCCTCGACGACCGGGGCTACTACCAGCGCGTCAGCGATCAGTTGCACCCGACGGCGAAGACCGACGCCTACTGGGACGTCACCGGGTGCGGCAACACCGTCGACGCCACTCACACCCAGTCGCTGCGGATGATCCTCGACTCGCTGCGCTACTGGGTGAGCGAGATGCACGTCGACGGGTTCCGCTTCGACCTGATGTCGGCACTGGCCCGCACCAACCAGGAGATCGACATGGGCAGCCACCTGCTCGTCGCGATCGGCCAGGACCCGGTGCTGCGCCACGTGAAGCTGATCGCCGAGCCGTGGGACGCCTCCATGGACGGCTACCGCGTCGGAGGCTTCCCGCCGCCGTGGATCGAGTGGAACGACCAGTACCGCGACACTGTCCGCGACTTCTGGCGGGGCCGGGCCGACGGCATCCGCACCGTTGCCACCCGCCTCGCCGGCTCGTCCGACCTGTACGCCGACGACGGCCGGTCGCCGTACGCCTCCGTTAACTTCGTGACCGCCCACGACGGCTTCACCCTGCGCGACCTCGTGTCGTACGACCAGAAGCACAACGAGGCCAACGGCGAGAACGGGCGCGACGGCACCGACAACAACCGCTCGTGGAACTGCGGCGTCGAGGGCGAGACCGACGACCCCGAGATCATCGCGCTGCGGCGGCGGCAGGCCGCGAACATGATGGCGATGCTCTGCTTCTCCAACGGCGTGCCGATGCTGACCGCCGGCGACGAGCGCGGCCGCACCCAGGGTGGCAACAACAACGCCTACGGCCAGGACAACGAGACCTCGTGGATCGACTGGCGACCCGACGACGCGTGGCTCGACCTCTACGAGATCACCAAGACCGCGCTGCGGCTGCGTCGTGAGCACCCGGCGCTGCGGCAGCGGCACTGGTTCGAGGGGCGGCCCACCATCAAGGGTGGTCCCAAGGACATCGTCTGGCTGCACCCCGAGGGGCGCGAGATGTCGGACGCCGACTGGCGCGACGACTCGATCAAGGCGGTCGGGCTGTTCGTGCTGGGTGACCCGTTGCGCTTCCCAGGTGCCCACGGCGAGCAGCAGCGCGACAAGTCGTTCATGATCTGGCTCAACTCCAGCCCCAACGACGTCGTGCTCACGCTGCCCGAGAACGCCTGGATATCCGCCGGCGAGATCGTGCTCTCCACCGACTCGACGAACCCGATCGGCACCCAGGTCAAGGCGGGCGAACAGGTCAAGCAGGAGGGCCGCTCCGTGCTGGTGTTCCGGCAGACCTGAGCTTGGCCGCACAAGCGGGTCGTGGTCGGGCTGACGTCATCGTCCTCCCGCGGCGCCAGTCTTCGGCCTCCACCCGGGCCGAGTTGGCGCCTATCGGGACGACGCCGACCTGCGGTCGGAAATGCACCCCGTCGAATGGCCAGAAACCGCATGAATCTCGGCCAGAACCATGCGGCTTTCGACCAATCGCGGGGTGTCATTTCGGGGCCCGCGCTTGCGCGGGCGGCGGCTTGCCGCCGCCCCGGGCGCCGCTCAGCAGGTCGGGAGAGGCTCGGAGTCAAGAGCGCCGAAGGCGCCGCAGGGAACTCTTGACGCCGAGACCCGACCTGCTACGCGCGCGGGCCCCAGCACCCCGGGCGGACGACGGCGCACCAGGCTCGCCCTCAGGCGGGAACGGCGACCAACCCGAGCTCGGCGACCGAGGCGAGCGCGTCGTTACGCGGCACGACCCGCACTGTGTAGCCGAACGAGCCGGACCGGGCGAGGGACACGTCGGCGTCGAAGCGGTGCCGGTTGCCGTCGTAGCTCTCGACGACGTGCATGACGCTCACGGTCGAGTCGGCGAGCTCGTCGTCGCCGGTGGTGCGGCCGTGCACGACCTGAACCTCGACGTCGTCGGGGCTCAGCGATCCGAGCGCGACGAACGCGCGCACGGTCAGGTTCGCGCCGACCTCCGGGGAGTCGTCGACACCGGCCGACTCGACGTGCTCGACGTGCACCGACGGCCAGGCCTGGCGCACACCCTGCTTCCATGCGGCGAGCTCGCGGGCGCCGTCGTAGTTGGAGTTGAGCGCCCGCGACGTGTGCGCGGCCGGGGAGTACAGGTCGCGCACGTAGTCACGGACCTGACGGGTGGCCAGCACCTTGGGGCCGAGCGACTTCAGCGTGTGCCGCACCATCTCGAGCCAGCGGGTGGGCACGCCCTCGTTGTCGACGTCGTAGAACCGCGGCGCGACCTCGTTCTCGATCAGGTCGTAGAGCGCGTTGGCCTCGAGGTCGTCGCGCCGGTCCTGGTCGTCGACGCCGTCGGCCGACGGGATCGCCCAGCCGTTCTGGCCGTCGTACCACTCGTCCCACCAGCCGTCGAGGATCGACAGATTGAGGCCACCGTTGAGGGCGGCCTTCATGCCGGACGTGCCGCACGCCTCGTAAGGGCGCAGCGGGTTGTTGAGCCAGACGTCGCAGCCGGGGTAGAGAGGCAGCGCCATCGCGATGTCGTAGTTGGGCAGGAACGCGATGCGGTGCCGGATCTCGGGGTCGTCGGCGAACTTGACGATCTCCTGGATCAGCTTCTTGCCGCCGTCGTCGGCCGGGTGCGCCTTGCCGGCGATGACCAGCTGGATCGGCCGCTCGGGGTCGAGCAACAGCATCTTCAGGCGGGCGGGATCGCGCAGCATCAGCGTCAGCCGCTTGTACGACGGCACGCGGCGCGCGAAGCCGATCGTGAGCACATCGGCGTCGAGTGCGGAGTCGACCCAGCCGAGCTCGGCGGGCGCGGATCC
This sequence comes from Nocardioides sp. InS609-2, assembly GCF_023208195.1. Lineage (NCBI taxonomy): Bacteria > Bacillati > Actinomycetota > Actinomycetes > Propionibacteriales > Nocardioidaceae > Nocardioides > Nocardioides sp. InS609-2. Next base: position 4,153,979 of record NZ_CP060034.1, on the reverse strand, counting down.
GCGCTTGATGCTCGAGCGCCTCATCCGGCCGCGAGCGTCCTCGACGAGCCGGGCTCGCAGGGTCCGCTTGAGGTCCCAGAGCTCCCGGCCACCGAACTCGTCGACCAGCGGCCACAGCGAGTCGGTGTCGTCACCATCGACGTCGGCACCGCGAGAGCGAGCCAGGTCGAAGATCTCGCGGGCGATCCAGGTGGGGCCGTGCACGCCGTTGGTGATCGAGCTGATCGGCACCTCGGCCTCGTCGAAGGCCGGCCAGAGACCGTTGAACATGCCACGAGAGACGACGCCGTGCAGCTTGGAGACGCCGTTGGCCCGCTGGGCGAGCCGGAAGCCCATGACCGCCATGTTGAAGACGGCCGCGTCGCCGCCGTCGTAGTCCTCGGCACCCAGCCTCAGCACCCGGTCGGCGGGCACGCCCGGCGTCGGCGAGGAGCCGCCGCCGAAGTACTGCTCGATGAGCTCCCGCGGGAAGCGGTCGATGCCGGCGGGCACCGGCGTGTGGGTCGTGAAGACCGTGCCGGCCCGGGAGACCTCGAGGGCGGTGTCGAAGTCGAGGCGCGGACCGTCGTCGGCCACGGTGAGCTCGCGGATCCGCTCGATGCCGAGGAAGCCGGCGTGGCCCTCGTTGGTGTGGAAGACCTCGGGCGTGGGTGCACCGGTGATGCGCGAGAAGGCGCGCAGCGCACGCACGCCACCGACGCCGAGGAGCAGCTCCTGGCGCAGGCGGTGCTCGGAGTTTCCGCCGTACAGGCGGTCGGTGACGTCGCGGTAGTGCTGGCTGTTCTCCTCGATGTCGGAGTCGAGCAGCAGCAGCGGCACGCGGCCGACGTTGACCACGAAGATCTTGGCCAGCAGGTCGGGGCCGTCGGGCAGCGAGATCGAGATCGTCGCGCGCGACCCATCGGCCTCGCGCAACAGTGTCAGCGGCAGCTCGTCGGGGTCCAGCACCGGGTAGGTCTCCTGCTGCCAGCCCTCACGAGAGAGCGACTGCTTGAAGTAGCCGTGCCGGTAGAGCAGGCCCACCCCCACGACGGGGATGCCCAGGTCGGACGCCGCCTTGAGGTGGTCGCCGGCAAGGATGCCCAGGCCACCGGAGTACTGCGGGAGCACGGCGGTGATGCCGTACTCGGGCGAGAAGTAGGCGATCGAGCGGGGCGCGTCGGCCCCGGCCTTGCGGGCGTACCAGCGCTCACCGGTGAGGTACTGGTCGAGGTCGGCCTGCGCGGCGCCCAGCGTCTGCAGGAACGCCTCGTCGCCGGCGAGCTCGTCGAGCCGCTCGCGACCGACGGCGCCCAGCAGGCGCACGGGGTCGTGGTTGACGTCCTCCCAGACCTTCGCGTCGACAGCGCGGAAGACGTCCTGGCTCTCCGGATGCCAGGACCAGCGCAGGTTGCCAGCCAGCACCCCCAGCGCGGTCAGCGGCTCGGGGAGGACAGGACGCACGGTGAATCGTCGAATGGCTCGCACGAGACGACGGTAGCGAACATTCTTGGATCGATCCAAGCCCGTGTCCCCACACTGTCCGCGTAACCCGGCTGCCCCCGACGCGGTTGTCGGGGCATGACAGCCCCCGCAGTCCGCACCCTCGCCCTCGTGGCGCTGGCCACCGGCCTCGTCGCCGCAGCCACCCTCACGACTGGTCAAGACCCGGGCTCCGGGGCGTACGCCGCACCTGCGGCTGTCGACCTCGACGCGGTGCGCACACTCGGCGACCCGGTCGCCGGCCTGGCCGACCTCGACGTTCGCGACGCGGTCGCCCCGCTGAGCGGCCAGCGGCAGGCAGCCGCCACCCTCGACGGCGTACACGTGCGCTGGAACGACCTCGGGACTCCCGCGTCGGTGCTGCCCGACGACGGTAGCCTGGGTGCGGCGCCGGGTACGCCGGCCGAGGGTGCGCGGGCCTGGCTGCGCGACCATGCCGACCTGTTCGGGGTCAGCCCTGCCGCCGTCGACGATCTCGAGGTCGTCAACGCCCAGGCCCTCCAGGACAGCCCGGCCCGTGCGGTGCTGTTCCGGCAGAAGTTCGGCTCTCTCGTCCCGGCCACCGGCGGCATGGTCACCGTGGGCGTGACCGACGGGAAGGTCGCCTACGTCTCGTCGTCCCTGAGCCGCGCCACCGGCACCCCGCCCGCTGCGACCCTCAGCCCGAAGGAGGGCTGGCTCGAGGCCGCCGCCGACGTCGGCCGCGCGGTCACCGACAGTGAGCTCGGCGGAATCGATAGCAACGTCTCCGGTGGCTGGACGCGCCTCACGGTGCCCGGTCTCGTGCAGGAGCAGCTGGTCCGGCTGCGGGCCCTCCCTCTCTCCGACGGTGACGTACGGCCGGTCTACGAGGCCAACGTCGTCGACGTCAGCGGCGGCTCCACCCTGGCCCACACCGTGCTCGTCGACGCGATCAACGGCGACGTGCTCGTCCGGCGCAACCAGGTGGACAACGCGGTCTACAACAACGTCTTCACAGGGAAGATCACTCCGACCACCTGTGGAACCCGCCACCCCTTCGACCTTGGTGACGGCGCCACGAAGCAGATCAACACCGTCGCCACCGCGGCACCCGCGGACGACATCACGGTGAACATCTACGGTCCGGGCGGCTTGCTCTTGTCCCAGGATCTGCTCACCAGCCCCGAGGTGGCGACGTACTCCGCCGACTCGATCCCGGCCGGCACCTACAGCGTGGAGATCTGCCCGTTCGACGCGACGTCCGTCGTGGTCGGTCAGTACTCCGTAGCGGTGTCCACCAGTGACACCGCCGCCCCCGGGGGCAGTGACGTCGGGTTCTCGCCGAGGTGGCGCTATTTCGAGGCCAACCCGACCCTCGACTCCGCCACGGAGATTCCGAGCAACTCCGTGATCGGCTGCTGGCGGCCCGCCGCCGACTGCACCGCCACCGCGGGCGCGCACGAGAACATCGCGGCCTTCGGCCCGTGGGACTCCCTCACAGGCGGTGTGCCGACCAACACCACAGTCGGCAACAACGCCAACACCCACGAGGCGTGGGGCAGCCCGCTCACTCCAGGCGGCACGTTCCAGGCGCCCACGTCCGCGACGCGGGAGTACACCACGGAGTTCACCGACTCCTGGAACAACTCCAAGTGCGATCCGACCCAGCTCACACCGGGTGGCAACGACATCGAGGCGTCGGTCGGCAACCTGTTCGTGGCCCACAACCGGATGCACGACTTCGCCTACTACCTGGGCTTCACCGAGGAGAACTACAACCTCCAGCAGGACAACGGTGGTCGTGGAGGGGTCGCCGGTGACTCCGAGGTCGGCAACGCCCAGGCCGGCGCGATCTCGGGCGGATCCCCGTCCTACCTGGGACGCGACAACGCCAACCAGATCGCGCTGCAGGACGGCGTGCCCGGCATCACCAACCAGTACCTCTTCCAGCCGATCGCCGGCGCGTTCTACGCACCGTGCACCGACGGCGGGCTCGACATGGGCATCGTCGGGCACGAGTACACCCACGCGATCAGCAACCGGATGGTCGGTGGCCCCGACGACGGCCTGACCTCCGAGCAGGGTGGCGCGATGGGTGAGTCGTGGAGCGACCTGGTCGCCGGCGAGTACCAGTTCAGCCACGACCACTCCAACGGCGGCAACCCGTGGGCCGTGGGCGTCTACGCCACCGGCAACAAGGACGTCGCGATCCGCGACTACTCCATCGACAAGAACCCCCTGAACTACTCCGACTACGGCTTCGACGTCACAGGCGACGAGGTGCACGCCAACGGCGAGATCTGGAACGGCACCCTGTGGGACGTCCGCCAGGCACTCGTCGAGAAGTACGACGCGCAGTTCCCGTACGCCGACAAGGCACTGCAGCTGCAGTGTGCCCAGGCCACGAAGACGCAGACCCCGCGTCCGGCCGATGCCTGCCCGGGCAACCGGCGCTGGGTGCAGCTGCTCTTTGACTCGTTCCTGCTCCAGCAGGGCGACACGTCGATGCTCGACGCCCGTGACGCGATGCTGGCGGCCGACAGCATGCGCTTCGGCGGGGCCGACCTGCCGCAGATGTGGTCGGCGTTCGCCCGCCGCGGCATGGGCCGTGACGCCTCGACGCCGGACGCCAGCTCGGGCGACACGACGCCGAGCTTCGCCTCGCCCATGGCCGACAACACCACGGTGACGTTCCAGTCGTCGGGTGCTGCGCGCATCTACGTGGGTGACTACGAGGCACGGGCCACCCCGGTCGCCGACACGGTCGGCACGACCGGTCTCGGTGCGGCCGCCCCGTTCGCTCCCGGCACCTACCGGATGCTGGCGGTCTCGCCGGACCACGGCTTCCAGCGGTTCACGCTCGAGGTCGCGCCCGGTGGTGGCGCACGCACCGTGGTCGTACCCGACACCGACGTCAACGTCGCGAGCGCCGCCGCCGGCGCCACCGTCATCGGCTCGACGGCGGGCTCCCTCAACCCGGAGCAGCTCATCGACGGCACGGAGGAGACCAACTGGGGCGGCGTGACCGCCGCGAACGTCGACGAGACGACGCCGTCCGTCGCGGTCGACCTGGCCGGAGACGTGCAGACCGTACGTCGCGTGCAGGTCAGCGCCATGCTCACGCCGGCGCCGGCTGACCCCAACGAGGTCCCGCTCGCAGCCGACCCGGACTCCGGTTCGCGCTTCACCGCGTTGCGGCAGTTCGCCGTCGAGGCGTGTGTCGCCGACTGCGCCTCCGCCGGTGCCGCGTGGACACGGTTCTACACCTCGCCCGCGGACGCGTTCCCGAGCCGGGCGCCGCGTCCGGTCGCTCCCGACCTGACCATGCGCGTGTACGACGTGCCGGCGACGCAGGCGTCCGCCGTGCGACTGGTCGCGCTGCAGAACCAGTGCACCGGCAACCCGGCGTATGCCGGTGAGCTCGACAACGATCCGAACAACGCGACCGACTGCAAGACCAAGTCCGACCGGGGCACGATCGTGCACGCCTCGGAGCTGCAGGTCTTCACGACACCCGCGCCGGTCACCGGTCCGGGCTCGGGAACCGACCCGGGCTCGGGCGCGGGCACTCCCCCAACCGGCACGCCCGTTCCCGGCACCACCCCGACCACACCCACCCCGACCACGGGATCCGGCGCGGCTCGCACCGCGATCGCGCTCACGGTGTTCCGCCGGGTGCAGACCCGGTTCAACGCACCGCCGAAGCTGAAGCTCGGCGTGGAGGCCGGTGGCTCCCGGTTGCGCACCGGCGGCTCGATCGTGATCCGGCTGGACGGCAAGAAGTTCGCGGAGTTCAACCTGAACAAGTTGGAGATGGTCACGACCGTCCGCCGTCCGCTGGCGGTGGGCTCCCACACGGTTCGGGTCACCTTCCAGCCTTTCGACACGGCGAGCTACACGAAGTCGCGCTCTCCCAAGGTGCGCATCCAGGTGCTGCGCGACTGACCCCGAGCTGACGGTGGGCGGTGCCACGGGGGCCGCCCGCCGTCACCAACCGATGGGACGCATTGGCCTCGTCTTGCTTGTGGCCATGCGATTCGCAAGTGTGGGTGCATGGTTGGACGAATACCCGTCATGGACGTGCACCCCGTCGTCGACCTTGGTCGCCAGCCGGCCAAGGCCACCGAGGGTGAACCTCTCCCCATCCGTGCCTCGGTGTTCCGCGAGGGGCACGACCAGCTCGGAGCCGAGGTCGTGCTCGCCGGACCCGACGGCGTACGCCGCGCTCCGGTGCGGATGGTCAAGCACGCCGACATCCCCGACCGGTACGACGCACTGGTGACGCCCGACCAGCCGGGCAGCTGGACCTTCGAGGTGCACGCCTGGTCCGACCCGATCGCGACCTGGCAGCACGACGCCGGGCTGAAGATCCCCGCCGGCGTCGACGTCGAGCTGATGTTCACCGAGGCCCGGCTGCTCATCAACCGGGTCATCGGCGAGGGCGGTCTCACCGACAACGAGCGGTTGGTGCTCACCGGCGCGGCCGAGGCGGCTGCCGCCGAGTCACGACCGGTGCCGGCGCGGCTGGCCGCCCTCCAGACCGCCGAGCTCGACGACATCCTGGCCAGCCACCCGCTGCGCGAGCTGGTGACCATCGAGGGTCCCTACCCGGCGTACGCCGATCGCGGCCGCGCGCTGTTCGGCAGCTGGTACGAGTTCTTCCCGCGGTCCGAGGGCGCCAACCGCGACGAGTTGTCCGGCAAGGTCACCACCGGCACGTTCCTCACCGCCGCCAAGCGCCTGGACGCGGTGGCCGAGATGGGCTTCGACGTGATCTACCTGCCGCCGATCCACCCGATCGGCGAGGTCAACCGCAAGGGACCCAACAACACGCTTACGCCGGGGCCTGACGACACCGGGTCGCCGTGGGCGATCGGCAGCAAGGCCGGCGGCCACGACGCCATCCACCCCGATCTCGGCAGCTTCGACGACTTCGACGCGTTCGTCGGGCGGGCCGGCGAGCTCGGCCTCGAAGTCGCGCTCGACCTCGCACTGCAGGTCGCCCCCGACCACCCGTGGGTGAAGACCAACCCGGAGTGGTTCACCACGCGCGCCGACGGCACGATCGCCTACGCCGAGAACCCGCCGAAGAAGTATCAGGACATCTACCCGGTCAACTTCGACAACGACCCCAACGGCATCTGCCGCGAGGTGCTGCGCATCGTGCGGCTCTGGATGTCGCACGGCGTGCGGATCTTCCGCGTCGACAACCCGCACACCAAGCCGGTCGCGTTCTGGGAGTGGCTGCTCAAGGAGGTACGCCGCACCGACCCCGACGTGGTGTTCCTCTCCGAGGCGTTCACCCGGCCTGCGATGATGCACGCCCTGGGCGCGGTGGGCTTCCACCAGTCCTACACCTACTTCACGTGGCGCACCGGCAAGCGCGAGCTCGGCGACTACCTCGTCGAGCTGTCCAGCGAGTCCGACCACCTGATGCGGCCGAACTTCTTCGTCAACACCCCCGACATCCTGCACGCGTTCCTCCAGTACGGCGGCCCGGCGGCGTTCAAGATCCGGGCCGCGATCGCGGCCACCGGCTCGCCGAGCTGGGGTGTCTACGCCGGCTACGAGCTGTTCGAGCACGTGGCGGTGAAGCCGGGCAGCGAGGAGTACCTCGACTCGGAGAAGTACCAGATCCGCATCCGCGACTGGAAGCAGGCTGATGCCGACGGCCGCACGCTCGCGCCGTACATCACGCACCTGAACAAGATCCGCCGGGAGCACCCGGCGCTCCAGCTGCTCCGCAACCTCACCGTCCACGACGGCGACGACGAGAGCGTGCTGGTGTACAGCAAGCGCGTCGATGACGACGTGGTGATCGTCGTGGCCAACCTCGACCCGCACGGCGCGCGCGAGACGATGATCCACCTCGACATGCCGGCGCTCGGCCTCGACTGGAACGACACCTTCGTCGCCCACGACGAGATCACGGGCGCCGACTGGAGCTGGAGCCGCCACAACTACGTTCGTCTTGACCCCGGTCACGAGCCGGTGCACATCATCTCCGTCAGGAGGCCGCGTTGACGGCACCCGCAAGCGAGCCCGAGACCATCCCCACGATCGAGGAGACAATCCACCCCGCGAGCGACCAGGAGATCGGCGAGTCCGCCATCGGCAACCAGCCCGACTGGTTCAAGACAGCCGTCTTCTACGAGGTGCTGGTGCGGTCGTTCCGCGACTCCAACGCCGACGGCACAGGTGACTTCAAGGGTTTGATCGAGAAGCTCGACTACCTGGCCTGGCTCGGCGTCGACTGCCTATGGGTGCCGCCGTTCTTCACCTCGCCGCTGCGCGACGGCGGCTACGACGTGGCCGACTACACCGGCATCCTGCCGGAGTGCGGCAGTGTCGATGACTTCCACGAGTTCCTCGACGAGGCCCACAAGCGCGGCATCCGGGTGATCATCGACTTCGTCATGAACCACACCTCCGACCAGCACCCGTGGTTCCAGGAGTCGCGCAAGGATCCCGACGGCCCCTATGGCGACTTCTACGTCTGGTCCGACACCGACGAGCTCTACGAGGAGGCGCGTGTCATCTTCGTCGACACCGAGCCGTCCAACTGGACCTTCGACCAGGAGCGCGGGCAGTACTACTGGCACCGTTTCTTCCACCACCAGCCCGACCTCAACTTCGACAACCCGGCCGTCCACGACGCGATGTTCGAGGCAATGGCCTTCTGGCTGGACATGGGTCTCGACGGCTTCCGGCTCGACGCCGTGCCGTACCTCTACGAGCGGCCGGGCACCAACGGCGAGAACCTGCCCGAGACCCACGAGTTCCTGCGCAAGTGCCGCGCGTTCGTCGACGAGCACTACCCCGGTCGGGTGCTGCTGTGCGAGGCCAACCAGTGGCCCACCGACGTGGTGGAGTACTTCGGCAACCCCGACGTGGGCGGCGACGAGTGCCACATGGCCTTCCACTTCCCGGTGATGCCGCGCATCTTCATGGCCGTACGCCGTGAGTCCCGCTTCCCGATCTCCGAGATCATGGCCCAGACACCGGCCATCCCCGACAGCTGCCAGTGGGGCATCTTCCTGCGCAACCACGACGAGCTGACGCTCGAGATGGTGACCGACGAGGACCGTGACTACATGTGGTCCGAGTACGCCACCGACCCGCGGATGAAGGCCAACATCGGCATCCGCCGGCGGCTCGCGCCACTGCTCGACAACGACATCAACCGGATCGAGCTCTTCACGGCGCTGCTCCTGTCGCTGCCCGGATCGCCGGTGCTCTACTACGGCGACGAGATCGGCATGGGCGACAACATCTGGCTCGGTGACCGCGACGGCGTACGCACCCCGATGCAGTGGACGCCCGACCGCAACGCCGGCTTCTCCTCGGCCACGCCGGGCAAGCTGCACCTCCCGGCCGTCCAGGATCCCGTCTACGGCTACCAGAGCGTCAACGTCGAGTCGCAACTGGAGAACTCCTCCAGCCTGCTGCACTGGACGCGCCGGATGATCCACGCCCGCCGCGGCCACGACGCCTTCGGCCTCGGCACCTTCACCGACCTCGGTGGATCCAACCCGAGCGTGCTGTCCTACGCCCGCGAGTACCGCGGCGACGTCATTGTGTGCGTCAACAACCTGTCGCGCTTCTCCCAGCCGGTCGAGCTCGACCTGCGCCACTGGGAGGGCTGCGCGCCGGTCGAGCTGCTCGGCGGCGTGGTCTTCCCGGCCATCGGCGAGCTCCCCTACCTGCTGACCATGGGTGGCTACGGCTTCTACTGGTTCCGGCTCACCTCGCCTGAAGTGACCGGCGCACCGACCGAAGGAGGCATCGCATGAGCGACCACCCGCAGCTCGAGGCCTATCTCGACGCCGCCCGCTGGTTCGGAGGCAAGGGCCGCGGCGCACGCGTCACCGGCATCGACCGGATCGCGTCAATCGAGGGCTCCCCGCTCCTCACCGTCGACTTGATCACGATCGCCTACGCCGACGGCGGCGCCGACGAGGTCTACCAGCTGCCGATGGCCAACTACGCCGAGCCGCAGGGCCGTCTCGACCACGCCCTCATCGGCAGCTGGGACGACGGTCGCCTCGGCTACTACGTCTACGCGTACGACGCGGTGCACGACCGCGACGCGATGGCGCGCTACCTCCAGGCGTTCGACGAGACGGACAGCTCACGCGAGCTGGGCGGGCTGACTTTCCACCGGCTGCCCGGCCACGAGTTCGACATCGAGGCGCACTCGACGCTGTTCACCGGCGAGCAGTCGAACTCCTCGGTCGCCTTCGGCGAGGACTCCGTGCTCAAGGTGTTCCGCAAGATCACGCCCGGCATCAACCCCGACATCGCGATCCACGAGGTGCTGACGCGGGCGAAGTCGGAGCATGTCGCGCAACTGTACGGCTGGGTGGAAGCTCCGTCTGGTGCCGACGGCATCCTGCACCTGGCGATGTTGCAGCAGTTCCTGCGCACCGGCAGCGACGGTTGGGAGCTCGCCCAGACGAGCGTGCGCAACTTGCTGACCGAGGCCGACCTGCACGCCGACGAGGTCGGTGGCGACTTCGCCGGCGAGGCTGCGCGGCTAGGTGTCGCGCTGGCCGAGACGCACGCGGTCCTCGGGGAGCAGTTCCCCAGGCATGTCCGCACCCCCGACGAGATGGCCGCCCTGGCGGCATCGATGCAGACGCGACTCGATGCGGCGCTGCTCGTAGCGCCCCAGCTCGCGACCTACGAACCGGCGCTGCGGGCGACGTACGACGCCATCGCGGGGCTGCCGGGCGACGCGGTGCAGACCGTGCACGGTGACCTGCACCTGGGTCAGACGCTGCGCACCGTTAAGGGGTGGAAGATCGTCGACTTCGAGGGCGAGCCCGCCCGGCCGCTCGCCGAGCGGATGCTGCCCGACTCGCGGTGGCGCGACGTCGCTGGCATGCTGCGCAGCTTCGACTACGCGCCCCGGGTGGCGGCGATGATCGCCAGCTCGAACGCGTCAGACGGAGACGAGCAACGCGACTACCGGGCGCGCGAGTGGGCCGAACGCAACCGCGAGGCCTTCCTGACGGCGTACACCGGTCGCCCTCTCGACGACGCCGAGCAGACCCTGCTCGACGCGTACGTCGCCGACAAGGCTGTCTACGAGGCGGTCTACGAGGTCCGCAACCGCCCGGCCTGGGTCAGCATCCCGCTGGAGGCGCTCGCCGCCGTCGGAACCCCCGCAACAGACAACGAGGAGATCCGATGACCGGTCCCGGAGAACTCGACATCCACCTGATCAACGAGGGACGCCACGAGGAGCTGTGGGAGGTCCTCGGCGCGCACCCGGGTGATGACGGCACGTCGTTCTCTGTCTGGGCGCCCAACGCCCAGGAGGTCCAGATCGCCGGCTCGTTCAACGAGTGGGACGGCGCCAGGACCCCGCTCGCCGCGATCGGCTCGTCCGGTGTGTGGCACGTGCTGGCGCCCGGCGTCGGCGCGGGCGCGCAGTACAAGTTCCGGATCCGCGGCATCGACGGCGTCTGGCGCGACAAGGCCGACCCGATGGCGTTCCACACGCAGGTGCCGCCTGAGACGGCGTCGGTCGTCTTCGCGTCGTCCCACTCCTGGGGCGACGACGCCTGGATGACGGCGCGGGCCTCGAAGACGCCGGCCTCCGAGCCGATGTCGGTCTACGAGATGCACCTCGGCTCGTGGCGCAAGCACTACGACGGGTCGACGTACTCCTACAGCGAGCTGGCCGACGCGCTCATCCCCTACCTCGTCGAGCTGGGCTTCACGCACGTCGAGTTCATGCCGGTGATGGAGCACCCGTTCGGTGGTTCGTGGGGCTACCAGGTGACGTCGTACTTCGCTCCGACCTCGCGCTTCGGCGACCCCGACGGCTTCCGCGACCTCGTCGACCGGCTGCACCAGGCCGGCATCGGCGTCATCGTGGACTGGGTGCCCGCGCACTTCCCCAAGGACGAGTTCGCACTGGCCCGCTTCGACGGCACGCCGCTCTACGAGGACCCGAACCCCTCGCGCGGCGAGCACCCCGACTGGGGCACCTACGTCTTCAACTTCGGCCGCCGCGAGGTGCGTAACTTCCTCGTCGCCAACGCGCTCTACTGGCTGGAGGAGTTCCACATCGACGGGCTGCGGGTCGACGCCGTCGCCTCGATGCTCTACCTCGACTACTCCCGCGAGCCCGGTCAGTGGACGCCCAACGTGCACGGCGGCCGCGAGAACCTCGAGGCGGTGCAGTTCCTCCAGGAGATGAACGCCACCGTCTACAAGCGGGTGCCCGGCGCGATGGTGATCGCCGAGGAGTCGACGTCGTGGCCCGGCGTCACCAAGCCGACGTCCGAGGGCGGCCTGGGCTTCGGCTTCAAGTGGAACATGGGCTGGATGCACGACTCTCTCGGCTACGTCGAGAAGGACCCGATCCATCGCAGCCACCACCACGGCCAGATGACGTTCTCGATGGTCTACGCCTACTCCGAGAACTTCACGCTCCCCATCAGCCACGACGAGGTCGTGCACGGCAAGGGCTCCCTGCTGCGCAAGATGCCCGGTGACCGCTGGCAGCAGCTGGCCAACCTGCGCGCCTATCTCGCGTTCATGTGGGCCCATCCCGGCAAGCAGCTCATCTTCATGGGTTCTGAGTTCGGCCAGGAGTCCGAATGGGCCGAGGCCCGCGAGCTCGACTGGTGGCTGCTCGAGCACCCCGAGCACGAAGGCGTGCGCTCCCTGCTGCGTGATCTGAACCGCGTGTACACGCAGACGCCGGCCCTCTACAAGCTCGACAGCGACCCCGCCGGGTTCGAGTGGATCGACGCCAACGACGCCACCCGCAACGTGTTCTCGTTCGTACGTCGGGCGCCCGGCGAGCCGGACCTGGTGTGCGTCGCCAACTTCGCGGCCGTCCCGCACGAGGGCTACCGCCTCCCGCTGCCCGCCGCCGGCTGCTGGGACGAGGTGCTCAACACCGACGCGTCGGTCTACACCGGCTCCGGGGTCGGCAACCTGGGCATCGTCGAGGCCGTCACGGGCGAGCACCACGGTTGCCCGGCGTACGCCGACATCGTCGTGCCGCCGCTGGCGACGGTGTGGCTGCGCCGCGAGTCCTAGAACCGGGGCTCGGGACGCATCCACTCGCGCAGATCAACTGATCAACTCAGGTGGATCATCTTGAGCATGCCCATGAGGGCGTGCGGCATGCCGTTCATCCTGGGGTCGGGAAAGAAGCACATGATGACGTACTGCCCCGGCGGCAGGTCGTAGTTCACCGTCATCTTCCGCCCGGAACTGAGCGTCGCCGTCTCCAGGCTGCCTGGCAGGAACCAGGGGGGCGGCGGCCCCTGCCCTCCACTCCTCAGTGCCTCGAGCACCTGGTCGGTCGTGGTGCCCTCCGCGACCTGCTGGAGGATCACGAAGTGCGGCGTGGTCCGGTCGGCGTTCTTGAACAGGAAGGTGCCCTTGGCCGGCAGCAGGTTGGAACCGCCCCACTTCGGACCGGTGCGGCCGATGATCTTGCCGTCCACGTTGGGGGTCCTGGCGCGCTTCACCGCGCCTGCGCTGAAGTCGGCGTGGCCGCGCGACGCGAAGGAGAACACGGTGTAGTCGCCGGCCTTCGGCAGCACCACCGTGCCGCTCCCCCCTGGCTGGAAGCCGCCGAGGAACTCGGTGTTGGCGATGGCGCGCCTGAGCGCCTTCACGTCGCCCTTGTCGGCGGCGGCGGCGTCCTTGGCGAAGTCGGCGTGGTCGTAGCCGGGGTCGAACATCAAGATCTCGGCAGTCCCCTTCCCCTTGACGTGGATCTTCACGCGACCGGCGCGGAGGCCCTGGGCACCACGGATGGTGATCGCCCTCTTGGCGACCGTGATGGTCATCGAATTGGCGGCAGCCTCGGCACGTACCGCCGAAGCGGCAAGGGGCACCAGGAGCGGTGCCGCCACGAGACTGGTCGTACACGCCACGGCGATGCCGCCGCGCACGGCCTTGAGTAACCGCATGAGCGACTCCTTCGGTCACGGAACATGGACCCCACAACCGTGCTCCGGAAGGGCCTGCCCCGCATCGCCCGCACGGGGTATTTTCCACGATCCTGGGGATGCCGAACTCGGGTCGATTGTGCGATAACTGGCCAGATGACCACGTCTCGCCGGCGCGCCGCCTGGCTTGCGGGCGCGCTGTGGGTCGTCCTCGCGCTCCCCCTCGCGGCGGGTCCACCGTCGGCCCCGAACGCCAGCGCCGTGGTGAGCCCGGCGTCGGCCACCCTCGTGGTCAACCGGGGCTCGCTGGCCTTCTCCCCGAAGGAGGTGACACTCGGCGGCGGCGGCACGCTCACCCTGGTCAACCTCGACTCCTTCGATCACACCGTCACCTCGGTGGCCACGGCCACCGACGGCACACCGCTGTTCGACGTCCGGGTGCCTGCCGGCACGAGTGCCACCATCACCGGCGTCGAAGCACTCGCCGAGGGTTCCTACGCTTTCTACTGCAAGCTCCATCCCCAGATGCGGGGGGTGCTCGTCGTCGAGGGCGGCGGTGGCTCCGTCACGCCTCAGCTGCCGTCATTCGACCAGCCGCTCGTGGTGCCACGAAAGAAGCGCGGCACCGAGATCACGATCCCGATGCGCCTGGCCCGGGTGCGGGTGCTGCCGACCGGCCCCGCGACGCGGATGTGGACGTACGGCGGCACCTACCCCGGCCCCACGATCGTCCGGCCGGCGGGCGGGGAGACGCGGGTGCGGTTCGTCCACCGGCTGCCGCGCCGGGCCGGTGCCCTGACCGTGCACCTGCACGGTGACCACCACGCATCCGAGCACGACGGGCAACCGACCACCCAGCTGGTGCGCCCGGGGCGCGCGCGGACCTACGAGTACCCGCTGACCTACGGCGGTCTGCCCGAGCCGAGCTCGTTCTTCTTCTACCACGATCACCGGATGAACCGGACGGCTCGCAACAACTGGCGCGGGTTGCAGGGCATGTTCGTGGTCAAGGACTCCTCCCAGGCATCGTTGCGACTGCCCACAGGCCTGCGCGACGTGCCACTCATGCTGGCCGACCGATCGTTCCGCACCGACAACGAGCTGACCAACCCGTTCGCACACGGACCCCGGATGGTGGGTCACCACGGGGCAATGGCGTGGCTGGGTCCGCGCGCACCGCCGGACGACGCCACGGTCGGGACGCACGTGCTCGTCAACGGCCGCTACGCGCCGTACCTTCGGGTCAGCGCGACCCGATACCGGCTGCGCCTGCTCAACGCGTCCCACTTCTCCAGCTACGCCATCGGCCTCTCCGACGGCCGGCCGTTGCTGCAGATCGGCACCGGCAACGGTCTGCTGCACAAGCCGGCGGTCCGCCAGCGGGTGCTGCTCGGTCCGGCTCAGCGAGCAGACGTGATCGTGGACTTCCACGGTGCGAACGGCAAGAACCTGGTGCTCGACTCCGTCCCCGCCGCCACCGGCGAGACGGGCGCGGACGCCCGCCAGGTGGCCCTCATGCAGTTCCGCGTGGGCGCCGAGGCACCCGACCGCTCGCGGCTACCGGCGCGGCTGCCGTCCCCCGATCTCGTGCGGGTCCCCGCGAAGGTGTCGAAGACCTGGACCTTCGACCTGGGCGGCAGCCATCGTCACGGCACCTTCTGGTCCATCAACGGGCAGGCTTTCGACCCGGGACGTGTCGACCACCGGGCACGTCTGGGCACGGTCGAACGGTGGCGGTTGCGCAACACGAGCGACATGACGCACTCCGTCCACATCCACGCCGAGCAGTGGCGCACCGTGCTGCGCGACGGCAGGCGTCCGCCACCGTGGGAGCGAGGCCTCGAGGACACCTGGCGCCTCGAACCCGGCGAGGTGGTCGAGGTGGCCACCCGGTTCGAGGACTACACCGGGCCGTTCATGATCCACTGCCACATGCTCGACCACGAGGACCACGGCATGATGGCTCGCTTCGACGTGGTCGACTGACGCGTGCACTTCGCGAGCACACGAGGTCTTTCGCTCGACCGGCAAGTCACGGCAGGATCACCCAGATGACCACCTTCGTGTTCGACTTCGCCGACGGCAACAAGGACCAGAAGGACCTACTGGGCGGCAAGGGCGCCAATCTGGCCGAGATGACCAACCTCGGGCTGCCGGTGCCACCCGGCTTCACCATCACCACCGAGGCCTGTCGGGCCTACCTCGAAAGTGGTGGCCAGCCCGACACCCTCGAAGCCGAGGTGAGCGAGCACCTCGCAGACCTCGAGAAGAAGATGGGCCGCACCCTCGGTGACGCGAGCGACCCGCTTCTGGTCAGCGTGCGTAGCGGCGCGAAGTTCTCGATGCCCGGGATGATGGAGACGGTTCTCAACATCGGCCTCAACGACGAGTCGGTCGCAGGGCTGGCGCAGCACAGTGACGACGAGCGGTTCGCGCTCGACTCCTACCGGCGGCTGCTGCAGATGTTCGGGTCGACGGTGCTCGACGTGGACGCCGAGCACTTCTCCGACGCCCTCGATGCGGCGAAGAAGGCCAAGGACACCACCGAGGACCTCGATCTCGACGTCGAGGACCTGCGCACCCTCGTCGAGGACTTCAAGGCGCTGATCCGCGAGCACGCCGGACGCGAGTTCCCGCAGGACCCGCGCGAGCAGATGGAGCTGGCCACGAAGGCCGTCTTCGACTCGTGGAACACCGACCGGGCGGTGCTCTACCGCCGCCAGGAGCGCATCCCCGAGGACCTCGGCACTGCCGTCAACATCCAGGCGATGGTGTTCGGCAACCGCGGGATGACCTCGGGCTCCGGCGTCTGCTTCACCCGGGATCCCGCCAGTGGCGACCAGGGCGTGTACGGCGACTACCTGCAGAACGCCCAGGGCGAGGACGTGGTCGCCGGCACCCGCAACACCGTGTCGCTGGCCGACATGGCCGAGATCGACAAGGAGTCGCACGACGAGCTCATCGAGATCATGGAGACGCTCGAGAAGCACTACAAGGACATGTGCGACATCGAGTTCACCGTCGAGGACGGCAAGCTCTGGATGTTGCAGACCCGCGTCGGCAAGCGCACCCCCGAGGCAGCCTTCCGCATCGCCGTACACATGGCGGACGAAGGCCTGATCGACATGGACGAGGCGCTGCGCCGGGTCAACGGCGAGCAGCTCGCCAACCTGATGTTCCCGCGCTTCGACGTCAACGCCGAGCGCACGCTGCTCGCCAAGGGGATGAACGCCTCCCCCGGTGCGGCCGTCGGCAGGGCCGTCTTCGACTGGGCGACCGCGGTCGAGTGGGCCGAGAACGGCGAGGACGTCATCCTGGTCCGCAAGGAGACCACGCCGGAGGACCTGCACGGGATGATGGTCGCCCGCGGCGTGCTCACCAGCCGGGGCGGCAAGACGTCGCATGCCGCCGTGGTCGCGCGCGGCATGGGCCGCACGTGCGTGTGCGGTGCCGAGGCTCTCGACGTCGACACCCGTGAGGGCGAGTTCACCGTCCGCGACGGCAAGACGATCCGCGAGGGCGACGTCATCTCCATCGACGGCTCGACCGGCGAGGTCTTCGACGGCGCGGTCCCGGTCGCCGACTCGTTCGTGGTCCGCTACTTCGAGGGGCAGGAGGTCGACGAGCCGCTGGTCGAGGCCGTCGCCCGGCTGATGGACCATGCCGATGCCGCCCGCCGGCTGCGGGTGCGCACCAACGCCGACACTGCCGAGGACGCTGCCCGGGCCCGCCGCTTCGGCGCCCAGGGCATCGGCCTGTGCCGGACCGAGCACATGTTCCTCGGTGAGCGTCGCGGCCTCGTGGAGAACCTCATCGTCGCGGAGAGCGACGATGAGCAGTCGGCGGCTCTCGACGAGCTGCTCCCCCTCCAGCGCCACGACTTCCTCGAGATCTTCGAGGCCATGGACGGGCTGCCGGTGACCATCCGGCTCATCGACCCGCCACTGCACGAGTTCCTGCCCGACCTCACCGACCTGTCGGTGGCGATGGCCGTCGCCGACGTGCACGGACACCGCAAGAAGCGCCAGCGCAAGCTGCTGAAGGCCGTCCAGCGCCTGCACGAGTCGAACCCGATGCTCGGCCTGCGCGGCGTACGCCTCGGCATCGTGATCCCCGGGCTGTTCACGATGCAGACCCGGGCCATCCTCGAGGCGGCCGCGGAGCGGATCAGGGGCGGCGGGTCCGCCGAGCCCGAGATCATGATCCCGCTCGTCGCGAGCGTCCGCGAGCTCGACCTGGTGCGCGCCAGGATCAAGCAGGTCGCCATCGACGTACAGGAGGAGACCGGGACCACCGTGCCACACAAGATCGGCACCATGATCGAGCTGCCGCGAGCCGCGATGACGGCCGGCGAGATCGCCGGGTCGGCGGAGTTCTTCTCCTTCGGGACCAACGACCTCACCCAGATGACGTGGGGCTTCTCCCGCGACGACGTCGAGGCGTCCTTCTTCAGCACCTACCTCGAGCAGGGTGTCTTCCCGGTCTCGCCGTTCGAGTCGCTCGACATCGACGGAGTCGGCTCGCTCGTACGACGCGCGGTCGAGGACGGCAAGGCGGCGAATCCCGAGCTCCACCTCGGTGTCTGCGGCGAGCACGGCGGTGACCCGGCGTCGATCCACTTCTTCGACGAGGTCGGCCTCGACTACGTGTCGTGCTCACCGTTCCGGGTGCCTGTCGCCCGGTTGGAGGCGGGTCGCGCGCGACTGACCTGAGCATCCACTGGCTAGGGTGACGACGTGACCGCACATCCCGAGCCGCCCACGCTCTCGGACGGCACGATCAGCTTGCGGGCCACGACGATCGGCGACAACCACCTGGCGGCGTTCATCGTGGAGTATCACGGAGCGCCCGTCGGTGCCGTCGAGGTCACACCCGAGGGCGAAGCCGGTGGCAGTCTGAGCTGGCGACTCGCGATCGACCAGCGAGGCCGTGGCTTCGCCACCCGCGCGGTCCGCGTGCTCGCCGACTGGGCGCTGACCGGGCGTGAACAGGGCGGCCTGGGCCTGCTGCGCGTCGAGGCCCGCGTCGACCCTCGCAACGAACAGTCCCTGCGCGTCGCAACGCGATCCGGCCTGCGCCGTGAGGGCGTGCAGCGCGTGGTCGCGGGCATGGGCGATGATGCCGACGCCACCGAGTACGTCGTCCTCGCGCGCCTTGCAGACGACCCGCCGCTCAGCGACCCGGCGAGCTTCCGGGCGCTGCTCAACTCGTTCCTGCCGCGCAAGCGTGCGATCAGCCAGCTGCTGGTGCGCGACCATGACGCCCGCGTGCTGCTCTGCCAGCTCACCTACAAGCACGACTGGGACCTGCCAGGCGGCGTTGTCGAGGTCGGCGAGTCACCACACCTGGCCGCCGGCCGCGAGGTCGAGGAGGAGCTGGCGCTCCACATCGAGCCCGGCAGGCTCCTGCTCACCGACTGGCTGCCCCCGTGGGGTGGCTGGGACGACGCGCTCTGCCTGGTCTTCGACGGCGGCGTACAGGATCCCGCGATCGTGGCCGACGTCGTGCGCCAGGAGCGCGAGATCCGCGACGTCGCGTTCTGCACTCCCGAGCAGGTGCGCGACCGGGCCGCCGACTTCACCGCCCGCCGTATCGAGTCGGCGATGAAGAACCTGACCGGCGGCCCGGCCTACACCGAGTCCGGCCGGGACCACCCCCCAACAACCGTTTGACAGTCGATCGACTGTCGGCAACACTGACCTCCCAACAACTCTTGGAGGGTCAGTGGAAAAGCAGATCTCGGCGCTCCGCGCCACCGCTCACCCGGTGCGCCTGCGCATCTTGTCGCTGCTGACCAATACCGCCATGAGCGCCGCCGAGGTGGCCCGTGAGCTCGAGATCAGCCATGCCAGCGCGTCGTACCACCTGCGCACGCTCCTCGACGTGGGCGAGCTCGTGGAAGCAGGCGAGGAGAAGATCCGGGGCGGCGTCGCCAAGCGCTA
The DNA here is from genome assembly GCF_023208195.1 of Nocardioides sp. InS609-2. Classification (NCBI taxonomy): domain Bacteria; kingdom Bacillati; phylum Actinomycetota; class Actinomycetes; order Propionibacteriales; family Nocardioidaceae; genus Nocardioides; species Nocardioides sp. InS609-2. The sequence goes on along the minus strand of NZ_CP060034.1, from coordinate 4,134,670 downwards.
CCGCTACCCGCACGAACACGGCGGACTCCCGACAGCCGGCCCCAAGCCGACGCGCGAGGAGTTCACCGCCTATCTCAAGGCGCTGCACCGCGAGGTCGAGCGCCGCTCGCAGCTCCCCCGCACGGGCAAGGTCGGCTACAGCTCCGACATCGAGGGCTGGGTGCCACCCGCGATCTACCAGGAGGCCGCCGCTCTGATCTCGCAGGCCTCCCAGCTGCTGCACGACCACAACGCCGCACCGCGCACGAAGGGCACCATCCACATCTCCGCCACCCTGACCGCGTTCACCCTGGACGGTGGATCGTGACATCCACGGGCACCTGGGGCGACGCCATGGCGCCCCTGCGCGAGCGCAACTTCCGCTACTACTTCGCCTCTCGCACGGTCAACCTGCTCGGCTCGATGATGGCCAGCATCGCGCTCGCCTTCGCGGTCCTCGAGATCACCGACGACCCCAAGGCGCTGGGCCAGGTGCTGGCCGCGCACACGATCCCGATGGTGGCGCTGCTGCTGTGGGGCGGCGTCGTCGCCGACCGCTTCCCACGCGAGCTGGTGCTCCAGTTCTCCAACCTCACGTCCGCGATCTCACAGGGCGCGATCGCGGTGCTTGTCATCGCAGGGGAGGCGGAGCTGTGGATGCTCGTGGTCCTGAGCGCGGTGCACGGCACCGTCTCGGCGCTCAGCTTCCCGGCGATGGCCAGCATCATGCCGCAGCTGGTGCCCCGCGACCAGCTGCAGCGGGCCAACGCGCTGATGTCTCTGGTGCGCGGCGGCCTCACGATCCTCGGACCCACGATCGGCGCCCTGCTCGTCGTCTCCGTCGGCGCGGGCTGGGCGCTGGGCGTCGACGCGGCTACCTGGCTCGTGTCGGCCCTGCTGCTGGGCTTCGTGCGCATCCCCCGCGCCGAGAAGACCGATGAGCAGCCGGGCACGCTGTCGGAGCTCGTCGCCGGCTGGACCTACGTGCGGCAGACCACCTGGCTGTGGGCTGTGGTCCTGGGGTTCGGCTTCCTCAACTTCATCCAGGCGGGCGCGTGGAGCACGCTGGGTCCGGCGGTCGCTGAGCGGACCTTCGGCCCGCAGGGCTGGGGGTTGATCCTCTCCGCCGAGGCCATCGGGCTCTTGCTCATGACGCTCGTGCTGCTGCGCATCCCGCTCCAGCGACCGCTGCTCTACGGCATGTGCGGAGTCGCCTGCCTCGGCCTGCCGATCTTCATGCTGGGCGCCCACCCGAATCTGTGGTGGCTGGTGCCGGCCGCATTCGTCGCCGGCGCCGGCACCGAGGTCTTCTCGATGGGCTGGAACCTCGCCATGCAGGAGCACGTGCCCGACGAGATGCTCTCGCGCGCCTACTCCTACGACGCGCTCGGCTCCTTCGTCGCGGTCCCGATCGGCCAGCTCGCCTTCGGGCCCCTCGCCGCGGCGTACGGCTTCAGGGACGTGCTGATGGTGAGCGGCGTGGTCTACGCGCTCATCTGCTGCCTGGTGCTGTGCTCCCGCTCCGCTCGACAGCTGCAACGGCTTCCTGCAGCGGACGACGTGGAGGTCGCACGGTGACCAGGAGGCCCACGAGCATCACCACGCCACCGATCGCCTCGGCAGTAGCCGGGGTCTCCCCCAGCAGCGCCCATGCCGCGGTCATCGAGACGACGGGCACGAGCAGGATCCACGGCACGACGGCGGCGGTCGGCCAGCGCGCCAGCAGCGAGTTGAAGATCGAGTAGCCCACCAGGCTCGCCAGCACCACGGTGTACGCCGTCGAGGCCGCCGCCTGCCACCCGAAGGCGGCGAGCCCGTCGGTCACCCCCTCGACGCCGTCGATGGCGAGCGCCAGCGCGAGAGCCGGCACGGGCACGAACACGGCCGACCACACGGTCACCGACAACCCCGCGCGCACCTTCGACGCCCTGACGACGACGTTGCCGACTGCCCACGAGAGCGCCGCCAGCACCGTCAGGAGCAGTGCCAGGAGCGGCACGTTGCCGCCGCGGCCGGCCGCGATGACGAGGAGACCGAGCGTCCCCAGGGCAACACCGCAGAACTGCGCCGTGCTGGGCCGCTCCCCCAGGGTCGCGGCGCTCAGCACGACCGTGAAGACGATCTGCGCCTGCAGCACGAGGCCGGCCAGGCCGGGCGGCATCCCGGCCGCGAGGGCGCCGTACAGAAGGCCGAACTGGCCGAGCGACATGGTCAGCCCGACCGCGGCGAGCACGCGCCACGACACCTGCGGGCGGCGTACGAAGAAGATCGCCGGCAGGGCCACGCCGACGAACCGGAACACCAGGAAGAGCAGTGGCGGCACCCCGACCATGCCCCAGTCGATGACCAGGAAGTTCACACCCCAGATGACCGCCACCGCGGCCGCCAGCATCGAGTCACGACGAGTCATGGGCTCATCCTGCGGCAACAGACAATGCAGCACCATCAAACGTTCGACCACCCAACCGTGTAGCGTTGCTGCATGATCGACCTCGCCGCCCTGGCCTCCCTGCGCGCTGTCGACCAGCACGGCTCGGTCGGCGGGGCGGCCGACGTCCTCGGCTACACCCCCAGCGCCGTCTCGCAGCAGGTGAAGCGGCTGGAGCGGCAGACCGGCGTCGCGTTGCTCGAGCGGGTGGGCAGGGGGGTGCTGCTCACGCATGAGGGACGACGCCTCGTCGAGCGTGGCGGCCGGCTGCTCGACGATCTCGAGTCCCTGCAGTCGGGGCTGCACGCCGACACCGGGCAGGTGTCGGCTCGTCTGCGCGTCGCGACGTTCTCGACCGCCCTGCGGGGCCTGGTGGCCCCGGTCGTGCGGGCACTGCTCGACGACCACCCCGATCTCCGGCTGACGCTCGTCGAGCACGAGCCCTGGCAGAGCATCGACCTGGTCGCCACCGGCCGGGCCGACCTGGCCATCGCGCACAACTGGGGCGACGTACCCCTGACCATCCCCGACCACCTCGTCAGCGACGTCGTCGCGCACGACCGCGCCGACGTCGTCATGCGCCGTGACCACCCGCTGGCCGGGCGGGCCACCGTCACTCCGCACGACCTGGTCAGCGAGTCGTGGATCGCCACCCCGGAAGGCACGATCTGCCGTCAGTGGCTGCGCCGGATGTACGACGACACCGGTCACCCGCCGCGGATCGCGCACGTGGCCGCAGACTTCGACAGCCACCTGGCGCTCGTGCAGGCGGGGCTCGGCATCGCGCTCGTGCCTCGCCTGGGTCGCTCGCCGCTCGGACCCGAGCTGGTCGCGGTGCACGCGCACCGACCCGAGCCCACGCGCGAGATCGTCGCCGTGCACCGGTCGTCGATGTCGGCCTCGCCCGCCATCAGGTGCGTGCTGGCGGCCCTGACGCCTCTCAGAACAGGGCGGATGCCAGGGCTCGTCGGCCGGTGAGGACCCGCTCGTCGTCGTTGCCGACGGCGGAGAACAACCCCAGCAGGTGGTCGCGCGCCTTCGTGCGCTCGTCACCGACCGTGCGGCGTACGACGTCGACCAGACGCGCGAACGCGTCGTCGACGTGGCCGCCCAGCATGTCGAGGTCGGCCACGAGGGTCTGCGCGTCGATGTCGTCGGGGTCGGCCGCGGCCGCGGCCCGCGCCTCGTTGAGGTCGACGCCCTGGGTGCGCAGCAGCACCTTCGCCATCGCGAGACCGGCCACCGCCTCCACGTCGGCGGGGTTGGCGTCGACGAGCTTCTGGTACTCCGCGACGGCGGTGTCGATGTCACCCTCGCCCAGTGCATCCTGGGCAGGCGCGTAGCGCGGGTCCACGGGCGGCTCGGCGTCCTCGTCCACGGCTGCCGGCGCTTCGGCTCGGCGCGGTTGGTGGCGCGTGGTGATGCCCTGCGTGGTGAACTGCTGGACCACGGTCGTCAGGGCGGTGCGCAGCTCCGCGATCGGCAGCGCGTCCTGGAACAGCGGCATCGGCCGGCCGTCGAGCACGGCCACGACCAGCGGGATCGACGGGATCTGCATCGCCTGGGCGATCTGCGGTGCGGCGTCGATGTCGACGAGGCCGACCAGGAACCGACCCTCGAACTCGCCCGACAGCGTCTCGAGGTCGTCGGCGAGCTGACCGCTCTCGGGCATCCGGGTGCGGGAGTAGAACGCCAGCAGCACCGGCGCCGACATCGAGCTCTCGATGACCTGCTGGAAGTCCTGCTCGGTCACGTGCACGGAGTACGCCGACCCGCCGGCGGGTCCGCCGGGGCCTCCGGTGGGAGCGCCGGCAGGCGCGGCCGGAGCCGCGGGGCGCTTCAGTGCCGACAGGTCGATGGCACCAGGACGGGAGAACGGTTGCTGCGTCATACGGCCATTCTCACCAACGGGTGGTCGCGGCCGCCAACCGCCTCCGTCCGGCACACCTCAGCCGAGTGCTGCCCCGACCACCTCACGCGCCTCCGCCTGCACCCGGGCGAGGTGCTCGGGCCCCCGGAACGACTCGGCGTAGATCTTGTAGACGTCCTCGGTGCCCGACGGCCGGGCGGCGAACCAGGCGCTCTCGGTGGTCACCTTGAGGCCGCCGATGCCGGCTCCGTTGCCGGGCGCCTCGGTGAGCTTCGCGGTGATCTCCTCGCCGGCCAGGGACGTCGCCGCCACGTCGTCGGGCGACAACGCCGCGAGCTTGGCCTTCTGCGCGCGGTCGGCCGGCGCGTCCACCCGCGCGTACGCCGGGTCGCCGTGCTGGGCGACCAGGTCGGCGTAGTGCTGCGAAGGGCTCAGACCCGTCCGCGCCAGGATCTCCGAGGCGAGGAGCGCCAGGATGATGCCGTCCTTGTCGGTCGTCCACGTGGTGCCGTCCATCCTCAGGAACGACGCCCCCGCGGACTCCTCGCCGCCGAACCCGAACGAGCCGTCGATGAGTCCGGGCACGAACCACTTGAAGCCGACCGGCACCTCCACCATCGGCCTGCCAAGCGACGCGGCGACCCTGTCGATCATCGACGACGACACCAGCGTCTTGCCGATCCGCGCGGTGTCCGGCCAGCCCGGCCTCGCTCCCCCGAAGAGGTAGCCGATCGCGACCGCCAGGTAGTGGTTGGGATTCATCAGGCCGCCGTCCGGGGTCACGATGCCGTGCCGGTCGGAGTCGGCGTCGTTGCCGGTCGCGATGTCGTACGCGGCTCCGCCTTCCAGCAGCTCGACCAACGAGGCCATCGCCGACGGCGACGAGCAGTCCATCCGGATCTTCTCGTCCCAGTCGAGCGTCATGAACCGCCACGTCGGGTCCACCAGCGGGTTCACCACCGTCAGGTCGAGACCATGCCGTTCTCCGATCTCTCCCCAGTAGTGCACCGAAGCACCGCCCAGCGGGTCGGCGCCGATCCGGACGCCGGCCTCCCTGATGGCCGCGAGGTCGACCACCGACGGCAGGTCGTCGACGTAGGTCCCCAGGAAGTCGTACGACGAGCAGCCGGCGCGTGCCCGCGTGAACGGCGTACGCCGCACGTCGGCCAGGCCGCCCCTGATCAGCTGGTTCGCCCGGGCCGCGATCACCGACGTCGCGTCGGTGTCGGCTGGCCCGCCGTGCGGAGGGTTGTACTTGAAGCCGCCGTCGGACGGTGGGTTGTGCGAGGGCGTGACGACGATCCCGTCGGCCAGTCCCGGACCCGTCGACCGGCCGGCGTTGGCGCGCAGGATCGCGTGCGACACCGCAGGCGTTGGGGTGTAGCCGTCCGCTGCGTCGACCAGCACCGTCACATCGTTGGCGTCCAGCACCTCTATCGCGGATGCCCACGCCGGCTCGGAGAGCCCATGGGTGTCGCGGCCGATGAACAGCGGGCCGTCGTACCCCTGCTCGCGGCGGTAGTCGCAGATGGCCTGCGTCGTCGCGAGGATGTGCGCCTCGTTGAACGACGTCTTCAGGCTGGTGCCACGGTGGCCGCTGGTGCCGAACGCGACCTGCTGGTCGACGTCGTCGGGATCGGGGACGCCCGTGTAGTAGGCCGTCACCAGGTGGGCGACGTCGACGAGGTCGGAGGGCTGGGCCGGGGTGCCGGCTCGTTCGTTGCTCACACAGCGAAACTAGCGACGCGCGCAACGACCCGGCCAGGGCCCCCGGTCAGAAGCGCGCCGGCTCGCGGTACTCGCCCCACTCCGCACGCAGCGCGTCGCAGATCTCGCCGAGCGTGGCCTCGACCCGGCAGGCCTCGAGCATCGCCTCGATCATGTTCTCGTCGGTGCGGCCGACCTCGACCATCCTGGTCAGCGCAGCCGCCACCACGGCATCGTCGCGGCCGCTCTTGCGCTCGGCCAGCAACCGCACCTGCTCGACCTCGACCTCGTGGCTGACCCGCAGGATTTCGAGGTCGTGGGTGACGGACTCGTGGTGGCAGTTGACGCCGACGATCCGCTTCTCCTTCTTCTCGAGCGCGACCTGGTACTGGAAGGCCGCCTCGGCGATCTCGGACATGAACCAGCCGTCCTCGATGCCGCGCAGCAGCCCCTTGGTCATCGGGTTCTCGTCGCCGCGCGAAGCGGCCGCCAGCCCCTCGATGTCGTCGTGGGTGAGCCCAGAAGTCGTAGGGCCGCCCATCGAAAGAATCTTGTCGAAGATCGCGTTGGCCTCGGCCTCGATCTTGTCGGTGAGCGCCTCGACGTACCAGCTGCCACCGAGCGGGTCGGCGACGTTGACGACGCCGGTCTCCTCCATGATCACCTGCTGGGTGCGCAGCGCGATCTCGGCGGCCTGCTCGCTGGGCAGCGCGAGAGTCTCGTCGAGGGCGTTGGTGTGCAGCGAGTTGGTGCCACCGAGCACGGCCGACAGCGCCTCGATGCCCGTGCGTACGACGTTGTTGTACGGCTGCTGGGCCGTGAGCGAGACACCGGCGGTCTGGGTGTGGAACCGCAGCCACTGCGCCTTCTCGGTCTTGGCGCCGTAGACGTCGCGCAGCCAGCGGGCCCAGATGCGGCGGGCCGCGCGGAACTTGGCGATCTCCTCGAAGAAGTCGACGTGCGCGTCGAAGAAGAACGACAGGCCGGGCGCGAAGACGTCGACGTCGAGACCGCGCGAGAGGCCCAGCTCGACGTAGCCGAAGCCGTCGGCGAGGGTGAAGGCGAGCTCCTGTGCGGCCGTCGAGCCGGCCTCGCGGATGTGGTAGCCGGAGACCGAGAGCGGCTTGTAGGCCGGGGCCTTCTCGACGCAGTACTCCATCAGGTCGCCGATCAGGCGCAGGTGCGGCTCGGCGCCGAAGATCCACTCCTTCTGGGCGATGTACTCCTTGAAGATGTCGGTCTGCAGCGTGCCGTTGAGGACGCTCGTGTCCACGCCCGCACGCTCGGCGGCGACGATCATCATGCAGAACACCGGCACCGCAGGGCCGCTGATCGTCATCGACGTGGTGACCTGACCGAGGTCGATGCCGTCGAAGAGCGTCTCCATGTCGGCCGCGGAGTCGATGGCCACGCCGCAGTGCCCGACCTCGCCGAGCGCCTTGGGATCGTCGGAGTCGCGGCCCATCAGGGTCGGCATGTCGAAGGCGACCGAGAGCCCGCCACCACCGCGACCGAGGATCATCTTGTAGCGCTCGTTGGTCTGCTGCGCGTTGCCGAAGCCCGCGAACTGGCGGATCGTCCAGGTGCGCCCGCGGTAGCCGGTCGGGTAGAGACCGCGCGTGAACGGGAACTCGCCCGGCCACTCGGAGTCGTCGGCGCCGTAGGCGGGCTCGACCTCCACGCCGGAGAGCGTGCTGAAGTCGACGTCACGCACGCGACCCGAGTCGACCGAGCCGTCGTAGCGCTTCTGCCAGCGCTCGCGCGCAGTGTCGTCTGTCATGACCCGATACTAGGACGTCCTAGTATTTTTTCCCAGCCGCACTTCCCGCTCCACCGCCAGGGAGGCACCGACTGCCGGCAGACCCGGGACCAGCTGGCGGGTACGGCGGTCGTCCACGGGGCTCATGACGTCCATCGAGAGCGCCGTCAGGCAAAGGCGCCGGACCTGCGGGAGAGCCAGTCCGACCGACATGGCCGCGGCGAGCAGGACGGCACGCGGCACCCGGCGCGGTTGCCCCGCCCAGCCACGGGCCAGCATCAGGCGACGTGCCAGCTGCTCGAGCGTCAGCAGCTCCGGCCCGACGATGTCGAGTGTCGCGCCGCGCAGACCCGGGTCCTCGACCGCACGCACGACCAGCGCCGCCACGTCTCCGACGTCGACCCACGGGATCGGGTTGTCTCCCCGCCCGAGGACGACCGGCCGCCCGGAGCGCCCCCCGGACTGCGTGAGCACGTCGAGCCAGGTCTGCACGAAGGCACTGGGCCGGATCACCGTGCCGGCACAGCCGGAGCCGGCCAGGCGTCGTTCCGCAGCATGCTTCGCCCGCGCCAGCTCCCAGCCGGCATCTGCCGCGGCGCCCCCGACCGAGAGCAGGACGACGTCGGCGCCCTCTCGCGCGGCCGCGTCGATCAGCGGCACGTTGCCGTCGCGGTCAACCGAGGCCGGGCTCACCCTTCCCTTGCCGACGAGCCCCTGCACCACCGACACCACCACTCGTGCGCCGCTCACCGCGCGCGCGACCGCGTCGGCGTCGCGGATGTCGCCCTGAACACTCTCGACCATCGGGGACACCGGACCCGAGTTCACGCCGCGGCTCAGCGCGCGGACCTGGTGTCCGTGGCCCGCCAAGGTTGCGGTGACCTGACTACCGAGACGGCCAGTCCCTCCGGCCACAAGGATCACGGGCGTGGTCCGACCAGGTTGACGACGGCCTCGTCGGCCGACGTCGCCTCGGTGTCGACCGGCTCCATGAAGAAGCGTGCAGCCTGAGCCCGGTCGTCGACCAGGTCGAAGATGATCACACCTCGCGGCTGGTGTCGTCCGCCGTCGAGTCGAACTCCGTTCATCGTCCACTCACTCCAGACACGCTGGCCGCTCTGGGCCGTCGCCAGGACGCGCACCTCCAGGTTCGGCACCCGGGCGAACATGCCCGTCCAGTTGCGACGTACCTGGCCGGTCCCGATGAAGTCGCGCCCGGGGTGACAGGGGTTGGTCAGCGTGTAGTCGTCGTGGAAGCAGTCCACGATGCCGTCGACGTCGTGGGCGTTGGTGACGTCGCGCAAACGCTCGGCGAATCCGCGACCGTCCATGGGCCAGCTCCATTTTGATATAGTCCGCTGTAATCAATACTAGGAGTGTGGACCCGCGTGACAGGGACCGTCGAGACCCGCGCGTACGACACGTCGTCGCGGCGCGCCCGCGCGCAGGAACGTCGTACGCGCGTGCTGGACGTCGCGTGGGAGCAGTTCCGAAGCCAGGGCTACGCAGCGACGACCGTCGGCGCCGTTGCGCGCGCGGCCGGGGTCTCCGAGCAGACCATCTACAAGACGTACGGCGGCAAGGCCGGGCTGGTCCGGCACCTACGCCTCCGAGCGCTCGAGGGCGACGAGCACTCGGAGCCAGCCGAACGCCGCTCCGACCGCCTTCGCAGCAACCCGGACCCGCGCCGGATCGTGGCCGGCTGGGCGCGGCTCGCCAGCGAGGTCGCACCCCGCGTCTCCCCCATCCTGCTGCTCGTCCGCGACGCGGCGCTCACCGACCCGGGCCTGCAGGGACTCGCCGTCGAGGTGGACGACGAGCGCAGGCGCCGGATGCGTGAGAACGCCGAGTCCCTTGGGCGAGCAAGTCACCTGAGAACCGATGTGTCGACCGAGCAGGCGACCGACGTGCTGTTCGCGGTCAGCTCGCCCGAGATGTTCGAGCTGCTGGTCATCCGCTGCGGCTGGGACCTGCCTCGCTACGCGACGTACGTCGAGGACACGCTCTGCGCCGCGCTACTGCCGGGTTGAGCCTCTCTCAGCGAACCCATCCGTACAGCTGTCCGTCCCGCACCTCGACCTGCGTGGGCGGGCGCGGGGTCGGATGGTCGCGCAGATGCGCAAGCAGGTTATTCCGGCCGCGCACGGACACGTCACCGTCGGTGAACCTCACGTAGGGATGCAGCAAGGACCTCACGTCGGCCCATTCCTGCTGCTCCACGAGGTCCCACACCCGCGCCGCAGGAGCCGGCAGCTCCGGCAGCTCATGCAGCATCTTCGGCGTGCACATCCGCCAGGCGTCCACCACCAGCTCGCGCATCTCGGCCTCGTCGAGCCGCGCCAGGTGCGCGCAGACCCACTGGTAGCGCAGGTCCGATGTCGGCGGCAGGAAGAACGTCTCCGGGTCCGACGCGACCAGCCCGTCACGCTCCGCCAACGGGTACCCGAACCCCATCGCCAGCTCGTCGCGGGAGAACGCGACGTAGACGATCTGCTTCACCTTGAGCTTCCAACGACCGCGCACCTGATGCTCGTAGGTGCGCGGCAGCGCGAGTCCCACGCGGCGTACGTCGTCGGAGGTCGCCATCTCAGAAGTCTCCGGCTGCCCGCCGTACCGGAGTCAAGAGGTTCGAGACCGCGGCCAGCTGGTCGTCGTCGAGGGCACCCAGCCCGAAGTCGGCCGCGGTGAGGTCACGCGTCGCTGCCTCGACCAGCGCACGGCCCTCGTCGGTGATCTCCGCCAGCACGGCCCGCGCGTCATCAGGATGCTTGCGTCGTACGACGAGGCTCGAGGCCTCGAGCCGCCGCACGATCGACGTGACCGATGTCGGGTGCACCTGGAGTCGCTCCCCCATCTTGCCGAGCGGCAGCGAGCCACGCGACGAGAACGTCAGCAGCACCAGGGCTTCGTAGCGGGCGAACGTGAGCCCGTGTGGCTTCAACAGGGCGTCGAGCCGACCGATCACGAGCTGCTGCACGCGCATCAAGGAGGTGACCGCGTGCATGGCGCGCACCCCGTCCCAGCGCAGCCCCCACTGGCGCGCGGCCTCGGCGATAGGGTCGAACGGCAGCGTCATCAGTTGACCGCGCGGGGCCCGCGCAGGCCGGCGCGCTGCACCACCCGCTGGATGGCGAGGTCGCGCTGGTCGGGCCGGCCGACGAAGCGGATGTCGCGCAGCCCCTGCTCCTGCGCGGCCGACTCGAAGATGAAGTGGCCGTAGCCGAGGATCCGGCCGATCAGTGGCTTGGCCACGGTGATGTCGAGGATCCGCGAGAGCGGCATGGTGGCCAGCTGCTGCGAGAGCACGCCGTGCACCCGGAAGACCCGCATGTTGGTGATCACGAAGACGTCCATCTTGGCGTGCAGCGCCAGCCAGCCGGCGTGCGCGGCGATGCCGCCGGCCAGCAGGAACGGGAACCACGCCAGGTCGAGGTCGACGAACGGGAAGGCCACCAGCAACACGACAGCCAGCAGCGCCTCCAGGGCCGGCCGGAGGTAGGCCACCGGGTGCTTGCGCACCTCGTCGACGACGACCTCACCCTCCTCGCGCAGGAGGTGGCGACGGATGTCCGGCTCGGTCACGGAGGCGATGAGACCCATCAGGGACTCAGAGCGCGTCCACGAAGTCGATGATCGCCCGGAACAGGTTCTGCGTGAGCTCCCAGGTCTTGCCGGCGCCGTCGCTGGCAGCCACGGCGAGCCCGTTGGGGTCGGTGAACATCCAGAAGCCGAGGAACACCACGACCAGTACGAGGAGCACCTTCTTGACGTTCATCGATGACTCCAATCGTTCGCGGTCGTTGCATGGTCCAGCGCGCCCGAGGTCGAAACCGGGACGCGCACAGGTCGCCACATTGGTACCACCCGTCCTGCGACCGGGCCGGGAGGCGCGCCCTGCGGCATTCCTGAGACACCGGCACCCGGTTGGTGTCAGGCTGGACACGTGACTCTTGCACTGCCCTCTCGGGCCGCAGCCACCGTCTGCCGGCTGGTCGTCTGCGTGCTCCTCGGCACCTTCCTGAGCGTGGCCGGGCCTGCCCACGCCGCCGACACCGCTCCCCCGGATACCGCCATCACGATGGGCCCGGCTGCCACGCTCACGCCCGGCCCGGTCTTCTTCGAGTTCACCAGCACCGAGCCCGGCACCTTCCAATGCGCGATCGACGGCGGAGGCAGGTTCCCGTGCGAGACGCCGTACGCCGCGACGGTCACGACCCTGGGCCCGCACACGTTCACGGTCGCCGCCGTCGACCCGTCCGGCAACATCGACCCGTTGCCGGCGACGTACGGTTTCACCATCGTGGCGCCGACGCCGGTGCCCGCGACCGTGAGCGCCAAGGCCGTCTCCGGGAAGCGCAAGCTGCGGGTCGACGTGGATCCTGACTGGGACACCGGTGACTACGAGCTGACCGTGCAGAAGCAGAAGTCCGGGACGTGGAAGACCATCCGGCGCTCGAGCACCCGCGGCAGCCGCGACGTACGCACGATGGACCTGCGGGGCGGCAGGTACCGCGTCGTGACCAGCCCAGCCAACGGGCTGGCCCCCGCCACCAGCGGGACGGTCCGGCTCAGGCGCTGATCGCGTTGACCAGCTCGTCGGCGGCGGAGTAGGGGTCGGTCGTGCCCTCGGCCACCGAGGCCGCGAGGCCGTCCAGCGACGCGTGGCCGTGCAGGTCGCCCCAGCGCGCACGCAGCGCGGTCATCGCGATCGCCTCGATCTCGTCGCGGGCCCGGCGGGCGCGGCGTACTTCGAGCTGACCCGACTCGATCAGCCAGGCGCGGTGCTTGTCGATCTCGACCACCACCTCGTCGAGACCCTCGTTCTTGGCGGCGATGGTCTTCACGATCGGCGGCTTCCACCAGCCTTCGGGTCGCTCGCCGAGCGCGAGCATCGAGCGCAGGTCGCGTCTCACCTGGTCGGCGCCGTCACGGTCGGCCTTGTTGACGACGTACAGGTCACCGATCTCGAGGATGCCCGCCTTCGCGGCCTGGATGCCGTCGCCCATGCCCGGCGCCATCAGCACCAGCGTGGTGTCGGCGAGCCCGGCGATCTCGACCTCGCTCTGGCCGACACCCACCGTCTCGATGAGTACGACGTCACAGCCGGCCGCGTCGAGCACCCGGAGCGCCTGCGGAGTCGTCCAGGCGAGGCCGCCGAGATGCCCGCGCGAGGCCATCGACCGGATGTAGACGTCGCGGTCGGTCGCGTGGTCCTGCATCCGCACCCGGTCGCCGAGCAGCGCGCCACCGGAGAACGGGGACGACGGGTCGACCGCCAGCACGCCCACTCGCTTGCCGGCCTTGCGCAGCTCCGTGACCATCGCGTTGGTGGAGGTGGACTTGCCGACGCCGGGCGAGCCGGTGATGCCGACGATCTGCGCGTGGCCGGTGTGCGGCGCCAGCGCCGTCATCACCTCGCGCAGCAGCGGCGACTCGTCCTCGACGAGCGAGATCAGCCGGGCCACCGCACGGGCGTCACCCTCACGCGCCCGGGAGACGAGGTCGGGGACCGACGCCGTCGAGCGGCGCCGTCCCCTACCTTCGCTGGTGGCGCCACTCACGCCTGGGGGACGCGAATGATCAGCGCGTCGCCCTGACCGCCGCCACCGCACAGGGCAGCAGCGCCCACGCCACCGCCGCGGCGCTGGAGCTCGAGCGCGAGGTGCAGCACGATGCGGGCGCCCGACATGCCGACCGGGTGGCCGAACGCGATGGCGCCGCCGTTGACGTTGACCTTGTCCTGGTCGACGCCGAGCTGGCGGGCCGACTCGATGCCGACGGCCGCGAACGCCTCGTTGAGCTCGAAGAGGTCGATGTCGGCGACGTCGATGCCTTCCTTGGCGGCCGCCTTCGCGATCGCGTTGGCCGGCTGCAGCTGGAGCGTGGAGTCGGGGCCGGCGACCTGGCCGGAGGCGCCGATCTCGGCGAGCCAGGTCAGCCCGAGCTCCTCGGCCTTCGCCTTGCTCATGACCACGACCGCGCACGCGCCGTCGGAGATCTGAGAGGCGGAGCCTGCGGTGATGGTGCCGTCCTTGGAGACCGGGCGCAGACCGGCGAGCGACTCGGTGGTCGTGTCGCCGCGGATGCCCTCGTCCTGCGAGACGATGACCTCACCCTTGCGGGTCTTGATCGTGACCGGCACGACCTCGTCGTCGAAGAGGCCGTTCTTCCAGGCAAGCGCCGCCCGCTGGTGCGACTGGGCGGAGAAGGCGTCCTGCTCCTCGCGGCTCAGGTTGGTGCCCGCGGAGTTGCACGTCTCGGTCAGGTTGATCATCGCCTGGTCGGTGAACTGGTCGTAGAGCGCGTCGTAGGCCATCGAGTCGACGAGCTTCGTGTCGCCGTACTTGAAGCCCTCACGCGACTTCGGCAGCACGTGCGGGGCCTGAGTCATCGACTCCATGCCGCCGGCGACGACGATCTCGTGCTCGCCCGCGCGGATCAGCTGGTCGGCCAGCGCGATCGCGTTGACACCCGACAGGCAGACCTTGTTGATGGTGATGGAGGGGACGGTCATCGGGATGCCGCCCTTGACGGCCGCCTGGCGCGCGGTGATCTGGCCGGTGCCTGCCTGGATGACCTGGCCCATGATCACGTAGTCGACCTGGTCGCCCGTGACACCGGCCTTCTCGAGCGCGCCGGCGATGGCGACGCCGCCCAGGTCAGCGGCCGACTGGTCCTTCAGACCGCCGAGCAGGCGGCCGATCGGGGTACGTGCCCCGGCGACGATGACGGATCCGGTGCTGCCTGACATGCGGTGCCTCCACTGGAAGTTCGGGTGTTGCTCTCGACGATACCCATCGGGGACCCGCCTTCGGGAGGGTGTACGGACGGCTCGGGATGTCTCACATGTCACACCCCCTCGCGCCCGGACCTGTCGTCGTACGACGATGTCGGCCATGACCGCACCAGTCCCCCCACTCGACAGCTCGGGCCTCGAATCCGTGCAGCACCTGTTCACCGCGATCGACCACGTGGGCGTTGCCGTGCCCGACCTCGACGAGGCGATGGCGTTCTACCGCGACGTCTACGGCATGGAGGTGCTCCACGAGGAGACCAACGAGGAGCAGGGCGTCCGCGAGGCGATGGTGGGCGTCGGCGGCACCGGGTCCTGTATCCAGCTGCTCGCTCCGCTGTCGGCGGAGTCGACGATCGCGAAGTTCCTCGACCGCTCCGGCCCGGGGCTCCAGCAGCTCGCCTTCCGGGTCGTGGACGTCGAGCAGGTGTCGATGATCCTGCGCGAGCGCGGCCTGCGTCTCCTGTACGACGAGGCGAAGCGCGGCACGTCCGACAGCCGCGTCAACTTCATCCACCCCAAGGACACCGGCGGCGTGCTCGTCGAGCTGGTCCAGCCGGCCGGGTGACCTCCCCCACACCACTAGCCGGGTGAAGTTACCTCCCGGTAGCCTTCGCTCGATCCGCATCAGACTGCCCCCCGCCAGGAGACAAGCCAGTGCAGAACATCCTCGACGCGATATCAGCCAGCCAGGCCGGCAACGCCCTGACACCCGACGACTTCGCCAACCTCGACCTTCCCGAGTCCTACCGTGCCGTCACGATCCACAAGGACGAGGCGGACATGTTCGAGGGGGTGGCCTCGAAGGACAAGGACCCCCGCAAGTCACTGCACGTCGAGGACGTCGCGCTCCCCGAGCTCGGCCCCGGTGAGGCCCTGGTCGCGGTGATGGCAAGCGCCATCAACTACAACACCGTCTGGACCTCGATCTTCGAGCCGGTCTCGACCTTCGGCTTCCTCGAGCGCTACGGCAAGCTCTCCCCTCTCAGCAAGCGCCACGACCTGCCGTACCACGTGGTCGGCTCCGACCTGTCCGGCGTCGTGCTCAAGACCGGCGTAGGCGTGCACTCCTGGAACCCCGGCGACGAGGTCGTCGCCCACTGCCTCTCGGTCGAGCTCGAAAGCTCCGACGGCCACAACGACACGATGCTCGACCCGGAGCAGCGCATCTGGGGCTTCGAGACCAACTTCGGCGGACTGGCCCACGTGGCACTCGTGAAGTCCAACCAGCTGATGCCCAAGGCGGCCCACCTCACCTGGGAGGAGGCCGCCTCCCCCGGCCTCGTCAACTCCACGGCGTACCGGCAGCTCGTCAGCCGCAACGGCGCCGGCATGAAGCAGGGCGACAACGTGCTGATCTGGGGTGCGAGCGGCGGCCTCGGTGGCTTCGCGACGCAGTACGCCCTCAACGGCGGCGCAACCCCGATCTGCGTGGTCTCCAACGAGGAGAAGGCCGAGATCTGCCGGTCGATGGGTGCCGAGCTGATCCTCAACCGCTCCGAGGAGGGCTGGAAGTTCTGGAAGGACGAGAACACCCAGGACCAGAAGGAGTGGCGTCGCCTGGGGATGAGCATCCGCGAGCTCACCGGTGGCGAGGACGTCGACATCGTCTTCGAGCACCCGGGCAAGGAGACCTTCGGCGCCTCCGTGTACGCCGCCCGCAAGGGCGGCACGATCGTGACCTGTGCCTCGACGAGCGGCTACATGCACCAGTACGACAACCGCTACCTGTGGATGAACCTCAAGAAGATCGTCGGCTCGCACTTCGCCAACTACCGCGAGTCGTGGGAGGCCAACCGGCTGATCTCGAAGGGGATGATCCACCCGACCCTGTCGAGGACCTACGCGCTCGAGGACGTCGGCCAGGCCGCGCTCGACGTGCACAAGAACGCCCATCAGGGCAAGGTCGGCGTGCTCTGCCTGGCGCCCGAGGAGGGGCTCGGCGTGCGCGACACCGAGATGCGTGACAAGCATCTCGACCAGATCAACCGCTTCCGCGGGGTCTGAGGCGCCCCACCCGTCCCACCCCACCCCGGTTCGTCGACTGGATGCCCTTCGGTCCGCGAGCCGGGGTGTCTCAGCGACCCGACATCAGGGACACTGACCAAGTTGGGGTCGCCGGACCCTGCCACACACGCGACGAGAAGGGTGCGCAACACATGAGCCGCGACGAGGGCCTGTCCATCTTCGACGAGGAGCCCGACGAAGAGACCGGGAATGCCGACGAGGAGCCCACTCAGGTGCTGCCCGTGGCGTCGAAGCAGGCTGCTCCCGAGAAGGCCGCGCCTGCGAAGGCTGCCGCGCCTCCGGCTCCCGCGAAGCCCGCCGCCGAGAAGCCCGCAGTCGAGAAGCCTGCGGAGCGCACCCAGCAGGCTCCGGCCGTGCCGGCTGCCGCTCCTGCCGTGACGACCCCTCCGGCCCAGAGGCCCGCGCCGGTGATCCCGCCGATGCCCGCTCCCCGTGCGGCGCCCAGCACGCCTGCGCCGGCCGCTCGCCCGGCTCCGGTGGCTGCCGCGACCGGACCCACGCTGTCCACCGCCACCTCGAGCGTGCCGACCTTCCCCGCCGTACGCCGCGGGGGCTACGACAAGGACGCCGTCGACGCAGGAGTGCGCCAGCTCCTCTCGGAGAAGTCCGGCCTCGGCAGCAGCCTGAGCCAGTCCGAGCAGCGGGTGATCGACCTGCAACGTGAGCTCGAGTCGGTCAAGGCCCAGCTCGCCGAGAACGAGACCCCGTCGTATGCCGGTCTCGGTGGTCGGGCGACCTCGATGCTCAAGCTGGCCGAGGACGAGGCCGCCGACGTCCGCGAGGCGGCCCTGCGCGACGCCGACGAGATCCGCTCGCAGGCCAACCGGGATGCCAAGGCGATCCGTGCCGACGCGGCGCGGGAGGCCGAGGACATGCGGCTGGTGCAGCTCAAGGAGCTCGACGAGACCCGCACCCGCATCACCGCCGATGCCGAGCAGGAGCGGGTGCTGGCCAAGACCGAGGCTGACGACCACCGTGCCTCGGCGCAGCGCGAGGCCGACCAGGTGCGCCTGGCCGCCCAGCAGGAGACCAATGAGTTGCGCACGTCCGCCAAGCGCGAGGCCGAGCAGGCCCGAGCCGCAGCCGACCGAGAGGTGCAGGAGGCCCGGCGCACTCTCGCGGTGGAGAAGGAGCGGCTCGCCCGCGAGGCCACCGACCACCACTCCAACGCGACCGCCGAGACCGCTCGACTGGTCTCCGAGGCCGAGCAGCGCGCGACCGCTGCCGAGCAGCGCGCCCGCGAGGCCATCACCCAGGCCACCGCCCATCGTCAGCAGGCCCAGTCGGAGTCCGAGGCGCTGCTGGCTCGCGCCCGCCGCGAGGCCGAGCAGATCGTGGCCACGGCCAAGACCCAGGCCGACTCCGTCGCGTCGAGCGGCACGGCCGAAGCCGAGCGTGAGCTCGCCGTGGTCAGGGCCGAGGTCGACCGGATGACCAAGCGCCGCGACGCCATCGCCGCCCAGCTTGGCGCGCTGCGCGACGTGGTGTCGGGCTTCGCCGAGGACGAGTCCTGAACCCGCTGCTGCGTCCCGGCAAGGCAGCGGCCGAAAGAGCTGAAGCCGCAGCGGCCGACGCGACGAAGCAGGCCGAGTCGGCCGAGGTCGCACGCGAGGCGGTCGAGACCAGGGCGACGGAGTTCGGGGCGCCCGGGAAGCCCTTCGAGCGCCACTCGCCGTTCTACATCGGCTTCTTCGGCGGCGTCGGCGCACTGCTGGCGTTCTGGCTCGGCACCCAGATCCTGGCCATCGGTTCCACGCTGATCCTGATCGTCGTGGCGCTGTTCCTCGCCGCCGGCCTCAACCCGGCCGTCGAGTGGTTCCAGGCCCGTGGCCTCAAGCGGTCGTGGGCGGTCTTCGCCGTCATCACGATCGTCGTGGTCGCCCTGGTCGGCTTCGTGATGGCGATCGTGCCGGTGATCTCCGACCAGGTCGCACAGATCACCCAGAACTCCCCCGGCTGGCTCGACAACCTGCAGCAGAACAAGCAGGTCCAGCGCCTCGACGACAAGTACGACGTCATCGCCAAGATCAAGGAGAAGGTCGAGCAGGGTGACCTCGTCTCGAGCATCTTCGGCGGCGCACTCGGCATCGGCCTCAAGGTCGTCTCGACGCTGCTCAACGGCTTCGTCGTCGTGGTCCTGATGCTCTACTTCCTCGCCGGCCTCGACGCCACCAAGAGCGCGATCTACCGTCTGGCCCCGGCCTCGCGTCGACCGCGCGTCGCGAAGCTCGGCGACCGGGTGATCCGGAGCGTCGGCGGCTACGTCTCCGGGGCGTTCATCGTCGCCCTGTGCGCCGGCGTGACCAGCCTGATCTTCCTGTTCGTCGTGGGCCTCGGCAAGTACGCCGTGGCGCTGGCGTTCGTCGTCGCGCTGCTCGACGTCATCCCGATGATCGGCGCCAGCATCGGCGCGGTCGTCGTCACGGCGATCGGCTTCGCGACCGACCCGAAGATCGGCATCGCCTGCCTGATCTTCTACGTCGTCTACCAGCAGCTCGAGAACTACCTGATCTACCCGCGGGTGATGTCACGCTCGGTCGACATCCCCGGGTCGGTCACGGTGATCGCGGCGCTCGTCGGCGCCGGGTTGCTCGGCGTCGTGGGTGCGCTCCTCGCGATCCCCACCGCGGCCGCCGTACTCATGCTGACGCGGGAGATCTTCATCCGCCGGCAGGATGCGCGCTGACCACCGTCGTACGACGCTCCCCCAGCTTGACGACCACCACACCGGCCAAGATCAGCACACCGCCGAGCACCTGCACCTGGTGCGGCACCTCGTCGAGCAGCAGCCACGCGAAGAGCAGCGCGAACAGCACCTCGACCAGCGCGACGAACGACGCGAGTCGTGAGCCCAGCCGTCGGGATGCCGCGATGCCGGTGACGTAGGCGAGCGCGGCGGTCACCACGCCCAGGCCCAGCAGCGGCAGCCACCAGGCCACCGTGGTGCCGTTGTAGGTCACCGGCTGGGTCGAGACCGCCATCGGCACGATGCCGACAGCACCTGCGACCAGCAGCGCCAGCGCGCCCAGCGTCATCCCACCGGCTGCCAGCACGATGGGCGGCAGCCCGGTGGTCTCGCTGGCCGACAGCACGAAGTAGACCGCCGCCCCGGCCGTCGCGCCGAGTGCCCAGAACACACCGACAGCGCTCAGGTCTGCACCGGAGAGCAGGTCGAGGACGAGCACCAGGCCGAGTGCCGCCAGCACCGCACCGGCCAGCGTCAACCGGCTCGGACGCTCGCCGTGCCGTAGCCAGAGCCAGCAGATGACCGCGACGGGAGCCGTGTACTCGATGAGGAGAGCGACCCCGACCTGCATGTGTGACACCGCGTTGAAGTAGGCGAGCTGGCAGCCCGCGATCGCCACGAGCCCGAAGCCGGCCATGATCGGCAGGTTCTTGCGCAGCAGGTGCCAGCGCCCGCCCAGCAGGACCAGCGCCGGGACCATCAGCACGACCGTCGCGATCGAGACCCGGACCGCCACCGCGGCACCCGCACTCCAGCCGGCATCGAGCAGGCCCCTGGCGAGGTTGCCCGAGAGGCCGAACGACGCGGCCGAGACGACGGCCAGGCCCAGCCCGGCCCCCAGCCGGGAACCACTCACCACCGTGTTGTCATGAGTCATTGTCGTCATGACGCATGACGTTAGTCCGCGATGTTGTAACCTGTCAACATGCTTTTCACCCATGACACCGAGGTGAGCCTCCAGGCTGCGGTGGTGCTCGCCAACTCCGCCGAGGAGCCCGACACGCTCACCACGGTGGCCGAGCTGGACGCGTTCTACGAACAGTTCGAGTACACCGGTCGCCGCGACGGCGACGAGGCCGAGCTGGCTGACGTCCGTGCGCTGCGTCCCGCGCTACGCACGCTCCTGACCAGCACGCGCGACGAGGCGGTTGCCCTGGTCAACCTGATGCTCAGCGAGGCCGACGCGCTCCCCCAGCTGGTGCGGCACGACGAGTGGGACTGGCACCTGCACGCTGTCGGCCCCGACCGGCCGCTGCGCACCCGGATCGCCGTCGAGACGGCCATGGCCATGATCGACATGATCCGCGCCGACGAGACGTCGAGGCTGGGCGTGTGCGCCAACGACACGTGCGATGGCCTGGTGCTCGACCTCTCACGCAACCGCTCGCGCCGGTTCTGCAGCACCACCTGTGGCAACCGCGTTGCCGTTGCCGCATATCGATCGCGCCAGAAGGGCTAGGCGGATGTCTTCTTGATCGCCGACGGCGAGCCGCTCTAGAAGTCGAACCCGTCGAACATGTCGCCGATGCCACCGAAGGCGTCGCCGACGCCTTCGCCGATCGCGCCGATGCCCTCACCGAGGCCGTCGAAGCCGCCGCTGAAGAGCATGCCCATGAACATCCACTCCATCGGGCCGAAGGCGCCGTAGTAGCCCATGGCGTAGGGCTGGTAGGCGCGACCACCCTGCCAGTAGGGCACCCGCTGCGACCCGACCATCACCTTGCGGATGTCGGGCTCGGCACCGGCCCGGACGCGCTCGGCATCGAGCTCGCAGGCTGGTACGTCGCGTTGGGCGCCGCCGGGCGGCGTGTACGACACGTCGGCCACCGACAGGCCGTGCCGTGGGTCGAAGAAGCACGGTGGCCGGCGCGTAGGCAGCGGCAGGCCGTCGACCCGGGCCCGTACACAGGCCATTGCGTAGCGGCCGTCCTCGAGGATCTCGGTGACGTGCCGGACCTGCTCGGGCTCGGTGAGGTAGTCGGCGGCGTGCTTGGCCGACTCGTAGGAGTCGAGCGCCCGCTGGTAGTCGGCGTTGGCGCCTTCGGTGAGCTCGCGTCCTGACATCTCCACGTCGAAGTGCTGGAGCTCGACGCCCAGGGCGGTGACGTCCTCGTCGACGAGGCGCTTCACCGGGGCCAGCTCGGTGACCTTCTTCTCTGCCGCGCGGCGCTTGCCGTTGCGCGACATGAGCGCGACGCCACCGATAGCGGCCACGATGACGAGGATCAGGACGACGTACTCCATGGCGACAGCGTACGTGGCTGGGGCAACCGGCTCGGCGCCCGGAAACCCCCGAAATGACCCGGAATGAAAGGCAGGCCACGACTCTCGCATCGAGTCGCGGCCTGCCGAGGGCACTGTCCCCCGGAGTAGGCCAACCCCTGTGTGGCCTACTCCTGTGGTGCCTGGCATGAGCCTTCCGCAGGAAGGCATTTGCGGGCATCGGTAGTCCTACCTAAACCTTGAGCGGGTAGACCGATAAGTTCTGCACTGTGCTGACACCGTGCATCGGTCGCGAGCGGGTCCGGGAGCTCCTGGATTCCGCACTGTCGAGCTCGCGCTGGGTCAGCATCGTGGGCCCTCCCGGCAGCGGAAAGACGCTGCTCGCACGGCACGCCACGGCCGGGACCTCCGGTGCCGCGTGGGTCAACGCCCGCGGCCTGCGAGACACCGACGCGGTGCTGACCGCGTGCCTCGACGTGCTCGATGTGGAGGCCGCCCCCGGCGACACTCCCGAAGGTGCGCTCTGCCGCGCCCTCGACGGCTCCGACACCCTGCTCGTCGTCGACGGTGTGGACGTCGACGCCCCCGGACCCGACACACTCGGGGCGACCTTCCAGCAGGTGCTGGAGACCACGAGCACCGCCCGGCTCGCCATGACCGCGCTGACGATGGCCGGCCAGCCCGCCGAACGCGTCGTACGCGTCGGGCCGCTGCCGGTGCCCGGCATCCACGAGCCGCTCGCCGGGCCGGCGGTGGACCTGATGCGCAACCGGGTCGAGACTGCCGGCGGCTACCCGATCGACCTGGTCGCCAACGAGTCCGACGTACGCCGCCTGCTCACCGCCGCGGGCGGGTTACCGCTGCTGATCGAGCAGTTCGCGGTGCAGATCGCCCTGGTCGGCATCGCCAACGTGGTCCCGGCCGCCTCCCTGTCTGAGGCCGTGCACGCGTCGTACGAGCTTCTCGACGACGACCAGCAGCTGTGCTTCCGGCGGATGGCGCAGATGTCGAGCCCGGTGGGCATCGACGTGCTCGCCGAGATCGCCGGCGTGACCCGCGAGGTCGCGGCACCTCTCGCCGCGCGGCTGGTGCGGCGCAGCCTGCTCGAAGTGCTGCCCGACGGGCGTTTCGACATGCTCTCGCCGATCCGTCGGCACGGCGCGTTCCTCACCGCGTCGACCGACGACGGTGCGCAGGCGCGCGCCGGGCTGCTGCGCTGGGCCGACCGGGCGGCTCCCGACCACGAGAACTTCGGCGCCGCCGACGCACCCTGGCTGGGCGACCTGCCGGTCATGCGTACGGCGATCCTCGGGGCGTGTGCCGACGCAGCGACCCGCGACACCGGCTACGCGCTCGCCAACCGCATCTTCTCCTCGCTCTACACCTCCATGCGAGCCCGCGAGGCCGTCGAGATCCTCGAGGCGGCGCTCGTCAGTGGCGATGGGCCGGCGGCCATCGGCGCGCAGGTGGCTCGCCGGGCTGGCATCGCGGCTTCCGAGGTGCGTGGCACCTACGAGGGCCTGTGGTTGCTCGACCGGGCCGACGAGCACGCTCTCAACGCCGATGACACCGACCTGCAGCTGGCCAACACCGCCTCGATCCGCGCGGAGATGCACCTCGACGCCGGCGACCTGACCCGGGCCGAGAAGGAGGCGCAGCGCGCCATCGACCTCGACGCCGTCAGCCGGTCCATCGTCCGTCAGGCCACCCGCACGCTCACTGACATCGCCGTCTCGCGCGGCAACTTCCCGGCCGCGACCCGCGCAGCGGCGTCGATCATGGCCAGCACCGACGCCAACGACGAACGCTGGATCACGCTCTCGGCCCGCACCCTGCTCGGCAAGGTCGCGCTCGAGCAGGGCCGCACGGTCGAGGCCGCGTCGGCCGCGCGCGCAGTGCTGCGCGATGCCCGCGAGCTCGCCGAGGACCGCGTCGCCCTGCTCGCCGAGACCCTGCTGCGCACCCTCGACCACGACTACACACCGATGGACGTCGACCGCGAGACCCTGCCGTGGGCCGTCCGGCTGCCGGTGCTCGCCCAGGACGCACGCGACCTCTTCGCGGCCGGCGACCTGCCGCGAGCGGCCGGGCTCGCCGCCGACGTCGTCGTACTCGCCGACAGCAGCCGACTCGGCCGCGACGCCGTCGACGGCAGGCTGCTGCTGGGCCGCGCCTTCATCGCGCTCGGCGACATCGACCAGGCCGCTACGACGCTGCTCAACGCCCTCGACCAGGCCACCACCATGCCGATGCCGCTGCGCATCGCAGACGCGCTCGACGGCCTGGGGTACGTCGCGGAGCAGCGTGGCCAGTCGGAGAGCAGGCTGCTCGCCGCGGCCGCCGTTGCGCTGCGGGCGCCACGGCACGCGACGGCCTGGGGCTACTCCGCTGACTATCCCATCGAGCCCGCACGAGTGGCCCCCCACGGCTGGATCGAGCGCGGCGAGTTCACCCAGGCCGGCCTCCGCAGCGTGGCCGCCATCTTCACCGGAGCCCCCGACCCCGACTCGCTGCGCGCCACTCCCCTGGCGCTGCTGACGCGGGCCGAGCGCCAGGTGGCCGACAAGATCGCCGACGGGCTCACCAGTCGCCAGATCGCCGACCAGCTGTTCATCTCCCCGCGCACCGTCGATGCCCATCTCTCGCACATCTACCGCAAGCTCGACATCAGTACCCGGGCCAAGCTCGCCGCCATGGTGGCCGACGACCGCGCGAGCTGAGACGCGCTAGCGTCGTGCGATGACCCCGCTCGCCGTCGTCGTCGCCACCTGTCTCCTTTCGCTGTCCACGATGTCGCCTTCGGCAACGGCGCGGCTGAGCCGCTTGCGTCGCCGAAGGCCCGGGCCGAGCGGGCCGATGCGCCCGCCCTGCGCGTCAAGCCCCTCGTGACCGGGCTCAGCACCCCGTGGGACGTCCAGTCCCTCGGCGGCGGACGCCTGCTGATCACCGAGCGCGAAGGACAGCTGTCGCCGTGGCGCCGCGGCACGCGTCGTACCGTCGCGTTGCCGACCGACCTCGTCTGGGCGCAGGGCGAGACCGGCCTGATGTCGCTGGCGATCGACCCGGGCTTCGCAGACAACGGCCGCATCTACACCTGCCTCGGTGGCTACGCCAAGAGCGGCAACGACGTGCGCGTGCTCGCCTGGAAGCTCGACACCGAGGCGGCCACGGTCAGTGACCCACAGGTCTTGATCTCCGGTCTGCCGGCCACCAGCGGGCGGCACGGCGGCTGCCGGTTGCTCATCACGCGCGATGGCGCGCTGCTCGTCGGCACCGGCGACGCCGCCGTCGGCACCAACGCGCAGGACCTCGGGTCGCCGGGCGGCAAGACGCTGCGACTGAACCGGCGCACCGGCGCCCCGTGGCCGGGGAACCGCTGGATCGACTCGTCGGTCCCTGCCACCCGCTACGTCTTCACCTACGGTCACCGCAACGTGCAGGGACTGTCCCAGCGCACGGACGGCAGCCTTTGGTCGGCCGAGCACGGCCCCGACCGCGACGACGAGGTCAACCGGCTGCGCAGCGGAGGGAACTACGGCTGGAACCCCGTGCCCGGCTACAACGAGTCGGTCCCGATGACCGACACCTCGCTGCCCGGTCGGCAGATCAAGGCCCGCTGGAGCTCCGGCAGTCCCACCGTGGCCACCTCGGGCGCCGCGTGGGTCGCCGGCCGTGAGTGGGGGGCGTACGCCGGCACCCTCGCCGTCGCGGCACTCAAGGGCGAGCGCGTGCTGTTCATGAAGTTCGATGCACAGGGCAAGCTGCGCAACGTCCGCACGCCCCCTGCCCTGCGCAAGTACGGCCGACTGCGCTCGATCACGCAGACACCTCGCGGTGACCTGTTGATCACCACCGGCAACGGCACCGGTGACCGGGTGCTGCGGGTGCGGCCACGCCGGAGCCCCTGACGGCTGTCAGCGGGCGGAGTAGTCCCTGAACCCGCGCTTGGTCTTGCGACCGAGGTAGCCCGCGGTGACCAGGTGC
The DNA here is from genome assembly GCF_023208195.1 of Nocardioides sp. InS609-2. NCBI lineage: Bacteria > Bacillati > Actinomycetota > Actinomycetes > Propionibacteriales > Nocardioidaceae > Nocardioides > Nocardioides sp. InS609-2. The sequence goes on along the minus strand of NZ_CP060034.1, from coordinate 4,109,153 downwards.
TCGAGCAGCGGCGCCGGTGAGAACCCGGGCTCGCGGAACTCCAGGTAGAGCTCGCGCTGGATCGCAAGCGAGACATCGTTGCCGACCACGTCGAGCAGTTCGAACGGGCCCATCGGCAGAGCGCAGCCCTGCTTCATGGCGACGTCGATGTCGTCGGCGGTCGCGTAGTGCGCCTCCAGCATCTTGACGGCGTCGTTGAGGTAGGGGAACAGCAGCGCGTTGACGATGAAGCCGGCGCGATCGCCGCACGAGACGGCCACCTTGCCGAGCTTCCCGCACAGCGCGCGGGTGGTCTCGGCGACGTCGTCGGAGGTCGAGACGGTGGTGACCACCTCGACGAGCTTCATGATCGCGGCCGGGTTGAAGAAGTGCATGCCGACGACGTCCTGCGGCCGCGACGTGGCCTTCGCCAGCGCGATGATCGGCAGGGACGAGGTCGTGGTGGCCAAGATCGCGCCCGGCTTGCAGATGTCGTCGAGGTTCTCGAACAGCGTCGTCTTGACCGCGAGGTCCTCGGCGATAGCCTCGACGACGATGTCTACGTCCTTGAGGTCGTCGAGCGTCGTCGTACCGGTGAGCCGGCCGAGCACCTCGACCTTGGTCGCCTCGTCGAGCTTGCCGCGGCCGATGGCCTTGTCGAGCGAGCGTTCGATGGTGGCGCGGACGCCGTCGACCTTGTCCCGCGAACGGCCGACGTAGAGCACGTCGTAGCCGCCCTTGGCGAACACCTCGACGATGCCCGAGGCCATGGTGCCCGTGCCGACGACGCCGACGCGGCCGATCGCGTGCTGCAGCTGGGGGGCGCTGTCGGCCGACGGAGTGCGCTCGTCGGGTACGACGGCCGAGGAGTCCGGACCGTCGTAGGTGTAGAAGCCGCGGCCGGTCTTGCGGCCCAGCAGGCCGGCGGTCACCATCTGCTTGAGGATCGGCGCCGGCGCGTGCAGGCGGTCGCGGCCCTGCTTGTACATCGTGTCGAGGATCTCGTACGCCGTGTCGAGGCCGATCAGGTCGAGCAGCGCGAGCGGGCCCATCGGGTAGCCGCAGCCGAAGCGCATGGCGGCGTCGATGTCCTCGCGGGTGGCGTAGTGGCCCTCGAAGAAGGAGACCGCGTGGTTGAGGTAGCCGAAGAGCAGGGTGTTGGCGATGAAGCCGGCCTTGTCACCGCACACCACGGGATTCTTGCCGAGCTGGCCGACCAGGCCCGTCACGGCGTCGAGCACGTCGGGCTCGGTGACGACCGTGCGCACGATCTCGACGAGGTTCTGCACGGGGGCGGGGTTGAAGAAGTGCACGCCGACGACCCGGCCGGGGCTGTGGTTGGCCGTGGAGATCTCCGTGACCGAGAGCGACGAGGTGTTGGTGGCGAGGATCGCGTCGGGGCGGACGACCGCGTCGAGCCTGCGGAAGATGTCCTTCTTGATCTCGATCGACTCCACCACCGCCTCGACGACGAAGTCGGCGTCGGCCAGCCCGTCGATGCTCGTGGTGAAGCTGATGTGGCCGAGGATCTCGGCCTGCTCCGCCTCGGTGATCTTCTCGCGCTTCACCGCGCGGCCGGTGGAGTGCTCGAGGTGCTGGCGGCCCCGCTCGATGGCGTCCTCGCTCAGCTCGACACCGATGACGGTGAAGCCGTTACGGGCGAAGACCTCAGCGATGCCAGCGCCCATGGTGCCCAGGCCGATCACGCCGATGGTCTTGAAGACACGCTGCTCTGCGGGGGTACTCGTCATGGCGGGCATCCTCCCACGGGTCCCTCAGCGGCCGGGCGTGTGATCGCCCACACCGCCCGCTCGCATGGCGATCCGCCGGCCGTGCTGGTCAAGCCCCAGCTCCTGCTCGTGCTCCCTGATCGCCCTCAGATGGTCCGCCGGCTCGACTTCGGTGAAGCCGAGACGTGCGTAGAAGGGACCGTTCCACGACAGGTCGGCATAGGTCGTGAGGGTGATCTCGTCGAACCCGCGCTCGGTCGCCTCGGCCACGGCTGCCCGCACCAGCGCCGTTCCCACGCCGCGTCGCCCGTGTCCCGGGAGCACCGAGATCTGCTCGAGGTGGGCGTGGCCGTCGAGCTCCACGACATGGACGAAGCCGACCGCCGGGTCGCCGGAGACGAGCAGGAACCCCGGCTGCGTCGCACGCTCCTCCCCCGACGGTGCAGGCGAGGCGAGTACGTTGCCGGTCAGGTCGCCGAGGGCTTCCTCGAACAACGCGAGGCCCGAGTCCTCGATCGTCGCGATGCCGGGCAGGTCGGCTGCGGTGGCCGGGCGGACGTCGTACATGAGGAGGACTGTAGATTCCTCGCCGTGAGATTGGTAGTCGCTCGTTGCCAGGTGGACTATGCCGGACGGCTGTCGGCGCACCTGCCGATGGCCACCCGAGTGCTGATGCTCAAGTCCGACGGATCGGTGCTGGTGCACTCCGACGGCGGCTCCTACAAGCCGCTGAACTGGATGAGCCCGCCGTGCACCGTCAAGGAGGGCACCACCGAGGACGGCCGGGTCGAGTGGACGGTCACCTCGAAGACTGATGACACGCTGCGCATCCTGGTCGAGGAGATCTTCCACGACTCGACCCATGACCTCGGGATCGATCCCGGCCTGCAGAAGGACGGCGTCGAGAAGCACCTCCAGGAGCTGCTCGCCGAGCATCCGGCCACGCTGGCCGACGGCCTGACGCTCGTACGACGCGAGTACCCCACCGCCATCGGCCCGGTCGACCTGATGTGCCGCGACGCCGCAGGTGCCTCCGTCGCCGTCGAGATCAAGCGGCGCGGCGACATCGACGGGGTGGAGCAGCTCACTCGCTACCTCGAGCTGCTCAACCGCGATCCTCTGCTCCGTCCCGTGCGCGGCATCTACGCCGCCCAGGAGATCAAGCCGCAGGCCCGCGTGCTCGCTACCGACCGCGGCATCGTGTGCGCGATCGTCGACTACGACTCCCTGCGCGGCATGGACGACTCCGAGCACCGGCTGTTCTAGGCGGGTCAGGCTCCGCCGCGGTCCAGCAGTCGTTGGCGAGCCCGGCGGACCAGGTCCTGGTAGTTGGTTGCGAACGGCTCGAAGAGCACCAGCGCCTCGTCCTTCGAAAGCTCCACGCTCACCGAGTCGATTTCGCTCATGGCTCACCATCACTGCGTTCGTCGGAGAGCCCCCGCCGAGAGTCGAGGAGGGATGCTTGCCACGAGACTCGCGCAGGCGGGGTCATCAAGTCGAGCGCGCCGACAGCCCAGCCGGTCAAACACTGGCGGGGTGTGGGGCGCGGTGGTCAACCGGGATCGGTGCCCGCGGGGCCGCGGACGAAGATGTGGCCATGCGGACTGGTCCAGGTGTACGTCGCGGGGCCGGTGCGCTTGTAGCGCCAGGCGGAGTGGGTCTTCAGGCGGTGGTGTCGTCGGCAGAGCGCGGCAAGGTTCGCCGTCGAGGTGGGGCCGCCGGACTCCCACGGAGTGATGTGGTCGAGGTCGCCGGCTCTGGCGGGTCTGGTGCACCACGGGAAGACACAGGTCTGGTCGCGCAGGCTGACTTGCTCGCGAAGCCGGGCCGAGGGTTGGTAGCCCTCGCAGACAATGTGTTCGTTGAGGTCGATGACCGGCTTCACCACCACCTCGGTGGAGGACTGGCCGCACCACTGCTGGATCTGGTCGACGGTGGCGAGGTTGCCGCGTTCGAGGCGAGCGATCGGGTCGTCGTCACGCATGTGCACGTGGAGGACCACCTGCCGGGCCGCCGGAGCCGCATCGCTGGTTGAGGAAGGCGCCCTGGCGCCTGTCTCCAAACCCGCGGACAGGTCGAGCGAAAGCTGGGACCGCGCCATCTCACCGACCGCGGACGCCCGCCGGGCATCGAGCGACTCTTCGGACCCGAGGCTCTTCAAGACGTCTGCACCGTGGGTGACGGCGGCGCCGAAGTCGAGGGCGTCGGCCAGGTCGAGCTCGGCGGTCACCCGGATGGTGCCGGCGAAGGAGACCTGCTCCTCCTCGATCGTCACGTGCCGCCTGTCGGCAGCGAGCCGGGCTTCGGCAGCAGCGCGTTCGGGGTCGAACCGGGCGATCGCCGCATCCACCAACCGATCGACGGCCGAGGTCGAGGTGCGATGCGCGAACGGGGCGAGCTGGGCGTCGACGTACGACGCCGCCTCACGGGACAAGTCAGCGTGGATGGTGGTCTCCGCGACCCGGCGAGCACGCCAGGCCGGGAGGTTACCGGCGTGGACGAGTCGCCACAGCCGTGGGAGGCGGTGCCGCAGCTCGATCGCCTGGCCAATCAGGTGCTTCGCTGACACCGTCGAGATGACCAGGACCGCACCGACCCTTCGAGACGGGCCTAGCGGCCCTCCTCAGGACAGCGCCTCGGCGATGCAGAACTCCGCCACCAACGGCGCCCCCGGGCCAGCGACCGGCTCCTCATGCTCCGAGCCACCCGGGATCAGGAACGCGGCCGCATCCGACACCGACTCGGCCGGGTGCAGGTCAGCCCACTCACACGCCGCGACCAGCAGCTCGGCCTCCGCACGATCGGCAGCAACCCGGCTCGAGCGCGCGAACACCAGCACCGCGGATGCGGTGCCGGGAAGCTCGCTCGTCATGATCGCCATACGAGAAGCCAACCAGGGACCACCGACATTCCGTGCCAGATTCAGCCTGATCGGCTGCACTGTGGACAACTAGTCAAAATTCTCTCTTCACCACGCGTGAGGCCCTCTCATGGGTGCGTCCCATTTGTTCGTGACTGCACCGGGCAGGCTGGTCGGCAGGTGTGGGATGGCGTACTCCAGTGATCTGACCGACGAGCAATGGGCGTTGCCGGAACCCGAGTCGTTCGAGAACACCACCACCTCGGTGACCGGCTGGCTCCAGGTCGCCTGCATCGCGACCACTCTCCGCACCTGTCACGTGCACGGGCTTACCGGCGTTCTCCCGGCCGCAGTGTGCATGGGCGTGCCCGCGCGGAATGCGGCACGTGAGGACGTTGTGCCCACCATGGCCCGGCTCGAACGGGCTGCCTCCCCCTCCATGTGCCAGCAGACCCTTGGGGTGACCACCCGCTAGGGCTGGGCCACAGGAGACGATATGTGGCGAGTGGACGACTCGTCAGCCGATCCCGGCCATCGCTCACTGCGGCATGTGGGGAGGGCCGCAGCACACGCTATCTGCGCCCGATCAGGGAGTCCGCTCAAGCATTCGTCTCACCCAATGGGTCTGCCCAGACTTGAGTTGACTCCTAACCGCGAGGAGAGTGCGTTGCACGCCGTCGGCGTGCACCAATCGAGGCGTGCGCTCGAAGACAAGTCCTAGCTGTTTTCGTCGCGACCCCGTCAAAGTCAGGGAGCGCGATAGGGGGCCTCGTAGGACGGCCCCGTGACCTGAGTCCCGTGCTGCCAGCCTTGTGTATAGGTGATCTCTATCGCCGACATGTTCACTGCACCGTCGGTCCGTGGCGTGATGGCCATGACGATGTCTTGGTGCGCCGAGTCATCTGGCTCAAACCAAGCCCCTTCGGCGGGCACGGGTTCGGGACACGTCTTGTTGAACGAGCGTCGACCTACCAGGCCGACTCCACCGACCCCGCTGGCCGGGTCGATGGTGCAGACGAGGAAGCGCACCTCTGCGCGAGCCGTGTTCTTCATGAAGACTGGCGTGACCCGGTCAATGCGCACTCTCTCGGCGTCCTCCAGATGGCCGACCATTGCCACATAGTGCGTCTTGCCCACCGGGAAGCTCTCCGATCCCCATCCATTTCCGGCGGACGGGAACGCGGTGGGATGGGTCCGCCAATGCCAACCGGTCATGGCGGACCCTGCCAGTAGCACCGCGAACGCGGCAGCGGCACCCATACGGGCGGTCGAGCTTTTCTGGAACCGGCCGGATGCCGCTGCTTCGCTGTCTCCTGACATGCGGCGACTCCTCCGAAAGCTGCGGGTGTAGGACAGCGCTGAGACTAGCTGTCCCATGTCGGTCGTCGGCAGAAAGCACACGACTCTTCGCGGCATGACCGGATGGCCGCAGCGCACGCTATCTGCGGCAGATCCCGATGTGCCCGACTGCTGCCGGTGATGTGTTCCAGCTAGTGATGAGTTTTCGCTCCTGCGCCCGTCATACCTGCAACGGGACACGATGAGGCGGAAGGATGACGTAATGAGTGCGGATACGCGGCTGGAGGGGCTGGACGTGAGCGGTCTGGGCGAGGTCGACGAGCCGGCGTTCTCGGGGCTGGCGGAGCGTCACCGGCGGGAGCTGCACGTGCACTGCTACCGGATGCTCGGGTCGTTCGAGGACGCCGAGGACACCGTGCAGGAGACGTTCTTCCGCGCCTGGCGGCGGCGGGAGACCTTCGAGGGGCGGTCGACGTTCCGGGCCTGGCTGTACCGGATCGCCACCAACGCCTGCCTCGACCTGCTCGCCAAGCGCCGCCCGGAGCCTGCGACCGGCGGCGAGGTGCTGTGGCTGCAGCCCTACCCGGACCGGCTGCTCGACGAGCTGCCCGCGGGCGACGCGGACGAGCCGGAGACCCTCGCCGTCGCGCGGGAGACGATCGAGCTGGCGTACCTGGTCGCAGTCCAGCACCTCGCGCCGCGCCCCCGGGCCGTGCTGATCCTGCGGGACGTGCTCGGCTGGCCGGCCAAAGACGTCGCAGAGCTCCTCGGGGACTCCGTCAACTCCGTGAACAGCGCGCTGCAGCGTGCCCGCGCCGGCATGCGGGAGCACCTGCCCGCCGAGCGGCAGGACTGGACCGGCGGCGAGGAGGACGCAGAGACGCGCGACCTCATACGTCGCTTTACCGACGCGAGCGTGGCCACGGACGTCGAAGGGCTCGCTGCCATGCTGCGGGACGACGTCCGCTGCTCGATGCCGCCAACGCCGGGCCTGTACGTCGGCCGCGACGCGGTGGTGAGCAGCTGGGTCGAGGATGGCTTCGAGGGCATGAAGGGCCTGCGCGGCGTCCTCACCTCCGTGAACCGGCAGCCGGCCATCGCCTTCTACCTGTGGCAGAAGCAGGAGGACGCGTACCTGCCACTGACGATCGACGTCCTGCGGATCGCCGGCGGGGCGATCACCGAGATCCTCATCTTCCACGACGACCAGTTCCCGCGGCTCGGGCTGCCGGAGCGCCTGCTGGCGGACGGCACGGAGTAGTCCCGGTGCGGACGCTCGAGCTGCGCGGTGGCGCGCGTCTCGCGGTGGTCACGGCGGAGTGGTACGACGCGTTCGGCGTCGTCACCTGCGGGCGAGTGCAGCTGGAGCTGCGCGAGGGCGAGCCCGGGCCGGTCCTCGGACGGGACGCCGGGCTGGCTCCTTGGCACCGGCGTCCGCGCCCTGCGGAACCCCGGCCGTCGCACGGCGAGGGTGCGCATCGTCACCCCAGGGCCCGGCCTTCGCATGCCAGTCAACACACCCCGTACCTCAGTCACCGAACGATGGAGGAACGACATGGACAGCGTGAATGACACCCGAGTCGCCGCAGGCCCAGAATCGGGCCAGACCAGCGACACCCGCCGACTCCGCGGGCTCGCCGCCACCGGCTTCATCGCCACGCTCGTAGCGATGGTGGCCACCACCCTCGCCGCTGCGCTTGCCCAGGCCGTTGGCGTCGACTTCGCGGTCACCGATGGCGGCGAGACGATCCCGTTGTCCGGCTTCGCCGTGGTGACCGGTTTCTTCTCGGTCGTTGGCATCGTCATTGCCGTCGCGCTACTTCGTTGGAGCGCTCGCCCCGCCGAGCGATTCGTCTGGACGGCAGTGTCGCTGACAGCGATCTCACTGGTCCCGCCCCTCCTCTCCGGAGCAGGCACCGCCACCACCACCGCCCTCCTCGGGCTGCACCTCGTCCCAGCGACGGTGATGATCCCGACCCTAGCGGGGAGCCTTCGCACCCGGACCGATTGACGAACCACCCACGGGAGACAGGTGCGAAGGTACGCGCGCTACCGAGAACGACTCGCGGGAAGCGATGCACGGACCTCGACATGAGAGTGCGACTTCAAGGGCTCGACGACCCGAGAATTGGGACACATCCAATCAGAGCAACGCATGCCAGCGCACCTCCGCGTCATCGACCAGGCCGACTCGTAGGCTGACCGCGATGAACCACTCAGAGCGGCCACGCTGATGCAGATCTTCCACATCGCCACGGCGGGCGACTGGGAGGCCGCGAAGGCCTCCGGCGCCTACACGACCTCGACGCTGGGCCGCACTCTCGACGAGGAAGGCTTCATCCACGCGTCGCGCCGCGAACAGGTGAAGCCGACGTTCACGCGCTACTACGGCGACGTACACGAGCCACTGCTCCTGCTGACCATCGAGACGGACCGGCTCGACGTGCCGTGGCGCGAGGACCCGGTGGGTGACGACACGTTCCCCCACTTGTACGGCGCCCTGTCGCCGTCGGCGGTCGTCCGCACGCAGCCCCTCGACCGACGGGGCGGCACCGGGTCGCTGACGTCCGTGTTCGTTCAGGAGATGGCCTGGCGGATCGGTCCACTCCTGCTGGTGATGATCGTCAGCGGCATCGGCGCGGCGCTCGGCGGGCGCAGCGAGAGCGAGTGGGGGCCCTTCCTGGGCGCCATGGTCGGCCTGGTCGTCGGCGGTGCCGCAGCGGTGGCCGTCCTCAGACGACGCGGATGACCCGGCCTCAGACGCCGGCGACCCGCGGAGCCGTCGGGTCGGCTGCGGCGCCGCCCTGCTCGCGCGCGACGTACTCCTCGATGTCCGCGATGTCTTCCTTGTTGCGCGACACCACGGCCAGCAGGTCGCTCATCGTGGCGATCTCCTCGACCTGCTCCTTGATGAACCACTGCATGAACTGCTCGGAGGCGAAGTCTGACTCCTCGCGGGCGATCTTGAGCAGCGCGTTGATCTGCTCCGTGACCCGCCTCTCCTGGTCGAGCGCCAGCTGGATCGGCGCGACCAGCCCGTCGAAACCGGACGTCGGCGCCTCGACGGCGGGCATCACGACATCGGAGTCGGTGTCGAGGAGGTACTGCACCATCATCAGCGCGTGCTGGCGCTCCTCGAGGGCCTGCGTGTAGAAGAACGTCGCCATCTGCGGCATCGTCAGCGCGTCGTAGTAGATCGCGCAGGCCAGGTACTGGTTGTGAGCGGCGAGCTCGTTGCCGATCTGGGTGTTGAGCTGCTCGACGAAACGGGGTGCGGGCACGTTCACTCCTGCGGGGTACGGCGGCGGTCAGGCCGCGATCTTCTTCGACTTCTTCTTCTTCGCCCCGGCCAGGTCGACCTTGACGAGCTTGCGCTTCTTGACCGTATAGCCCTCCGGCAGCGTGCCTTCCTTCAGCATGCGCAGGGGGCACCGGTTGCACCGCGGCGTGGAGACGCAGCACTTCTTCTTGGGGAGCTTGGCGACCTTGTTCTTGCCCACACACGCACTTTACATCCGATAAGGCATGCCTAACCTAATCGTTCCAAAGTGAGAATGTCGGGTCTTCACGCTGTCCGTGGCGAGGGCTACCGTCATCGCCAACCCTACGAAGGAGACCTCCATGGCATCGCGGTTGAACCCCTACATCAGCTTTAAGGACAACGCCCGATGGGCGCTGGAGTTCTACCAGTCGGTGCTCGGCGGAGAGTCGAGCTCCAACACGTTCGGCGAGTACGGCGACCCGGCGGCGCCCGGCGCGGACCTGCTGATGCACGGGTCACTAGAGACACCGGCCGGCTTCACCCTGATGCTCGCCGACACCCCTCCCGGCAACCCGCACAACCCGGGCGACAACATCGCCATCAGCCTGTCCGGCGACGACAGCGAAGACCTGCGCGGCTGGTTCGCCGGGCTGTCCGAGGGTGGCACGATCACGGTCCCGCTCGAGAAGCAGACGTGGGGCGACGAGTTCGGCATGCTCACCGACAAGTTCGGCATCACCTGGATGGTCAACGTCGCGGGTGAGCCGGGTTGAGACGCCAGCCTTCGCCGTCCCGGTCCAGGGCGATGAAGCCGCCGCCGGGCAGCACGTGGTCCCACGCCGAGAGGCGCGGCTGACCTAGCAGCTCCGGCACAGTCGCCATGATGACTCCCCCGTGGCTGACGACCACCACGGCCTCGCCCTGGTGCTGGTCGGCGATGTCGTCGAGCACGCGGGTCATCCGCGCCACGATGTCGGCGATCGCCTCTCCGCCCTCGATGGTGGCGGTGTCGTCCCCGGCCGCCCAGGCACCGAAGACCGGCCCGATCACCTCCGACTCATCGGCGTCGGTGCCGGCCAGCGCCCCCACGCCGTACTCCCGCAGGGCCTCGCGCACCACCACGTCGACCCCGAGGTCGCAAGCGGTGATCTCGGCCGTCTGCACCGCCCGCGACAACGGGCTGCACCACACCCGCGAGATCCGCTCACCGCGGAGCGCCGCGGCCAGGCCGCGCGCCTGCGACCGGCCTTCGACCGAGAGGCTGCCGCCGTCGTCGGTGACGACCTCGGTCTAGTAGTCGGCAAGGCCGTGCCTGGCCAGGAAGATCCGCGAGCTGCTCACCAGACGCCCGCCCGCCAACCGCTGGCGTCGCCTTCCAGCCGGTACGACGCACAGTTGGCGACCTCGCGGGACAGCTCGGATGCCCCGGCGTACGCCAGTGATGCACACATAGCGCCGCCATGGCTGACCACCAGCAACGCCTCCCCGCGGTGGACGTCGGCCAGGCTGTCGAGCACGGCGAAGACACGCGCCGAGATCTCGGCGCCGGACTCACCACCGGGGACCCGGCGCTCCGCGTCCCCGGTCCGCCAGGCATCCATGACGTCCTCGAAGAGTCCGTGACCAGCCGCCAGGCCGAGCAGGTCACCGGGTCCGAACTCCTGCAGCCCCTCCCGCACGACCACGTCCACGCCCAGCCGAGCAGCGGCGAGCTCGGCCGTCTGGACGGCCCGGGCGACGGGGCTGGAGTAGACGGCCGCGATCCGCTCGCCGGCCAGCCTTCGCCCCAGCTCGCGCGCCTGCTCGCGACCCTGCAGGGTCAGCGAGCCGCCGGCGTTCGTCAGCAGGTCCGACTCGTACTCCGCCTCGCCGTGCCGCGTCAGGAAGACAGTGGTCGGGCACTGGAGGTCACTCATGCCGACACGCTACGCGAGATCGGTCGACGTCAGTCGAGGTCGTTGGCCCGCCGGATCACGTCGACGATGCCACCCATGATCTCGGTCAGCCCGAAGTCCTTGGGGGTGTAGACGGCGGCGACGCCGAGCTCCTTCAGCCTGCGCCCGTCGGCATCTGGAATGATCCCGCCGACGATGACAGGCAGGTCACCGAGACCCTCCTCGGCCAGCCCGTCGAGCACCGACGGCACAAGCTCCATGTGCGAGCCAGACAGGATCGAGAGGCCCACGCAGTGCACGTCCTCGGCCACGGCGGCGGCCACGATCTGCTCTGGCGTTAGCCGGATGCCCTGGTAGATGACCTCGAAGCCCGCGTCCCGAGCGCGTACGGCGACCTGCTCGGCGCCGTTGGAGTGACCGTCGAGTCCGGGCTTGCCGACGAGCAGGCGCAGCCGTCCGCCGAGCTCCTCGCCTGTCTGCCTGACGCGCTCGCGCACACCGCGCAGTTCGGCGCCGGCCTCGGCGACCCCCACGGCCCCGGAGACGCCCGTGGGTGCCCGGAACTCGCCGAACACCTCACGTAGCGTGCCGGCCCACTCCCCCGTCGTCGCACCCGCGCGGGCGGCGACCAGGGTCGCCTCCATCAGGTTCTTGGTGGTCTTGGCATCCGCGGCCAGCTGGCTCAGCGCCGCCTCGACGGCGGCGCCGTCACGCTCGGCCTTCCACTGCTCGACCGAGGTGAGCGCCGACTGCTCGGCCTGCGGGTCGGCGGCCATGATCGAGCCGTCGACGTCGGCAGTGAGCGGCGATGGCTCGGTGGTCTCGTACTTGTTGACGCCCACGATGACCTCGGCGCCCGACTCGATCCGGGCCCGCCTGGCGGCGTGCGCCGACACCAGCTCCGACTTCATGTAGCCCGACTCGACGGCAGCGATCGCCCCGCCGAGTGCCTGCACGCGGTCCATCTCGGCCTTCGCGCCGGCCACCAGGGCGGCCACCTTGGCCTCGATGACCTTCGAGCCGTCGAAGATGTCGTCGTACTCCAGCAGGTCGGACTCGAACGCGAGCACCTGCTGCATCCGCAGCGACCACTGCTGGTCCCACGGCCGCGGCAGGCCCAGAGCCTCGTTCCACGCCGGCAGCTGTACGGCGCGGGCTCGGGCGTTCTTCGACAGCGTCACCCCCAGCATCTCGAGCACGATGCGCTGCACGTTGTTCTCCGGCTGGGCCTCGGTGAGCCCCAGCGAGTTGACCTGCACGCCGTAGCGGAACCGCCGCATCTTGGCGTCCTCCACGCCGTAGCGCTCACGGGTGATCTCGTCCCACAGCTCGACGAACGCGCGCATCTTGCACGTCTCCTCGACGAACCGCACGCCTGCGTTGACGAAGAAGGAGATCCGACCGACGACCTTCTCGAAGTCGGCCTCGTCGACCTGCCCGGAGCTCTTCACCTGGTCGAGCACCGCGATCGCCGTACACAGCGCGTAGGCGAGCTCCTGTGCGGGCGTGGCGCCGGCCTCCTGCAGGTGGTAGCTGCAGATGTTGATCGGGTTCCACTTCGGGATCTGGTGGACCGTGTAGGCGATCATGTCGCTGATCAGCCGCAGCGAGTGCTCGGGCGGGAACACGTAGGTCCCCCGGGAGAGGTACTCCTTGATGATGTCGTTCTGGGTCGTGCCGGCCAGCTGGCCGGCGACCTCGGCGGGGTCCAGGTCGCCCCCTGGAACAGCACCAGCCTGCTCCTCCGCAGCGACCTGATACAAGGCCAGCAGCCACATCGCGGTGGCGTTGATGGTCATCGAGGTGTTCATCGCGGTGAGCGGGATGTCGTCGAAGAGCCGGCGCATCTCGCCCAGGTGAGGCACGGGTACGCCGACCTTGCCGACCTCGCCGCGCGCCAGCGGGCTGTCTGGGTCGTAGCCGGTCTGGGTCGGCAGGTCGAAGGCGACCGAGAGACCGGTCTGCCCCTTGGCGAGGTTCGAGCGGTATAGCGCGTTGGAGGCCGTGGCGGTCGAGTGACCGGCGTAGGTGCGCATCACCCACGGCTTGTCCTTTGGCGCGGGACCGGCCGGGTCGATCGGGGAGGGATCGGTCATGGCCACGAGCGTAGGCCCACGGTTACCACCGCGTAACCGCCTGCGCGAGTGGCATATCCCACGCGTGGATCAGGCCGAGGCAGCCTGGCGCTCGACCTCGACGACCCGGATCAGCCGGGAGATGTGCAGCATCCGGCGCACCTGCGGACCGCAGCCGCGCAGGGTGAGGTGGTGACCGTGGCGCATGGCCTCGCGCGTGGCGACGGCAAGGACCTTGAGTGCGGTGACGTCGATGGTGGTCACGTCGGTCATGTCGATGACGACGTCCTCGTCGTGGCCCTCGAGGTGTTCCTCGAGGTGCTGGTAGAGCGCGGCCCGCACCTCCCAGGTGCTGCGCACGTCGAACTCGCCACTCAGCACGAGCATCGGACCATCGGTGATGATCTCCATGTCCCAGTTCCCCTTCCGACGTCCCGAGCTCGTCGGTCTGGCAGCCACCACCGTCGACAGCTGCCTCTGACCACTATGACGCTGTGATACGCCGGTCGGTTGCCTCCGCGCCACATCTTTTCGGGCGGGTCTCGGGGATCACGGCGGTCACCGCCGGATAGCGGACGCCGTTTCCGCGCGCAGTTCGGCATGTGACGCATGTGGCGGATGGGACTTCCGAACCACGGGGCACTCGCCTCGCTGACGGCGCACTACGCTCGGTCCCATGGTCAACCTCACCCGGATCTACACCCGCACCGGCGATGCCGGCACCACCCGCCTGGGCGACATGAGCGAGACGTCCAAGAACGACCTCCGGCTCGCGGCGTACGCAGATGTCGACGAGGCCAACGCCTCGCTCGGTGTGGCCATCGCCTGCGGCGACCTCGACGACGACGTCGTCGCGCTGGTCACCCGGGTACAGAACGACCTGTTCGACGTCGGCGCCGACCTCTGCACCCCGGTCGTGGCCGAGCCGCAGTTCCCGCCGTTGCGCGTCGAGCAGGACTACGTCGACCGGCTCGAGGGCTGGTGTGACGCCTACAACGAGCCGTTGACCAAGCTGAGGTCGTTCATCCTCAACGGCGGCACCGTCGGCGCTGCCCATCTCCACGTGTCGCGCACCGTCGTACGACGCGCGGAGCGGTCGGGCTGGGCGGCCTGGCGCGAGCACGAGGACACCATGAACGTGCTTGCCCTGACCTACCTCAACCGGCTCTCGGACCTGCTCTTCATCCTCGCCCGGCACGCGAACCGCGCGAACGGCGATGTGTTGTGGGTTCCTGGTGGCGAGCGGGGCTGAGCCCCACCCAGCCCAGCCAGCCGGTGGCCAGCCCGATGAAGGTCATGCCCAGCACCCCGTTGGGCGCGAAGATGTGGTCGCTGTGCACCAGCACGGCGCCCGGCACGAGCAGGACGCCCGGCACGGCGACCGGGCCGCGCTGCCGTATCGCGTCGGCTGCGACGACCACGGTGCAGGCGATGAGTGCCCACGAGCCGACCTCCCCGAGTCGCCCGCCGATGACGAACAGGTAGCGCACCTCGTCGGGACGGATCACGTTCTCGCCGAGCCGCCAGGTGACGTAGCCGGCCCCGATCCCGCTGATCACGTCGAGTGCGGAGTACGCCGCGGCGTACACGAAGGCCGTCACGCGCACGAGCCAGCCGACCACGTCGTCGCGGCCGCTCATCAGCATGACCAGCGCGACGCCGACCAGCGGGAAGACGAACAAGCCGGCGACGTGCAGCATCGTCCAGCGCTCGGCCGTGCCGATGACCAGGTAGCGCGGATGGAACAGGCCGACGACGGCGAGCGCCAGCCCCGGTACGGCGAGCAGGGCGGCACGCCCGAGCGCACGGCGTTCGACAGTCATGGATTCGACCGTAGCCGCCACCACCTCACCGGCGTGCAGGCTCCCGGGCAGCGGGTACGGCGAGCGCTGCCGGCATCAGGACACACGCGACCACCAGCAGCGACTCGAGCGTCCCGACCTCGTCACCCACGAAGCCGAGCAGAGGCGGGCCGGCCAGGAACGCCGCGTAGCCGACCGTCGACACCACGCTCACCCGGGCGGCGGCGCGCACCGGGTCGTCGGCTGCCGCACTCATGCCGACCGGGAACCCGAGCGCGGCGCCCCCACCCCAGAGCACGATCCCGCTGGTCACCACAGCGGGGTGCTGGCCGAACACGATCAGCAGCACTCCGACGCCCGCGGCCGCCATCGTCGACCACAGCACGGCCACGCGACCGAAGCGGTCGATCAGGCCGGTGCCGACGAACCGGCACACCGTCATCGCCGCCACGAAGAGGGCGAAGCCCGCGACACCTGCCGAGTGCGACACGTCGTAGCCGTCGACCAGGGCGACCGCGAGCCAGTCGTTGGCCGTGCCCTCGGTCAGGGCGAGGGCGAGCACCATGATGCCGATGACGACTGTGCGGGGCTCGAGCCAGGCGCGCAGGGCGCCGGAGCCTTCCTCGTGCCCCAGGTCCGCGACCGGCAGGAACGACATGGAGGTGAACCACACCAGCGTGAACGCGATCACGGCCACCACCGAGAGGTGCCACGCGGCCGGAGCGTCGAGGGCCACCAGGCCCGCCCCGGCAAGGGCGCCGACGACGGTGCCGAGGCTGAAGCCGGCGTGGAAGCGCGGCATGATCGTGCGGCCGAGGTGGCGCTCGACCTCGGCCCCCTCGACGTTCATCGCGACATCCCACGCCCCGATGCCCAACCCGTACACGAAGAGGCCGGCTGCCGTCAGCGGCAAGAAGTTGCCCAGTCCCGCCGCGGCACCGACCAGCCCGAGCGCAGCGGACGTCGCACCCAGGCGTACGACGCGGACCGTGCCGAACGCCGCGATCGCCGCTCCCGTGGTCGGCAACGCGAGGAGTGACCCGATGGCGATGTTGAGCAGGAGCAGACCCAGCGCACCGTTGGACAGGTCGAAGTCGGAGCGCGCCTCGGGGATGCGGGAGACCCAGGTGGCGAAGCACAGACCGTTGAGGAAGAACGACACGGCTACCGCGTTGCGGGCCGGGACGAGGGCCTCGGTCACAGGTGTCGCGCTCCGCCGGGTGGCCCGGCTTCCAGCCAGGACTGGAACCCGGTCAGTGACGAAGGATCCATCGCCAGCTCCAACGGGCCGTCAGGTGTGGAGCAGGACACCACGACATGGTCGGCGTACAGGGACATCTGCTCGACACCGGACGGCTCTCGGCGGCCCGCGTAGGTGACCTGGCCGCGCTGCCACTCCCGCTTGGGTCGCGGGGAGAGTGAGAAGATCCGGAACCACTCGAGGGAGTCGCCGGAGTAGCGGCCGAGCCCGAGCAGCCAGCCGCGCCCAGGATGCGTGGTGCGGATGCGGTAGCTCAGCTCGAAGGTGCCGCCGTTGCGAGACAGCACGCGGCGACGCGAGATCAGCGCGATCCCGTAAGCGAGGAAGAGCGCCAGCAGGAGGCCGGCTGCATCCAGCAGCCATTGCCACACCGGCATTCAACCCTCCTGCACGATCCGCTTGTCGAGACACCAGTCCCGTAGCCCAAAGCCGCCCCGGAAACGCAGCAGGGTGAGCCACGGTTTCCCGTGCGCTCACCCTACTGGTGGTCGTTCAGTCTTGATTCAAGAGGCCATTTCGACGGCGCGGATCCGGGCCTCTGCCCGGCGGACTGCCTCTTGCGCAGCGTCGTCGTTCTCGCCCGAGGCCTTGTGCCGCTCGAGATCGTGGCGTGCCTTCTCCAGGTCGATCTCGTGTGACATCTCGGCGTGCTCGGAGAGGATCGAGACACGGTTGTGGGCCACCGACAGGAAGCCGGCGTCCACGGCAGCGACCCAGGTCTCGCCGTCGGCGGTCTGCACGTCGACGACACCCTCGATGATCACCGACAGCAACGGAGCGTGGTTCGGCAGGATGCCGACGTCGCCCTCGGTGGTGCGGGCGATCACCATCTTCGCCTCCCCCGACCACACGAGGCGGTCGGCGGCGACGAGCTCCACCTGCAGCTGGGAGTCACTCATCAGAAGCTCTTCTGGATCTCAGCCCACTTGGCCTCGACGTCGTCGAGTCCACCGCACATGAAGAACGCCTGCTCGGCGACGTGGTCGTAGTCGCCGTTGGCGATCTTGTTGAACGCCTCGATGGTGTCGGCCACCGGGACCGTCGAGCCCTCGATGCCGGTGAACTGCTTGGCGACGTAGGTGTTCTGCGACAGGAACCGCTGGATGCGGCGGGCCCGCAGCACGATGACCTTGTCCTCCTCGGACAGCTCGTCGACCCCGAGGATCGCGATGATGTCCTGCAGCTCCTTGTTGCGCTGGAGGATCTGCTTGACCCGGATCGCGGCCTGGTAGTGGTCGTTGCCGATGTACTGCGGGTCGAGGATCCGCGAGGTCGACGTCAGCGGGTCCACCGCGGGATAGATACCCATCGAGGCGATGTCACGCGAGAGCTCGGTGGTGGCGTCGAGGTGCGCGAACGTCGTGGCGGGCGCGGGGTCGGTGTAGTCGTCGGCGGGCACGTAGATCGCCTGCATGGAGGTGATCGAGTGACCACGCGTCGAGGTGATCCGCTCCTGGAGCTGACCCATCTCGTCGGCGAGGTTGGGCTGGTAGCCCACGGCTGACGGCATCCGGCCGAGCAGGGTGGAGACCTCGGAGCCGGCCTGCGTGAACCGGAAGATGTTGTCGATGAACAGGAGCACGTCCTGCTGCTGCACGTCGCGGAAGTACTCCGCCATCGTCAGCGCCGACAGGGCGACGCGCAGGCGGGTGCCCGGCGGCTCGTCCATCTGGCCGAACACGAGGGCGGTCTGGCCGATGACGCCGGCCTCCTCCATCTCGGCGATGAGGTCGTTGCCCTCACGGGTGCGCTCACCGACACCAGCGAACACCGACACGCCACCGTGATCCTTGGCGACGCGGGCGATCATCTCCTGGATCAGCACGGTCTTGCCGACACCGGCACCACCGAACAGGCCGATCTTGCCGCCCTGGACGTACGGCGTGAGCAGGTCGATGACCTTGATGCCGGTCTCGAACATCTGGGTCTTCGACTCCAGCTGGTCGAAGGCCGGCGGGCGACGGTGGATGCCCCACCGCTCCTTGACGTCGAGCGTCTCGCCCTCGGCGAGGTTGAGGCAGTCGCCAGTGGTGTTGAACACCTTGCCGAGCGTCACGTCGCCCACGGGCACGCTGATCGACTCACCGGTGTCGGTCACCTGCGAGCCACGCACCAGGCCGTCGGTCGGACGCATGGAGATGGCGCGCACCATGCCGTCGCCGATGTGCTGGGCGACCTCGAGGACGATGGTCTGGGTCTCGTCGTTCAGGGTCAGGTCGACCTTGAGCGCGTTGTAGATCGCGGGCATCGCGTCGGTCGGGAACTCGATGTCCACGACCGGGCCGATGACGCGGGCGATGCGGCCGACGCCGCCGCCCGTGGTGCCTTCCGTCGTCTCTTCAACAGTGGCAGTCATGTCTCTCACTCACTCCCGGCTTGTGCGTCGGCAAGGGCGTTCACGCCGCCGACGATCTCGCTGATTTCCTGGGTAATGCCAGCCTGACGAGCCTGGTTGGCAATTCGCTTGTACTTCTTGATGAGCTCGTCGGCGTTGTCGGTCGCGGCCTTCATCGCCTTCTGTCGGGCAGCCAGCTCGGAAGCGGCGGCCTGCAGCAGGGCGAAGAAGATCCGGCTCTGGACGTAGCGCGGGAGCAGGGAGTCGAGCACCTCGGCAGGCGAGGGCTCGAACTCGTAGAGCGGCAACAGCTCCTCGTCACCGGGCTTCTCCTCGCCCTCCACGACCTCGAGCGGGAGGAGGCGGACGGCGGTGGGCTCCTGGACGAGCATCGACCGGAAGCGCGTGTAGACCACGTGCACTTCGTCGACACCCTGAGGAGCGTCCTCCGGGGTCTCGTCGTCGTCGCCGAGGAACGCCTCGATCAGCGTGGCGCCGATGTCGGCGGCCACGTCGTACGTCGGCTGGTCGGAGAAGCCCGTCCACGCCTGCACCACGGGGCGCTGGCGGAACTTGAAGTAGGCCTGGCCCTTGCGTGCGGTGACGTAGAGGTCGACCTCCTTGCCCTCACCCTTCAGCTTCTCGATGAGGCGCTCGGACTCCTTGAGCACGTTGGACGAGTAGGCACCAGCGAGACCCCGGTCGCTGGTCACGACCAGGACTGCGGCCCGCTTCGGGTTCTCGGGCTCGGTGGTCAGCGCGTGGTCGACGTTGGAGAACGTCGCCACGGCAGACACCGCTCGGGTCAGCTCACGGGCGTACGGCGCGGCCGACTGGGCCCGCTGCTGCGCCTTGATGATGCGGGACGCGGCAATGAGCTCCATGGCACGCGTGATCTTCTTCATCGACTCCGTCGACTTGATCCGCGCGCGGTACTCACGTACCGAGAGAGCCATCGTCAGCCCCGCTTCTGCTTGACGATCTGCTCCTGCTCGACGTCCTCGTCCTCGAGAGCGACGTGCTCCTCCTGGCCGGGCTTGATCGACTGGCCGTCGGACGTCTCGAACTGGTCGAGGAAGGAGTCGTACGCCGAGGAGATCTCGGACTCGGTGGAGTCCTCGAACTTCTGCGACTCACGGATGCCGGCGAGGATGCCGTCGTGCGAGCGGCGCAGGTAGTCGATGAACTCGTGCTCGAAGCGGTTGACGTCCTCGGTCGGGACCTTGTCGAGGCGGCCGGAGGTGCCGATCCACAGCGAGACCACCATCTCCTCGAGCGGGTACGGCGAGTACTGCGGCTGCTTGAGCAGGGCCATCAGCCGCTGGCCACGGTCGAGCTGCTGGCGCGACGCGGCATCGAGGTCGGACGCGAACATCGCGAAGGCCTCCATGGCGCGGAACTGCGCCAGGTCGACCTTGAGCGAGCCGGTGACCGACTTCATCGCCTTCGTCATCGCCGAGCCACCCACACGCGACACCGAGACACCCACGTCGATGGCGGGGCGCTGGTTGGCCGCGAACAGGTCGGACTGCAGGAAGATCTGGCCGTCGGTGATCGAGATGACGTTGGTCGGGATGAACGCCGAGACGTCGTTGGCCTTGGTCTCGATGATCGGCAGCCCGGTCATCGAGCCCTTGCCCATGTCGTCGGACAGCTTCGCGCAGCGCTCCAGCAGGCGGGAGTGCAGGTAGAAGACGTCACCCGGGTATGCCTCACGGCCCGGCGGGCGACGCAGCAGCAGCGACACGGCGCGGTAGGCCTCGGCCTGCTTGGTCAGGTCGTCGAACACGATCAGGACGTGCTTGCCGTCGTACATCCAGTGCTGGCCGATGGCCGAGCCGGTGTAGGGCGCGAGGTACTTGAAGCCCGCGGAGTCGGACGCCGGGGAGGCGACGATGGTGGTGTATTCAAGCGCGCCGGCCTCTTCGAGGGCGCCACGCACCGACGCGATGGTCGAGCCCTTCTGACCGATCGCGACGTAGATGCAGCGCACCTGCTTGTCCGGGTCACCGGACTCCCAGTTCTGCTTCTGGTTGATGATCGTGTCGATCGCGATGGTCGTCTTGCCCGTCGCCCGGTCACCGATGATCAGCTGGCGCTGGCCGCGGCCGATCGGGGTCAGTGCGTCGATCGCCTTGATGCCGGTCGCGAGCGGTTCGTGCACCGACTTGCGCGCCATCACCGAGGGGGCCTGGACCTCCAGGGCGCGGCGGCCGGTGGTCTCGAGCTCGCCGAGGCCGTCGATGGGCACGCCGAGCGGGTCGACGACCCGGCCGAGGTAGCCGTCGCCGACGGGCACCGAGAGGATCTCGCCGGTACGGCGTACGGGCTGGCCCTCCTCGATCTTGTCGAAGTCGCCGAGGACGACGACGCCGATCTCGCGGGTGTCGAGGTTCAGGGCGATGCCCAGCGTGCCGTCCTCGAACTCGAGCAGCTCGTTGGCCATGACCGAGGGCAGGCCGCTGACGCGGGCGATGCCGTCACCGGCCTCGGCCACTGTGCCGACCTCTTCCTTGCTGGCCGTCTCGGGCTTGTAGTCCGACACAAATTGCTGCAGCGCGTCCCGGATCTCGTCCGGACGAATCGTTAGCTCCGTCATTTCTAGTCCTGACTTCTCGTCTGCTCGATGAGTTCTGGGTAGTTCAGCCGGCAAGTTGACGGCGGGCGTCGTCGAGGCGGCTGACCACGGTGCCGTCGATGACGTCGTCACCGATCTCGACACGGATGCCGCCGATGACGTCGGGGTCGACGACGACGTTGAGATGGATCTCCCGGTCGTACTGGCGCGACAGGGCGTCGTTGAGGCGCTGGCGGTCACCGTCTGCAAGCGGCCGGGCCACTCTCACGGTGGCGACCTTCTCACCGTGCACCTCGGCGGCGACGTGCTGGTAGGTCGACAGCGCGACGGTCACGGTGCGGTAGGTGCCGGCGAGTGACTGCTTGGCCAGGGTGATCGTGGCCGGCAGTGCCCGGTCGGACAGCAGCCCGTCGAGGAGGGTCACCTTGTCGTCGACCGACCGAGACGGGTCCGAGAGCGCATCGCGCAGCTCGGGGGTGCCGTTGACGGTCTGGGCGAAGGTGAACAGCTCGTCGGCCAACCGGCCCGAGTCGCTGCCCGCCGACTTGACGACGGCGACCTCGCCGAGGCTCTCGAGGGCGTCGGAGAGGTCACGCGTGCGGGTCCAGCGCTGGCCGACTGCCGAGTCGACGACCGCCGCGGCCGGAGCCGCGATCTTGCCGTCGAGGATCTGGCGCACCAGGCCCTGCTTGGCCTCCGCCGGCAGCGCCACGTCGGTGGCGACGCGGCGCAGGCCCGCAGCACCGCGGAGCAGCTGCGAGACGCCGAACAGGTCGTCGCCGGCCCGCTTGGCCGCGTCCACGTCGCTGGAGAGCTGCTGGTCCAGCAGCTCCCTGAGCACGGCGTAGGCCCCGGCCGAGGCACCTCGGAAAGCCATCAGCTGGCGCCTTCCAGCTCAGCGAGGAAGCGCTCGACCACACGGCTCTGACGAGCCTCGTCGTCCAGGCTCTCGCCGACGATGCGACCGGCCAGGCCGGTGGCCAGGCTGCCGACCTCGGCGCGCAGTGAGGTGACCGCCTGCTGGCGCTCGGCCTCGATCTGTGACTTGCCGTGCTCGATGATGCGGGTGGACTCGGCCTGGGCCTGCTCCCGCATCTCCGCCACGATCTGGGCGCCCTGCTCACGTGCTTCCTCGCGGATGCGCGCGGCTTCGTGCCGGGCGTCGGCCAGCTGCTTCTCCAGCTGGGCGAGCTTGGCGTCGGCCTCGGCCTGCTTGGTCTCGGCCGCGGCCAGGCCACCCTCGATTGCCTGGGTGCGCTCGGCGAAGGTCTTCTCGAAGCCCGGAACGACGTACTTCTTGACCAGCCAGAAGAGGATGCCGAAGACGACCAGCGAGAGGACGATCTCGACGGGGTGCGGGAGGACGGGGTTGGGCTTGTGCGCTTCCACGCCTTCCCCGCTCGCGAGGAGGATCAGAGTCTGCATGTGCAGGTCCTTCTATCGGTCGGTACGGACGTCAGAGGACGAACGCGAGGGCGATACCGATGATCGCGAGCGCCTCGGCGAGCGCGAAGCCGAGGATGGCGATCGACTGCAGGCGGCTCTGGGCCTCCGGCTGACGCGCGACACCACTGATGTATGCAGCGAAGATCAGGCCGATGCCGACACCGGGGCCGATGGCCGCCAGTCCGTAGCCGATCATGTTCAGGTTGCCGTTGAGATCACCGGTCACGGCGAGTTCCTTTCGGTTGGTTCTGCTTGGTTCGAACGAGTGGATCTGACAGGGGTGGAGCGGTCTCTCAGTGCTCGTCGGCGACGGCACCGGAGATGTACATGGCGTTCAGGAGCACGAAGACGTAGGCCTGCAGGAACTGCACCAGCAGCTCGAGGAAGGCGATGGCGATGAAGAGCAGCCAGGCCAGGATGCCGACCGGGGCGTACTGGATGGACATCTCCAGGACGAGGTACTCGCCGCCGAGGGCGAAGAGGATCAGCAGCAGGTGGCCGGCGAACATGTTGGCGAAGAGTCGCAGGGCGAGCGTGACCGGGCGGACCACGATGTTGGAGAGGAACTCGAGCGGGATGAGCAGCCCCAGGATCGGGCCGGTGACGCCGGCCGGCACGGACTGGAGCTTGAGGTAGCCCAGGAAGCCGTGCTTCTTGACGCCGACCGCGTTGTAGATGACCCAGCTCAGCAACGCGAGGCCGTAGACCATGCCGGAGCGTGAGAACGTCGGGAACTGGATGAACGGGATCGACGCGAAGACGTTGTTGACCAGGATGAAGAAGAACAGCGCGAAGAGGTAAGGCACGAAGCGCATGAAGTCGTGGCTGCCGATGATGTCGCGGCCCATCGAGTTGCGCACGAAGCCGTAGGCCTCCTCGCCGACGAACTGCAGCTTGCCGGGCACCATGGCCTGACGCCGCGAGGCGATGTAGAAGAACCCGAAGACGAGTACGGCGGCCAGCACGAGCTGGAGCATCGGCTTGGTGACGCCGAGGTACATCGTCTCGCCCATGAACTCGAACGTCTTGTCCGGGCCGATCGGGGGCAGGTTGAAGTCGCCGGGGCCCGGGGGCGTGAAACCACTCTTCAGTGACATGGCGATCATGCTCACGGTGTCTCCTGTGTCTGCGTCTGCGTCTGCTGCGAAACGGTGGTTCGTGCTGTGGGCACTACTGCTTGGTGTTCCACGGTGCGTTGAAGCGTTTCCAGGTCATGTAGATCCCGAGACCGATGCCCGCGAGAATCCCGACGACCACGAGGAAGCTGGTGTCCAGCCAACGGTCCAGCGCCCATCCGATGAGTCCGTAGACGAGCACCCCGGAGACGAGATACCCGAATGCGTGCCACGGGTCGCCCTTCGGCAGGTCGTCGGGGTGCGGTGACGGAGGAGTCTGCTGTGCCATCGCGCCCCGGACAATAGCAGTCGGCCCGGGTCATCGCGCACCCGCCTCGGGTCGCTCGCCGGCGCTTTCGGACACCGGAGAGGCAGGCAGGTCATAGACCGGAATCCGGGCTCGTGCGGTCAGCCAGACCTGGCCGACCAGCCAGGTCACCGTGACCGCGATGACCCCGGCCGCGAGCCAGCGGCGGTCGAGCGTGTCGTCGAGCAGGCCGGACCGGCTGAGGGCCACGAACACCAGCGCCATGACCACGACCTGGAGCGTGTAGGTCAGCATCGCCACGAGCAATGAGGCACTCGGCATCACGCGGGCGACGGCGTCGACCGAGAACGAGCCGATCATGAAGACCACGAGCGCGATGCCGGCGCCGGTCAGGGCGCCGTACGCAGCGGTGGATCCGGAGGCAAGGGCGCCGACCACGGTGATGACGGTCGCGACGACGAGGGCGGCAGCGGCCGCACCGAGGAGCAAGGATGCGCCCTGCGGGCGGGTGACCTGCTTCGACTCGGTCGTCATGACGGCGGCCGTTCTGTGGAGGGACTGCGGGCGGCTCCCGGGGTGTTCTCCGGATGCTCGTGAAAACTATCACAAAGTCCGGGACGGGTAAAAGTCAGCTCTCCTCAGCCTCCCCCAGCCGCGTGAGGACCGGCTTGTTGACCCGCGGCAGCAGGAAGGTCATGACCGCCGTGAACGCCGTCATGAGCGCGAGCGACGACCACATCAGGGGCCCGGTGTAGAGGCTGACGATCACCACGCCGAAACCGACCAGGCCTGCCCACAGCCACATGATGAACACGGCCCGGCGCTGCGAGTGCCCGATCTCGAGCAGCCGGTGGTGCAGGTGCTGCTTGTCGGGCGAGAACGGCGACCGGCCGGCCCGGGTGCGGCGTACGACGGCCATCAGGAGGTCGGCGAGCGGCACCAGGCACAGCGAGACCGGGAGCAGCAGCGGCAGGAGCAGCAGCGGGCCGGAGCGGCTACCACCGGCTCCGCTGGTGATCTCGCTGCCGTCGAACTGGCCGGTGATGGTGACCGCGCTGGCCGAGAGCACGAGGCCGATGAGCATCGAGCCGCTGTCGCCCATGAACAGCCGGGCCGGATGGAAGTTGTGGGGCAGGAAGCCGATGCAGGCGCCGGCCAGCGCCGCCGAGAGGAGTGCTCCCGTGGTCGCCAGGGTCACGTGGTTCACGCTCGCGAGCTGGTAGCAGAAGACGAAGAAGGCCAGCGCGCCGATGCCGACGACACCGGCGGCCAGGCCGTCGAGACCGTCGACGAAGTTCACCGCGTTCATGGTCGAGACGACGATGAGCACGGTCAGGAGCGCACCCTGCGCCGGGTCGAGAGCCAGCTGTCCGCCGTCGGAATTGGGGAAGAAGTAGAACTGCACCCCGAAGTAGACGAGCAACCCGGCGGCGAGCACCTGGGCGCCGAACTTGGTGAGCGCATCGAGGTCGAAGAGGTCGTCGAGCACGCCGACGGCGCAGATCAGCGCCCCGGCGATCAGCACGATGCCGGCGTCGCGGAACACGAACGGGTCGCTGGTGGAGAGGAACGGCAGCTGCTGGGCGACGAAGTACGCCGCGGCCAGACCGCCCAGCATGGCCAGCCCGCCGAGGTACGGGATCGGCTCGGCATGGACGTCGCGGTCGCGCACCTGGGCCACCGCGCCCATCCGCAGCGCGATCTCGCGGGCGATGACGGTCAGCAGGTAGGTCGCGGTGGCGGCGACGAGGAAGACGAGGAGGTACTCGCGCACTCGGTCGTCTCTCCCTCAGCCCTCGTCGGTGAGGGTGGCGCCCAGCGGTTCGAGCACTCCGTTGAGCTCTTCGAGCGTGAGCGCCCCCGGCCGCAGGACACGGCCCTGGTCACCCGTGGCGTCGATGATCGTGGACGGGTCGGACCCGGCGGTCGTGCCACCGTCGATGATGACCGAGACCTTCTCGCCGAGCATCGTCTCCGCGGCGCCGGCGTCGAGCGCGGCCCGGCGGCCGGTGATGTTGGCCGAGCTCACCGCGAGGGGCCCGGTGCGCTCGAGCACGGCCAGCGCGATCTCGTCGTCGGGCATCCGGATGGCGACCGTGCCGCGCGTCTCGCCGAGGTCCCACTGCAGCGACGTCTGCTGGTGGAAGACCAGGGTGAGCGGACCTGGCCAGAACTCGGCGACCAGGGCCCGGGCCCAGCCGGGCACGTTGACGGCCAGGGCGTCAAGCGTGGTGGAGGCGCTGACGAGCACCGGCGGCGGCATGCTGCGGCCGCGGCCCTTCGCGTCGAGCAGCCTCTGGACGGCGTCGGCGTCGAACGCGTCGGCGGCGATGCCGTAGACGGTGTCGGTCGGGAAGACCACCAGCTCACCCTTGCGAACGGCCAGGCTGGCCGCCTCGATTGCCGCCTCGAGTTCGTCGTCCGTGCTTGTCGGATAGCGCATAGGGGTCATCGTGCCAGTCGTGCCGTGACGAACCGCGCTCGCCCGGCCAGGTCGTCGTGGTCGCGGATCTCCGACCAGCGTCCGGCTTGGCTGAACACCTCGGGGGCCGAGGTGCCCTGGGCGTCGGCGTGCTCTGCGCCCACCACTCCCCCGGGCCGCAGGAGCAACGCGGCTCGCGCCTCGAGCACCCGTATCGCGTCGAGGCCGTCCATGCCGGAGAACAACGCCAGATGGGGGTCGTGGTCGCGCGCCTCGGCGGCCACCGACTCCCAGGCCTCCAACGGGATGTACGGCGGGTTGCAGACGACCACGTCGACCTGGCCGAGCAGGTCGTCGAACGCGGTGGCCATGTCGCCCTGGCGCAGGTCGACGCCGGTGCCGGCGAGGTTGCGCTCGGCCCACGCGTGAGCGGGTACGTCGAGCTCGACAGCGTGCACCACGGCGGCCGGCACCTCGTCGGCCACCGCCTTGGCGATCGCGCCCGAGCCGGTGCAGAGGTCGACCACGACCGGTGCCTCGAGCGCGAGCGCCGTCTCGATCGCCCAGCCCGCCAGCAGCTCGGTCTCGGGCCGCGGCACGAAGACACCAGGGCCGACGGCCAGGTCGACGTGCCGGAATCCGGTGGAGCCGGTCAGGTGCTGGAGGGGTTCGCGGGCCGCCCGACGCCACACCAGGGCGTCGAAGGCCTCGCGTTGGGGCCGACCGACGACGTCGATCTCGAACAGGCGGCCCCGCGGGACGGCGTACACGTGGGCAAGGAGCTCGGCGGCGTCGTGCTCTGGGCTGGCGACCCCGCCTTCCCGGAGCCGGCGTACGGCCTCGGCCAGGACGCTCGATCGACGCTCCATCACGACTCGAGTGCGTCGAGCCGGGCCGCCAGGTCGGTCTGCACGCAGCTGTCGAGCACCGGCTGCAGGTCACCGTCGAGCACCGCGTCGAGGTTGTAGGACTTGTAGCCGGTGCGGTGGTCGGAGATGCGGTTCTCGGGGTAGTTGTAGGTGCGGATCCGCTCAGAGCGGTCGACCGTCCGGATCTGGCTCTTGCGCGCAGCGCTGGCCTGAGCGTTGGCCTCCTCCTCGGCGGCGGCGAGCAGCCGGGCCCGCAGGATCCGCATCGCCGACTCCTTGTTCTGCAGCTGGCTCTTCTCGTTCTGGCAGCTGACGACGATGCCCGACGGCAGGTGGGTGATGCGCACCGCGGAGTCTGTCGTGTTCACGCTCTGGCCGCCGGGACCCGACGAGCGGAAGACATCGATGCGCAGGTCGTTCTCGTCGACCGTCACGTCGACCTGCTCGGCCTCGGGCATCACCAACACGCCCGCCGCGGAGGTGTGCACGCGGCCCTGGCTCTCGGTCACCGGCACCCGCTGCACGCGGTGCACGCCACCTTCGAACTTCAGCAGTGCGTACGGCGCCTCGCCGGGCTCCGGAGCGCCCTTGGCCTTGACCGCGACGGTGACCGACTTGTAGCCACCGAGGTCGGACTCGGTCGCGTCGAGGACCTCCGTCCGCCAGCCGCGCGTCTCGGCGTAGCGGGTGTACATGCGAAGCAGGTCACCGGCGAACAGCGCCGACTCCTCGCCGCCCTCACCCGACTTCACCTCGAGGATCGCGTCCTTCGAGTCGGTCGCGTCGCGCGGCACGAGCAGGTACCGCAGCCGCTCCTCGGCGGTGGCCCGGCGATTCTCTAGCGGCTCGATCTCGGCCGCGAAGGAGGAGTCCTCCTGCGCCAGCTCACGGGCTGCCTCGATGTCCTCGCCGATGGCGACCCACTCGCGCCAGGTGCCGATGATGCCGGTCAGCTCGGCGTACCGCTGGTTGAGCTGCTTGGCCAGCCGCTGGTCGGCGTGCGTCTCGGGCTCCGCGAGGCGTCGTTCGAGCTCGCCGTGCTCGCTGACGAGCCCCTCAACTGCTTCGAACACGCGTGCTCCTCGTCGACCGCCGTACCGAACCGATGGGTGAAATGGCGAACGCCGGTCGCCCACATGGAGGTGGGGACCGGCGTTCGGTGGAAGCTACTTGTCGGCAGTCTTCTTGGCGTAGCGAGCCTCGAAGCGGGCCACGCGGCCGCCGGTGTCGAGAATCTTCTGCTTGCCGGTGTAGAACGGGTGGCACTGCGAGCAGACGTCGGCGCGAAGCGTGCCGGACGTGGCAGTGCTGCGGGTGGTGAACGCCGCGCCGCAGGTGCAGGTGACCGCGGTCTCGACGTACTCCGGGTGGATGTCCTTCTGCATGTGATGTCCTCTCAAGAGGTCGCCGGGTCGTTTCCGCCTGATGCGGACCCGTGAACCGGAACCAGCGCACAAGTGTGCCACCGTGGTCAACAGCGAGGCCAATCGGGACATTCCCTGCCGGATCACGCCTGGAGCGGCAAGCGCACCGTGACCGACGTCCCCTCGTCGACGACCGACTCGATGGCCATCGTGCCGCCGTGCTTGGCGATGATCGTCTGCACGATCCGCAGCCCCAGGCCGGTGCCGGAGACGTGCTGGGTAACAGCGTTCGAGGCCCGGAAGAAGCGTCCGCCGAGCTTGTCGAGGTCGTCGGCCGGGATGCCGATGCCCTGGTCGCGGACGACCACCGCGACCTCGTCACCGGATCGCTCGACGATCACCTCGACCGATCCATCGTCGCGACTGAACTTCACCGCGTTGCTGAGCACGTTGAGGAACACCCGGGTCAACATCGCCTCGTCGCCCAGGACCAGATGGTGGCCCGTGCCCCCGCCGGGAGCGCCGGTCGACAGCGTGACGCCGATGCCACGTCGTGCGGCGGTCATCCGCAGGTCGGCCACGCAGTCCTGCACGAGGTGGAGTACGTCGACCTGCTCGAGGTCGGTAGCCCGGTTCTCGGCCCGCGAGAGCGTCAGCAGGTCGTTGACGAGCCCCATCAGCCTGTCGACGTTGCGGCGCGTGGCGTCGTACATCTTCTGGTGGCGGTCGGGCATCCCGTCCGCGAACTCCTCGCCGAGGAGCTCGAGGTAGCCGGAGATCGTCGTCAGCGGAGTGCGCAGCTCGTGGGTCACGTTGGAGACGAAGTCGCTCTTGGCGGTGTCGAGCACCCGCATCTCGTCGGTGATGTGCTGCTCGACCGCCCGGCCGCGCTCGTTGACCTCGGCGAGCCCGTTGAACGACCGGGCGACCGCGCGCAGCTCGTCGGGCCGCGATCGAGGTCGGCGCGGACCCCGAAGTCGTTGGCGGCGAGTGCCTGTACGACGCGCTCGAGCTCCACGAGCGGCTCCTGCAGCTCTGCAATGACGCGCGTGCGCACCCGGGTGATGGCAGCCACGGCCGACACGGCGAGCAGGGCGAGCACACCCAGGGTGCCGCGGAGCCACCAGTCGGCCCGGCTCGCCGCGTCCTCGACGCGCACCGCGAAGACGTCGTCCACGGCCGCGTTGGCAGCTCGCAGCTCGTCGAACCTGCGGGTGCCGCGGGCAAACCGCTCGGGGTTGTAGGTGCCCGGACCACCGGGACTGGAGATGCGCGGCACGGCGTAGTCGTTGAGCCACGCGCGGACGGCATCGTCCTGGATGCGGACCGCGGCGAGCAGTTCGGCGTCGGACTCGGCAAAGTCCCCCAAGGTGCGGCGGTTCTCGGTGTAGGTGTCCTGCGCAGCGCGGTAGGGCCGCAATCCGGACGACAACCCGCTCTGCGCGTAGGCGCGGACGCCGGTCTCCATGTTGACCATGTCAGCCATCAGCGCGCGGCTGGCATCGGCGGCCGGCTCGATGCTCCGCGTCAGCTCAGCGAAGGCCCGGTCGACGGCGAGCAGGCCGGCGATGCCGATCCCGGCCATGAGCAGGAACAGCACCAGCAACGTCGTCGTCAGCGGTCGCAGGAGGCGCGCCACGGGTCGCACGTCGGTCATCTGTAGATGTCATCCATTCGGGGGCGGATGACCCGAAGCGTCGCACACGTCGGTACCCGCGAGCGGAGACGCGCCCTCAGGTACGAGACAGGAGGTTCTGGACCCGGGTGGCGAGCTCGCGCGGGCTGAACGGCTTGGTGATGTAGTCGTCCGCGCCGGACTCGAAGCCGGTCTCGACGTCGGTCTCCTGTGCCCTTGCGGTCAGCAGGATCACCGGGAGGTCGGCGAGCGCGGGGTCGTTGCGGATGACCCGCACGGCCTCGAGACCGGACATCCCGGGCATCATCACGTCGAGCACCGCCAGGTCGGGGCGCTGCGCCTGGCACGCCTCGATGGCGGCTGCACCATCGGCGACCGCCACGATGTCGTGACCCAGTGTCGACAACTTGAACTCCACCAGTTCCCTGATGTCGACGTCGTCGTCGGCTACCACAATCCGGGCCATTGCCCTGCCTTCCTTGTTGCGAGCTTGAGGCCAGACCCTACCGGCCAGCTGCCCGCCGCAAGGGGTAATCCAAGGACTGGCGGACGCAGTTCGTGGGTACGCCGGTCAGTCGCCCTTCCCGGTCACCGAAGGCGTGGTCTTCTGGACCTGCATGAGGAACTCGATGTTGGTCTGCGACTTCTTCAGCCGCTCCAGCAGCAGCTCCAGGGCCTGCTGTCCGTCGAGGCCGGAGAGCACGCGTCGCAGCTTCCACACGATCGCGATCTCCTCCTTGCTCATCAGCAGCTCCTCGCGGCGGGTGCCGGACTGGACCGCGTCGATGGCCGGGAAGATCCGCTTGTCGGCGAACTCGCGGCGCAGGCGCAGCTCCATGTTCCCGGTGCCCTTGAACTCCTCGAAGATGACCTCGTCCATCTTGGAGCCGGTCTCGATCAGGGCCGTGGCCAGGATCGTGAGCGAGCCGCCGTTCTCGATGTTGCGCGCGGCGCCGAAGAACTTCTTCGGCGGGTAGAGCGCGGACGAGTCGACACCACCGGAGAGGATGCGCCCGCTCGCCGGAGCAGCGAGGTTGTAGGCGCGGCCGAGCCGGGTGATCGAGTCCAGCAGCACGACGACGTCGTGGCCGAGCTCGACGAGGCGCTTGGCCCGCTCGATGGCCAGCTCGGCGACCATGGTGTGGTCGCTGGCGGGGCGGTCGAACGTCGAGGCGATGACCTCGCCCTTGACCGTGCGCTGGAAGTCGGTGACCTCTTCGGGCCGCTCGTCGACGAGCACGATCATCAGGTGGCACTCGGGGTTGTTGGCGCTGATCGAGTTGGCGATCGACTGCAGGACCATCGTCTTGCCGGCCTTCGGCGGGGAGACGATGAGACCGCGCTGGCCCTTGCCGATGGGCGCGGCGATGTCGATGACGCGACCGATCAGGTTGGTCTGCTCGGTCTCGAGGCGCAGCCGCTCGCTGGCGTGCAGCGGGGTGAACTTGGAGAAGTCGGGCCGGTCCTTCATCGACTCCGGCTCGGCACCGTTGACGCTGTCGATGCGCACCATCGGGTTGAACTTCTCCTTGCGCTCGCCCTCACGGGGCTGGCGCACCTGGCCGAGCACGGCGTCCCCGCGGCGCAGACCGAACTTGCGGACCATCGACAGCGAGACATAGACGTCGTCGGTGCCGGGCAGGTAGCCGCTGGTGCGGACGAAGGCGTAGTTGTCGAGTACGTCGAGGATGCCGGCTGCGGGCACCAGCACGTCGTCCTCGAGGATCGTGGTGTCGGGCTCGTTGCGGTTGCTCCGACCGATCGGCGCACCCTGGCTGCGCTCGCGCTCGTTGCCCTGCGGACGGTCGTTGCCCTGCGGACGGTCGTTGCCCTGGGGACGGTCCCGGTCCCGGCCACGACGGCGACGGTTGCGGCGGCTGCCGCCTTCCTCTTCACGAAGGTCCGCGCGGTTGTCGGTCCGCGTGTCATTGCGGTTGTTGTCGGCGCGGTTCTCGACGCGGTCGTTCCGCTCGGTGCGCTCGACCCGCTCGGTGCGCTCGACCCGGTCGGTGCGCTCGACCCGCTCGGCGCGGTCGTTGCGGTTCTCGTTCTGGTTGCCGCTCTGACCGCGGTCGCGCTCGCGGCCCTGCTGGCGGTCCTGCTGGTCCTGGCTCGCCCCGCCCGAGGTCTCGGCCGGCTTCTCAACCGGCTTCTCAACCGGCTTCTCGGCCGGCTTCTCGGCCGGCTTCTCAACCGGCTTCTCGACCGGCTTCTCGGCGGCCTTCTGCTTCCGCTCGACCTGCTTCCGCTCGACCTGCTTCTCGGGTGCCGTCTGCTTCTGCTCGGCCTGCTTGCCGTTCCGGCCACCGGCCTGGGCCGCCTTGATGGCGTCGACCAGCTGGGCCTTCTTCATGGAGGAGACGCCGGAGATTCCCATGCCGCCGGCCATCGACTTCAGGTCGGCGAGCAGGAGGGAGTTGAGGCCCCCGCCGCGCTTCTTCGAGGCACTGGCCTCGGGCGCGGGGACGGATTCGATGGTTTCTGTCACGTGAGGTCCTTCCCACGTATCTGTGCCGACGAGTCTGGGCCGTCGGCAACGTCTGCGGTGCTCCCCATCCCCGTGGCCCCGCCGGGCCACAACGAGGCAGCCGTGTCGGCAGGTGCAGAGGCGAAGTCGCCCGCGAAGATGAAGGAGGTTGCGCACTTCTTGCGATGGCGTTGACGTCATCGGATGGAGTGCTCACGCCGAGTGGCGCAGGCCCAAGATACCACCGGCGTGCCGAAAGGTGACACACGGCACGACATCGGCGGTCAGCCGACGACCACACCCCTGGACTCGACGGCAAGGTGGTGGACCACCCACCCTTCCGGGCATCGGGACCGGAGCACAGCGACCGAGCCGGCGTCGGTGAACGCCAGCACCGTCGGTCCGGCCCCCGACACGACGGCGGGCACCCCGTCGGCACGCAGCGCATCTACGAGGGCGAGCGACTCCGGCATCGCCGGGGCCCGGTAGGACTGGTGGAGGTGGTCGCACGTCGCGCGCAGGAGGAGTTCCGGCCGCCCGGCGAGCGCGGCGACGAGCAGCGCCGTACGACCGGAGTTGGTCGCCGCATCCGCGTGCGGTACGACGTCTGGCAGCAGCCCGCGCGCGACCGACGTCGCCACCGGGGTCGGTGGCACGAAGACCACCGTCGTCACGCGAGGGTCGACCGAGGACGCGACCGTGAAGAACTCGCCCTCCTCGCAACCGGAGATCGTGAAGCCACCGAACAGCGCCGGCGCGACGTTGTCGGGGTGTCCCTCGAGGTCGGCGGCGAGCCGGAAGAGCGCGTCATCGTCGAGCAGCAGCGAACCACCGGCCACCAGCCCACGTGCCAGCGCCAGGCCGGCAACGATCGCCGCCGACGACGAGCCGAGCCCGCGGCTGTGCGGGATGACGTTGTGGCAGCTCAGCACCAGGCCCGGCGGATCCGCGCCCATCGCGGCGAAGGCGGCGCGCATGGCGCGCACCACCAGGTGGGTCTCGTCGCGAGGCACGTCGTCGGCACCGGCACCATCGACGGTGATGGCCAGTCCGCTCGGCGCGATGGACGCCGTCAGCTCGTCGCGCATCGACAGCGCCAGCCCGAGCGAGTCGAAGCCGGGGCCGAGGTTGGCCGAGGTGGCCGGCACCGTCACAGTGACGGCGTCGTCGACGAAGGAGACCATCAGGGCGTGACTCCTTGCTCTCGGCCGTCACGAGCGTCGTCCTGCGGAGTGCATCGCAAGGCGGAGGAGGGAGGCGATGCGCCAGCATCGACGACTGACGACAACGCAGCGAGGTGCCCGCAGGGCGGCGCGCAGTAGGCCATGGAGTAAGGAGCCACGTCCTAAGTCAGGCCGGCGGCGGCCGCAGCAGCGTCGACATCGGCGTCGACCACCACGTCGACGAGGTCGCCGGTGCCTTCGAGGGCAGTGGCCGTGTCCTTGAGACCGTGGCCCGTCACGGTGATCACGACGGTCGAGCCCGCGAACGACTCCCCCGCCGCGATCGCAGCCAGGAGGCCGGCGACGCCGGCCGCCGATGCCGGCTCGACGAAGACGCCGTCGCGCCGCGCGAGCTCGGCCTGGGCCGACAGGATCTGACCGTCGGAGAGGGCGGTGAACCCGCCACCCGACTCGGCAGCGGCGGCCTCGGCGAGCTTCCACGAAGCGGGGTTGCCGACGCGGATGGCGGTGGCCTTGGTCTCGGGATCGGGGAACGGCTCACCCGTGACGAGCGGCGCCGCACCCTCGGCCTGGAAGCCCAGCATCCTCGGCTTCTTCGTCGAGCGGCCGAGCGCGGCGTACTCCTCGTAACCCATCCAGTAGGCCGAGATGTTGCCGGCGTTGCCGACCGGGAGCAGGTGGTGGTCGGGGGCGTCGCCGAGGAAGTCGACGATCTCGAACGACGCCGTCTTCTGCCCTTGCAGGCGCACCGGGTTGACGGAGTTGACGAGCGCGACCGGGTAGTTCCAGGCGAGCTGGCGGGCCAGGGTCAGGCAGTTGTCGAAGTTGCCGCGCACCATGATCACCTGCGCGCCGTGCATGATCGCCTGCGCCATCTTGCCGGCGGCGATCTTGCCCTCCGGCACTAGCACGAGCGGCTTGAGGCCGGCCTTCGCGGCGTACGCCGCCATCGAGGCCGACGTGTTGCCGGTCGACGCGCACACCACAGCGGCCGCGCCCTCGTGCTTCGCGACCGAGATGGCGGCGGTCATGCCGCGGTCCTTGAAGGAGCCGGTCGGGTTGTCACCCTCGACCTTCAGCCAGACCTGGGCCTGCGCCTGCGCGCTGAGCCAGCCCGAGTGCACGAGCGGGGTACCGCCCTCGCGCAGGGTGATGGCCTCGACGTCCTTGGGGATGTCGAGGAGGTCGCGGTACTCCTCGATGACGCCCCGCCACTGGTGGGTGCGGCCGCTCATTCGGCGTCTCCCTCGACGCGCATCACCGAGGTCACCTCGCGCACGATGTCCATCGAGCGCAGCTGCTCGACGGTGGCGGCGAGCTGGGCATCCGTGGCCTGGTGGGACACGACGACGAGCTGGGCGTCGGCGCCGCGCCCTTCCTGGCGCACGGTCTGGATCGAGACACCGTGGTCGGCGAACGCGTTGGCCACCGTGGCGAGCACGCCCGCGCGGTCGTCGACGTCGATGGCCACGTGGTAGCGGGTGAGTGTCTCCCCCATCGGCAGCACGACCCGGTCGGCGTACGCCGACTCGCCGGGACCGCGGGTGTTGCCGAGCCGGTTGCGGGCCACCGTGACGAGGTCGCCCAGCACGGCAGACGCGGTCGGCGGGCCACCGGCTCCGGGGCCGTAGAACATCAGCTGGCCGGCGGCCTCCGACTCGACGAACACCGCGTTGTAGGCGCCGCGCACCGAGGCGAGCGGGTGGCTGAGCGGGATCATCGCCGGGTGCACGCGGACCGCGACGGCGCCGTCCTTGAGCTCACAGATCGCGAGCAGCTTGACGACGCTGTCCATGTCGCGGGCCGACTGCACGTCGGCAGCGGTGACCTCTGAGATGCCCTCGCGGTGCACGTCGGAGGCGGTCACTCGGGAGTGGAAGGCGAGGCTGGCGAGGATCGCGGCCTTCGCTGCGGCGTCGAAACCCTCGACGTCGGCGGTCGGGTCGGCCTCGGCATAACCGAGGTCCTGGGCCTCCTCGAGCGCCTCGGCGAAGCCGGCGCCGGAGGTGTCCATCTTGTCGAGGATGAAGTTGGTGGTGCCGTTCACGATGCCGAGCACCCGGGTCACCTTGTCACCGGCGAGGCTCTCGCGCAGCGGACGCAGGATCGGGATGGCACCGGCGACGGCGGCCTCGTAGTAGAGGTCGCGTCCCGCCTTCTCGGCCGCCTCGAACAGGGTCGGTCCGTCCTCGGCGAGCAGCGCCTTGTTAGCCGTCACGACCGAGGCACCGTGCTCGAGAGCGCTGAGGATCAGGCTGCGCGCTGGCTCGATGCCGCCGATGACCTCGACGACCAGGTCGACGTCGTCACGGGTCACGAGGCCGGCGGCGTCGGTGGTGAGCAGCCCGTCGGGCACCTCCACCTCGCGCTGCGCGTCGAGACGTCGTACGGCGATGCCGGCGAGCTCGACGGGCACACCGATGCGCGCGGCCAGGTCGTCGGCCTGCTCGGTGAGCAGCCTCACGACCTGGGAGCCCACCGATCCGCACCCGAGAACTGCCACCCGGAGAGGCTTTTCGCCCTCGTTCATCAAGCACCCACGTCCGTCGCCAACAAATCGTCCTCAGTCTCTCGCCTCAGCACCACTGTCGCGACGCCGTCCCGCACAGCGATCACCGGCGGTCGGAGCGCGTGGTTGTAGTTGGAAGCCATCGAGCGGCAGTAGGCACCCGTGCCGGGCACGGCCACGAGGTCGCCCGGCGCGAGGTCGGCCGGCAGGAACTCGTCCTTGACGATGATGTCACCCGCCTCGCAGTGCTTGCCGACGACCCGCGACAGCACCGGCGGCGCCTCGGACGCGCGGTTGGCGAGCGTGCAGGAGTAGTCGGCGTCGTACAGCGCGGTGCGGATGTTGTCGCTCATGCCGCCGTCGACGCTGACGTAGGTGCGTACGGCGCCGCCGTCGAGGGTGACCGCCTTGACGGTGCCGACGGTGTAGACCGTGCACATCGACGGGCCGACGATCGCGCGACCGGGCTCGATCGAGAGCCGTGGCTCGGCGACACCGAGTGACCGGCACTCGTGTTCGACGATCTTGCTCATCTCGATCGCCAGCTGAGCGGGCTCGGAAGGGTCGTCCTGCGTCGTGTAGGCGATGCCGAAGCCGCCGCCGAGGTCCATCTCGGGCATCGTCACGCCCAGCTCGTCGGAGACCCGGGCGTGCAGCGCCAGCACGCGACGCGCGGCCACCTCGAACCCGGACGAGTCGAAGATCTGGCTGCCGATGTGGGAGTGCAGGCCGAGCAGCTCGAGACCATCGGCCTCGTGCACCCGGCGTACGGCGTCGAGGGCGTCGCCGCTGGTGATCGAGAAGCCGAACTTCTGGTCCTCGTGGGCGGTGGCGATGTACTCGTGGGTGTGCGCCTCGACGCCGGCGGTCACCCGCACCATCACTCGGGCGGTGGAGCCGATGTCGCTGGCAGCCGAGGACAGTCGCTCGATCTCGGCGAAGGAGTCGACGATGATGCGGCCGACGCCGGCCGCGACCGCGCGCCGCAACTCCGGCAGCGTCTTGTTGTTGCCGTGGTAGCCGATGCGCGCCGGGTCGAAGCCCGCTCGCAGGGCGACCGTCAGCTCCCCGCTGGAGCAGACGTCGAGGGAGAGCCCCTCCTCGGCGATCCAGCGGGCGACCGTCGTACAGAGGAAGGCCTTGCCTGCGTAGTAGACGTCCCAACCGGCGTCGGCGGCGAACGCCTCGCGGAACGCCCGGGCCCGGCGCCGGAAGTCGGTCTCGTCGAGGACGTACGCCGGGGTGTTGTGGTTGGCCACGAGGTCGGCGACCGCGATGCCGCCGACCACCAGGTCACCGTGGACCTTGCGTGCCGTCGACGACCACAGCTGTGGCACCAGAGCGTTGGCGTCGCCGGGAGGCTGCAGCCAGGACGGGCCGCGGAGAGCGCCGGGCGCGTGCGCCCAGCCGGCTTCGTGAGTCACATGCGCTCCGGTGCGGAGACGCCGAGGAGAGCAAGGCCGTTGGCGAGTACGACGCGGGTCGCCGCCACCAGGGTGAGGCGGGCGCGGTGCAGGTCGCTGACCTCTTCGTCGCCCATGGGCAGCACCCGGCAGGCGTCGTAGAAGCGGTGGTACGTCGCGGCGGTGTCCTCGAGGTAGCGGGCCACCCGGTGCGGCTCGCGGAGCTCCGCGGCCGCGGCCACGACCCGGGGGAACTCGGCGAGAGCGCGCAGGAGCTCGCCCTCCTTCTCGTGCGCGAGCAGGCTCGGGTCGAAGTCCTCGCCCTTGGCCGGAGCCAGCTCGAGGTCGACAGCGTTGCGCAGGATCGAGGCCACCCGGGCATGGGCGTACTGGACGTAGTAGACGGGATTGTCACTGCTCTGGCGTGTCATCTCAGCCGCGTCCAGCGTGAGCGGGGAGTCAGCCGGGTAACGAGCCAGCGTGTAGCGCAGGGCATCGATCCCGATCAGCTCGATCAGCTCCTCGAGAGTGACGAGGGTGCCGGCGCGCTTGGAGAGCTTCAGCTCCTCGCCGTTCTGCATGATCTTGACCAGCTGGCCGATCAGCACCTCGATGTTGCGGTCGGGGTCGTCGCCCGCGCAGGCCGCCATCGCCCGCAACCGGTTGACGTAGCCGTGGTGGTCGGCACCGAGCAGGTAGATGCACCGGTCGAAGCCACGCTGCCGCTTGTTGACGTAGTAGGCGGTGTCGCTGGCGAAGTAGGTCAGCTCTCCGTTGGACCGAATGAGCACCCGGTCCTTGTCGTCGTCGAAGTCCGACGTCCGCATCCACAAGGCGCCGTCGGCGTCGAACAGGTGACCCTGGGCGCGCAGCTTCTCGAGCTGAGCCGCGACGTCGTCCGAGCTGTGCAGGGTGCGCTCCGAGAACCACACGTCGAAGTGCGTCTGGAAGGCGTCGAGCTGCTCCTGCTGCTGCTTGAGCTGCAGGGCATATCCGGCCTCGCGGAAGGCGGCGGTCCGCTCCTCGCCGTCGAGCCCGAGCAGGCCAGGGTCGGCCGCCACCGCCTCGGCAGCCAGGTCGGCGATGTAGGCCCCGTGGTAACCGTTCTCGGGCGTGGGCTGCCCCAGCGCCGCCGCCTCGAGCGAAGCACCGAACAGGTTCATCTGGTTGCCACGGTCGTTGATGTAGAACTCGCGGGTCACGGCTGCACCTGCGGCCTCCAGCACGCGTGCCAGTGCGTCGCCCACGACTGCCCAGCGCGTGTGGCCGAGGTGCAGCGGACCGGTCGGGTTGGCAGAGATGAACTCGACGTCGATCTTCTCGCCGGCGTGCACCTTCCCGCTTCCGTACGCCGCCCCGGCAGCGACGATGTCGGCCGCGACCTGCCCCTGCGCCCCGGCCTCCACGAAGATGTTCAGGAACCCCGGCCCGGCGATCTCGACTCCTGCGATGCCGTCAGCAGCGGTCAGCTTGGCGCTGACCAGCTCGGCGAAGGCCCGCGGGTTGGTGCCGGCCTTCTTCGCGAGCTGGAGCGCGACGTTGGTGGCGTAGTCGCCGTGACCCTTCTGGCGGGGTCGCTCGACCGTGACCTCGCTCGGGGCGCCGTCGGGCAGCACCACGGCGCCCTCGGCCACCAGGGCCTCGAGCGCGGAGACGATCACGGAAGAGAGTTCCTCGGGAGTCACCGGCTCAGCCTATCGGCGTACAGGCGCAGTCCCCGAACCGGTTTCACTCACGGACACGCACGCCTGTAAGGTCAGTGCTGCACCACGCGACAACAGTGGCCAGCATGCTGGCCCCCGTAGCTCAGGGGATAGAGCACCGCCCTCCGGAGGCGGGGGCGAAGGTTCGAATCCTTCCGGGGGCACCAGTACTTCACATGCGACAGCCGGACCCACCTCGTGGGTTCGGCTGCTGTCACTCTGGCGGCGCTTGCCCAGGTAACGCGCCATTGCTGCATCTGCCGCGCCCACCGGTGGGCGCAGTAGTCGGAGTATCGGCGCGTTACATGGAAGCCAGGACGCGGCTGTCTCAACGCGGTGGACCTGTCCGGGCAACAAGGTCCCGGCGTGCGCCTGCCACCGTGGCCCGTTCGGACCAACTTTCCCTGTTCCTCTGCACCGCGGGCTTGTTTGGCGCACTCTGAGCGAGGCCCGCTCGACCGACGAGCGGGTGAAGCTGCCAAGGGGACCACGTGAAGTTCAGAACCAGCATCGTCAGCATCCTGATCTCACTCATCGCCATCGCGGCGCCGGTCGCCCTCATCTCAGGTCCAGCCCAAGCGTCCGCCAGCTATCAATCCAGCACAGAGGCTCAGGTCCGCACGTGCACGAAGACGTCGTCGGGGACCTGCATCCGAGGCGGTCAGTTCTGCCCGCAGGCGAGCTACAACCGCAATGGGTGGGACGCGATGGGTCGCAGGTATGTCTGCAAGGGAGACCGCCAGCACCCGCACTGGATGAAGCCCTGATCGCACGCGGTTCCACTCACGGCGGGCGTCGGGCGACTGCGTCCGGTCGCAGATCCGTCAGGGCCCGATCAGCAGTGCTCGAGGCGGGCGTCATTGCGCGCCTCACGGCCCCAGCGCTGGGCCTGCGCGACGTTGGGGAAGACCACGCTGGCCGCGCCGGCGTACCCGACGCGTCCCGAGACGACACACGTGGTGATCTTGCGCGGGTCGACGAGCGCCACTGCCTGGGCGATCCGGAACAGCTCGGCCGGCCCGGCGTCGGTGCCCAGGTGCTTGAGGACGGTGAGCACTCCGCGCTCGATGAAGCCCGGGCGTTCGGCCTCGGACGCGACCTTGGCCTGGATGCCGCGCAGGGTCCGCTGCTGGTTGGCCGATCGTTCGAAGTCTCCCCCGGCGAGTGACTTGCGGATCCGCGAGAAGGCCATCGCGTTGTAGCCGTCGAGGTGGATGCGGCCCTTCCTGAAGCCGTTGTCCTTGAGGTACTCGTCGGAGAAGGGTCGCGGGTTGGACACGGTGATGCCACCGATGTCGTTGACCATCCGCTCGAAGAACGGGAACCGCGTCACCATCACGTAGTCGGCGGTGATGCCGGTGAGGTTGCGCATGCTCGACGCCATCAGCTGCGGGCCGCCGAAGTAGAGCGCCGCGTTGATCTTCTCCTTGCCGTAGCCCGGGATGCTCACCCACGAGTCACGTGGTACGCCGATCGCCGTGGCCGCGCCCGTGTGGGTGTTCATGCCGACGAGCTGGAGGGCGTCGCCGCGGCTGCGCATCATGTCCTGGCCGGGCCGCGCGTCGGAGCCGACGGCGAGGATCCAGATGACGTCGGGGTTGTTGGCGACACCGGAGGCCTTGGTGACCCGCACGAGGGCGACGTCGGTCGGCTGCACCGCCGAGTCGGGCACGGTGAGCCCGCACACCGACAGCACGACGGTGAGTACGACGGTGCGCGCGGCGCCCCGCCAGGTCAGCCACGTTGGCCGGCCGGTCACTTCACGGCCTTGCGGACGTCGTACCCGAAGATGCGCCATGCGCCCGCCTTGCGGGTCAGGAACACGCGGCCGCGCACCGACACCTTGTGCGACTGGTCGCCGGTCGCCTCGAAGTCGAGCGCGATGCGGGCGGTGACGCCGGCGACGCGACCCGAGGGCGCGATGACGTCGAGGCGTACGTCGCGCTTCGTCGCCGTGACGGCGGTGGTCGTTGCGCCGATGTCGGCGTTGCTCAGCAGGTCCTTGTCGCGCTTGGCTTCCTTGGTGGCGCCCTGCGTGAAGCCGGGGAACGCGTCGCCGAACGTGGTGCGCGGCCAGGTGCCACCGACGTACGCCGCCTCCCACCACGTGTCGATGACCGGCACGATCTGGCGGACCAGCTGGCCACGTCCGCCCGTCTTCAGCTTGCCGACGACCTTCTTCACCTCGGCCTCGGTGGTGAGAGGCGCGGCGGCTGCCGACCCGGTCGCACTCGGCTCGGTGACCGTCGCCGTGGTGGCCGACGGCTCCGACGGCGCCTGTCGTGACGGCTCGTCGCTGGAGCACGCGGTCATCATCGTCAAGCAGATCGCGGCGACAGTTCTGGCCGCGACGCGCCCTTGGATCGGCCTTCTCATCTGCTGCTCATTCCCTGCTCGTGTGGCACTGGTAACACCCTGCCGCAATCGGACCCCTCGCCCCTGCATTTGTTCGCGCGTGGGTCTAGCCTTGTCGCGTTGCCATACACACCGCGCGCGATCCCGGAAGAGGCGAACAAAGCCGTGCCGCAGTCCTCTCGTCCTGACCAGACCTCCACCGAGTCAGCAGGCGCTGACCCGGGCACTGACCTGGGAGCCAACGAGTGGCTCGCGGAGGACATGCTCGAGCAGTACCAGAAGGATCCCGGCAGCGTGGCCCCCGAGTGGGTGGCCTACTTCACCTCGCACGGCATGGGCGCCGCTGGTGCATCGCGCAACGGTACGACGGCCGCGCCAGCCGCAGAGAAGGCGGCCCCCCAGCGGTCGACGCAACAGGCAGCTCCCGCGGCAGCGAAGAAGGCCGCGCCGGAGAAGAAGGCCGAGACTGCGCCGGAGGCCAAGCCCGCTGAGACGAAGCCCGCTGAGGCCAAGCCCGCCAGCACCCCCACGCCGAAGGCGAAGCCGCGCCCGGCTGCTGCCGCCGCCGAGCCGGCGCAGGGCACGAGCACGCCGGTCGCCAAGGACCCCACGCCGCCCGCCCGCTCCGAGGCCAGCGACCAGCCCACGTTCACAGTGTTGCGCGGCGCGCCGGCCCGCACCGTCGTCAACATGGACTCCTCGCTGACCGTGCCGACCGCGACGTCGGTGCGCTCGGTGCCGGTCAAGCTGCTGTGGGACAACCGCACGGTCATCAACAACCACCTCGCCCGCGCCCGCGGCGGCAAGGTCTCGTTCACCCACCTCGTCGGCTACGCGCTGGTGAAGGCCGTCGCCTCGATGCCCGAGATGAACGTCGGCTTCGACATGGTCGACGGCAAGCCCAACCTGATCACCCCGGCCCACATCAACCTCGGTCTGGCCATCGACGTCCCGAAGCCCGACGGCAGCCGGCAGCTCCTCGTCCCGGCCATCAAGGCGGCCGAGAACATGGACTTCGCGGCCTTCTGGACGGCGTACGAGGAGATCGTCCGCAAGGCGCGCGACAACAAGCTCGCCGTCACCGACTTCCAGGGCACCTCGATCTCGCTGACCAACCCGGGCGGCATCGGCACCAGCCACTCCGTGCCCCGGCTGATGAAGGGCCAGGGCGCGATCATCGGCGTCGGCGCGATGGAGTACCCGCCCGAGTGGCAGGGCGCCTCCGAGGAGGCCATCGCCCGCAACGCGATCAGCAAGGTCATGACGCTGACCTCGACCTACGACCACCGGGTCATCCAGGGCGCCCAGTCGGGTGAGTTCCTCAAGCGTCTGCACGGCCTGCTGCTCGGCGAGAACGACTTCTACGACGAGATCTTCCGCTCGCTGCGCATCCCCTACCAGCCGATCCGCTGGGCCAAGGACATCGCGACCTCGCACGACGAGGACATCAGCAAGCAGGCCCGCATCCTCGAGCTGATCCACGCCTACCGCGTGCGCGGTCACATGATGGCCGACACCGACCCGCTGGAATACCGCCAGCGCAGCCACCCCGACCTCGAGATCGAGTCTCACGGGCTGACCATGTGGGACCTCGACCGCGAGTTCGCGACCGGCTCGTTCGGTGGCGAGGGTCGCAAGTTCCTCAAGCTGCGCAGCATTCTCGGCATCCTTCGCGACTCCTACTGCCGCACCACCGGCATCGAGTACATGCACATCATGGATCCCGACCAGCGCCACTGGATCCAGGAGCGGGTCGAGCGTCCGCACACCAAGACCCCGCGCGAGGAGCAGCTGCGCATCCTGCTCAAGCTGAACCAGGCCGAGGCGTTCGAGACGTTCCTGCAGACCAAGTTCGTCGGGCAGAAGCGCTTCTCGCTCGAAGGTGGCGAGACGACCGTCCCGCTGATCGACGAGATCTGTGAGGCCGCCGCCGAGGTCAAGCTCGACGAGGTCACGATGGGCATGGCTCACCGCGGCCGCCTCAACGTGCTGGCCAACATCGTCGGCAAGAAGTACTCCCAGATCTTCCGCGAGTTCGAGGGCAACATCGACCCGCGCACCGTCCAGGGCTCCGGCGACGTGAAGTACCACCTCGGCGCCGAGGGCACCTTCGTGTCGGGCAAGGGTGACGAGATCAAGGTGTCGGTCGCGGC
The DNA here is from genome assembly GCF_023208195.1 of Nocardioides sp. InS609-2. NCBI lineage: Bacteria > Bacillati > Actinomycetota > Actinomycetes > Propionibacteriales > Nocardioidaceae > Nocardioides > Nocardioides sp. InS609-2. Next base: position 4,065,183 of record NZ_CP060034.1, on the reverse strand, counting down.
CAACCCGTCACACCTCGAGGCTGTCGACCCGGTGCTCGAGGGCATTGCCCGCGCCAAGCAGGACGTCCTCAACAAAGGCGTCGAGTTCCCCGTGCTGCCCCTGCTCATCCACGGTGACGCGGCGTTCGCCGGTCAGGGAGTCGTCGCGGAGACGCTCAACCTCTCGCAGCTGCGCGGCTACCGCACCGGCGGCACCATCCACGTGGTCGTCAACAACCAGGTCGGGTTCACCACCTCCCCCGGCTCGTCGCGCTCGTCGCTCTACTGCACCGACGTCGCGCGGATGGTCCAGGCGCCCATCTTCCACGTCAACGGCGACGACCCCGAGGCCTGCATCCGCGTGGCCCGTCTGGCGTTCGAGTACCGCCAGGAGTTCAAGAAGGACGTCGTCATCGACCTCGTCTGCTACCGCCGTCGCGGCCACAACGAGGGCGACGACCCGTCGTACACGCAGCCGCTGATGTACGACCTGATCGAGCAGAAGCGTTCGGTGCGCAAGCTCTACACCGAGTCGCTGATCGGTCGCGGCGACATCACGCTCGACGAGGCCGAGCAGGTCCTCAAGGACTACCAACTGCAGCTCGAGCGCGTCTTCACCGAGGTGCGCGAGGCCAGCTCCGACGCGGTGTCGGAGTGGACCACGGTGCCCGACTACCCCGAGAAGCCGACCGGCGACACGGCGACGGCGGTCACGCCCGAGGTGCTCAAGCGGATCGCCGACGCCTACATCACTCCGCCCGACGGCTTCACCGTCCACCCGAAGGTGATGCCGCAGCTCCAGCGTCGTGCGGCCGCGATCGCCGACGGCCCGATCGACTGGGGCACCGGCGAGATCCTCGCGCTCGGCGCGCTGCTGATGGACGGCCGCCCGGTGCGGCTGGCTGGCCAGGACTCCCGCCGCGGCACCTTCGTCTCGCGCTTCGCCACGATCATCGACCGGGTCAACGCCGACGAGTGGACGCCGCTGACGAACCTCACCGAGGACCAGGCGAAGTTCCACATCTACGACTCGCTGCTCTCCGAGTACGCCGCGCTGGGCTTCGAGTACGGCTACTCGGTGGCCCGTCCCGACGCGCTCGTGCTGTGGGAGGCGCAGTTCGGCGACTTCGTCAACGGCGCCCAGACGGTCATCGACGAGTTCATCAGCGCCGGCGAGACCAAGTGGCGCCAGCAGTCGGGCGTCGTACTCCTGCTGCCGCACGGCTACGAGGGCCAGGGGCCCGACCACTCGTCGGCCCGCATCGAGCGCTTCCTGATGATGTGCGCCGAGGAGACCATGACGGTTGCCCAGCCGTCGACGCCCGCGTCGTACTTCCACCTGCTCCGGCGGCACTCGCTGGGCGAGGAGCACCGGCCGCTGATCGTCTTCACGCCGAAGTCGATGCTGAAGCGGAAGGAGGCGGCCTCGCAGCCGTCCGACTTCACCGAGGGCACGTTCCGCCCGTTCATCGGCGATGACAACGCTGATGCCGCCAAGGTCGAGACGCTGCTGCTCTGCTCTGGCCGCGTCACCTGGGACCTCATGGTCGAGCGGGCAAAGCGCGACAACGCCGAGGCCTTCGCCATCGGCCGCGTCGAGCAGCTCTACCCACAGCCGATCGACGACATCCGGGCCGAGATCGCCAAGTACCCCAACCTCAAGGCGATCCGCTGGGTGCAGGACGAGCCGGTCAACATGGGCCCGTGGCCGCACTTCGCGCTCAACGTGTGGCCCGGTCTCGACGTCGACGTCGAGCCGGTCACCCGGCTCGCGTCCGCGTCACCGTCGGTCGGCACCATCAAGCGGCACGCCGAGGAGCAGAAGTCGCTGATCGCGGCTGCCTTCGCTCCGGCTCGTGGCGCGTCCGGCGCCGACTACTGAGCCCGGCCGGGACTGCGCGTGTACTTCACCGATCGGGGGATCGAGGAGCTCCAGACCAGGCGGGGCGACGAGGAGGTCACCCTCGCCTGGGTGGCCGACCGGCTCCAGGAGTTCACCGACACGCATCCGGAGTTCGAGAGCGCCGTCGAGCGCTTCGCCACGTGGCTGGCGCGCGAGGACGATCCCGACGACTGAGTCGCCCGGGCGCGGGCGGCGCTGAGCTCGCGGCGGACGCGCGCCAGGTCGGCGTCTTCCGCGTCGGCTCCGAACGGCGCGTGCGGCAACCCCGCCGTACGACGGTGATTGTGCTCGAGGGCGACGACCAGTCCGATCAGGACCAGCGACATGGTGACGACTGCGATGACTGCGTTCAGGTCCGCAAAGATGTTCATGGCAGTAACTTTGCCACCGCCGCATTGCTGCCACGAGTGGCACGAATGACCACGTTCGCAAACTTTCTGCCATACTCGTCCGCATGGCTCTCACCCGTGTCGCCGTGGTGCTCCCCGGCCGCCCCACCCTCTTCGAGCTCGGCGTCGTCCATGAGGTCTTCGGCATCGACCGCACCGACGATGGCGTGCCGCTGATCGAGTTCCTGCTCTGCTCCGAGACCCCGGGTGTGCCGCTCGAGGTCTCGCACGGCATCACCATCACCGCGCCGCACGGGCTCGACGCCGCCCGCGGCGCCGACCTGGTCGTGGCGCCGGCCTACGACTACACGCTCGGCACTCCCAGCGAAGCGGTGCTCGACGTGTTCCGCCAGGCCCACGCCGAAGGCGCGTATCTGCTGTCGGTCTGCTCCGGCGCGTTCGCGCTGGGCGAGGCCGGGCTGCTCGACGGTCGGTGCAGCACCACCCACTGGCGGCACTCCGACGAGCTGAAGCACCGATTCCCGGCCACCCGAGTGGACCCCGACGTGCTCTTCGTCGAGGACGACAGGATCCTGACAAGCGCCGGCACTGCCGCCGGCATCGACGCCTGCCTGCACCACGTGCGCTGCGAGCTCGGCGCCGCGGTCGCCACCCGCATCGCCCGCCGCATGGTCGTGCCGCCGCAACGCGACGGCGGACAGCGACAGTTCATCGACATGCCCGTCCCCGAGGTCGCCGGCGACACCCTGCAGCCCGTGCTCGAGTGGATGCGTGAGCACCTCGACGAGGAGCAGCCGGTGCGGCTGCTGGCTCGTCGGGCATCGATGTCGGAGCGCACGTTCGCCCGCCGCTTCGCCGCCGAGACCGGCACCACGCCGGCGAAGTGGCTGCTGGCCCAGCGGCTGCACCACGCCCGGATGCTGCTCGAGGGCACCGACCTGCCGATCGAGACCGTCGCCGACCGCGCCGGCTTCGGCTCCGCTGCCCTGCTGCGGCACCACTTCGGCAACCGGGTCGGGCTGGCGCCGGCGGAGTACCGCAAGACCTTCCGGTCAGCCGACACGCGGGCCGGATGATGGGGCCTCTCCTCACGTCGTACACGCATGACGGGCTGACGTTCGACGTCCGCGACGAGGGTCCGGCCGACGGCGACGTCATCGTCTTGCTGCACGGCTTCCCGCAGACGTCGACGTCCTGGGCCACTGTGGTGCCGCACCTGCATGCGGCCGGCTTCCGCACGGTCGCTCCCGACCAGCGCGGCTACTCCCCCGGGGCGCGTCCGTCCGGGCGGCACGACTACCGGCTCGACCAGCTCGTCGGCGACGTCGTCGCCCTGATCGAGGCGACCGGCCACGACGCCGTACACCTCGTCGGCCACGACTGGGGCGGCACCGTCGCCTGGTCCACGGCCGCCTCCCGACCGGAGGTGGTGCGCACCCTCACCGCCGTCTCGGTGCCGCATCCGCGCGCGATGGTGCAGACGTTCCGCACCGTGAGGCAGCTCCGCAAGAGCTGGTACATGGTGGCGTTCCAGCTGCCCTGGTTGCCGGAGCACGTGCTGTCGGGCAGATACGGCGAGAGCTTCCTGCGCGCTTCGGGCATGACCGCGGAACAGATCAGCCGCTACCGCGACGAGGTCGTGCTCACAGGTGCGCTGCCGCACGCGCTGGGCTGGTACCGCGCCATGCTTCTCCCCACCCCGCGCGGCCTGGGTCGGCGGGTGAGCGTGCCGACCACCCATGTGTGGAGCGACGGCGACACCGCGATTGCTCGCGAGGGCGCCGAACTGACCGCGTCGTACGTCGAGGCCGACTACCACCTCGAGGTGCTCGAGGGCGTCAGCCACTGGATCCCCGAGGAGGCGCCGGAGGAGCTGGCGGCCGAGGTCATCCGCCGGGCGCGCTCGGTCTGAGGGCTGAGGGCTGAGTCCGCATGATCGCGACCTCCACGGGTACCGCACGGCATGCACAGGGACGAAGAACGGCCCGTCGACACGGTCGTGCTGGATGTGGACGGCACCCTGGTCGACTCCAACTACCACCACGTCCGCGCGTGGGCCGACGCCTTCGCCGAGGTCGGCAGGGTCATCCCGGAGTGGCGCATCCACCGCGCCATCGGCATGACCGGCGAGCTGCTGGTGCCACATCTCGCCGGCGACAGCACCGAACGGGCCGCTGGTGACGAGATTCGCAAGCGTCACGACGCCCACTACTCGCAGGCGATGCACCACGTCGAGGTGATGCCCGGCGGACACCGGCTGATCAGCTCGCTCAAGCAGCACGGCTTCCGGGTGGTCGCGGCGAGCTCGGGGTCCGAGGAACAGACGCGGGCGGCACTCGAGAAGATCGACGATGCCGGCGATCTCGACGGGTGGGTGGCCGGCGACCAGGTCGACACGGGCAAACCGGCACCCGAGCTCCTCGAGGTGGCCCTGGCGCGAGTCGGTGGTGATCGGGGGTTGGCCGTCGGGGACTCCGTGTGGGACATGCGTGCCGCCGGCGACCTGCGGTGGTACTCGGTGGGTCTCAGGTGCGGCGGGTTCTCCGCCGACGAGCTCGTGCACGCCGGTGCCGACGTTGTCCACGATGACCCGGCCGACCTAGTCGCCCACGTCTCGGCCCTGCCGTCTCGCTGAGCACGCTGGGTCGGCCCCGTTTGAGCAGCGGGATTCGGGATACCGGGTGATGTCGGCGACCCGCCGCGGTGAGGCCTCACGCAGGCCACGCCGTCTCGGGTTGCCGACACCAACTTCAGCCGGCTGCCGCGTGTAGCTTCTCCAGCAGCGGTTCTGCCGCCTTGTCGAGGAAGGTGCCGCACGACTCGCCACCCACCTGGACCAGGGCGATGTCGGTGAAGCCCGCATCCCAGAACGGCCCGACCTTCTCCACGATGACGTCGAGGTCGGGGCCGCAGGCGATCTGGTCGGAGGCGTCTTCGGGTCGTACGAGCTTCGTCGCCCCCGCGAAGCCGGCAGTGGTGGGCAGGTCCGCGCTGACGGCCCACCCGCCCACGAACCAGCGGAACTGCTGCGCTCGCCGTACGGCGATCCCCTCGTCGGCATCCCAGCAGACCGGGATCTGACCGATGGCCCGCGCACCCGCACCGATCTTCGCCGCGCCGTCGGTCGCGTCACGCGAGACGGCAATGCCGATAGGTATCGGCTCGTCCGGCAGGTCCCACAGCCGCACGAAGTCCACGCGGAACAGCTCACCGTCGTAGGTGACCAGGTCGCCCGTGAACAGCTCCCGGATGGTCTCGACCGCCTGTCAGCCTGCCTGGAGAAGGTCTGGCTCGAGCTGGTCGCGAAGCTGTTGAAGGATGCCGCTCAGCCACCGCGAGACCTGCATCTGGGCGACGCCGTACTCGTCGCCGATCTGCTGCTGGGTGAGTTCCTCCACGAAGCGCAGGTGCAGGATCCGGCGCTCCCGCTCGGTGAGGCCACGCAACAGCGGCGCAAGCACCAGGCGCGCCTCCACCGCACCTCTCCAGTTGTCGGAGTCGGCCAGGGCCTCTCCCACCGTGAGCCCGCCCAGATCTGCGACCGGCTGGTCGATCGACGGCGGTCGGAAGGACCCGTAGGCGGAGACTGCCTCGGCGTACTCGGCGTAGCCGATGTCGAGGTCGGCCAGCACGTCCTCCTCAGTGGGCTCCCGCCCCAGCTCGGACGAGAGCCGGTCGACGCACTGGCTGACGTGCCACTGCAGCTCCTGGATGCGCCGCGGCGGTCGGACGGTCCAGCTGTAGTCGCGGAAGTAGCGCTGCACCTCACCGCGGATCGTGGGGACGGCGTAGGTCAGGAAGTCCTTGCCATGCGCCGGGTCGAAATTCAGCACCGCCTTGACCAGGCCGTGCGAGGCGGCCTGCTGCAGGTCCTCCTCGTCGACGCCCCGACCGCGATAGCGGGCCGCGACCGCGGTGGCGATGCGCAGGTTGAGGCGAACGATCTGATCGACCAGGTCGTCCGGATCGGGCGCGGCCGGGTCGGCGTGAAGTCGGGCGAACAGGTCGTGGGTCAGGGCAGAACGTTCGGCCCGGGAAGGCTGGGCACCACGAGATCGGTCAACGAGAATAGTCATCAGGAACTCCACAGAGTGTGAAGGGATCCCGGCCGGCTGCCTGACGCGGTAGCCCGACCATACCCCTCTCCCGAATCACCGCAAGTCCTGCAGAGCGGTTGATATCTGTCAGGCACTCTCCGGGGCGGTTGGGACATCAGCCAGCGACAACTCGTCGCACCCGGCTTCTGCACCTAGGAATCGCACCATGATGACTGACCTCTACGATGTCGCCGCCGTGAGAACCACGACCTGTGCGACGCGCTGAGCAGCCAACCCGTGATCGACCAGGCCAAGGGCGTGCTGATGTTCGGTTACGGAGTCGACGCCGACACCGCGTTCGGCCTCCTGATGCGGTGGTCGCAGAACACCAACACCAAGGTGCGCGATCTCGCCGCGGCCCTAGTGCTCTCGCTCAGCAACGGCACCGGCGACCTACCCGCCTTGGCGCGCGTGGTGGAGCAGGTGCTGCGCCGGGCCACCCCCCACGGCCAGGAGCCGGCCGACTGAGTCGGGTCAGGTAACGGTGTCGCCCGAGCGGCGGAACGTCGGCGTCGGACTCAGCGGGCGGCCGGTCTGCCGCTCGATCAGCTCACGGGCCACGTCACGCAACCGCTTGTTGTTGTTCTGCGAGTGCGTCCGCAGCAGGGCGAACGCGCTGTCTGCGTCGCACTTCTGCTGTCCCATCAAGAGGCCGATCGCCTGGTCGATCACCGAGCGTGACTGGAGTGCGCCCTCGAGCTGGGTGGCGTGCTCCCCCTGCTCGATGTGGCGCAGGGTGAGCGACAGAGCCGTCGCCGCCTGCGCTGCGAACACTCTCGCGCGCGCGATCTCGTCCTCGTTGAAGTCCTCCGGCCGTTCGAAGCCGTAGATGTTGAGCGCCCCGCGTCGCTCACCGCGGACCACGAGAGGCATGGACAGGATGCAGCGCACCCCTCGTTCGCGGGCTGCGGTGACGAACTCGGGCCACCGCTCCTCATTGTCAAGGTCCCGGATCTCCATGACCTCGCCGGTGCGCATGGCGGTCAGGCACGGCCCGTCACCGGCGCCGTACTGGACTTCGTCGATGAGGGAGGCGCGCAGGTCACTGGTCGCGGCTGTCGCCGGGCGACCGTCGTAGTGGGTGGTGATGCCGCAGGAGGCCGGCGGCTCCACGAGACTGGCGGCGAGCCGGGCCACCTCCTCGAGGAAGGTCTGTACCTCGTCGATGCTGAGCGCAAGCGAGTGCAGCGAGCCGAGCAGCTCGGGGAAGTCGTACTCGGGTGGCGGTTCGGTGGTGGTCATCGTGGTGCTCCAGCTCCGGCCCGTGTGCTTCTCATGCGGCAGATGCCGGCAACGCATGGTCCGTCACGATGACGGCCCTCCGACGTGACCCGATCATGTCACACGACCCTGGCCCACGGGGGCTCGCTGCTGAACCCCCGCGGGTGCCCGAGACCCGTCCCTCAACGGGAGTCCAGTCCGTGCTCCGTCACCCACCGGACCGCCTGCGTACGTCGTTCCACGCCCATCTTGCGGTAGGCCGACCGGATGTAGGTCCGCACGGTGTTGACCGACACGAAGCTGCGCTCGGCGATCTCCTGGTTGCTGAGGCCGTCCGCCACCAGCACGATCACCTCGAGCTCGCGGGCGCTGAGGCCGTGCTCGTGCACGGGTCGGCCCGCCGCATCGGCACAGGGATCTGGCATGACGACGACGGAGCCACCGGCGACCTTCTCGAGCGCGGTCACCAGATCGACGGCGTCGAGCGACTTCGACACGCACGCCTGTACGCCGGCCGCGAGGCTCTCGCGGGCGAGCCGCGGCGAGAAGCCCCACGTGTAGAGGACGACGGGCATCTTGAACGCGCCGATGATCTGACGCAGCGGAACGTCGGTGTCGGCCAGCCGCGCGTCGTACAGGACCATGTCGATGCCGGGTCCGGCGACCTGGCCCCGGTTGAGGGTCACGACGGTGACGCGGTCGGCGTACGGCTCGAGCATGGCCCGGAGTCCGGAGACGACGACGGGGTAGTCGTCGAGGATGGCAACACGAAGCATGCAGTCAAGTACCCGTTGCCGCGGGAATCATGCAGCCGGTCAGGCCTCGACATCCCGCTCGTCGTCTTCGGCCGCCTGGCGGGCTGCGTCCTTGATCTCGAACACCTCCGTTGCGAATCCGCCCAGCACCCCAGCGAGTTGTCGCACCGCGCCGGTGATGATCGTCGTCACCTGGCCGACGGTGTCGGCGGCTGCCTCGACGACGTTCTGTACGGCGTCCTTGCGGATCTCGCCCTTGCTGAGGTGATCCTTCATGTCCTCAGTCTCAGGCAGCCAACGCCGGCTCGACAACCGGCTCCGGATCGTGGGATCGCGACCTGCCCGGCAGCGCGAGGCGGCAGATCTTGCTGGCCACGCTCCAGAGCTGCTTGCCCAGCGGCCCGGTGTTGTAGGGCAGGTCGTAGCGCTCGCACAGTGCCTTCACCTCGGGCGCGATCGCGGGGTATCGGCGGGCCGGGAGGTCGGGGAACAGGTGGTGCTCGATCTGGTGACTCAGATTGCCGCTCATCAGGTGGAAGAGCGGGCTGCCGGTGATGTTGGCAGAGCCCAGCAGCTGCCGGTAGTACCAGTGACCACGCGACTCGTCCTCGCACTCCTCCTCGGAGAACGTCGCGACGCCCGCCGGGAAGTGACCGCAGAAGATGATGTTGAAGGCCCAGATGTTGCGGACCAGGTTGGCTGTGGCGTTGCCTGCCAGCGTCAGCGGGAAGAAGGGGCCGGTCAGCGCCGGGAACAGCACGTAGTCCTTCAGCGCCTGACGCTTGACCTTGCGCATGATGCCCCGGTGCAGGGCCTTGTTCTCGGAGACCTTGCGCTTGCCCGCGACGAGGTTCTCCACCTCGAGGTCGTGCATCGCCACGCCCCACTCGAAGAACACCATCAGCAACACGGCGTACAAGGGGTTGCCGAGGTAGTAGGGGTGCCACTTCTGGTCCTCGTCCATCCGCAGCACGCCGTAGCCGATGTCGCGGTCCTTGCCGAGGATGTTGGTGAACGTGTGATGGATGTAGTTGTGGCTGTACTTCCACTGCTCGCTCGGGCAGACGTTGTCCCACTCGTACATCCGCGAGCTCAGGCCGGGGTCGCCCATCCAGTCGTACTGCCCGTGCATGACGTTGTGGCCGATCTCCATGTTGTCGAGGATCTTCGACACGCTCAGTGCAGCGACAGCCAACGGCCAGGCGGGCGGCAGGTAGAACAGCGCCCGGCCCGCGATCTCGAACTGGCGCTGCTTCTTGACGATGTCGCGGATGTACGCCGCATCGTCCTCGCCGAGGTCGGCGATCACGCGCTGACGGATCGCGTCGAGCTCGTTGCCGAACTCCTCGAGCTGGTCGGGGGTCAGGGTGGTGGTCATGGTGTTCCTTCCGTTCATTCGGTGGTCGAGTAGGGCCGCAGGCCCACATCGAGACGTCAGAGGTCGACGACGCAGTCGCCGACCGGGGCAGAGACACAGATGCGGATGTCCTCGTCGGGCAGCGAGGACTCCTCGCCCGTGAGCACGTTGCGGACCGTGCCCTCGGTCTTGCGGGAGATGCACGTGAAGCAGATGCCCATCCGGCAGCCGAACACCGGCGTGAGACCGACTGCCTCCGCCTGCACGAGCAGTGGGGTGCCGGTGTTGGCGGCCGATCGGTCACTGGTGGTGAATGTGACGTCGCCGTCGGCGGAGCCGGAGGCCACGCTCGGCGGCTTGAAGAACTCGAGGCGCAGCCGGTCGCTCGTGTCGTACGCCGCGCACACGAGGTCGATGAGTCCGGCCGGCCCGCAGGCCCAGGTGTCGACGTCGCGGAAACCGGGCACGAGCCGGGCCAGCGCGATGGCCGAGAACCGGTCGTCACCGTGGTGCACGTGCACATCGATGTCGTTGTCGGCTGCGGCGATCTCGGCGAGCTCGTCGGCGAAAATCTGGTCGCCGGCCGACCGCGCGTAGTGGACGAACGTGACCGGTCGGTTGGCCCGACGGTCGTACCCGTCACGCAGCAGCGTGCGGACCATCGACATGACCGGCGTGATGCCCGATCCGCCGCTGATCAGCAGGACCGGGTGCGGGCTGGGCGTTGCCGGGCTGCCCGTCAGCGTGAACTCACCGTCTGCCTGGCTGAGGTGCAGGACCTGGCCGAGCCGCGCGTCGCGCACCAGGAACTTCGACACCTGGCCCTCGTCGTGGGCGCGGATGGTCAGCGTGAACTGCTCCCCCGGCGCCGACGCGGCAGAGGAGATCGAGAAGCACCGGGCGAGGCGACGCGAACTGCCGGGCAGCTCGACGCCGACCTGGACGTACTGGCCGGCCCGGTGGCCGCGCCACGTCGAGGTCGGCTGCAGCGTCAGGGTCGCGACCGGGTGCTCCCCCGACGTCTCGCGGCGTACGTGGACCACCCGGGCGCGCACCTCGGCGGCTGCCCACATCGGGTTCACGATCTCGAGGTAGCGGTCCACACCGTGCGGCGACGTGAGCGCGGCGACGGCCCGGGAGCGGAGCAGGGACTGGGCCAGGCTCATCGGTCTCCCTCACATTTCAGTGAACGTGTGTACACCAAAACTATGACCAGGTACCGCGGGTACGGTCAACCACCGACTGGAGTGACGTGGCCCACGCCCACTTCGTTCGTGGACGTTCGTTCACTCATCGATATCCTGACCCGGTGAGCCGTACGGAGCAGAAGGAGCGCACCCGCCGCGCGATCCTCGACGCGGCTCTGCGGCTGTCTGCCGAGGGGACGCTCGCGGCCGTCTCGCTGCGTCAGGTCGCCAAGGAGGTCGGCATCGTGCCGACCGCGTTCTACCGGCACTTCGCGTCGGTGGATGCTCTCGGACTGGCTCTGGTCGACGAGTCGTTCGTGTCGCTGAGGGAGCTGCTCCGCGACGTACGCCACCGCGACCCCGACTTCGCCGACATCATCGACAACTCCCTGGCGGTGCTGGTCGAGCACGTCCACGCCCAGCGCGCGCACTTCGGTTTCATCACCCGCGAGCGCACGGCCGGGCCGCCGGGCGTGCGCGAGCAGATCCGGCACCAGATCGAGCTCTTCGAGCGAGAGCTCGCGATGGACCTCGGTCGGCTGCCGGCCACCGACGCCTGGTCGAGCGACGACCTCCAGGTGCTCGCACACCTCATCGTCGGCTCGGTCGTGATGACCGCCGAGGCGCTGATCGCGGCCGGGCCCGAGAGCGAGGCCAAGATCGTCGAGCGCGCGCGCACCCAGCTGCGGATGGTGCTGATCGGCGCGCTCAACTGGCAGTCCCGGACATAGCACCGCTGCTACCTTGCGGGCATGGGGCTCGCCACCGACCTGGGCTACGTCCACTCGAGGCCGAACGTCTTCCAGCGCGTCGTACAGGTGTTTGCGTCGACCCGGCCAGGTGCGTGGACGTTCTCGAAGACGCTCCCCCGCCTCGACAAGGCGGTCGGCAAGGTCACGCGTGGCCGCCACAGTGCGCCCGGGCTGCTGGCCGGGCTGCCGGTGCTCGACATCACGACGACCGGGCGCAAGTCCGGCGCCCGGCGCACGACCCACCTGATCTCGATCCCGGTGGACGACAACCTCGCCCTGCTCGGCACCAACTTCGGCCAGCAGGCCACCCCCGCCTGGGTGCTGAACCTCGAGGCCGACCCGCATGCGTCGGTCACCTTCCGCGGTGCCATGCGCGACGTGGTCGCGCGCCCGGCCGACGACGACGAGCGTGCCGCGGTGATGGCCAACGCAGCCGGCATCTACGGCGGCTACCTGAAGTACCTGTCCCGCATCAGCGGGCGGGCCGTCCGGGTCTTCGTCCTCGAGCCGAGTTCCTAGCTCGCGGGCCGCGGCACGACCGGCCGCACGGTCACCTCGGGGATCGTCGCGTCGGCAGGCAGATCGAGGACATGCAGGATCGTGCCGGCGACCGTCCCCGGCTGGATCCAGTGGGCCGGGTCGTAGACCCTGCCCTCCTGCTCGTGCACCTTCTCCTGCATCGGGGTGGCCGTGCGGCTCGGAAACACCGTCGTGACCCGCACTCCGTGCTCGACCTCCTCGGCCCTCAGCGCGTCGGCGAACGCACGCAGCCCGAACTTCGACGCGGCGTACGCCGCCCACATGGGGCCTGCGGTCAGGCCGGCTGAAGAGTTCACGAACACGAACGTCCCGCGCGCGCGGCGTACGGCGCGGAGCGCGGCGCGACTGAGCAGCGCCGGGGCGACGAGGTTGACGTCGAGCTGGGACCGCAGCTGCGCGAGCGGAAGGTCAGCGACCGGCGAGAGGTCGACTACGCCGGCCACGTGCAGCACCGAGTCGAGCCGGTCGGGCAGCCCGGTGAGGGCGCCGACGGCAGCGGGGTCGGCCAGGTCGACCACGAGCACCGTCGCCCCGGGAAAGCGCCGACGCAGGTCGTCGGCGCGCTCGTCGCCGCGCGCCAGCAGGCAGAGTGCGTCGCCTCGCTCGTGGAGCCGGTCGGCGACGGCGGCGCCGATGCCGGACCCCGCACCCGTGACCAGATGGGTGCGCGTCATCGCGTGAAGACGACCTTGCCGAAGATGTCACCACCGGCCATCGCGGCGAACCCTTCGCGGGCCTGGTCCATCGCGATGGTGCGGTCGATGAGCGGGCGGGCGCCGGTGGCGTCGAGCAGGTTGATCAGCGAAGCGAGCTCGCCGCGGGTGCCCATCGTGGAGCCGACGATGCTGAGCTGGAGGAAGAAGATCCGGGTCAGCTCGGCGTTGTCGACGTCGGGGCCGGACGTCGTACCGGAGATGACGATGCGGCCACCGGGACGCAGCGCACGCACCGAGTGGCCCCAGGTCGCCTTGCCGACGGTCTCCATGACGGCGTCGACCTTGACCGGCAGCCGGGCGCCGGACTCGAAGACGTCGTGGGCACCCAGCTCGAGTGCCCGCTCGCGCTTGCCCTCGTCACGGCTGGTGGCGAGCACGGTCAGTCCGCCCGCGCGGGCCAGAGTGATCAGCGCGGTCGCGACGCCGCCGCCGGCGCCTTGCACCAGCACAGCGTCACCCGGCTTGAGATCACCCTGCACGAACAGCATCCGGTAGGCCGTCAGCCAGGCGGTCGGCAGGCACGCGGCTTCTTCGAACGACAGCGATGCCGGCTTGGGCACCACGTTGGCCTTCGGCACGACGACCTTGTCGGCGAACGTGCCCTGGTGCCGCTCCGACAGCAGCGAGCGCCGCGGGTCGAGAGTCTCGTCGCCGGTCCAGAGCGGGTCACTGACCACAGCGTGTACGACGACCTCGTTGCCGTCCTCGTCGAGGCCGGCCGCGTCGCAGCCGAGGATCATCGGCAGCGCCTCCTGCTTGAGGCCGACACCGCGCAACGACCAGAGGTCGTGGTGGTTGAGCGAGGCCGCCTTCACCTCGACGGTCGTCCACCCGTCGGGCACCTCCGGATCGGGGCGCTCACCCACTACGAGGGCGGACAGCGGGTCGTCGGAGGAGAAGGACTCTGCGTAGACGGCGAACATGTGTCGACCCTAGCCGGGCACGACGGAGGAGTGCGCGGCGTGGGGAGACAGGTTGAGCAAGCCTGTGGGCGAGCCTGCGAGGCCGCAACGGCGCGTCGAAACCCAACGCTAGCGGGCGCGGCTCAGCGTCGCGCGACACCGTCCACACGCGCAGCGGCCGCGACGGCCGCGGAGACGGCTGGGCCCACGCGCGGGTCGAACGGTGACGGGATGATCAGGTCCTCTGCCAGCTCGTCGCCGACGAGGTCGGCCAGCGCTGTCGCAGCGGCGAGCTTCATGCCTTCGGTGATCGCGGTGGCGTGCACGTTGAAAGCACCCCGGAAGATGCCCGGGAACGCGAGCACGTTGTTGATCTGGTTGGGGAAGTCCGAGCGACCGGTGGCGACCACGCGGGCGTAGCGGTGGGCCACGTCGGGGTGCACCTCGGGGTTGGGGTTGGCCAGTCCGAAGATGATCGAGTCGGGTGCCATCGAGGCGACGACCTCCTCGGGCACGGTGCCTCCGGAGACACCGATGTAGACGTCGGCGCCGGCCATCACGTCGGCCAGCGTGCCGCTGCGGTCGAAGCGGTCACCCGTGTCGCGGGCCAGGGCCGCCTTGACCTCGGTCAGGTCGGTACGCCGTGAGTTGAGCACGCCCTGGCGGTCGGTGACCGCGATGTCGCGCACCCCGGCCTCGATCAGGATCCGGGCCACGGCGACACCAGCCGCGCCGGCACCCGAGATCACGACGCGGGTGGTCGCGGCGTCCCGGCCGGTCAGCCGCAGCGCGTTGGTCAGCGCGGCGAGCGCGACGACCGCCGTACCGTGCTGGTCGTCGTGGAAGACCGGGATGTCGAGCATCGCCTTGAGCCGGCTCTCGATCTCGAAGCAGCGGGGGGCCGAGATGTCCTCGAGGTTGATGCCGCCGAAGCTCGGGGCCAGCCGCGCGACGGTCTCGATGATCTCCTCGGTGTCGGTGGTGTCGAGGCAGATGGGGATCCCGTCGACGCCGCCGAACTGCTTGAAGAGCACCGCCTTGCCCTCCATCACCGGCATCGCCGCAGCGGGCCCGATGTCACCGAGGCCGAGCACGGCCGTGCCGTCGGTGATGATCGCGACGGTGTTGGGCACCCACGTGTAGTGCTGGGTCAGCGACGGGTCTGCGGCGATGGCCTCGCAGACCCGGGCGACGCCGGGCGTGTAGGCCATCGACAGCTCGTCGCGACCGGTCAGCGCGACCGTCGAGACGATCTCCATCTTGCCGCCTACGTGCAGGTCGAAGACGGGGTCTCCGGCGTGCGGGTGTGCGGGCGTCAGATCGGCAGACATGCCGGTCAGTCTGGCACGCGTCCCGAGCGTGAGACCGCCGTGTCCATCTCGTACGGGGCCTCCGTGGCAGGCGTCACGCGAGGTCTCGCAGCCGCGTCGGGCGCGGCCACACGCGCAGCAGTACGACGCCCGCGACGGCCTCCGCCGACACCGGGCCCCGGTGCCGGCTGTCGATCCCGACGTGCGGGTTGTCGCTGAGCAGCCACCAGCCGTTGGTCCCGTCGCGCAGCAGCCGTCGCTCGTCCACCCGTTTGACGCTGAGGACGCCGTCGGGGAAGCGAGCGAGCACCAGGTCTCCGGGCCGCACCTCGGCGCCGTACCGGACCAGCAGTCGGTCGCCAGGAAGCAGCGTGGGGCGCATGGAGTCACCCGTGACGCGGGCCAGGCCGACCCGGCTGCGTCCCAACTTTCGGGGTGGGTGAAGGTCGTCCGTCACGGCGAGTAGTGTCGCAGGCGTTACCTGGCCAACGATCGAGAGGAACCCGATGTTCTCGCGTTTCATCGCCCCCACCGTCGACGTTTCAGCCCACTGCGACCTTCCGTGCGGGGTCTACGACCCCGCGCAGGCGCGCATCGAGGCCGAGTCGATCAAGGGCATCATCGCCAAGGTCGCCGACAACGACGACCCCGACTTCCGCACCCGTGCGATCGTCATCAAGGAGCAGCGCTCCGAGCTGGTCAAGCACCACCTGTGGGTGCTCTGGACCGACTACTTCAAGCCCCCGCACTTCGAGAAGTACCCGCAGCTGCACACGCTGGTCAACGAGGCCACCAAGCTCGCCGGCGCCAGTGGCACCAAGGGTGAGCTCGACGCGGCCAAGGCCGACGAGCTGCTCGCGAAGATCGACGAGATCGCTGAGATCTTCTGGGAGACCAAGAAGGCTTGAGCGAGCAGCGGCGGAGCCGCTGCTGCTCAAGCCTTGGCCGTCCAAAGCACGACTGAGCTTGCGAGGTCGTGACCGTCGACACCGGTCATGAGCAACGGTCGGCAGCAGGCTGCTTGAGCGACACGCTGGACGCCGTTCCCATCGGGAGCGGCGTTCAGCACGTTCGGGGGTTGTGTCCTTCAGGACATCACCCTCGTACCTGAGACGGAGGCGGCCCACGTACTCCCCCGGTCAGCCTGAGGACATGACGATCCTCCTCTCGGACCCCCGGGTGTCCGCAGTGGCTGTCCACGAGAACGGCGAGCAGCTGGTGGCCCTCGACGCGTCCTTCGGCGCGGCCCGCGCACTGGTGCGCAGTGGCCTGGCCGACCGGCTGGCGGGCGCCCAGGACCTGTTGCCGTCCGGTCTCCGCCTCCGCGTGGTCGAGGGTCACCGCCCGGTCGACGCGCAGCGCGCGATCATCGCCCGCTACTCCGCCGAGGTCTGCTCGGCCCGACCCGGTATCTCCGCCGACGAGCTGCACCACCTGACGAGCCGGTACGTAGCACCTGTGGACGTCGCGCCACACGTCGCGGGTGCGGCGGTCGACGTGACGCTGGCCGACGTGTGCGGCATCGACCTCGACCTCGGCACCGCGATCGACGCGACGCCCGAGGAGTCCGACGGAGCCTGCTACTTCGCGGCCGACGGGATCGGCGCAGATGCCTACGCGCACCGTCGTCTGCTCGCGGCGGTCCTGATGCCGTTCGGCCTGGTGAACTACCCGACCGAGTGGTGGCACTGGTCCTACGGCGACCGCTACTGGGCGTTGACCACCGGCGCACCAGCGGCGCTATACGCGCCGGTCGAGGTGCCGGTCGGCCTGCGCAGCGACGCGGCATGACCGCCCTCGCGCTCGCGACGTCCAACACCGTCGCGGGACCTCGCCTGACCGTCGACCTGGCTTCTGTCGCGGCCAACACGCGCCTCTTCGCACGCCGTACTCCCGGGGAGGTGATGGCGGTCGTCAAGGCCGACGGCTTCGGCCACGGGGCGGCCGACGTCGCCCGTACGGCGCTCGCGAACGGCGCCTCCCGGCTCGGCGTGACGAGCATCGACGAGGCGCTGGCCCTGCGTGCGGACGGCCTCGCCGCACCGGTGCTGAGCTGGCTCAACGTCGTGGACGCCGACTGGGCGACCGCGGTGGCACGCGACATCGAGGTGGCCGTGCCGTCCCGGGACCACCTGGACGCGATCGTGCGGGCGACGACGGGCGCGCGAGTGCACCTCCATCTCGACACCGGGATGGCCCGCGACGGAGCGTCCCCCACTGAGTGGGCGGACCTGTGCCGGGCGGCCCGGCTGGCCGAGCGCCAGGGTCGGCTGCAGGTGGTCGGAGTGATGGGCCACCTCGGCTGTGCCGACGACCCGGCGGACCCGTGCAACGCGACCGGCCGGACCCGCTTTGCCTGGGGGCTCCAGGCCGCGCGGGCCGTCGGGCTCCGCCCCCAGCACCGGCACCTGGCTGCCACCACCGCGACCCTCACCGACCCCCGCTCCCACCACACGATGAGCCGGATCGGGGCCGGACTGGTCGGCATCGACCCGTCGCGGACCACCGCACTGCGCGCGGCGCTCACCCTGACGGCGCCACTGGTGAGCGTCCGCACGGTGCGGGCCGGCACCGGCGTCGGCTACGGCCACACCTGGACCGCCCCGGTGGCGACCCGCCTCGGACTGCTCCCAGTGGGGTACGCCGATGGCCTGCCGCGCGTCGCGTCCGGACGGGCCGAGGTGCTCGTCCGTGGTCGTCGTCGACCTCTCGTCGGCCGGATCTCGATGGACATGGCGGTCGTCGATCTCGGCGACGAGCCGGTGACCAGCGGCGAGACCGTCACCATCCTCGGCCCCGGTGCCGACGGGGAGCCCACCGTCCGCGAGTGGGCCGGGTGGTCCGACACCCTCGAGCACGAGATCGTCACCGGCCTCGGCGCCCGCCTGCACCGCACCGCCGTCGCCGGCACCACGGCCCCGACCCTCAGGAGCCTGTGATGGACCTCCGTATCGCGGTCATCGGCGGCGGCCAGAACTGCGAGCACGACGTCTCCCTGGCCTCCGCGGCCGCCGTGGGGGACGCCCTGGCGTCCGACGGCCACGACGTCGTCCGGCTCACCATCGGCGCCGACGGCACCTGGTACCGCGAGGGCGGCCATCCGCTCGGTCTCGCCGGGGCCGTCCACGTGCTGCGCACCTGCGCGGTCGCCGTCCCGGTGCTCCACGGACCTCGTGGTGAGGACGGCACCGTCGCTGCTCTCTGCGAGCTCGCCCGCGTGCCGTACGTCGGCTCCGGCGTCGGTGCCGGCGCCCTGGCGATGGACAAGTGGGCGACCAAGCTCGTCGCAGGCGCGCTCGACATCGTCACCGCTCCCGGCCGACTTCTCACGGCCGCGACTGCTGCGTCGTTCGTCTGGACGCACCCAGTCGTCGTGAAGCCGGTCGCCGCTGGCTCCAGCCACGGCGTCGCCCTCGTGCGCACGCACGACGAGCTCGCGCCTGCCCTCGAGGCGGCCCTGGCGCTCGACGGTCGGGTGCTGGTGGAGGACCTGGTGGTGGGCCGCGAGATCGACCTGGCCGTGCTGGGTCGCCCTGACGGCAGCCGTGTCGTCGCGCCGGCGCTGGAGATCGTGGTCGACGGAGTCTTCGACTTCGACACCAAATACGACGGCTCCGCCGACTTCCGGATCCCGGCCGTGCTGGCCGACGGCGAACGTAGGGCGCTCGAGCAGGCAGCCGTGGCGGTGTACGACGCCCTGGGCTGCGCCGGTGTGGCGCGGGTCGACTTCTTCCTGACCGTCGACGGGCCGGTGCTCAACGAGGTCAACACCATGCCCGGATTCACCGAGCAGTCACAGGTGCCCAAGATGTTCGCGGCGGCCGGCACGTCGTACGTCGAGCTGCTCGACCTGCTCGTCCGCGACGCCCTGGCCGCATGAGCGGGACCACGACGAGGATCGCCGGGCTCGACGTCCTGCGCGGGGTCGCCATCGGTCTCGTGATGCTCCGGCACGCCTTCCCGGCCCCGTTCGCCGGAGCAGGGGTGGTTGGCGTGGTGATGTTCTTCGCGCTCAGCGGCTACCTGATCACCGGACTCCTGATCGGCGAGCTCGGGCGCACCGGACGAGTTGACCTGCGTCGCTTCTACGTACGCCGAGCGCGGCGGCTGGTGCCGGCGCTGGTGGTGCTGGTCGCGTGCGTCGTGGTCGTCACGCTCGCGCTGGATCCTCTCGGCGACCGCGCCGAGCTCGGCAAGACCGTGCTCGTGGCGCTGACCTGGACCGGAAACCTGCCGTTCGGCTACGCGAGCGACGCGACGTTCCACCTGTGGACCCTGGCGACCGAGGAGCAGTTCTACCTCTTCTGGCCGGCCGTGCTCGCGTTCGCCTTCACCCGCCGCCGGGTCGGCTCGAGCCTGGTGCTGGCCGCCGTACTCTGCCTGACCGCCTGCCTGGCGACCGTGCTCTGGCTGTGGGAGGACCCCGACCTCGCATACGCGCTGCCGACGTCCTGGGCGCTCTGCTTCGTGGTCGGCGCCGCCGCGCGGCTGTTCCAGGACCGGCTGCGCGTGCCGCCGTACGTCGTGCCTCTCGCGCTTGCCGGACTGGCCGTGCTGAGCGTGGTTCCATTGCGGGGACATGCCCTCACCTACCTGGCAGGAGGCCCCGCCATCGCCGCGCTGACCGCGGTGCTGCTGCTGTCGTGGCGCACCTGGACCGACGTCTCGGCCCCCGCACTGCGCGGCCTCTGCTGGCTGGGCACGGTGTCGTACGGCGCCTACCTGTGGAACTACCCGCTCACGCTGTGGCTGCACCCGTCGCTCGGCGGAGTCGCGGGTCCGGTGGCTGCGACGCTCACCCTGGTCGCAGCCGCAGCGAGCTGGCACCTCGTGGAGCGGCGGTGGCAGGCCCGCCCCGTGCGAGAGCCGGCACCGGCATGACCCACGACTGGCGGGACTGGGCTCCCGACCTCGCCGCCGGTGGGGCGGTCCTCGTGATCGGGCTGCTCGAGATCCAGTGGGGCAGCTTCTACACGGCGTCCGGAGTTCTGCTGCCGGTGCTCCTTGGCACGGTCGTCGCGGTCAGTCTCAGCCGACATGCTCCTGGCGCCGCCCTGGCCATCGTCTGGGTGGTGTGCGGTCTGCAGGTCCTCACCGTCACGCCGACCCTGCTGACCCAGCTCTCCATCGGGTGCGTGGCGTTCGGCACGGCGCGCTGGGGCAGCACGCTCACGGTCTGGCTCAGCGGTCTGTCGATCCCTGCGGCCGGGCTGGTGGGGGCGTTCTTCTTCGTGCTCGACCAGTTCACCTGGGTCGAGGTGCCCAACTACCGCAACCTGCTCGACGCGGCGTACGGCTTCGGCGACACCTGGCAGGTGGGAGCCGTGCTGCTGGGTGTCCTGGTTCTGGCAGCGCCCTGGCTGCTCGGCCTGGCGCTGCGCTTCGGCGCTCGCGCCCGGGACTCGAAGGTCTCCCAGCTGGCCGCGGAGGAGGACGCCGCACTCGCCCAGGTCCGGACCACGCAGGCCCAGGAGATCGCGCAGCTGCGCGAGGAGCAGGCCCGGCTGGCACGCGACGTGCACGACGTGGTGGGGCACTCGCTGGCGGTGATCCTGGCGCAGGCCGAGTCCGCGCAGTACCTCCCCGACGGCGACCCCGAGGCACTCAAGAAGACGATGAGCACGATCGCCACCTCTGCGCGCAGCTCGCTGCAGGATGTGCGTCAGGTGCTCACCACCACCCAGCAGCCGACCGCTCGACCGGCTGGGCTCGACAGCCTCGTCGACGGGGTCCGCTCCAGTGGCCACGAGGTGGTGTCGACCGAGGTCGGGCAGCCGCAGCCGCTCCCGCCCGAGCTGGAGACGGTGGCCTTCCGGGTGCTGCAGGAGATGCTCACGAACGCCATAAAGCACGGCCGCCGCGACGCCCCCGTGACCGTGGAGCGGCACTGGGAGGGGGACCTGAGGCTCGAGGTCCGCAACGGCGTGGACACGAGTGGCGACGACACCCGGCCGATCACGGCGCTCGACTCCGGCGCCTCGCCCGGGCAGGGGCTAGAGGGCATGCGCCGCCGGCTCGAGTCGGTCGGAGGACGCCTCGACGTACGCCGCCGCGACGACGACTCCGGGCCGACGTTCACCGCGACGGCATGGGTGCCGTTGCGTACGGTCGGTCCGTGACCGCTGACATCCGGGTGCTGCTCGTCGACGACCAGGAGCTGTTCCGCGCCGGGGTGGCCGTCATCGTCGATGCCCAGGACGGAATGGCGGTGGTGGGTCAGGCCGGTGACGGCCTCGAAGCCCTGCGCCTGGTCGACGAGCTCGAGCCCGACGTGGTGCTGATGGACATCCGGATGCCCGAGATGGACGGGGTCGAGGCAACCCGACGGCTCTTCCTGCCCGATCGGGTCGGCCGCCGGTCGTCGCATTGCCACGTGGTGGTGCTGACGACGTTCAACCTCGACGACCGCGCCGCCACCGCGATCCGGCACGGCGCCAGTGGCTTCCTCGTCAAGGACACCACTCCGGTGATGCTTCGCGACGCGATCCGCACCGTGTACGCCGGCAACGCGGTGCTCGCACCACGCGACCTGTCCGCATTGCTCGACAACCAGTTCCGGGCGGCGACGCCCGTGCCCCCGGCGTACCTCTCTCTGACCGACAAGGAGAAGGAGGTCTTCGGCGCGGTGGCCCAGGGACTGTCGAACACCGAGACAGCAGGCCGGATCTTCGCCAGCGAGTCGACGGTGAAGAGCCACGTGGGCGCGATCCTGCGCAAGCTCGGCCTGAGGGATCGCGTGCAGATCGTCGTCTTCGCGCACGAGCACGGGCTGACCCCCACGGGGTGATCGGCGCCCGGCATCCACCACGTGGAGGCCGGCCCCCGTTAGTGTTTCCATCGCCAGTTAACGCGAGGACGGTGCGAACCCATGAGTGACGACTCCAGCAGCGCGAGGCCCGACGTCGAGCTTCGGCTGCCTGCCGACGGCGCCTATGCCTCGGTGCTGCGCACCACCGCCGCGGGGCTGGCCGCCCGACTCGACTTCACGATGGACGACATCGAGGACCTCCGGATCGCGATCGGCGAGGCCAGCGCCATGGTCCTGCCCGACGCCGACCCGGAGTCCGACCTGACCTGTGTCTTCTTCCTCGAGCCCCGGCGGATGACCATCGAGGTGGTCGTCGACAGCGCCGAACCTCCCGAGCCCGACCTCGACAGCTTCGCCTGGCAGGTCCTCAGCACCCTGGCCACCGAGGCCGAGGTCCTCACCGACGGGGGTCGCCTGCGGGTGCGGCTCACCATGGAGTCCAGTCTCGCCGGGGCTGGCTTGTGACATGAGCCAGGAAACCTCGGGGGACGGGCTCGACGACCAGGAAGACGCGGTGCCGACGCGCATCGAGTTGACCCGGCGACGCAGTGCCGAGTTCTTCATCATCTTTCGCGACGAGGATGAGAGCGACGCCGTGCGCAGTGCGGCGCGCGACGACCTCGTCCATCTCCACCTGCCCCTGGTCGAGCACTGCGCCCGCCGGTTCCGCAACCGTGGCGAGCCGTTCGAGGACCTCGTGCAGGTCGGCACGATCGGGCTCATCAAGGCCGTCGACCGGTTCGAGACGGATCGCGGCGTCGAGTTCTCGACGTACGCCACTCCCACGATCATCGGCGAGATCAAGCGCTACTTCCGCGACAAGGGCTGGGCGATCCGGGTGCCCCGCCGGTTGCAGGAGCTGCGCATGCAGATCGGCGCCACGACCGGCGAGCTGACTCAGAAGCTCGGTCGCTCCCCCTTGCCGCGCGAGCTGGCCGAGGCGATCGGCTGCTCTGTCGAGCAGATCATCGAAGGGCTCGAGTCGGCCAACGCCTACTCCACCTTGTCGCTCGACGCCGGTGACGACTCCGACGAGGGTCCCCCGAGCATGCTGGCCACCCTCGGCATCGACGACGAGGGCATGGAGCACGTCGAGATCCGCGAGTCGATCAAGCCGCTCCTGGAGGGCCTCGACCCGCGCGAGAAGAGGATCCTGCTGTTGCGGTTCTTCAAGAACATGACGCAGTCGCAGATAGCCACCGAGATCGGGGTCTCGCAGATGCACGTGTCGCGACTGCTGACCAAGACTCTCGACCAGCTGCGGACGTCGCTCGAGGCCGACTGAGCCCGCAGGTCAGCCCTGGTCGACCAGGGCGCGGGTGCTGGCGGGGTGCAGGATGCCGGCGAGCACGATGACGGCCACGACGACGAGGGCCACGGCAAGCGGGGTGGTGTCGCCGCCGCGGAAGTTCCACGCGACGCCGAGCTGGATCAGCTGGCCGAGAACGATCGGGCTGCGCCCCCACTGACGCAGCCGGCTGACGCCCCAGGCACAGAAGACCAGCGCCGCGCCGTACGCGACGAAGAACGCCGCGGTGGTGACTCCCATCGTGACCCGGGCCGACGACAGCGCGAACATTTCGAGGATTCCGAGCATCACGAGCAGTGCGCCCTCGACCGCGACCACGGACGCGGCGACCGTCAGCGGCGCCGGCCGGACTAGTCCATCGGGGCCGAAAGAGGCGGTAGGGGTCACGACGAGAAGGGTAGTTGTGACGGACACGACGGCGAATGGGGGTTGTGTGAAGGGCGATCTCTTGGGAGTCTGGACGACGCGCTAGTGAATGCGTTCACATCGGCGCGCCCCCAAACGACTTCTTTGTGGAAAGTGGGAAACCCCAGCCATGGATTGGCGCCACCGCTCTGCCTGCCTCGACGAGGACCCGGAGCTGTTCTTCCCGATCGGCAACACCGGTCCGGCCATTCTCCAGATAGAAGAGGCCAAGCAGGTGTGCCGTCGGTGCGAGGTGCGCGAACAGTGCCTTGCGTGGGCGCTCGAGGCTGGTCAGGACCACGGTGTCTGGGGCGGCCTCAGCGAGGACGAGCGTCGGGCGCTCAAGCGCCGCAACGCCCGCGCCCGCGTCCGCACCGCCTGACACCCGGCTTGACTCTTCGCGTCGACTCTTCGGGCCGTGGGTCAGTCGATCGGTACGTCGATGCTGACCCGCACGCCTCGGGCGTGCGGCACCGACCCCAGCTCGAGCTGACCGCCGAGCTCCGACTCGACCAGGGTGCGCACGATCGAAAGCCCCAGGTGGGTCGACGTGTCCAGGTCGAAGTCGTCGGGCAGCCCGACACCGTCGTCGTCCACGGTGACGTGCAGTCGGCCGACCAGGCGGCGCACTGTCACGGTGATCTCGCCCGGCTCGGTGCCGTCGACGTCATAGCCGTGCTCAACGGCGTTCTGGACGACCTCGGTGAGCACCATCGCCAACGCGGTGGCCTTCTCCGAGACGAGCTCTCCGAAGGTGCCCACGCGACGGGTTCGGACCCGGTCCCCCGAGGAGCCGACATGGGTCACCATCTGACCGAGGCGATCGGCGATCTCGTCGAACGCGACCTCTTCGGTGGCCGTCTGGCTCAGCGTCTCGTGCACGATGGCGATCGAGCCGACACGGCGTACCGCTTCGTCGAGGGCGGCCTTGGCGGCTGGTTCGTCGATGCGGCGGGCCTGTAGCCGCAGCAGCGCGGCAACGGTCTGCAGGTTGTTCTTCACCCGGTGGTGGATCTCGCGGATCGTGGCGTCCTTGGTGACGAGCTCGCGGTCGCGCCGGCGCAGGTCGGTCACGTCGCGGAGCAGCACCAGGGCACCGATCCGGTCGCCGTGCGGGCGCAACGGGATCGATCGCACGATCAGCGACACCTCGTCGGTGCCGAGCTCGGTGTCGCGGTGCGCACGCCCGCCGAGTACGGCGCTCAACGTCTCCTCGTCGGGCCGCCGCCGGGCCGGCACCAGCTCGCGCGTCAGCTCGGCCAGGTCGAGGCCGTCGAGGTCACCGGTGACGCCCAGCCGCCGGTAGACCGAGAGGGCGTTGGGGCTCGCGTAGGTGACCCGGCCGGCGGCATCGACGCGCAGGAAGCCGTCGCCCACCCGCGGCGAGTCGGCGTGGTCGCTGCGCTGCGCCCCACCGGGCGGAAAGAAGCCGTGCGCGATCATCTGGGTCAGGTCGGCGGCCGTCTGCAGGTAGGACAGCTCGAGGCGGCTCGGCGTGCGTACGCCGAGCAGGTTGGTGTTGCGCGCGATGACCGCGACCACGCGGTCGCCGCGTCGTACGGGAATCGTCTCGACCCGTACCGGCACGTGGTCGCGCCACTCGGGATCGCCGTCGCGCACGAGCCGGCCGTGCTCCCAGGCCTGGTCGAGCATCGCGCGCCGACCCTTCGGGACGAACTGCCCGACGACATCGTCCACGAGCGCCGTCGGACCGGTCGTGGGGCGCATCTGGCTGCCCGCCCAGAACCCGGTGCCCTCGCGATCGGGCAGCCACAGCACGAGGTCGGCGAACGACAGGTCGGCGATGATCTGCCAGTCGGCCATGATGAGCTGCAACCACGCGATGTCGGCGTCGTCGAGGTCGGTGTGCAGACGCACCAGCTCGTTGAGTGAAGGCACCAGCCCAACCTAGTGGGGGGTGGTGGCTGGCAGGATGGGCGTCATGGCGACGGCGTACTGGCAGCAGGTCCTTTCAAAGGGACTCGCCGTCCCGACCGACCGGCCACTCGACGACCTCACCGCAGAGCTGGCCACGATGCTCGGCTCGCCCGACCCGGCGGTGCGCGACGGCATCGCCTATCCCACGATGGCCACCTGGATCGGCCGCGGCGTGTACGACGACCTGCTGGTGGGGCTGGGCGACGGGCTGGCCACCGGGCTCGGTGTGGGCCTTGGCGAGCGCGACACCGACTCTGTGTTCCGGCGCTCGTTCTCGGCGCTCGTTCTCGGCGCTCGTGCTGGCGGAGGTCGTCGAGCGCGACAACACCGCTCGGCTGGTGCCGGCCGGCAAGGTGCTCGAGTGGGCCGACCGCATCGTCACGTGGTATCTCCGCGAGCAGGACCTGCGGGGCTACGTGCCCGGCAGCGGCTGGGCCCATGCGGGGGCGCACGGCGCCGACGCGATCGGCGTACTCGCGAAGTCGCCGCACGTCGCGATGAACGAGCTCACCGTGCTCCTCGACGTACTCGCAGACCGGCTCATCTCGGCCGAGACGGCGATGCTCGGCGGCGAGCCCGACCGGATGGCCTCGGTCGTGATGACGGTGCTGCGCCGTGACCTGGTGCCGCTGAAGGTGATCGAGCCGTGGATCGCCCGGATCGCGGGCACCGGCAGTGCGTTCGGGAGCACCGGGGACCGCGATCCGTTCCTCGACACGGCCAACCCCCAGGCGTTCCTGCGGGCGCTCTACCTGCAGGTCGCACTCGCCGCCGACCCGCCGCCGGTGCGCGCCGATCTGTTGCTCGTGCTCGTCGAGGCATTGCGGATGACCAATCCGTTCACGCTGGCCAAACCTCGCGGTTAGTCAGCGCGCCGGTCATGTGACCAGCCGGTAGCCTGCGGTCATGGACGACGCACCGGACCAGAAGACCGAGGCCGATCCCGGCACCGACAGCTCCGGGGAGATCTCCGGCCACAGCGGAGAGCTCGCCGTGGCCGTGGCCAGGGCACACGGTGTCGAGACGATGTTCACCCTGTCGGGCGCGCACGTGTTCCCGATGTACGACGGCGCGGTCAAGGCCGATCCGCCGATGCGGCTCCTCGACGTACGCCATGAGCAGACCGCCGCATTCGCTGCCGAGGCCACCGGCAAGCTGACCCGGCGTCCGGGTCTCGCGGTGCTCACCGCCGGCCCGGGTGTCACCAACGGACTGAGCGCGATCGCGCAGGCGCAGTTCGCCGGCTCGCCGATGGTCGTCGTCGGCGGCCGTGCCCCGGCCAACCGCTGGGGCAGCGGCAGCCTGCAGGAGCTCGACCAGCCGCCCATCATCGCGCCGGTCGCCAAGATGGCACGGACTCTCCACACCGCGGGCGAGGTGCTCGGCGGCATGGACGAGGCGTTCACCCTCGCCGGCAGCTCGCACCGCGGCCCGGTCTTCGTCGACGTCCCGATGGGCGAGTTCTTCAACTCCGCCAGTGGGCCGGCCCCGATCGGTGGCACCACACCCGGCGAGGCCCCCGACACCGACCTGGTCGGGGAGATCGCCGAGCTGATGGCCGGCGCCCAGCGCCCGGTGCTGATCCTCGGCACCGACGTGTGGGCCGACGGCGCCGAGGAGGCCGCGCTGCGCCTGGTCGAGCACGCCGGCATCCCGTCGATCACCAACGGCATGGGTCGCGGCGTCGTACCCGGTGGACACCCGCTGCTCGTCACGAAGGCCCGCGGGCAGGCCCTCGGCACCAGCGACCTGGTCGTCGTGGTCGGCACGCCGCTCGACTTCCGGCTCGGCTACGGCGTCTTCGGCGGCAAGGACGGCGCCCCGGCTGCGCAGGTCGTGCACATCGCCGACTCCCCCGGCCAGATCTCCGGCCATGCCGACCTTGCTGCGTCGGTCTCGGGTGACCTGACCCGCATCCTCGACGGACTGACGCAGGCCCTCGACCAGGTCGTACGACGGCCCGACTGGTCGGCGTGGGTTACCGACCTCCAGGCGGCTGTGAAGGCCGGCGTCGAGCGCGACGCCGCCCTGTTGGGTGCGGAGGCCGACCCGATCCACCCGGCCCGCATCTACGGCGAGCTCGTGCCGCGGCTGGCCGACGACGCCGTGGTCATCGGCGACGGTGGCGACTTCGTGAGCTTCGCCGGCAAGTTCGTCGAGCCCAAGCGGCCCGGCGGCTGGCTCGACCCCGGCCCCTACGGCTGCCTCGGCGCGGGCCTGGGCTCGGCCATCGCAGCACGCATCGCCCGGCCGTCGGCGCAGGTGGCGCTGCTGCTCGGCGACGGCGCGGCCGGCTTCTCGCTGATGGACGTCGACACCCTGGTGCGGCACAACCTGCCGGTGGTCATGGTGATGGGCAACAACTCCGCGTGGGGCCTCGAGAAGGGCCCGATGCAGATGCTCTACGGCTACGACGTGGTCGCGGACCTGGCTCCGCGCACGGCGTACGACAGTGTGGTCAAGGCCCTCGGTGGCGCCGGCGAGACGGTCACCGACCCGAAGCAGATCGGCCCCGCACTCGACCGGGCGTTCGCGTCGGCGGTGCCATACCTCGTCAACGTGATCACCGACGTGAACGCGGCGTACCCGCGCACCACCTTCGGGATCTGAGGTGCGCATCCGGCTGGCCGAGGACGCCGACCTGAAGGTGATCGCCGACGTCACCGTGGCGGCGTACTCCGACTTCACACTGGGTCCGGACGACCCCTACATATCGCACCTCCGCGACACCGCCGCACGGGCCAGTCAGGCGGAGCTCTGGGTGGCCGAGGACGCCGACGGCACGATCGTCGGCACCGTCACCCGCTGCCCACCCGGCTCGCCATGGCGGGAGATCTCGGAGCCCGGCGAGGGCGAGTTCAGGATGCTGGCGGTCGCGCCCGAGGTTCGGGGTCGCGGAGTCGGCGAGACACTGGCCCGGCACGTCCTGGCGCTTTGCGCCGGGGCCGGCGAGGACGTCGTGGTGATGTCGAGCCTGAACGAGATGTCGGCCGCGCACCGGATCTACGAACGACTCGGCTTCCGACGGCTGCCCGAGCGCGACTGGTCTCCCCAGGAAGGCGTCGACCTGATCACGTTCATCCGCGACGGGCGGTCGGCATGACCATCGAAGCGACCCTGACGTTCACCGTCACCGACGACGACACCGCCATCGTCGTGGGCAGCGGCACCCTGCCGGTGCTCGGCACCCCGCGCCTGCTGGCGTGGTGCGAGGCGGCGACCTGTGCTGCCCTCGAACCGACGCTGGCCGCGGGCGCGACGAGCATGGGCACGAGGGTGGCTCTCGAGCACCTGGCGGCCTCGCCCGTCGGCGCCGAGGTGGAGGTGACCGCTGCCGCGTCGTACGTCGATGGCCGGCTGCACCGCTTCACGGTCTCGGCCAGGCACGTCGGCGATGCCAAGCTGGTCGGGACCGGGGAGATCACCCGGATCGTGGTCGACGCCGAGCGGTTCCTCTCGCGCCTCTGAGGCCCTTGGGGTGCTGAGAAGCAACTCAAGCGCTTGATCGCGTGCTTCTGCGCTCTGCCGGCGTCGAGATACTCGCCTCTCCGGGGACTCCGACGGAAACAACGCCAGAAGCACACCCCGAAATGCAACCGACCCGCCCGAGGATCTCGGGCGGGTCGATGAACTGCGCTGTCTGGAACTGCGCTCAGGCGTTGGGGCGCTTGCCGTGGTTCGCGCCCTTCTTCTTACGAGAGCGGCGCTTGCGGCCAGTCTTGCCCATGATGTCTCCTCGATCGGATCGAATGCGGGGTCAGTGTCTCAAATGCCCGGGCGCAGGGCGAATCAGCCCCCGGCACGGGAACTTTCAGCGCTGTTCGGTGATCTGGATCTGCACTTCGCGGATCTGCACGCGCACCCGGTCCATCAACCCGTCGGGCGCCCGCTCGGAGCACGAACGCGCCACGATCGTCTTCACCGTGCGCTGCAGGTCGTACTTCTCCAGGCAGGGTCCGCACTCGTCGAGATGGACGCGTACGGCGGCGCAGTCTGCCGTGTCGAGCTCGTTGTCGAGGAAGTAGACGATCTGCTCGAGGTAGTCGGCGCAGTCATGCTCGCGGCTCATGACTGGTCTCCCTTGGACGACGAACCGCTCTGGGAGCCCACCGGCAGCAGTGAGCCTGCGCGGACGTAGTCGGAGAGCATGTCGCGCAGCTGGCGACGGCCCCGGTGCAGGCGGGACATCACGGTGCCGATGGGGGTGTCCATGATCTCGGCGATCTCCTTGTACGGGAATCCTTCGACATCGGCGAGGTAGACCGCCATGCGGAACTCCTCGGGCAGACGCTGCAAAGCGTCCTTGACCTGCGAGTCCGGCAGGTGCTCCAGCGCCGAGGTCTCCGCCGACTTGAGGCCACCGGAGGTGTGCGACTCGGCACGCGCGAGCTGCCAGTCCTCCACGTCCTCGGCCATCGACTGCTGCGGCTGGCGCTGCTTCTTGCGGTAGGTGTTGATGAACGTGTTGGTCAGGATCCGGTACAGCCAGGCCTTGAGGTTGGTGCCCGGCCGGAACTGGTGGAACGACCCGTACGCCTTCGCGAACGTCTCCTGCACCAGGTCCTCGGCGTCGGAGGGGTTGCGCGTCATCCGCATCGCGGCGGAGTACAGCTGGTCGAGGAAGGGCAGCGCGTCACGCTCGAAACGGACGGAGCGCTCGGCATCGGTCTCGGTCGCGACGTCGATCTCCTCGGCGGGAGTCACGTCGTCTGTCAGGGATTCGGTCATCGCATCCCAGACTAGCCGTGAGGCCTCATCGAGGGGTGGGTCGACCGGCTTCGGTCGTGAGGTCAGCACGTTCACGAAGACAAGAACGCGTCCGTGGCCCGGCTGATTCCCTCACTGGTTGCCGGCCACCTCGCGCACGATCCACTCGAGCGTCGACTCGACCACGATGCCGTGCGCCTCGTCCTGGCTGACAGCTCCCCGCTTGGGCACCTTGAAGCTGTGGTCGGCCCCAGGCACCACGCAGAGGTCGACATGGGCCGGGAACTCGTCAGGCCTGCCGAACATGTCGCGCTCCCCCTGTACGACGAGGGTGGGTACGCCGGCACCGGTGAGCTCGCCGAGTCGCGACTTCTCCGGCCGGCCCGGTGGGTGGAGCGGGAAGGACAGTGCCAGGCATCCCTGCGCCCCCAGGCGCTTGGCGGTGCGGGCTGCGGAACGGGCGCCGGCAGACCGCCCGCCGACCACCAGCGGCGTGCGCACCCGCATGAAGTCGGCGGCCGCGGTGAGTGCGTCGTCGAGCGTCGGCGGTGCGGTCGCGACCTTGCGCCCGGCCACCCGCCACGGCTGCTCGAACAGCACCACGGTGATGCCCTGACGAGGCAGGTCCCTGGCGAGCGCGTCGAGGTCACCGGCACCGATGCCGCCGCCGGCGCCATGGCTGAGCAGCAGCGTCGCGAACGGGCTCTTCGAGCGTCGCGTCACCAGCCGGCCCTCGCCGTACGGGGTCGCGATCATCCGTTCGACGCCGCTCACTCGACCACCTCCTCGAGCGGGAGCGGCTCGACCAGCTCGGGACCGTTGTTCTTGACGTTGCCGACCGCGGTCGACACCGGGAACGCCTCCAGCCCACCCGGAGCAGCCGGCACGAGCAGGTCGAGGCGACCGGCGACACGCGGGTCGAGCCAGTCGGACCATCGGTCGCGCTCGACCATCAGCGGCATCCGGTCGTGAATGTGGCCCAACGAGTCCTCGGCCTCGGTGGTCAGCACCGTGCAGGTCCAGCGGAACCGGTCGTCGGCGTCGTCGGCCTTCGACGGATCCCGCCAGATCTCGTAGAGGCCGGCCATGGCGAGCACCCCGCCGTCACGCGGCCGGATGAAGAACGGCTGCTTGCGGGGCTTGCCGGCCCCGGTGAGCTGGGAGGTGGGGTACCACTCGAAGTAGCCGTCAGCCGGCAGCAGGCAGCGTCGTACGGCGAAGGCACGCTTGTACGCCGGCTTCTCGGCCACCGTCTCCATCCGCGCATTGATCATCCGGCTGCCGATGCCGGGATCCTTGGCCCACGAGGGCACCAGCCCCCAGGTCAGCACCCGCAGCTGGCGCTCGGGCGGCTCGGGACTGTCGTCACCTTCAGCCGGCGGCCGCGCTCCCCTTTCCAGCACGGCGTAGACCTCTTTGGTCGGGGCCACGTTGTAGTCGGGCTCCAGGGGCGCACCGACGCGGCTCTCGACGATCTCGAACTCCTCGAGGAGATCCTCTGGCTTTCGGCTCGACGCGTAGCGACCGCACATGCAGGCAGCCTAGGGGGCCGGGCCGACACCCGCCCCTACCTCAGCCAGCGACACGGCCGGGGCCGCTGGCTGAGGGTCAGGGACGGGCCAGCTCGTCGAGCAGCATGGTGGCGCCGGCGTCGGTGCCCGGCAGGCCCTCGATCCAGATGCGAGACGAGTGTCCGTCGAGCTCCACGCCTTCGACGAGGCGGCGCAACAGCCGTACGCGCTTGCCGAGGCGTTCGTCGCGCTCGGCGATGACGACGACCCGGTTGGGGCTGATCCGGCCGATGGTCTCGGCGCCACTGAAGACGGTGCGGGCGGCTTCGCCCAGCCGGGCCATCCGCAGCGAGCGGGTGATCGACTGGCCCCTGGCGGCGGCGACCATGTCGTGCCGGTCGTGCGGGAGATCGAGTACGACGAGGCAGTAGCGATCGCCGAGGTAGGTGTGCGCCGCCTCCCGGAGCTGACCCCTGAACAGCTCCGCGAGGCGGCTCCGTACGTGAGCCGGACTGGCCAGGCCGGTCATGGGCTCCTCGCACGAGATCTGGTGGAGATAGGCCAGCGTCGCGTCGCTCCAGGCGACCAGCAGCGCCGAGACGTCGTCGTACGACGGGTCGCGGTCGCACACGGACCGCGAGGTCATGCGCAGCGCGTCGAGAGCCTCCTCGAGTGAAGCGCCGTCCCGGGCCAGGTCCTCGCCGACGACGCGACAGGCGGACACCGAGCCCGAGCCCGAGGCGAGGGCCTCCGCAACTGCCTCGAACCGAGGCGGCAACCCCAGCCGCAGCTCGGGCGACAGCTCCCCGCTCACCCCGGAGTCGGCCACGGGGATGGTGCGCGCACGCAAAGCAAAAATCCCCACAGGAGCTCCCTCGATCGGTGTTCTACGACCGAGAAACGGTGACCGGAGCCATCCATGACGCCGAACCGCGAGGTTTTTACCTTCGAGTTCCGGAGGCCGGATCCGGAGCGCGCGACGCGCCGAACGAATACAGTGAGCGCAACCTTTCCGCAACTTGAACGTTGAGCCATGGTGAGCAACACGCTGCAGGCCATTAACGGCCCCGGTGACGCCGAGCTGATCTCGGCCGTCCGGGGTGGGGACATCCACGCCTACGGACGGCTCTTCGAGCGCCACGTCGACTCCGCGCGGCGGCTCGCCAGGCAGCTGGTCTCCCCCGGAGACGTCGACGATCTCGTCTCCGACGCGTTTGCGAAGGTGCTCGTCGTCCTGCAGCGCGGTGGCGGGCCGGACATCGCGTTCCGCGCCTACCTGCTCACCGCCGTTCGTCGCCTACGGGTGGACAGGTTCCGCGCCGCCGCGAAGGTGCAGGTCACCGACGACATGGAGGCGTTCGACCCCGGTGTGCCGTTCCGCGACACGGCGGTCGAGGGCTTCGAGAACGCGGCCGCGGCGAGGGCGTTCGCGTCGCTGCCCGAGCGCTGGCAGGCGGTCCTGTGGCACACCGAGGTCGAAGGACAGAAGCCGGCCGATGTGGCCGTACTGCTCGGCATGACCCCCAACTCCGTGTCCGCGCTCGCCTACCGGGCTCGCGAGGGGCTGCGGCAGGCGTTCCTCACCCAGCACGCCAGCGAGCTCGACGACGACACCTGCCGCTGGACCCACGAACACCTCGGCGCCTACGTGCGCGGCGGGTTGTCCCGCCGCGACACCGGTAAGGTCGAGGACCACGTCAAGGAGTGCCGTACGTGTGCGGCGATCTACCTCGAGCTCACCGAGGTCAACTCCAACCTCTCCGGCGTCCTCGCGCCGCTGTTGCTGGGCGGCTTCGCCGCGGCGTACGTCGCGTCGGGCACCACCTCCGCCGGCGTCGGCGCCGGCATCGGGCTGCTCGCCGGCCGGGTCCGCGACCTGGTGCTGAGCAACGCCCCGGTCGCCGCGGCAGCAGGTGTGGCCACGACGGCCCTCATCACTGGAGCGGTGTTCGTGGCCGTGCAGAACAACGACAACAGCCAGCTCTCCTCGGCCGAAATGCCGCTCGGGCCACTAGCCACCTCCAGCTCGCGCACCCCTGGCCCGACGGGGACACTCGACGCCGGCACCGGCCTCGTCCGGTCGCCCGAGGCGTTGGGTTCCGAGACCGCGGGCCCCGGCGACGCACCCGATGGCACCGTCATCGACCTGCCCACGGGCGACCCGAGCACGGACCCGTCCGTCGGCACCGGCGACCCGACCGACGACGGCAGTGACGACCCCACCGCCGGGCCCAGTGACAAGCCCAGTGACAAGCCCAGCGACAAGCCCAGCGACAAGCCCACGAAGACGCCGACCAACAGCCCGACGACCGCACCGACGACGACGGCTCCCACGAGCGACCCGACCGTAGGGCCGACGAACGACCCCACCACCGGGCCGACCGACGACCCCACGGACGACCCCACGGACGACCCGACCACCGGACCGACCGAGGATCCGACGGAGGAACCCACCGAAGAACCCACCGTCGACCCGACCAACCCGCCGCTTCCCGTCGCGGACATCGCGGTCTCCGCCAAGGCCGCACGCGTCCTCGTTCTGTGGGACATCGTGGTGACCGTGACCGGGGTGCCGGCCGGCGCGGAGGCCTCGATGACCGCCCACATCAACGGTCCGCCCGGTCTGGCCCGGCTGGCCTACGTGGGCGGCGACACTCGCTGCAAGGGCAACGTCTTGAACATCACCTGCACCGTGACGCCCGGCCCGTTCCGCTTCATCGCCGCGGCACTGGGCCGAGGCACCGTCGACTTCACCGTGACCGCCCCCGGCGTCGATGACCCCGACCTCGACAACAACACCGACACGGTCACCTTCGACTGACCGCGGGCTATCGGGTAGGAATGTCACATGACAGTGACGCGACTGATCGCCCGACCCATGCTCGCCTCCATGTTCGTCGTGGGAGGCCTCAACGCACTGCGCAACGTCGACGCACACGCGGCGGCAGCCAAGCCGGTGGCCGACAAGATCGTCCCGATGGCCAAGAGGGCCGTGCCGCAGGCGCCGATCCCGAGTGACGCCAAGACGCTCGTGCGCATCAACGGCGTCGCTCAGGTCGTCGCCGGCCTCGCGCTGGCCACCGGCCGGGCGCCCCGCCTGTCGGCGACCGTCCTGGCGGCGACCCTGGTGCCGACCACCGCCGCCGGCCACCGTTTCTGGGAGGAGAGCGACCCCAGCGCCCGCAGCGCCCAGCGGATCCACTTCTTCAAGAACGTCTCGATGTTCGGCGGTCTGCTGCTCGCCGGCGTCGACACAGACGGCAAGCCGGGCGTCGCCTGGCGGGCACGCCGCGCCGCCCGCGACGTACGCCGCGAAGCCGGTCACCTGGCCAAGGACGCCCGCCACGAGGCCAAGCTCGTCCGCGCCCAGATCAGCTGACG
Organism: Nocardioides sp. InS609-2; assembly: GCF_023208195.1. Taxonomy (NCBI): domain Bacteria; kingdom Bacillati; phylum Actinomycetota; class Actinomycetes; order Propionibacteriales; family Nocardioidaceae; genus Nocardioides; species Nocardioides sp. InS609-2. The sequence goes on along the minus strand of NZ_CP060034.1, from coordinate 4,030,055 downwards.
CCAACCCTGTGACCGTGCTCGTCGACGACCCGTGGCCGGCCCCGCGCGCCAGCGACCCCGTCGACCTCACGATCGACCTGCCCGGCTCGAAGTCGCTGACCAACCGCGCGCTGATCCTGGCCGCGATCGCCGACGGCCCCAGTGTCGTACGTCGTGCCCTGCGGTCGCGGGACACGACCCTCATGGCGCGGGCACTGACCTCGCTCGGCGCCGAGGTCGACACCAGCGGTGACGACTGGCACGTCACCCCCGGCAGGTTCGACGCGGGCGCCGAGGTCGACTGCGGGCTGGCCGGCACGGTGATGCGGTTCGTGCCGCCGGTGGCCGCACTGTCGACTGGCACGACCACCTTCGACGGCGACGCCCACATGCGCAACCGTCCGATCGGCACAGTCCTCACCAGCCTGCGCGACCTCGGCGTGACCATCGACGACGGCGACCGAGGCTCGCTGCCCTTCGCGGTGGTCGGCAAGGGGTCGGTGCCTGGCGGGAAGGTCGTCATCGACGCGTCGATGTCGTCCCAGTTCGTGTCCGCACTACTGCTGGCCGGGGCCCGCTACGAACAAGGTGTCGAGGTCTGCCACGACGGCAAGCCGGTGCCGTCACTCCCCCACATCGAGATGACGATCGCGATGCTGCGTGCCCACGGCGTCGAGGTCGACGACGCCGAGGCCAACCGCTGGGCGGTCGCGCCAGGTCCGGTGGGCGCCGTCGACCACGTCATCGAGCCCGACCTCTCCAACGCGGCGCCGTTCCTCGCGCTGGCGGCCGTGTCGGGCGGCTCCGTCGTCGTACGCCGCTGGCCGGAGGCCACCACCCAGGCCGGCGACGCCCTGCGCGACATCCTGACCTCGATGGGCTGCGAGGTGACCCGGGTGCCCGAGGGGCTGCGGGTGCGCGGCACCGGCGTCCTGCACGGCGTCGACGTCGACCTGCACGACGTCGGCGAGCTCACCCCGGCCGTGGCGGCGCTCTGCGCGCTGGCCGACTCGCCCTCCCACCTGCGCGGCGTCGCCCACATCCGCGCCCACGAGACCGACCGCATCAGCGCGCTCGTCACGGAGCTGACCTCGCTCGGCGCCGACGTCACCGAGCGCGAGGACGGCCTGTCGTTGAACCCGGCACCCCTGCACGGCGGCGTCTTCCGCACCTACGACGACCACCGGATGGCGCACGCGGCGGTGATCCTCGGCGCGGGCGTCGACGGCGTACGCGTCGAGAACATCGGCACCACCGGCAAGACGTTCCCCGACTTCGCGCCGTTCTGGTCGGGACTGCTGTGAGTCGGCAGCAGCAGCGCTACGACGAGAACGACCAGGAGCACTACGACCGCCCGCGCCGGCGCACCCGCCCGCGCACCAAGGAGCGACCTACGTACGACGACGCCGTCCCCGGCCGCGTCGTCACCGTCGACCGCGGACGCTTCACCCTCCTGATCGAAGGTCGCATCGTGATGGCCATGAAGTCCCGGCCACTCGGCCGCAAGGGCGTGGTCGTGGGCGACTGGGTGCGGGTCGTGGGTGACGTCTCGGGCGACGACGGCTCGCTGGCGCGGATCGTCGAGGTCACCGAGCGCACCAGCACGCTGCGTCGTACCGCCGATGACGACGACCCCATCGAGCGCGTCATCGTGTCCAACGCCAACCAGCTGGTCGTCGTCACCGCGCTGGCCGACCCCGAACCCCGCCCTCGACTGATCGACCGCGCACTCGTCGCGGCGTACGACGAGGGCATGGCGCCGCTGCTCTGCCTCACCAAGGCCGACCTGCGCGACCCCGAGACGTTGCTGTCGACCTACCGCTCACTCGGCGTGCCGTGGGTCGTCACCCAGCGCGGCGGCGAGCTCGACGTCGTACGCGACCGGCTGCGCGGACGCACCAGCGTGCTCGTCGGTCACAGTGGCGTCGGCAAGTCCACGCTCGTCAACGCACTGGTGCCCGATGCGCACCGATCGGTCGGCGTCGTCAACGCGGTGACCGGGCGAGGGCGGCACACCTCGACCTCGGCGTACCTCCTCGAACTGCCGGACGGTGACGGCTGGATCATCGACACTCCGGGCATCCGCTCGTTCGGGCTGGCGCACGTGCGGCCCGAGAAGCTGATCGAGGCGTTCCCCGACCTCGACGAGATGACCGAGGACTGCCCTCGCGGCTGCACGCACGGCACCGACGAGCCCGAGTGCGGGCTCGACGACGCGATCGCCTCCGGCGAGGCCGACCCGGAGCGGGTCGAGTCGTTCCGGCGGCTTCTCGCTGCGCGCGAGGGCTCGAGCGACTAACCCCACGGCCGGGGTAGTCCGGGCCAAATCGCACGTCGAACGGGCATTCGAGGTGCGATTTGCCCCGGACTAACTGGCCAATCAGCCCCAGACCGCCTGGGCGCCGGCGTCGCCCGTGAGCACGACCCAGACAAGGGTTGCCACGGCGCCCGCCAGCAGCAGCACCGAGAGCAGCGCCCCGACGAAGCCGCCGCGGCGATGGGCGAACGCCTTGAGCACGGCCACGATCGCGAAGCCGCTCACCACCAGGCGCAGGGTCTCCGCGAGCTCCACGTGGTGCTCGATCTTCTCGAGGGCCTCTCCGGAGAAGCCGTCGAAACGCGCGGAGTCGAAGAAGTCCTCGCCGGTCAGGTACGCCGCCCAGATCGAGCCGGCGGCGAGCAGCGCGAGCACCACCATCGGCCAGCGCAGCCGGTCGTGCCACGGCGGTACGAGGTAGACGAGTGCCGCGAGTGCCGCGAGCGGGCCGAGGACGACCGCCGCGTGCACGACCAGAGGGTGCAGGGGGACACCGGTGATCTCCATGGGCCGCACGGTAGTGCCGGGTTCGACGAGTTGGCTGGCACTAACCTGTGCGACATGCCCATCTCCGGTCCGGGTTCGCCCGACTACACCGACGACCTCCGGCTCGCGCACGTGCTGGCCGACGACGCCGACTCGACGTCCACGTCGCGGTTCAAGGCGCTCGACCTGCACGTGATGACCAAGCCCGACCTGACGCCGGTCACCGACGCCGACCAGGCCGTCGAAGAAGGCATCCGGCGCACCCTGTCGCGGGCGCGCTCGCGCGACGCCGTACTCGGCGAGGAGACGGGTTCGACCGGCCACAGCCAGCGACGCTGGGTGATCGACCCGATCGACGGCACCAAGAACTTCGTGCGCGGCGTGCCCGTCTGGGCGACGCTGATCGCGCTGGTCGTCGACGAGGAGGTAGTGCTCGGCGTGGTCTCCGCGCCGCAGCTGCAGCGACGCTGGTGGGCCTCGAAGGGCCACGGCGCCTGGACCGGCCGCTCGCTGCTCAAGGCGACCAGGTGCGAGGTTTCCGACGTACGCCGCCTCGAGGACGCCTCGCTGTCCTACAGCTCGCTCCACGGCTGGGACGAACGGGGTCGCCTCGACGACTTCTGGTCGCTGTCGCGTCGCTGCTGGCGCACGCGGGCCTACGGCGACTTCTGGTCCTACATGCTGCTCGCCGAGGGCGCCGTCGACCTGGCCGCGGAGCCGGAGCTCGAGACCTACGACATGGCCGCGCTCGACATCATCGTGCGCGAGGCGGGCGGCCGGTTCACCTCGCTCGACGGCACCGACGGCCCGTTCGGGGGCAACGCGCTGGCGTCTAACGGCCACCTCCACGAGGCCGCGCTGGCGTTCCTCGGCTCGATGCCAGACGACGACCAGGACCCCGATTCCCGGCGTCCTGGCCCGGGCTCCGTGCACGAGCTGCGCGACCGACGCCCCTCGCTCGACTAATTCTGTCTCGTCACCTGTGTCGCCCTGTCGCCCGCCGCCGGACGCGACTAGATTCGGAGACTCTCGACGAGAGTCGAGTCACCGGAGGTGTGCCATGCGGATCAACGACGTGCTCAAAGCCAAGCCCAGTCACGACATCTTCACCATCAGTCCCGACGCCACCGTGCGCGAGCTCATCGCGCTCCTCTCGGAGCACAACGTCGGTGCCCTCGTCGTCAGCGGTGACGGCACGTCGGTCGACGGGATCGTCAGCGAACGCGATGTCGTACGCCGCCTCCACGACGACGCCCAGGTGCTCGACCGGCCAGTCGGCTCGATCATGACCGCCGAGGTCCGCACCTGCGAGGGGAGCCAGGCCCTCACCGAGCTGATGCAGGTGATGACCGAGCACCGCATCCGGCACGTGCCCGTGGTCACCGACGGCAACCTGGTCGGGATCATCAGCATCGGCGACCTCGTCAAGCACCGCATCGACGAGCTCGAGTTCGAGCGCGACCAGCTCGACAACTACGTCCACCGGACCTGAGGTCGCAGGCGGCCGCCTACTAGGGTGGTCGCCATGGACAAGCCTGAAGTCGACCCGCACATGGGAGCAGTTCCGTCCGACCTCGAGGTCACCGACCTCATCGAGGGCGACGGCGCCGAGGCCACCACCGGCAAGACCGTCTCGGTCCACTACGTCGGTGTCGCCCACTCCTCTGGCGAGGAGTTCGACGCGTCGTACAACCGTGGTGCGCCCCTGCAGTTCCGTCTCGGCATCGGACAGGTCATCTCCGGCTGGGACCAGGGCGTCGAGGGCATGAAGATCGGCGGACGTCGCCGGCTCGTCATCCCGCCGCACCTGGGCTATGGCGACCGCGGCGCCGGCGGCGCGATCGCGCCGGGCGAGACGCTGATCTTCGTCGTCGACCTGCTCGACGTCAGCTGACCTGAAGCTTCACCAGGGCAGGTCGTCCGCGACCTCGCCCGTGGCGACCCGCGCGGACACCCCACCGAGCGTCACCACGTCGCCCGGCACGAGCTGGCGACCGCGCCGCGTCTCGACCTCGCCGTTGACCTCGACCGAGCCCTGGATCATCAGCGGCTTCGCCTCGGAGCCGTGGTCGATGAGGTTGGCGAGCTTGAGGAACTGACCGAGCCGGATCGACTCGTCGCGGATCGGGACGTCCTGGGGGGCGGGCATGGGGCCATTGTGTCTCGCGGCTACTGGACGAGCACGCTGGCGGTGTGGATCAGTACCCCGACCAGCCCGCCGACGATGGTGCCGTTGATCCGGATGAACTGTAGGTCGCGGCCGACGTGCAGCTCGATGCGTCGGGCGGCCTCCTTGCCGTCCCAGCGCTCGATCGTGTGCGTGATGACGGCGGTGACCTCGGCGCCGTACCTCGAGACCGCGAAGACGGCGATGCCGGCCGCGGTCTCGTCGAGGCGCTTGCGCAGCTCTGCGTCGGTATTGAGGTTGCCGGCGAACGTCGAGAGCTCGGCGAGCAACCGTTGGCATACGGCGCCGTCGCGGTCGTTGAGCGAGGCCAGCAGGGCGCGACGCAGAGCGTTCCAGAGCGAGACGCCGGTGGTGACCACCTGCGGGTGGGCTAGCACGCGTTCCTTGAGTCGCTCGGCGCGCTCCTGGGTGTCGGGGTCGACCATCAGGTCCTGCGCGAGCTGCGCCAGCACCTCGTCGAGGGCCCCGCGCGCGTGGTGACGGGGGTCGTCGCGGATGTCGGTCACCCAGCGGACGGCCTCGGTGTGGATGCGGGCGGTGACGACCTCGTTGAGGCGTGGCGGCGCCCACCACGGCGCGCGCTCGCCGATGACCTCGATGAACGTGTCGGGGTTCCCGACCAACCAGCGGTGCAGCTCCTCGAGCGCCAGGTCGACCATGCCGTGGTGCAGGTCGTCGCGCACGACCTCGGCCAGCAGCCCACCGGCGAGCGGAGCAACGGGCTCCTCGCGGAACCGCGGCAGGAGCGCCTCGGTGAAGAAGTCCTCGATCTGGTCGTCTCGGACCTTGCCGAGCCCCAGGGCGGCAAGGTCGGCGACCTCGTCGACGACCCTGCGGGCGTTGACCTCGTCGGTGAGCCAGGTGCCGACCCGGGCCGAGATGGTCGCGGCGGCCACCCGTTCGCGGATGACGCCCTCCTGCAGGAAGTTCTCCCCGACGAACTCCTCGAGTCCCTTGCCGAGGTCGTTCTTGCGGCGCGGGATCAGAGCCGTGTGCGGGATCGGCAGCCCGAGCGGGTGCTTGAAGAGAGCGGTCACCGCGAACCAGTCGGCGATCGCACCGACCATCGACGCCTCAGCACCGGCGTTGACGAAACCGAGGAAACCCTCCTGACCCAGCGTGGCGACGTACACGACGGCAGCCAGGCCGAGCAGCGACACGGCAACGGTTCGCATCTGGCGGAGGCCGCGTCGGCGCGCCTCGTCGGCGGCCGGCTCGGACGCGATCATCGGGGCGGTGCTGGCGCTGGTGCTCATCGCGGCCATCCTCCCCTGCCCGTGCCAGAATGCCGCCCATGCCTCGCACGATCATCACTTTCGGGACGTTCGACGTCTTCCACGTCGGACACCTCCGCGTCCTCCAGCGGGCCGCCGCCCTCGGCGACCGACTCGTCGTCGGTGTGTCCGCCGACGCTCTCAACGAGCGGAAGAAGGGCCGCGTTCCCGTGTTCAGCCAGGGCGAGCGGCTGGCGATCGTGGCTGCCCTCAAGGTGGTCGACTCGGTCTTCGTCGAGGAGAGCCTGGAGCTCAAGCGCGACTACATCGTCGAGCACGGCGCCGACGTGCTGGTGATGGGCGACGACTGGGCCGGCAAGTTCGACGAGTTCAACGACGTGTGCGAGGTCGTCTACCTCACGCGTACTCCGGCCATCTCGACGACCGCGATCATCGAGCACATCGCAGACCTCTGAGCCTGCCCAACGGTCCATGGCGGTCCGGCGGCGCACGCACTCGCGGCGGGGGCTGAAAGCGCGGCGTGGCGCCGCGCATCGGCGAACGACCACAGACGGCACTACCGCGGCGACACGGCACGCCTGTCCCCCGCCGCGAGTGTGGGAGTGGGCGGGCTTCGCCAGTGAGACGCGGGGGCGATACGTGCCTGTTTCGAGACCAGCAAGTGCCACGCCGGGGTGCTTCCCGTACGTCGGACACCACCGCCACGTAGCCTGTTGCCTCACCCGCGCCGCGTCGGAACCAGTCCGATGGGCCCGATGGAGGGATTCTCGTGCGTCGTCTCGTCACGCTGGTGCTCGCTACGGCCGTGCCGCTCACCCTCGCCCTGCCGGGCGCGGTGGCCGCTGACCCCCGCAAGCCCGCCGCACCTGCGGCGCCGGTGATCGCGCAGGCTCGTGCTGCCCTCGACGGGACCGCGAAGGAAGCCGATCGGGACGTCACGATGGCCATGCGCGACGTGTTCCTCGCCCGGCCCGATCTGAGCCCGGCCGGCAAGCGCCAGGCAGACGCGCTGCTGGGTCGCCCGACCGACTCGGAGAGCCCCGACAACCCCAACACCACGACGTACCAGGCCAACGCGCCGCGCGCCCAGGTCTGCGGCCCGCATGTCTGCGTCACCTACGTCACCGCCAGCGCCGACGTGTCCAGCGCCGCGTGGGCGGCTCAGACCCTTCAGGTGATGGAGGCTTCGTGGACCCGCGAGGTCGACCAGATGGGTTACCGCGCGCCCGCCGCCGACGGCGCCGCCGGTGGCGACGGCCGCTTCGACGTCTACCTCGCCGACGTGTCGTCGCAGGGCTACTACGGCTTCTGCGTGCCCGAGGCGCCGGTCGCCGGCCAGAAGTACCTGGCACAGGCCTACTGCATCCTCGACAACGACATGCTCGGCTTCCCGATGGACCCGGTCTCCAGCCTGCGCGTCACTGCGGCCCACGAGTTCTTTCACGCGATCCAGTTCAACCTCGACGCCGCCGAGGACAAGTGGTGGATGGAAGCGACCGCCACCTGGATCGAGGAGCAGGTCGCCGGCGACGTCAACGACAACCGGCAGTACCTCCCCGTCGGCCAGCTCGGCAAGCCCGGCGTCCCGCTCGACACGTACGACGGCTCGCTGGCGATGTACGGCAACTGGATCTTCATCCAGCGGCTCTCGCAGGCCTACGGCGTCGACGCGATCCGCCAGATCTGGAGCCGTCTCGACGCAGCCACCGGTGCGCCCGATGAGTCGTCGATCAAGGCCGTGTCGGCCTTCCTTAAGACGAAGAAGACCAGGTTCGCCGACTTCTACTCCACCTTCGTGGAGGCCAACTTGATCCCGCAGAAGAAGTACGCCGAGGGCGCGGCGTACAAGGCGGCCCCGGTGGCCTCGAAGGTCACCCTGACCGGCAAGAAGCGCAAGACGGGCGCGAAGAAGCTCGCCGCGCCGCACCTGTCCAGCACGTCCCTGCGGATCAAGCCGGGCAAGGGCATCAACGGCAAGCGCAAGCTCTTGATCTCGGTCGACGCCACCCGCGGCAAGAAGGCCAGCCCGGTCGCCCGCGCCCTCGTCTTCACGAAGAAAGGCGCCGTCTCCAAGACGACGATCAAGCTGAACAAGTTGGGCAAGGGCAGCAAGCTGGTCAAGTTCAACCGCGGCAAGGTCAAGTACGTCGTCCTGCTGCTCAGCAACGCCTCGACCCGCTACAAGAACTGCGTCACGGCCAACACCAACTGGGCCTGCGGCGGAAAGCCCAAGGACGACAAGCAGAAGTTCATCGTCAACGCGTCGGTGCGCTAAAGACCGGTATGCCGCGCACCCACGTGGGCTTCCGGCCCACTCCTGACGCTAGGGCGGCTCTCGACTCGCTGCCCGGCGAGGTCACGACGAGTCACGACCCGTCGGGGCAGGAGCGGGCCGCCTTGCTGGCGGACGTCGCAGGCTGCGACGCCGTGGTCACCCTGCTCACCCAGCGCGTCGACAAAGAGCTGCTCGATGCGGCCGGGCCGGGGCTGCGCGTCGTGGCCAACGTCGCGGTCGGCCACGACAACATCGACCTCGACGCCTGCCGGCAACGAAATGTCATCGTGACAACAACGCCCGGTGTGCTCGACCAGGCCACCGCCGACCTCGCCTTCGCGCTGGCCCTGGCCACGGCCCGACGGGTGGTGGAGGCCGACGCGTTCATCCGGGCGGGCAACGCCTGGACGTGGAGCCCCGACCTCTTCGTCGGCCTCGACGTCACTGGTGCCACGCTCGGGATCGTCGGCTTCGGCCGGATCGGCCAGCAGGTCGCGCGTCGTGCCGCGGCCTTCGACATGCGGGTGCTCGCGACGCCGTCACGCAGTGGCGCCGCGGCGGCGACCGAGCTGGGCGTCGAGACGATGCCCCTCGATCGGCTGCTCGGCGAGAGCGACATCGTCTCCCTGCACTGCCCGCTGACGCCCGAGACCAGGCACCTGATCGGTGCCGAAGAGTTCGCACTCATGAAGCCCGAGGCGATCCTGGTCAACACCGCTCGCGGACCGATCGTCGACGAGGCCGCCCTTGCGGCAGCACTGATCGCCGGGCAGATCGGCGGTGCCGGGCTCGACGTCTTCGAGCACGAGCCCGACATCCACCACGACCTCGTCGGCCGGCCCGACGTCGTACTGCTCCCCCACATCGGCAGCGCCGGGCGGCGCACCCGCCTGCGCATGCTCGAGCTCGCACTCGACAACGTGCGGGCCGTGCTGGCAGGCGAGACGCCGCCGACTCCGGTCTGACTCAGACCTCGTCGGACGTGGTGACCCGCACGAGCGGCGCGAGCTGCTCGAGCAGCACCAGACCGGCGAGGTCGAGGTGCCGGTGCAGGTCACGTGCTGTGACCAGGGCGGCGAGCTCGTTGTGCACGGGGTGACGACCGACGGTTGGGTGATCTGGTCAACCGGTCCGTCATCAGCGTTCGCTTGGCGTCCCGGTGAGAACGACGCCGTGCGACTCGCTCTCGAGTCGCGTCAGCTCTCGCTGCAGAACTGGCCGGGCGGCGTCATGTGGCAGGGGCGGATCCGGGCGATCACCCGGCTCGCCGGCGTGCTCGCCACGGTGTCGGAGGCAGGCGTCGTACGTCGCGTGGGCAAGGTCCCGACCGACCAGCTCGGGCAGTGGTCGCCGGACGGGTCGGCGTACGTCTATCCCCGAGACAGGCCGACGGACGCTCCCTCGTCAACGCGGCGCTGGACAACCTCTGGGTGCAGGACGTCGGCACCGGCGACCGCCGGCGGCTGGACCTGCCGACCGAGCTGCGCTTCGGACTGGCGACGTGGGAGTCGCCCCAGGCGGTCATCCTGCAGACGAGGTTGCCGTTCGACGGTTTCGACGACCGGGACGCCGGTGTCGAGGCACTCGTGCGATGTGACGCCGGCACCGGCGCGTGCGAGCGGGTGTCGGGAGCCCCGACCGGTGTGCCGGTGCTGCCGTCCTGACCCCGGGCTGTCGCCCCTGGATGGCAGGATGCGCTGCATGACGCCGGCTGAGTCCTCCGACCAGGTCCGGGGGCGTGTCCTGGCCGGCCTGGCGTTCGTCGCTGCACTCGTTGCGACCGCGTCAGTGCTGTTGGACCGAGTCACGGTGGCGAGCGGCGAGGCACTTGGACACCTCGGCTTCGGCTTCCCGATGACCTGGCTGGTGCAGGACCAGTCGGCGCTGTCGCCGCCGTATCCCACAGATCTCTCACCTGCATCGCCGTGGGAGAACCCCACGAGCGTGGCCATCGGCCCGCTCGTGGTCGACGCTCTCGTCGCCTACGTGCTCCTGGTAGGCGGATGGCTCATCAGTCATCCGGTCCTGCGTCACCTCAGAACCTCGCACGGTTCGCACTGACCCGGCGCCGGCGGAACTTCGTCCCGCGAGGTCCTCACCGTCCTCGACAGCGGGCAGGGCCCGGCCCAGCGCTGCCACGACCACGAACGGCCCCGTGGCCAGTTCCCTGACCGTTCGGAGGAGGTCAGCGGAACGCGGACTCCCCCGTGAGGGCCTGGCCGATCACGAGCTGGTGCACCTCGCTGGTGCCCTCGTAGGTCAGCACCGACTCGAGGTTGTTGGCGTGCCGCATGATCGGGTACTCCAGCGTGATGCCGGCGGCGCCGAGCAGGGTGCGGCACTCGCGCGCGATCGCGATCGCCTCGCGCACGTTGTTGAGCTTGCCGAGGCTGACCTGCTCGGGCGCGAGGGTGCCGGCGTCCTTGAGCTTCCCGAGGTGCAGCGCGAGCAGCATGCCCTTGCCGAGCTCGAGCGTCATGTCGGCGAGCTTGGCCTGCGTGAGCTGGTAGCCGGCCAGCGGCTTGTCGAAGATCTCGCGCTCGCGGGTGTAGGCGATCGCGGTCTCGAGGCAGTCGCGGGCGGCGCCGAGAGCACCGAAGACGATGCCGTAACGGGCTTCGTTGAGGCAGGAGAGCGGGCCGGAGAGGCCCGTCGCCTCCGGGAGCACCGCGGATGACGGCAGCCGGACGCCCTCGAGCACGAGCTCGGAGGTGACGGAGGCGCGGAGCGACATCTTCTTCTTGATCACCGGTGCCGAGAAGCCAGGAGTGTCGGTGGGTACGACGAACCCGCGGACCTTGTCGTCGGCCGGATCATCTACGCGGGCCCAGACCACGGCGACGTCGGCAACGGAGCCGTTGGTGATCCACATCTTGGCGCCGTCGAGCACCCAGTCGTCGCCGTCGCGGACGGCGCGGGTGCGCATGCCGGCCGGGTTGGACCCGAAGTCGGGCTCGGTGAGGCCGAAGCAGCCGATCGCGTCGCCGGCCGCCATCCGCGGCAGCCACTCCTGCTTCTGCTCCTCCGACCCGTGCTTCCAGATCGCGAACATCGCCAGCGACCCCTGCACGCTCACCAGCGAGCGCAGCCCGGAGTCACCGGCCTCGAGCTCCATGCAGGCAAGGCCGTACGCCGTCGCCGTCGTACCCGCGCAGCCGTAGCCCTCGAGGTGCATGCCCAGGACACCGAGCGTGCCGAGCTCCCTGGCGAGGTCGCGGGCAGGGATCTCTCCGGACTCGTACCAGTCGGCCAGGTGCGGCCGGATCTTCTCGTCGACGTGCTTGCGCACCGTGTCGCGGATCGCGAGGTCGTCGGGGTCGATCAGGTCGTCGGTGCCGAAGAGGCCGAGTGGGGTCCGGGGGTTCGCCATGGGTGCAGCCTTTCAGGTCAGAGAAACGTGCTGACGCCGGTCTCGGCGCGCCCGATGATCAGCTTCTGGATCTGGCTGGTGCCTTCGTAGAGCGTCATCACCCGGGCGTCGCGCATGAACTTCTGCACGGGGTACTCGTCGACGTAGCCGATCCGCCGAACGCCTGGATCGCCAGGTTCGACGCACGCACGCACCGCCGCCTCCGAAGCGAAGAGCTTGGCCTTCGACGCGGCCACTCCGTAGGGCTCGCCGCATTCGATCAGGTCGGCCGCACGCCAGGTGGGGAGCCGCGCGGCATCGGCGCGGTCCCACGCGGCGCGGTGCGGGACGACCTCCTTCTCGAGGAAGTCACGGGCGAGCTGCTGGAAGCTCAGCTGGTCGTCGTTCAGGGACAGGTCCATCGAACTCCTCGGGGGTCACCGTAGGTCTACCAGCCGTGGCCGACCGGAGGCCAGGAGGTTCGTCGCCCGCCGCCTGGCTGGGCAGCAGTCGATCCAGCCAGGCGGGCAGCCACCAGTTGGCGTGGCCCATCAGCTTCATCACTGCGGGCACCAGCACCATCCTCACGATCGTTGCGTCGACGAGGATGGCCGTCGCCAGGCCGAGTCCGAACATCTTGGTGATCGCGTCGTCACCGAGGACAAAGCCCAAGAAGACGGCGACCATGATCAGGGCCGCCGAAGTGATGACCCGACCCGTCCGGGCGATGCCGTGGACGACGGACGCCGTGTTGTCGCCCGTGACCAGGTACTCCTCACGGATGCGTGAGAGCAGGAAGACCTCGTAGTCCATGGAGAGGCCGAACAGGATCGCGAACATGAACATCGGAATGAAGGGGACGATCGGAACCGTCGACTCCAGGCCGATGAGTTGGGCGCCCCACCCCCACTGGAAGACCATCACCATCACACCGAACGAGGCTCCGATGCTCAACAGGTTCATCAGGGCGGCCTTCAGCGGCACCAGGACCGACCGGAAGACCAGTGTCAGCAGCAGCCAGGACATCAGGACCACGGCGCCGATGAAGAGCGGCAGCCTGTCGTTGACCTTGCCGCCGACGTCGGCGAAGGTCGCCGTCTGGCCACCCACGTGTGCCCGGGCCGGACTACCGCGCAGGGCCTCCGGGAAGACGTCTGCACGCAACCGCTCGATGGTGTCCTGCGTGGCATCGTCCTGGGGCCCCGTGGTCGGAAACGCAACCATGGTGGCGACTCCTGCCATCGCGTCGACCGCGGGTGCACCCACGCTGGCTATCCCGGCGTCAGCGCCGATGGCTTCGCGGAGTGGCTGAACCACGTCGGGATCATCCGCGATGTCGATGGCCACGACCAGCGGCCCGTTGGCCCCGGGTCCGAACCCGCCGGCAACGAGGTCGTAGGCCCGACGCTCGGTGCGGTGCTCAGGTAGCGCGCCCTCGTCCGGGGTGCCGACACGAAGGTCCAGCACCGGGGCAGCGAGTGCCAGCAGTACGACGGTCGCGCCGACCGCGTACCTGACGGCGTTCCGCGAGACGTGGGCGCCCCAGCGATGCCAACCGGCACCGGCCGATGGCGCAGCGCCCGAACGGCGTCGGCTCAACGCGAGACGGTTGATCCAGTGCCCGCTCAGACCAAGGAATGCCGGCAGCAGGGTGATCGAGGCGGCAACCATGAGCAGGACGATGAGGGAGACGGCGATCGCACCTGCGGTCATGAACGGCACTCCCGCGACGGCGAGGCCGAGGATCGCGATCACCACCGTGCCTCCGGCGAAGACCACGGCCAGGCCCGCGGTGGCGACCGAGCGCCCCACGGACTCCTCGACCGAAAGGCCGCGGGCCAGGTACTCGCGATGCCGGGTGACGACGAACAAGGCGTAGTCGATCCCCACACCGATCCCGACCATGCTCCCGATCACCGGAGCCCAGCTGGGAACGTCGATGACGTAGGTGACCAGAGACAGGGAGCCGATCCCGAGGCCCAGACCGAAGAGGGCGAGCCCGATCGGGAGGCCGGTCGCGATGAGCGACCCGAAGGCCAGCATCAAGATGATGACGGCTGCGACAAGCCCGGCAATCTCCCCGCCGCCGGCGCCTGCCTCCTCGAACGCGAAGAAGAGGTCACCGCCGATCTCGATCTGCAGCGGCGACCTCACCTGTGACCGGGCGACGAGCGCCTTGAGGTTCTCGAGGTCGTCGGGTTGCAGCTCTTCCAGCACGGGGTACTGCACCCGGAGGAGGGCGACGCGCCCGTCTTCGGATATCACTCCGCTCGCCTCTCTCGCCGGGAGATTCGCGGTCGCGACGCCAGCCGGGTCGCTGGTCGTGACCACGTTCGGCAGGCGGCGCACGGCTGACTGGATCTCGGCCAGCGCGGCACTGGCGTCGGGTGAGTCGAAGAACGTGGCGCTCTCCTCCCGGGGCGTCAGCACCACCTGTGCCGTCAGACCCTCGCGGCCTGACGAGGCGGCCGAGAGCAGGTCGGCGGCCTCCTGGGAGTCGAGACCCGGCGCGCCGAACGAGTCCTTGGGCTGTTGACCGAACGCGACCGAGGCACCCACCACCAGCACGGACACGAGGAGCCAGGATCCGATGGTCGCCCACGGCCGACGTGCGGTGAGGCGACCCAACCGGTACAACGCGTGCGACATGAGCGATCTCCTTGGCCTACATCCGGTGCCCGTACGGCGACCGGTACGCCCTCGATGCTCGCGGGAGTCCTCACTCCCCTGCCTCGGGAGAAGAGCCCGACTCGGCTCGTCCGGGCGAAGGAGGGCCGGGTCGTACTTTGGACCGATCCCGGTGGGCGGTCGTGTCCCTAGGCTGGGGTCGTGATGAGGAATGTCGTCGGCGCGCTCTGGGCCGAACCCCGGGCTCCGCACCCGCCCGGGCGCGTGTGGCGGGACTGGCCGCTTGTCGCTGTCGTGCTGGTGACGGCGATCCTCGAAGGCTCGTTCCGTGCGGAGATGCCGTGGCGACCCGTCGCGCTCGTGCTTGCGGTGGCGCTTGGGTTCACGGTGCTGTGGCGCCGTACCCATCCGCTCGCGATGGTGGTCCTGGCCTTCGGCTCCGTCATCGTGCTCGACGTCGCGAGCCTGATCGGCTCACCCGGGGTGGTGGGCCTCAACTCCATGGCCTTCGTGTTGGTGCTCGCGTACGCGCTCGCGCGATGGGGCGCCGGCCGTGAGGTCGCGATCGGCCTCGGCATCATGCTGGTCGCCGCCGGCCTCGGCATTGCCGTCGACTTCACGGGGGTCGTCGACGCCGTGGGCGGGCTCATGGTCCTCCTGTTTCCTGTCTGGAGCGGACTGACGGTTCGTTACTGGACCTCCAGCCGGATCCGGGAGCTCGACCAGGTCAAGCTCCGAGAGCGCGCCCAGCTCGCGCGCGAGCTGCACGACACCGTCGGGCACCACGTGTCCGCGATCGCCATCCGCGCCCAGGCCGGACGTCTCCTGGCCTCGTCCCAGCCAAATGCCGCCGTGGACGCGCTCGAGGTCATCGAGCAGGAGGCCTCGCGCGCCCTGGCCGAGATGCGCATCGTGGTCGGCGGTCTGCGCGACGGGGAGACTGCGGCCCTTGCTCCGCAGCCCGGCGTGGCCGACCTCGAACTGTGCGGAGCCTCGGGGAGCGCCCCCGGGTCCACCTCGACCTGTCGGGTGACCTCCAGGACCTGGCGCCGCGGGTCGACTCAGCGATCTACCGCATCACCCAGGAGTCGGTCACGAACGCGGTGCGACACGGTGTCCGAGCGACCCGGATCGACGTCCGCGTGACCGGGGAGCTCGACTGTGTCCGCCTCACCGTCAGCGACGACGGTGACGTGAGCGTCCACGGCAGGAGCACGACGGGTTACGGCGTGGTGGGCATGACCGAGCGAGCGACGCTCCTGGGCGGCACCCTCCAGGCGGGCCTCAGCCCTGATGGCGGTTGGACCGTGGACGCCGTACTGCCGAGGACGGGTTCGTCGGCATGACCATTCGAGTGCTCGTCGCCGACGACCAGGACATCGTCCGCACCGGCCTCACCATGATCCTCGACGCCCAGCCCGACATAGAGGTCATCGGCCAGGCAGTCAACGGTCGTGAGGCGGTGGCCCTCGCCCAACGGCATCGACCCGACGTGTGTCTCTTCGACATCCGCATGCCCGAGATGGATGGCATCGAGGCAACCCGCCGGCTCGCCGGACCCGGCGTCGAGGACCCCCTTGCCGTCGTCGTGATCACGACGTTCGACCTCGATGAGTATGTGCACGGCGCGCTCAAGGCAGGAGCCCGCGGCTTCCTGTTGAAGGACGCCGGCCCCGCGCTGCTGTCGCAGGCGATCCACGCCGCCGCAGCTGGCGACGCACTCATCGCCCCGGCCGTCACCGGTCGTCTGCTTGCCGCCTTTGCGAACGCCCGCACGGGAACGAACGCGGCCGAGCCGCTGGAGTCGCTCACTCGCCGCGAGGAGGACATCGTGATCACGGTGGCCCGGGGTCGTACCAACTCCGAGATCGCGGAGGAGCTGCACATCAGTCTCAGCACGGTCAAGACCCACGTCACCAGCGTCATGAACAAGCTCGGCGTACGCAATCGGGTCGAGATAGCCATGTGGGCGTACGAGAGCGACCGCATCCCACGGTGACCCGGGGCCCGGGCTCAGAGTGCTGCGTAGAGGGCCTGCTCGAAGTCGCCGAACACCTTCCATGCCTCGTCGCGGACGATGAACGGCAGCGAGTTGGTGTAGCTCGACGCGCAGATGCCGGTGGTCCGGTCGATGAAGAAGTGCGTGTTGAACAGACCGGCCCAGGCGCCCGAGCCTGCCTTGCGGCCACCCGGAGAGTCGGCGCCGTTGAGCATCAGTCCGTAGCCCCACTTCCAGCCGGGACCGGCGTACAGGGTGTCGGTGATCGGCGGGTCAGCGGTCGCGATCTCGGCGGGGAAGTCGAGGTCGCCGATCTGGTTGGAGAACGCCGCGTCGACCGTGGCCTCCTCGAGGATGCGGGCGCCGTCGAGCTCTCCGCCGCGCAGCAAGGCCTGCTCGAAGCGGATGTAGTCGCGCGGGGTGGAGTAGCGGCCGTGGCCGCCGGGCCACCAGTCGGGCTCGGGATTGAGGATGCTGCCGGCCGAGCCCCACGTGCCCGCCCTCGTGCTGCCGGAGACGATGACCGAGGTCGACGCCAGCCCGTGCGGTGTGGGCGTCGCCGCCGGCATCGGGCAGCTGCACCACTCGTTCCGTACGGCGCTGGTGGCCCTCCTGCTCTGCGACCCGCCGGCCACGCCACGCGTGACCGCCGACGAGTACGGCGGCCTGATCGGGCTGCTGGCCGACGCACCCGCCGACTCGCCGCAGCCCGACGCCATCCGGCTCGACGAGGTCGCCCGGCACCCGTGGGGCGTCGCGACCGTCGACGCGATCGTGCGTTCACCTTCGGTGCGGCAGGCAGCTCGGCTGGCCGGCGTGCACCACAGCACCCTGCAGACTCACCTCGACTGCATCACCGGCGTGATGGGTTTCGACCCGTACGACGGGTTCGGTCGCACGCGTCTCGGCACGGCGTACCTCGTCTGGCGGCTCCGGCACTCGCGCGTGCTGGACATGCCCGTTCCGCAGGTGGACGTGGTCGTCGTCGCGGACGGCGCCTAATCAGGCCGGCACGCGCAGCAGCTGACCCCGCCAGGTGCCGAGCCCGGTGCGGATCGCGACCCCCACCCATGCCACCAGCAGCCCGACGTAGAGGACCAGCGCGGCCACCACCAGGAAGTCCGCGCCCGTGGCGTCGGCGAGCCCCGAGGTGCCGGTCACGACGGTGCCGAGCGGGAACGTGAACGACCACCAGGACAGCGAGAACGGCAACCCCTGGCGCGCGGTGCGCACGGTGACGGCCAGCGCCAGCGCGAGCCAGAGCATCGCGAAGCCCCACATCGGCGCGCCGTAGACCACGCCCATGGCCTCGAACGCCATGCCGTACGGCGCGGGCAGCACGTGCGCAGCCGTGGCACCGAGCGTGTGCGACGCGGTGACGGACTGGCCGAGCGGTCCGAGCACGATCCACAACGTCGGCACGGCCGCAGCGGCGCCGATCTTGTGGTGGACCAGGCGGCCCCAGACCAGCGTGATCACGACCAGGCTGGCGACCAGGGTGAGCCCGAACATCATCGTGCAGGCCAGCTGCATGGCGAGCTGCCACTGCCCGTGCGGGAGGTGCGGCAGCAGGAGTGGCCCCGTGGCCGCGCTCACCATCGGCGGCACCACCGGCATCAGCCACCCGCCGAAGGCCGAGTCGGGCTTCACGTCGTGCCTGGTGAACGCCTTGTAGGGCACGGCCACCGCGGTCCAGAGCCCCAGCACGGTGCCCGTCGTCCAGAGCACGAAGTCGAGGCGAACGGCGGAGACCAGCCCGACGAGCGGCTCACCCACCAGCACGGCACCGGCTCCGACGGTCATCAGCGCCATCGCCGGAGCTCCGTAGAAGTGCGACATCACCGGGTCGTCCAGATGCCCGCGGGCGGTGCGCGGGTGGTGCACCCAGTGCAGCACCGTCGCCGCGATGACCACCGCGAGCAGGACCACGTCGGCGGCCCAGACGACACCGGCGAACGCCATCAGCCCCGGTACGTCGACCGGCAGGGTCGCCGCGGCGTTGGCGACGATCCCGGTGCCCATCACCGACGCGAACCAGTTGGGACCGATGAAGGCGAAGACGGGCTGACCCGCGAGGGCGCCCATAAAGGCTGTGCGATCACCGGTGGGACGGACGAGTGTGCTGGTCATGCTTCGAGTCTCAATCGGTGCGTCGTTTCCCAGTAGCCCCTCTGTACCTGTGTCCTCACAAGCAACGCCTGTGGACGGCGTACGGTATTGCCTGTGTCCACCCACGTGCCCGACCTCGCCGGTCTCGAGCTGCTCGTCGGCATCGCCCGGCACGGCAGCATCGGCGGATCCGCCCGCGCCATGGGCGTCAGCCAGCAGGCGGCCTCCGAACGACTCCGCGCGGTCGAGGCGCAGACCGGTCTCACTCTGGTCCATCGCGGCGCCCGCGGCTCGCGGCTGACCGCCGCCGGCGTGGTGGTCGCCGAGTGGGCCGCGCGGCTGCTCGATCTTGCCGACGAGATCGACACCGCCATCACCGGGCTGCGCGGCGACCGCAACCACGACCTCACCGTGTGGGCCAGCATGACGATCGCCGAGAGCCTCATCCCCCGTTGGCTCGTGCAGCTGCGGCAACGGCAGCTTGGCGAGGGACGGCGTCCCACCGCAGTCAGCCTGAACGCGTCGAACAGCGGCCACGTCGTCGAGGCGGTGCGAGACGGCGTCGCCCAGCTCGGGTTCATCGAGGGCGTGCGCGCCCCGCGCGGGCTCCGCAACACCCAGATCGCCCACGACGACCTGGTCCTGGTGGCGGCGGCGGGCTCGCCGCTCAGCCGCCGACGCAGTCCCCTGCCTCCCGAGGAGGTCGCGGCGCTCCAGCTCACCAGCCGCGAGCGCGGGTCCGGCACCCGCGAGGTCCTCGAGGCCGCGCTCCACGCCCACGGCCTGACCATGGGCGACGCCGTCGTCGAGCTCACCACCGCCACCGCGATCCGCGAGGCGGTGCTCGCCGGCAGCTCGCCCGCCTTCCTCAGCCAGCGCGTGGTGGCCCGCGAGCTCGACTCCGGCCACCTCGTCGCCGTACCGACCACCGGCCTCGACCTCACCCGGGTCTTCCGCGCGCTGTGGGTCGGCAGCGAGCAGCCGCCGGCCGGTCCGGTGCGGGAGCTGATCGCGATCGCGCGCGCGGTGGACCGCTGAAGCGTTGGTCGGGACGACGCATGCAGGCGGCGACGCTGGGTACCTCTGCGTATGAGCAAAGCCCTGACCTTCGGTTCCCTCGAGATCGCCTTCGACGACAGCGTCCTCCGACCGCGGGAGTGGACCACCGGCCAGTCGTTGTGGGCGGCCTCCCTGCTCGTTGACGCGGTGCCCGACGGACCCGTGCTCGAGCTCTGCGCCGGCGCCGGCCAGATCGGCCTGCTCGCCGTCGCGGGTTCGGGGCGCAGCCTCGTATGCATCGACGCCAACCCCAGCGCCTGCGACTTCGCGCGTGCCAACGCCCACGCGGCCGGCCTGGCCGACCTTGTCGACGTCCGCGAGGGGCGGCTCGAGAGCTCTCTCGCCGATGACGAGCTCTTCGCCCTCGTCATCGCCGACCCGCCCTGGGTACGTCGTGAGGAGACCGGGCGATATCCCGAGGACCCGCTGCTCGCGATCGACGGCGGCGACGACGGTCTCGACGTGGCGCGTGCCTGCCTGACCGTCATCGGGCGGCACCTGATGCCTGGTGGCGCAGGGGTGCTGCAGCTCGGGTCCGAAGCGCAGGTCGAGGCGCTGCGGGAGGATCCGAGCGTTCGCGCCGGCGGGCTGTCGCTCTCGGAGGTGCGGTCACATGAGCGCGGCGTACTGGTGCTCGTCGATCGAGAGCCCGACGACACCCTCTGACGTCAGGGCCGGTCGTCCACCGGCAGCAGCTTGTGGGTACCGTCGCAGAACGGCAGCCGGGCCGACCTCGTGCAGCGACACAACGCAACCACCGGACGGACTGACGCGTGCACCCGCCCGTCGGCGTCCTGCACCGTCTTTGCGCCGCGGATCAGCATGGGCCCGCCCGGGCAGAGCACGACGTCGGGGTGGTCGTAGTCCGGGGGGCCGCTCACGCGTCGCTCCCCCACCGCTGCAGCATGGAATGGGCGAACCGCGCTTCCAGGTCGAGACAGGTGAACGCTCCGAACCAGATGTTGTCCACCTGGCCCGGCTCATCGTCTGCCAGGGTGCCGCAGATGTCTCGCGCCGCGAGCTGCTCGTGCATGGCGTCGGCCTCGACGTGCTCGGTGTAGTAGCCGACCAGCTCCTGGGCGAACCCGAGGCGGCCCAGGCCCTGCGCCATCTTCCGCGAGGGTACGGAGCTCGTCGCCTCGAACGCCGCCAGGTGACCCATGGCCGCGCCGCGCAGTCGCCGGTGGAGGCCGAACAACGACATGGCGTTGTTCATCTCCAGCGTCTCGACGGTCGCCTCGTCGATGTAGGCGCCGTGCTCCGAGCGCAGGCCCTCGGCATCGAGGCCCTTGGCGAAGAGATGGGAGTGCAGCCGGTTGGGGTCGCCGCCGCCGTACTCGTCGAACTGCAGCTCCACCAGCGCGGCCTGGGCACGGACGGGCAACCGGGGCACGACCCACGACGCGGGGTCGGCCTCCTTGAGGTGGTAGACCGAGCGCTGTCGCATCAGCTCCAGCGCCTCGTCGCGCGTGGCACGCTTCTGCACGTACGACGCCAGCGAAGGGCCGTCGTCGGCCTCCACGTAGGCCAGCAGGTCGTCGGGCGAGTAGCCGTCACCGGGGTTGCCCGGCCAGCGTTCGTGAAGTCGCTGCTCGAGCTCACGCTCCAGCTTCCGGCGCAGCCCGAGCGCCGTCAGGTCCCACTCGGCTTCGTCGTCGACATCCTCGAAGCCGCGGTACGACAGCTCGTGCAGCACCCACAGGCAGAGAGCTGCATCGACGTCATCATCGGCTTCGGCGGGGAGAAGTGCGCCCTCTCCGGGAACCGAGCGAAGAACCTCGAAGAGCGCCGTGCTGAGCTCTCCGCGGGGCTTGGGAAGGATCATGCCCACCGGTACCCATTTACGACAGCTCCATCACTGGTCAGATCAGGTTGTCGAATCTGGGTACCGGACCTCGGCGTACGGTGACGAGATCCGGCGCGCCATGACCCTCTGCGACAGGAGCACCACCTTGAGCACCAACACTCGTCTGATCAACGCACCGGTCGAGAAGGTGTGGGACGTGTTGGCGGACGGCTGGCTCTATGCCCTGTTCGTCGTCGGGGCGTCTCGCATGCGCGACGTCGACGACGCCTGGCCGGCGATCGGCGCGAGACTGCACCACTCGGTCGGGGTCTGGCCGGCCCTGATCGACGACAGCACGAGCGTGCTCGAGTGCACACCACAGCGGATGCTGAAGCTGCGGGCACGTGCCTGGCCGGCCGGCGAGGCCGAGGTGGTCTTCACCCTCGAAGCACGCGGCAGCTCGACGGAGCTCACGATCGAGGAGGACGCCGTCGCCGGACCGGGAGTTCTGGTGCCGAAACCCGTGCGCGACGTCCAGCTGAGGCTGCGCAACACGGAGACCCTGCAGCGCCTCGCGTACATCGCCGAGGGTCGGGAGGTCTGAACACATGGCGACACACGACACGGCGTACGACGCCGTCGTCGTCGGCGCCGGGCCCAACGGCCTGGTCGCAGCCAATCGGCTCGCCGACGCGGGCTGGTCGGTGCTCCTGCTGGAGCAGCAGGCAGACGTTGGCGGGGCCGTGCGCAGTGAGCGTGACGTGCACCCCGACTTCGTCCACGACACCTTCAGCGCGTTCTATCCCCTGGCCGCAGTATCGCCGTCCATCCGGTCCTTCGGTCTGGAGAACCACGGCCTGGAGTGGACCCACGCGCCCGCCGTGCTCGGGCACCCGACCCGTGACGGACGCTGGGCCCTCCAGCACCGCGACCGTCAGCTGACGGCTGGCTGGCTGGATGAAGCCCACGGGGGCGACGGGCAGCTCTGGCTCGACCTCTGCACCGTCTGGGACCAGCTCGGCGACCAGATCCTCGGCGCCCTGCTGACGCCTTTCCCGCCGGTGCGTTCCGGGCTCGGCGCTCTGGCCCGGCTGCGCCGAGCCGGCGGCCTCGACCTGGTCAAGACCTTCCTCACGCCGGTCGCCGACCTGGGCCGGGAGCGGTTCGGCGGCGACGGGCCCGGCCTGCTGCTGGCCGGCAATGCCGGGCACTCCGACATCCCGCTCGAGTCTCCGGGGTCAGGACTCTTCGGCATCCTGATGACGATGCTGGGCCAGACGGTGGGCTTCCCCGTGCCGGTCGGCGGTGCCGGCGAGCTGTCGCAGGCGTTGGCGCGGAGGTTCGAGTCCCTCGGCGGCGAGACCCGCTGCGGCCAGACCGTCACGGAGATCGTGGTCGACGGCGGCCGCGCACGGGGTGTCATCACCGCCGACGGTGAGCGGATCGCTGCCCGGCGAGCCGTGGTCGCCGACATCACGGCGCCGCGCCTGTTCGGCGGTCTGGTGCCGGCGGAGCACCTGCCGGCACGCGTCGCACGTGGCATGAAGCACTTCCAGCTCGACCCCGGCACCGTCAAGGTCGACTGGGCGCTCAGCGGACCAGTGCCGTGGGCCAGTACGCCGGCGTACGCCCCAGGCACTGTGCACGTCGCCGACTCTCTCGACCAGATGTCCGAGGCGCTGGGGCAGGTGGCCGCGCGCGCGATCCCGGCGTCGCCGTTCATGCTCGCCGGCCAGATGACCACCACGGACCCCACCCGCTCTCCCACCGGGACCGAGTCGATGTGGGCCTACGCGCACGTGCCCCAGCCTGACCCCCGCGTCCGCGACGCCGGCGACGGCTCGGTGACCGGGTCGTGGGACCGCGACGACTGCGAGCGGTTCGCGGACCGTATGCAGGAACGCTTCGAACGTCTCGCACCCGGCTTCGGATCCCGTGTCATCGCCCGCCGAGTGCTGGGACCGCATGATCTGGAGGCCCGCAACGCCAACCTGGTGGGCGGTTCTGTCAACGGGGGTACCTCGCAGCTGCAGCAGGAGCTGTTCCTGAGACCGGTGCCCGGCTTGCTCGGTCGGGCCGAGACCGGCATCGCCGGTCTCTACCTCGGTTCCTCGAGTGCACACCCGGGCGGAGGCGTCCACGGGGCGCCAGGCGACAACGCGGCACGGGCGGCGCTCTTCCACGCCCGCATCGAGCGGATCAGGCACCCGCGATCCCGCGGCTGACTTCCGCCCACTCAACAACCGCAGCCTGCACCCGTTGGACGGCGACCGAGGGCTGCGGCGAGCGGTCGGGTACACAGTCCCTGTGACAGCCGACCTGGTCTACCTCGTCGCCGGGGCCAGCCTCCTCCTCGCCATCGTCCTGCCCGAGCTCCTCGCTCGCTGGGCGATCTCCGCGCCGATGGTGCTCGTGGGCCTGGGGATGCTGATCGGCCTCACTTCGCTGCCGGACGACCTGCCACTGGACCCCCAGGCCAACCGGGCGGCCATCGAGCACGTGACCGAGCTGGTCGTGCTCGTGGCGCTGATGGGCGTCGGGCTCGCCCTGGATCGACCCCTCGAGCTCAAAAGCCGCGCGAGCTGGCGGCAGTGGGCTGCGACCTGGCGGCTCCTCCTGATCGGCATGCCCGTCACCATCTCCGCGGTGGCGCTGCTCGGCTGGGCGGCCGGCATTGCGCCAGCGGCTGCGATCCTGCTCGGAGCCGCTCTCGCGCCGACCGACCCCGTCCTTGCCTCGGACGTCCAGGTCGCCGGACCGCAGACCGGCGACCACGAGGTGGACGAGACCGACGAGCTGCGCTTCACACTCACGTCGGAGGCGGGTCTGAACGACGGGCTGGCCTTTCCGTTCGTCTACGTCGCCATCCTGCTCGCCACCGAGGGTGCC
Source organism: Nocardioides sp. InS609-2 (assembly GCF_023208195.1). Taxonomy (NCBI): domain Bacteria; kingdom Bacillati; phylum Actinomycetota; class Actinomycetes; order Propionibacteriales; family Nocardioidaceae; genus Nocardioides; species Nocardioides sp. InS609-2. Next base: position 4,005,756 of record NZ_CP060034.1, on the reverse strand, counting down.
GTCTCGCACTGGGGCCTGAAGTGGGTCGGGTTGTATCTCGTCTACAAGGTGGCCGTGGGTGTCGTGGCCGGCATCGTTGTCGGCCGGGTCCTCGCATATCTCGCGTTCCGCTCCAGCAGCCGGTCACTTCGGGTGGCTGAGCGTGGGGAGTCGCTGCTGGCTCTCGCCGCCCTGATCGCGTCGTACGGCGTCGGCGAGGTGGTGGGCGGCTACGGCTTCCTGTCCGTGTTCGCCTGTGCCATGACCTTTCGCTCCGCGGAGCGGTCCCACGACTACCACGCGGCGATGCACCAGGTGGTCGAGCGACTGGAGCGCCTGCTCACGCTCTTCGTGCTGCTGGTGCTCGGCATCGCGGTCACCCGCGGCCTGCTGGACGCGCTGGACTGGCGTGGCGTGGCCATCGGACTGGCCCTGATCATGGTCGTCCGCCCGGCCGCCGGCGTCCTCGCCCTGGCACCCTGGACGACGTGGTCGGCCGGCCTGGGGTTGACCCGGCCACAACGATGGGCGGCGGCGTTCTTCGGCGTCCGAGGTGTCGGTTCGCTCTACTACCTCGCCTATGCAGCAGGGAAGGCGCCGGAGCTGGGCCAGGACTGGCTGTGGTCGACGGTCTCCTTCACGATCATCGCTTCGGTCCTCGTGCACGGGGCGCTGTCGACCCCGGTCATGGCCCGCCTCGATCCAGACCGCTGAGTCCCAACCGGATAGGCGACTCCTTTCGGGGTACCGAGCCACATGAAGGCACTCACCTGGCAGGGCAAGGGCAACGTCTCCGTCGAAGAGGTCCCGGAGCCGCGTATCGAGCAACCGACCGACGCCATCGTCGAGGTGACGTCCACCGCGATCTGCGGCTCCGACCTGCACCTCTACCAGGTGCTCGGCCCCTACCTCCGCGCCGGCGACGTGCTGGGACACGAGACCATGGGCGTGGTGCGTGAGGTCGGCCCGGGCACCGGTGACCTGAAGGTCGGCGACCGGGTCGTCGTACCGTTCAACATCTCCTGCGGTCAATGCTGGATGTGCTCACGCGGACTCTTCGCCCAGTGCGAGACCACCCAGGTCCGCCAGTTCGGCAAGGGCGCCTCGCTGTTCGGCTACACCGAGCTCTATGGATCGGTCCCCGGCGGCCAGGCCGAGCTCCTCCGCGTCCCGCAGGCCCAGTTCGGTCCGGTCCGGCTTCCGGAGAGCGGCCACGACGAGCGGTACCTCTACCTGTCCGACGTGCTGCCCACCGCCTGGCAGGCGGTGGAGTATGCCGACGTGGGCGAGGGCGACACCCTGGCGGTCTTCGGGCTCGGCCCGATCGGCCAGATGTCGGCGCGCATCGCCCTGAGGAAGGGTGCCCGGGTGATCGGGGTCGACCTGGTGCCCGAGCGCCTGGCACTGGCTGCCAAGTGGGGAGTCGAGGTGCTCGACCAGTCAGAGCTGGGCAAGGTCGACCACGTGGCCGAGGCGGTCCTCGAGCTGACCGGTGGGCGCGGAGCAGACGCCACGATCGACGCGGTGGGCATGGAGGCGCACGGGTCGCCGGTCGCCCAGGCGGCCGTCGCCGCCGTCGGCGTGCTGCCGGATGCCCTGGCCAAGCCGGCCATCGACAAGCTGAGCGTCGATCGTGCTGCGGCCCTCATCGCCGCCATCAAGGCCGTACGCCGCGGGGGAACCGTCTCTGTCAGCGGCGTGTACGGCGGCGAGGTCGAGCCGCTGCCGATGATGGAGATGTTCGACCGCGGCATCTCGATGCGAATGGGCCAGTGTCACGTCAAGCGCTGGACCGACGACATCCTCGCGGTACTGGAGCAGGACGAGGACGTGCTCGGCGTCGAGTCGCTGGCCACCCACCGGCTGCCACTCTCGGAGGCGCCGGCGGCGTACGAGATGTTCCAGAAGAAGGAGGACGGCTGCATCAAGGTCGTGCTCAAGCCATGACCACCGCCCCTGATCCGCAGGTCGTCCTGGTCACCGGGGCCTCGAGCGGGATCGGTCGTGCGGCCGCCCTGCGTGCGGCGGCCCGCGGGGATCACGTCGTACTGGTCGCCCGGGGCAGAACCGCGCTGGAGGACACCGCACGGGAGTGCCGGGAGGTCGGCGCCGCAACCGCGGAGGTGATGTCCGCCGACGTGGGCGACGACGCTGCAGTCGCCCGTGTCGTGGACGCTGTCCTGTCCGGGCACAAGACGATCGACCTGGTCGTCCACGCCGCAGGGGTCGTGGCCTACGGCCGCACGGAGGACGTCCCGGCCGATGTCTTCGACGCCGTTCTGCGCACGAACCTGGTCGGCTCGGTCAATGTCGCGCGCCACGTCGTCCCCGTGCTGCGGCGCCAGGAGCACGGTGGGCTGGTGCTGCTCGGATCCCTCATCGGCCACATCGCCGTACCGACGATGAGCCCCTACGTGCTCAGCAAATGGGGTGTGCACGCCTTGGCCCGCCAGCTGCGGGTCGAGAACCGCGACCTGCCGGACGTGCACATCGCCTATGTTGCACCCGGCGGCGTCGACACCCCGATCTACGCCCAGGCGGCGAGCTGTCTCGGCATCACCGGGCGTCCACCGCCACCGGTCGACTCCCCGGAACGTGTTGCCCGGATCGCGATCCGGCGCGGCGAGCGGGGCCAGCGCCGCCGCCAGGTCGGGCTGGCCAACGACCTGGTGCGGTTCGGCTACAACGCCCTGCCGGGGCTGTACGACGTGCTGATCGGTCCGCTGTTCAGCGCCGGGGCGCTCGACCACACCCGACAGGTGCCCGACGGACCGGGCAACGTGCTCGAGTCACGCGAGGCCGGCAACGCCCTGCACGGCAACCAGGGCAAAGCCTTGGTGGGCATCCTCGGCAACCTGCGACAGCGGTGGCGCGCAGTGGCCGATCAGCCCGCATGACCGGTCGCCCGGGCGGGTACCGGTCCACATGGACACTTCGACACCGGGCCAGGACAAGCCGATAGATCTGGAGGGCGTGCCCGAGGGTGAGGACATCAACCCCACCGACGCCGCCCGACGGACCAGCCTCGATCCCGAGGACCAGCCGAACCATCCCGACCTACCGCATGCGGAGGACCCGCTCACCGTCGACGAGGACGCCGACGACACGGAATGAGTGACCAGCGGATCGTCGCCGACGTGATGGTCGAGCGCCTGCGAGCCTGGGGCGTGAGCCGGCTGTTCGGCTACTCCGGCGACGGGATCAACTCGTTCATGGGCGCCCTGCGACGAGCAGGCGGACCCACGCTGGTGCAGGCCCGACACGAGGAGAACGCGGCACTGATGGCCGTCGGTCACGCTAAGTACACCGGCGAGACAGGGGTGATGGTCAGCACCCAGGGCCCCGGTGCCGTGCATCTCCTCAATGGGCTGTACGACGCCAAGCTCGACCACGTCCCGGTCGTCGCCATCGTCGGTCAACAGCAGACCAGCGTGCTCGGGTCGGAGTACCAGCAGGAGATCGACCTCCAGAGCCTCTTCAAGGACGTGTCGGCACAGTTCCTCCAGACAATGCTGTCCCCCGAGCAGGCACCGATGGTCATCGACCGGGCGTTCCGCACGGCGCGGACGACCCGGTCACCGTGCGTCGTGGTCATTCCCCACGACGTGCAGCAGGAGCCGATGCCAGAAGACCTCCCGCACGAGCACGGCGTCATGGTCACGGCACCCGGCTGGAACCGCCCTCACGTCCTGCCACACGCTGAGGACCTCCAGCGCGCCGCCGACGTCCTCAACGCTGGCGAGCGGGTGGCCCTTCTGGTCGGGCAGGGTGTCCGCGACGCGGGTGACGTCGTCCGCGCGGTCGCCGAGCGGCTGGACGCCGGAGTCACGACGAGCCTGCTCGGCAAGCCGTGGTGGGATGAGTCGCTGCCCTACAGCTGCGGGGTCATGGGCCACCTCGGCAACCGCTACCCGGTGGAGGTCGGGCTCACCGGCGACGCCACGGACACGTTGTCGGCCCTTCTTCCCCTGATCCACCAGAGGTCCCCCGGACCCTGGATCGACCAGGTCCGCGGCTGGGTCGACGAGTGGCATGACCTCGCCGAGCGTCGAGCCGGGATGAATGCCGACCCGCTCAGTCCCGAGCTGGTCGTCCGCGCGCTGAGCGACCGGTTGCCCAACGACGCCCTCGTCAGTGTCGATGTCGGATCCGTGACCTACTGGTACGCGCGTCACCTGCGTCTTCCTCCCGGCGTGCCGGCCCACCTGTCATCGACCCTGGCCACCATGGGATCGGCTGTTCCCTACGGATTGGCGGCCAAGCTGTCCGCTCCAAGGCGTCCCGTCGTAGCCCTGTCGGGTGACGGCGCCATGCAGATGAACGGCATCGCCGAGCTCGTCACGGTGGCGCACCGCTGGCGCGACTGGGCCGACCCGCGTTTCGTGGTGCTGGTCCTGCACAACCGCGACCTCGCCGAGGTGACGTGGGAGCAGCGCGAGATGGAGGGCGAGCCGCGGTTCGACGAGAGTCAGGACCTGCCTTCCTTCCCCTACGCGGCGTACGCCGAGCTGCTGGGGCTCCGCGGCATCCGGGTGACGGAGCCCGGCGAGGTCGATGCGGCCTGGGAGGCCGCACTGTCGTCCGACCGACCGGTGGTCATCGAGGCCCTCACCGGTCCCGACACACCTCTCCTCCCGCCGTTCCCCGCCGGTCGCGAGAAGCTGGAGACGTTCCACGCGGGCCTCGACGCGGAAGGCCCCGCAGGGCAGCACGCCCGAGCGCTGCTGGACGAGCAGGCGAGCATGGAGGGGCACCGCCGGTCGTGAGCCCGGGTTCGCCGCCGGCGACGGCAGCGCACCCGGACCCACCGATGGGTCACCGGGTGGTGCCGAAGCGCTCCCAGACACGGTGTGCGCCGATCAGCTCCTGCACCTCGGCCAGCACCGACGCTCCGTCATCACCCGTCACGACCCCCGGCCCGGTGCAGCCGGCCGCTTCCAGCACGGCGACGCCCTCGCCCCAGGCCCCGATCGCCTTCGAGTGCCTGAAGCCCTCCTCGACGAGCAGCGCCACGCGCGGGTCGGTGGCGGCAGCGGCAGCGCCGCTTGTCTTGGTGTCGCGGGCGACAAGGGCGTCGGGAGCGGGTGCGGCAGCACCTGCGACGAGCACGGCGTCGAACTCGACCGAACGTGCCGTGCCGAACGTGCGTTGTGCCACCAACCCGCCGCCGAGGTCACCGCCGTGGGGTCCGATCACCAACGGGAGCATTCCCGCAGCCAGCACCGCACGGCGTACCTCGTCGACCGACGCGAGGTCCCCATCGGGGTCGGCCACGATGCCGATCACGCGGCCGTCCGCGGGCCACGTGTCACCGAGCTGCGAGAGAGCAGGACTGGCGTCGGGCTCGTCGTACTCGACGGTGCGCTTCGGGACGGGAAGGCCGAGGCCCTGGGCGACCTTGGCGCAGAGGTCGCCGTCGATGTTCGCGAGTGCCAGGAGCTGGCGCTCCTTGACGGCCTGCTCGTAGCACTTGCCGAGCTCGAAGGTGTAGGCCAGCACGATGTGCTCCTGCTCGACCGGGGTCATGCTCTTCCAGAACAACCGGACCTGGCTGAAGTGGTCGTCGTACGACGCGGGGTTCTCCCGCACCTTCGTCGCCTCAGGCACCGTCACCGGCAGGTCCGTGAACGCTCCGTCCTCGGAGCCGGCGAAGAACGGGCAGCCTCCGTCGAGCGAGTTGGGCTTGTACGGCGCCACCCCGACGTGGTCGGCGTGCTGGTGGAATCCGTCGCGCAGCAGGTCGTTGACCGGAGCATGCGGCCGGTTGATCGGGATCTGGGAGAAGTTCGGTCCGCCGAGCCGGGTCAACTGCGTGTCGACGTAGGAGAAGAGCCGCGCCTGCAGCAGCGGGTCGTCGGTGACGTCGATGCCGGGCGGCAGGTTGCCGACGTGGAACGCCACCTGCTCCGTCTCAGCGAAGTAGTTCGTCGGGTTGTGGGTCAGCGTCATCATGCCGATGGGCTGCACCGGCGCCAGCTCTTCGGGCACGAGCTTGGTCGGGTCGAGCAGGTCGATGCCCTCGAACATCTGGTCCGGGACGTCGGCGAACACCTGGATGCCCAGCTCCCAGGCGGGGTAGGCGCCTGACTCGATGGCGTCGGCCAGGTCGCGGCGGTGGAAGTCGGGGTCGAGACCGCCGAGCATCTGCGCCTCCTCCCAGACCAGGGAGTGCACGCCGAGTCGGGGCTTCCAGTGGAACTTCACCAGCGACGTCTCGCCGTCGGCGTTCAGACAACGGAAGGTGTGGACCCCGAAGCCCTCCATGGTCCGGTAGGAGCGCGGGATGCCGCGGTCGGACATGTTCCAGATGGTGTGGTGCTGCGCCTCGGTGTGCAGTGACGCGAAGTCCCAGAAGGTGTCGTGCGCGCTCTGCGCCTGCGGGATCTCCCGATCGGGGTGCGGCTTGGCCGCGTGGATGACGTCGGGGAACTTGATGCCGTCCTGGATGAAGAACACCGGGATGTTGTTGCCGATGAGGTCGAAGGTGCCTTCCTCGGTGTAGAACTTCGTCGCGAAGCCGCGGGTGTCACGCACGGTGTCGGCCGAGCCCCGCGATCCCAGGACCGTCGAGAACCGGACGAAGACCGCCGTCTCCTTGTCCTCGGCGAGGAAGCCGGCGGTGGTCACCGTGTCGGCGTTGCCGTAGCCCACGAAGATCCCGTGGGCACCGGCACCGCGCGCGTGGACGACGCGCTCGGGAATGCGCTCGTGGTCGAAGTGGGTGATCTTCTCGCGCAGGTGATGGTCCTGCAGCAGCGTGGGGCCTCGCGAACCGGCCTTCAGCGAGTGGTCGGTGTCCCGCAGTCGCGCGCCCTGCGACGTTGTCAGGAACTCGCCCTGCTGTGCGCGGACCGTCGGCTCCTCACCCTCGACGGCGCCGGTGGCGCTGCGGACCTCGGGGGCTCCGTGGTCGGGTTTCGGAGCCAGCGGACCACGCGGCGTGGTCGGCTCCTCCAACGTCGGGGGCTCCCTGCCGGGTGCGCCCGGCACCGGCTTCTCCAGGAGAGACGCTGCCTTGTCGGCGATCGCGCCGGCCGTGTTCTTGGCGGCCTTCTTCGCCGCCTTCTTCGCTGTGCTGGCGGGCTTCTTGGCGCTCATGACCGACTCCTGAGAGGCTGGGTGGTGGGTGACCTTCAGGTACCCCGTCCGGCGGGAGTCACTCGACCGGGAGCAGTCGTCTCAGCGGCTGATGTTGAGGCAGACCCGGAGCGCTGCGATCAAGGTCGGCGTGGCAGTGGTCGCAGCGAGTCCGAGCAGGTTGCCGATCGAACGGCCGTACAGGCGGTTGGCGAGCTCCGTAGCCTTCGTGCCGGAAGTCCTCGGTCTGATCGTTGTAGTCGCCGGTGAGCGTTATGTTGTCGTCTTGACCATGCACCCCAGCCTGAGTCGTCGTCGCGTCACCCCTCCCCCTTCTCATCACCCAGAGCTTCGCCACAGCTACAGGTCTGCCGAGGAGCGGCAGCGGCGAAAAGCAGAGAAATCGCTGAGAGACACCGCTACGGAGGTGCCTCTTCCGCCGACATCCCAGGAGGATCCACTCGTGGCGGTTCGACAGCTCGGAGTCGAGGAAGAACTCATCCTGGTCGACTCCTGCGGCGCACCGAGCGCCGGATCCGCGCAGGTCCTCGCCAGCTGTACGACGATCGCTCCCGACCTCGAGGACGTCACGCTCGTCCAGGAGTTCTTCCAAGCTCAGGTCGAGATCGTCACAGCGCCGGCACGGCTGCTCGAGGACATCGGGACGCGTCTGCGCCGCGCCCGTTCCGTGCTTGCCAGAGCGGCGGGACAGACAGGTCTCTCGCCGCTCGCCGTCGGTGGCCCGGTTGTCGACGCACCGAATGGCCCGCTGGTTCCGAGCGAACGCTTCGAGCGCATCGGTCACACCTATGCGGGAGTCGCTGCCGACTCGCTCATGTGCGCGCTGCAGGTGCACGTGGAGGTCGAGGATCGAGACGAGGGGATCGGCGTCATCGACCGGGTACGGCCGTGGGCGCCGCTGTTGCTCGCGATCAGCACCAACTCGCCTTTCTGGCACGGACGCGACACGGGCTTTGCGAGCTGGCGCTTCCAGGTGTGGAACATGTGGCCGAGCGCCGGCCCGAAGGAGCTTTTCGGCGATCTCGCGACGTACGACGCCTTCACGGCACGGATGGTCACGAGCGGGGCCGTCCTCGACGTGGGACTGCTCAACCTCGACGTTCGCCTGTCCGCTCGCTATCCCACGGTGGAGTTCCGGGTGGCCGATGTCTGCACATCCGTCGACGACGCCCTCGTCGTCGCCGCACTGTGCCGGGCACTGACCGAGACGGCTGCGCGCGAATGTCGCCGAGGCGTAGCCCCGGCACCGTGGCGAGTCGACCAGCTGCGCGCAGGGGCTTGGCGTGCCGCCCGCTTCGGACTGAATGACACGCTGCTCAGTCCCCTGGACGGAACCCCGGTGCCAGCGTCGGCAGCCTTGTCTGCGCTGCTTCGTCACACGGCACCCGCGCTCGAGGATGCCGGCGATCTTGGCTTTGTCACAGCTGCCCTGCAGCGGCTCGCTGAAGTCGGCACAGGAGCCGACCGTCAGCGAGCCGCCTTCGCGCAGCACGGCGATGTCGCGGCGCTCGTGGAGCAACTGGGCCGTTGGACCGTCGAAGGAGTTGAGTAAAGCGGCGCCTCACATTCGTCGGCCACGATTGTTTAGGTTAGGCTCCCCTAAATTTGACGAATGGGGCGAGATGTACGCACGAGTGACGACAACGCAGCAGCTGACGCCGAGCCTGGTCCGGGTGGTGCTCGGCGGCGGCGACCTGGCCGCCCTGTCGATGCCGGACGCGACGGATGCCTACGTGAACGTGGCGATACCTCCGCCGGGCGCGCCGTACGACGACATCTTCGTCCCTGCCGACGTACGCGAGCGCTTCCCGAAGGAGACGTGGCCGGCGCGGCGTCGCTACACGGTCCGCTCGTGGGATCCGACCGCGCAGGTGCTCACGCTCGACTTCGTCGTGCACGGCGACACCGGGGTGGCGGGTCCCTGGGCGGCGGGGGTCCAGGTGGGCGACGTCCTGGTCTTCGAGGGACCGAACGGCGGTTACCTCCCCGACGCCGACGCCGACTGGCACCTGATGGTCGGCGACGAGTCGGCCCTGCCGGCGATCGCGGCATCGCTGGAGATCCTGACGCCCGGCGCCAAGGCCGTGGTCCGGCTCGTCTGTGACGGTCCGGCGCACGAGCTCGAGCTGAGCAGCCCCGGCGAGGTCGACCTGCTGTGGCTGCATCGTGCAGGCGTTGCCAGCGACGAGGACCTGCTGGTCTCGTCCGTGAAGGTGGCCGCCTTCCCCGAAGGACGTGTGCATGCGTTCGTCCACGGCGAAGCCGTCGAGATCCGCGAGATCCGCAGGCACCTGCTCGTCGACCGCGGTCTGACGCGCGCCGACATGTCCTGTTCGCCGTACTGGCGGCGCGACATGGCCGACGAGGCCTGGCGAGCGGTCAAGCGCGACTTCGTCGCCGCCATGGAGACCGAGGTCGCCTGACAACGGGCACGGAGTTCGGAGCATGACCGGGTCGCCGGACAGCGCTCCGGTAGATCCACGGACGGCTCAGGTGGCGGTCTTGAGCACAGAACGATCTCCGGGCGTGCGGGCACCTTCATCGGTGGTTTCCGAACCGTTCACGTGAGGGTCTGGATTCGCCTGCAGCGTCGGCTTATGGTCAGCGCACCCCACGCTCGCCCACCCGTTTTCCGGACCGGAGACTTCTTCATGCCTGCTCGCAAGAGACTCGCTGCGGCCCTCAGCCTCGGCGTGGCCTTCACCGGCCTTCAGCTCGTTTCAGCACCCTCCGCCACAGCCGTCAGCACCGGCCTCGTCATCAGCGAGGTCTACGGAGGAGGTGGCAACACCGGCGCGGTCTACACCAACGACTACGTCGAGCTGTCCAACGCGACCGCAAGCGCGATCCCGGTCGATGGCATGTCCGTCCAGTACCGGAGCGGAACCAACACCGGCACCGGCGTCGTCGCCCTCACCGGCTCGGTCCCGGCCAACGGCCGGTACCTGGTCCAGCTCGCCGCAGGCACCACGGTCACCAACAAGCCCCTGCCGACGCCGGACGCCACGAACAACGGCGTCAACATGTCGGGGACTGCCGGCACCGTCTTTCTTGCGAACGGGACGTCGGTGATCACGCTGGTCGCGGGCGACAACAAGTCGACGGCTGGGGTCGTGGACCTCGTGGGGTACGCCTCCACCACGTACGAGACGACTACGGCGGCGGGTCTGTCCAACACGACCGTGCTGACCCGCACCGCAGCCGACAACGACGTCAACAGCGCGGAGTTCAGCGCAGGCACGACCTTCACCCCGACCAACGCCGCGGGCGAGACCGCGCCGCCCACGCCGGCGCTTGCCGCGACCGACCCCGGTGACAAGACCTGGTTCGTCGGCACCCCGATCCCCACCATCACGCTCGCCGCCGTCGGCGGCACCGGGTCCTACACCTGGCAGGCCACCGGCCTTCCCGCTGGCGTAACCCTGACCGGCAACCAGATCTCGGGCACCCCGACGACGGCGGTCGGCGCGACCGACGTCGTTCTGACGGTCACGGACTCGGCGACCCCGACTCCGGGCACCGACACCGAGACCTTCGCGTTCACCGTCGAGCAAGCACTCGAGACGCAGCCCATCGCCGCGATCCAGGGCACCGGCCCGGCCTCACCGGTCGTGGGCACCACCGTCACGACAGAGGGCGTCGTCACCGCGCTCTACCGCACTGGCGGTCTGAACGGCATGTTCATCCAGACGGGCGGCACCGGCGGCAGCCCCGACGCCACACCCGATGCCTCGGACGCGATCTTCGTGTACGGCAGCCCCAACATGGGCGGCATCCCGGCCGGGATCGCGATCGGCGACTCGGTCGAGGTGACCGGCACTGTCAGCGAGTTCAACAAGTCCACCCAGATCACCCCGGCCCTCAACGGCACCGGCGTGGTCGAGCTCGACACGCCTCTCGCAGCCGTGACGGCACGCGCGATCGCCTACCCGACGACCGAGGTCGCCCGCGAAGCGCAGGAGGGCATGCTGCTGGCGCCGACCGACGACCTGGCCGTCACCAACGTCTTCAGCACCAACCGGTACGCCGAGATCGGTCTCGCCACAGGCGGCACGCCCTTGGTCCAGCCGAGCGAGGTCAAGCGGGCGAACGACGCCGCTGGCCTGGCCGCGGTGAAGGCTGACAACGCCGCGCGCGCTGTCACCCTCGACGACGCGTCGTCGTTCGACTTCCTGCCGTTCGCCAACCGCGAGAACATGAACACCCCGCTGCCGTACCTCTCGAAGACCAACCCGATCCGGGTCGGCGCCTCGGCGACGTTCAACCAGCCGGTCATCCTCGAGTACCGCAACAACGTGTGGAAGTTCCAGCCGCGCCAGCAGGTGACCGGCGACGGGACCGACGTGGTGACCTTCGAGGACACCCGCACCGGCAATCTCGCGCCGGAGCTCGTCCCCGGGGACCTGAAGCTCGCCACGTTCAACGTCCTGAACTACTTCAACACCACCGGCGAGCAGTACGTCGCCAACGGCGCGGCGCAGACTCCGCCGGTCAACACCGCGTGCTCCTACTACCTGGACCGTGAGAACAACCCGATCGCGAACAACACGTGCGGTGTCGTGAGCAACGGCACCAACGCCGGCAACGGCCCGCGGGGTGCGGCCAACCAGCAGAACTTCCTGCGCCAGCAGTCCAAGATCGTGACTGCGATCAACGCCCTCGGCGCCGACGTCGTGGCGCTGGAGGAGATCGAGAACTCGATCAAGCTCGTCGGCGAGGGCAACAACCGCGACGACGCGCTCTCCGCGCTGGTGAAGGCCTTGAACGCCGCGGCCGGCCCCGGCACCTGGCGCTTCGTGACCAGCCCGACCGAGTCCGTCCAGACCGGTGCGGTCGCCCTTCAGGACGTCATCCGCTCCGCGTTCATCTACAAGCCGGCCACCGTCACGCCGGTGGGCATCTCGGACCTCTACCTCGACGAGTCCGCCAACGCGACCAGCAGTACGCCGGCCGGCGTGTTCTCCAACGCCCGCGAGCCCCTCGCCCAGGCGTTCAAGCCGAAGGGCGCCCTGGACTCCAAGGCGTTCGCGGTGGTCGCCAACCACTTCAAGTCCAAGGGCGACAGCAACCCGCCCGCGACAGGCGACAACGCCAACGGCGAGCAGGGCGCGTTCAGCGGCGACCGTGTCCGTCAGGCCACGAAGCTGACCCAGTTCGCGAACGCCTTCGCCGAGGCGCGTGGCATCGAGGCGGTGTTCCTCGCAGGAGACTTCAACTCCTACACCGAGGAGGACCCGATGCACGTCCTCTACGACGCGGGCTACGACCCCATCGAGTCGCCCGACGAGGAGACCTACTCCTTCAGCGGTCTCTCCGGGTCGCTCGACCACGTGCTCGGCAACGCTGCCGCGATGGACATGGTCGTCGGCGCCGACGTCTGGGACATCAACGCCAGTGAGTCGGTGGCATTCCAGTACAGCCGCTACAACTACAACGCCAAGGACTTCTGGCAGGGCGACCTGCCGTTCGCGGCCTCCGACCACAACCCGGAGATCGTCGGCATCGACCTGCCGTCGTACGGCACGAACTACTCGACCATCCAGCTCGTGGCGACCAACGACTTCCACGGTCGCCTGCTGGCCGACGGACCAGGCGGCGCCGGTGCGGCCGTGCTGGCCGGTGCGGTCGACCAAATGCGCGCGGACAACCCCGACACCGTCTTCGCGGCTGCCGGTGACCTGATCGGTGCGTCGACGTTCGAGTCGTTCATCCAGATCGACGAGCCGACCATCGAGGCGCTCAACGAGGCCGGCCTGGAGGTGTCGGCCGCGGGCAACCACGAGTTCGACCAGGGCTACGCCGACTTCACCGGTCGGGTCCAGGACCACGCCGACTGGGAGTACATCGCTGCCAACGTGGAGGAGCCGAACGGTCAGGACAAGCTCGCCGAGACCTGGACCAAGACGTTCGACACCGAAGCCGGCGACATCAAGGTCGGCTTCGTGGGTGCGGTCACCGAGGACCTGCCGTCGCTGGTCTCGCCCGCGGGCATCCAGGGCGTCACCGTCACCGACATCGTCGACGCGACCAACGAGGCGGCTGACGACCTCAAGGCCGATGGTGCCGACCTCGTCGTACTCCTGGTCCACGAGGGGGCGTCGCAGGCTACCTACGCGTCGGCAACCAATGAGAACACGGCATTCGGCCACATCGTCAACAACGTCGACGGTGACGTCGACGCGATCGTGTCCGGCCACACGCACCTCGCCTACAACTTCGCCGTCCCCGTGCCCGCCTGGGTCAACCGGGTCGTGAAGAAGCGCCCGGTCGTCTCGGCCGGCCAGTACGGCACCAACCTCAACCAGCTGGGGTTCACCTACGACAACGCCCGCGGCCGGCTCGTCGCCGTGTCCCAGGACATCGTCGGCGTCGCCGGTGCCGGCTTCGAGCCCGACGCGGAGGTCGCCGCCACCGTCGCGGCCGCCAGGGCGCAGGCCGACGTGCTCGGTGCCGTGGTGGTCGGCAAGATCGCGGCTCCGTTCAACCGGGCGAAGCTCGGCGACGGGACCACCGAGAACCGTGGCGGCGAGTCCACTCTCGGCAACCTGGTGGCCGAGGTCCAGCGCTGGGCCACCCGGACCCCCGAGGCCGGCGCAGCCAAGATCGCCTTCATGAATCCTGGTGGTCTGCGGGCCGACATGGTCGGCACGGTCGTGGGCGCCTCTCGCGACCTGACCTACAAACAGGCCGCCGTGGTCCAGCCGTTCGCCAACACCCTGGTGAACATGGACCTGACCGGTGCCCAGATCGAGAAGGTGCTCGAGCAGCAGTGGCAGCGTGACGGCAGCGGCAACGTGCCGTCGCGCGCGTTCCTGCGGCTGGGTGTCTCTAGGGGCTTCACCTACACCTACTCCCAGTACGACGACCCGGCGAAGCCCGGTCAGAAGCTGGGCGAGGTCAACGGGATGTGGCTCGATGGCGTGCCGCTCGACCCCACGTCGACGTACTCGGTCACCGTGAACTCCTTCCTCGCCTCGGGCGGGGACAACTTCTTCGAACTCAACAACGGGACCGGAAGGGCCGACACCGGCAAGGTCGACCTGCAGGCGATGGTCGACTACCTCAAGGCGAACGCCACCGACACGCCGCTCCCGGTCAAGTACGACCAGCGGGCCGTCGGGGCCACCTTCCCGGCCGGTGCTCCGGCGAGCTACGCGCCGGGTGCCCACGTGACCTTCGATGTGTCGTCGTGGTCGATGTCGACGGCTGCTGACGCCAAGGACAGCGAGCTGCAGGTCAAGCTCGGCGACCAGGTGCTCAGGACCTTCCCGGTCAACTCGACCATCGGTACGGCGCAGACCGACGAATACGGCACGGCCAGTGTCGACGTCGTCCTGCCGGCCGGCACGACGGGCGGAGCGAAGAGCCTCACGCTCGTGGGTCCGACGACCGGCACGCAGATCCAGGTGCCGATCGAGGTCGAGAGCACGACGAACGCGTCGACGGTCTCGGCCGCCAACCTGTCGGTGACGTACGGCGACGCGGCCACCGTCTCGGTGACCGTCACGAACGGCGCCACCGGAACCGTCCAGGTCCTGAACGGCTCCGAGGTCCTCGGCACCGGCACCGTCAGCAACGGTGCGGCGAGCGTGACGCTCGCCGCGAAGTCGCTGGCACCCGGGGCGCACACCCTCAAGGTGAAGTACCTCGGCGACTCGACGTACGAGCCCTCCGAGAGCACCTTCACCGTCACGGTCGCCAAGGCCTCCTCGACGGTCTCGGCGGGCAACGTGTCGATGACCTACGGCAAGTCGGCCACTGTCCCGGTGACCGTCACCAGCGGCGCCACTGGCACCGTGCGGGTCCTCGACGGCACGACGGTCCTCGGCACCGGCAGCATCAGCAACGGAAAGACGAGCGTCACGCTCCCCGCCACGTCGCTGCCGCCCGGGTCGCACACCCTCACGGTGAGCTACGCCGGCGACGCGTCGTACCAGCCGTCGCAGGGCACCTTCACGGCGACGGTCGCCAAAGGCGTCGCGAATCTCGACGTCACGGTGTCGCCGGAGGTCGTGAAGGTCGACACGGGCCGCGCCAAGGTGAAGATCCGGGTCACCGCCGAGGGCACCACGCCCACCGGCACGGTCGTCGTGAAGATCCCGGGTGGCAAGGAGCTGACGGCCACCCTGGTCGACGGCAAGGCCACGGTGAAGCTGCCGAAGTTCAACAAGCCCGGCAAGAAGAAGCTGACCATCACCTACCTCGGCAGCACCTTGGTGGAGTCGGCGCAGGTCAAGGACGCGGTCAAGGTCGTCAGGCGCTGACCTGACGATCCAGCAGCATCCCGAAGCGGGAGCAGGTCCTCGGACCGGCTCCCGCTTCGCACGTCTGGTGCGTAGATTCCTGGCATGACGACCCGCATCTCCCACTGGATCGACGGCCGCCCGACCGAAGGCACGTCCGGCCGCACCTCCCCCGTGTTCACGTCGCGCTGGCCCGACCCGGCCACCTCCAGCGTCGACCTGGGCTTTCCGCGGACCCGCTGACACGCCCTATGCTGCGGCGGTGAGTGGCACTCTGGTAGCGAAGGACCTGGCCGGGGGCCACGGACACCGCACCCTCTTCGAGTCCCTGAATCTGACCGTCGCCCCGGGTGACGTGGTCGGGGTGGTCGGCGCCAACGGTGCCGGCAAGTCCACCCTTCTGCGGCTGCTCGCCGGCGCGGCCGAGCCGATGGCGGGCACCGTCTCCGCTGCTCCCGCCGACGCGCTCGTCGGCTGGCTGCCACAGGAGCACGAACGGGTCCCCGGCGAGACCGTCGCCGGCTACCTCGCGCGTCGTACCGGTGCGGCAGCCGCGACGACGGCGATGGAGGACGGCGCCGCTGCGCTGGAGCAGGGTGGATCCGGAGCAGACGACGAGTACGCCGCGGCGCTGGACCACTGGCTCGCCAGCGGAGCACCCGACCTGGACGACCGCATCCCCGCCACCCTGGCCGACCTCGGTCTGGTCGTCGGCGCCGACGCGCTGATGACGTCGCTCTCCGGTGGCCAGGCCGCCCGGGTGGCGCTCGCAGCGCTGCTGCTGAGCCGCTTCGACGTCGTACTGCTCGACGAGCCGACCAACGACCTCGACCTCGACGGCCTCGAGCGGCTGGAGTCGTTCGTGCGCGGCCTCCGCGCCGGCGTCGTGCTGGTCTCCCACGACCGGGAGTTCCTGGCCCGCTGCGTCACCCGCATCGTCGAGCTCGACCTCGCCCAGCACCAGGTCGCGGTCTACGACGGCGGGTACGACGCGTTCCTCGAGGAGCGTGACGTCGCGCGACGGCACGCGCGCGAGGCCTACGAGCAGTTCGCAGACAAGAAGTCCGACCTGCAGGCGCGAGCGCGGACCCAACGGGAGTGGAGCTCCCAGGGTGTCCGCAACGCGATGAAGAAGTCGCCCGACAACGACAAGATCCGGCGCCGCGCCCAGACCGAGTCGTCGGAGAAGCAGGCGCAGAAGGTGCGCCAGATGGAGTCGCGGATCGCGCGCCTCGACGAGGTCGAGGAGCCGCGCAAGGAGTGGGTCCTGCACTTCGACATCGCCCCGGCGCCGCGTGCCTCCAGCGTCGTCGCCACCCTCGACGGCGCGACTGCACGCCGGGGCGACTTCGTCCTCGGCCCGGTCTCGGCGCAGGTCAGTGCCGGCGACCGCATCGGCATCACCGGCCCCAACGGGGCCGGCAAGACCACACTGCTGCGCCTGCTTCTCGGCCACGACGCACCGGACGAGGGTCGTGCCTCCCGGGGCGCCAGCGTCGCCGTGGGCGAGATCGACCAGGCCCGCACCTCGCTCGTCGAGGACGTGCCGCTCGGCGACGCATTCGAGGCCGCCGTACCGGCCATGACCGCAGCAGAGGTGCGCACGCTGCTGGCGAAGTTCGGGCTCAAGGCCGACCAGGTCGCGAGTCTCGTGGGACGACTCTCCCCCGGCGAGCGCACCCGGGCCGCGATGGCGCTGCTCCAGGCCCGCGGGGTGAGCCTGCTCGTCCTCGACGAGCCGACCAACCACCTCGACCTGCCCGCGATCGAGCAGCTCGAGCGGGCCCTGGACAGGTACGACGGCACGTTGCTGCTGGTCTCCCACGACCGACGGCTGCTGGAGAACGTCCGGCTGGACCAGCGGTGGGACGTCGACGGCGGCCGGGTGACCGTGCACTGAACGGGCGCGCTCGAACGATCTGAGAGCCGGTCCACGTGGCGTCGCCCAGGCTCAGCTACTGAGCCGCACCTGAAGTGCCAGCCAGGCCGACGCCCGGGTGGCCGGGTCGTCGAGGGATCGCCCCACCACGGCCTCGATGGCCGCCAGGCGGTTCCGCACGGTGTTGCGGTGTACGTCGAGGTCCTTGGCCACCCGCAACCGCGAGCCGTGGTTGCGTACGAACGACGCCAGGGTCTGCACTTGCTCGTCGTCGAGCCCGGCCAGGAACGAGCGGCTGAACGCGTCGGCTGCCGGTGGATCGAGCAGAGCCATTGGCCCGCTGCGGACCAGGTGCTCCCAGTGCACGACCGGTGCGAGCGGCGTAGCCTGCTCGAGCGCCAGGGCAGCGGTGCGATGTGCATCGGCGACGTCGGCCAGCTCGACCGGCCCACTGACTCCGACTCGAAGCCCTCCCAGACCGGAGGCATGACGAGCGACCTCGGCCGGCGAGGCGGACAGCCACAGCTGCCCGTCCACCACCGCCGCCAGGAGTCCAGCTTCCTCGAGTGGGCCGAGGGCGTCCTCGACGGCATCCTCGGAGCCGGCTGCATGGACCGCTTGCAGTCGCGACGGCAGGGAAGGCACGTCGGCAGCGGCAGCAAGGAGCAGCGCGCTCGCCACGTCACCCCGAGCGAGGAGCGAAAGCGCCCGCTCCACCAGTCGGCGCCGCGCCGCGATGCGACCGCGGTCCTGCTCCGCGGCCAGGGCGAGGAGCGCGACCGCGGTGGTGACCGCGCTTCGTCTGCTCTCGGAGAGCCGACCATCGACGGCCGCGGCCAGATAGTGCGCCGGCCTGCCGGTGAGCCCGATGGGCACGATGACCAGCGAGGCCTCGCGCGTGCCCACGTTTGCCGACGCATGGCGCCCTTGTGGTCGCAACCTCACCAGCTCGTCGCGGACGGCCTCGAGATCGAGCAGGTGTTGACGCGGGCCCGATGACGGCTCGGCCACGCGTCCGTCGAACGTGAGTAGACAGGCGGCTCCATCGAGGAGCTCGGCGAGACGGCGGACCAGCGAGCGTCTCGCATCGGGGCGAACCGCCGCCGCCGTGAGCTGGCGCTGCATGGCGAGCGCGGCACGCGCCTCGGCCTGTTCCCGCTTCTGCAGCAGCTCCGCCGCACTGCGGCTCACTGCGACGAAGGGCGTCTCCCGGGGGACCTCGAGCAGATTCAGGCCGTGCTGCTCGCAGGCCCGCACGAGCGCGGCCGGCACCCGCCGATGAGTGAGCCCGGTGCCGAAGCCGAGTGCCGCTACCTCAGCCTCCACCAGTCGTCGGACGTACCCGTCCCACTCCCGTCGCCACTCCTTCGTCGCCAGCCCGGTCGTCAGGATCAGCTCGCCACCCTCGAGGAAGGGCGCCGGGTCGGGGAGCTCGCTCGTCGCGACCCAGCGGAGCTCCGCCTCCGGTGTCGGGAAGCTCACCGCCCGCAGTGCGAGCGAGGGGTCGTCGCACAGATCCGCAATGTCGACCATGATGGCAGTTTCGCACCTTTGTGGATTTCACGTTGTGCAGTCTCGCCATCGCACTCGACGAGTGCCGGACCTAGCGTGGAGGACATGACGAACCAGTACACCGGTGGCCCGGCACTCCTCCAGGAACGCCGCGTAGTCACCGAGATCCCCGGACCCGAGTCGTGTGCGCTGCACGCTCGTAAGAACGCCGCCGTCGCGCAGGGCGTCGGCACGACCCTGCCGGTCTACACCGTCGCCGCCGGCGGTGGCGTCATCGTGGACGTCGATGGCAACTCCTTCATCGACTTCGGCTCCGGCATCGCGGTGACGACGGTGGGCAACAGCGCACCCCTGGTTGCTGCGGCTGTGTCCGAGCAGGTGCAGGCCTTCACCCACACCTGCTTCATGATCACTCCGTACGACGCATACGTTCGCGTCGCCGAGGCCCTCAACCGGATCACCCCGGGCACCCACGAGAAGCGCAGCGTGCTGTTCAACTCCGGGGCCGAGGCGGTCGAGAACGCGGTGAAGATCGCCCGCACGTACACGAAGCGGCAGGCGATCGCCGTCTTCGACCACGCGTACCACGGCCGCACGAACCTCACGATGGCGATGACGTCGAAGAACATGCCGTACAAGAGCGGCTTCGGGCCTTTCGCGTCGGAGGTCTACCGCGCTCCCCTGTCCTACCCGTTCCGTGACGTCGGCATCGACGGCCCTGCGGCAGCCAGGCGTGCGATCGACGTCCTCGAGAAGCAGGTCGGTGCCGAGAACCTGGCCGCCGTCGTCATCGAGCCGATCCAGGGAGAGGGCGGGTTCATCGTCCCCGCCGACGGCTTCCTCCCCACGCTGCTGGAATGGTGCCGCGCGAACGGCGTCGTCTTCGTTGCCGATGAGGTGCAGACCGGCTTCGCCCGCACCGGCGCGATGTTCGCGTGCGACCACGAGGGCGTCGTACCCGACCTCATCGTGACCGCCAAGGGCATCGCCGGCGGACTGCCCCTCTCCGCGGTCACCGGACGTGCGGAGATGATGGACGCCCCCCACGTGGGCGGCCTCGGCGGCACGTACGGCGGCAACCCGATCGCCTGCGCCGCAGCGCTCGCCGTCATCGAGACCATCGACCGGGACGGCCTCGTCGAGCGTGCCCGCGCCATCGGCACGACGATGCTCGAACGGCTCCTGTCCTTCGCCGACCCCCGGATCGGTGACGTCCGCGGCCGGGGAGCGATGGTCGCCATCGAGCTCGTGAAGCCCGGCACCGACGAGCCCGACGCGGATCTCACCCGCGCGGTCGCCGCCGCCGCGCACCAGCAGGGCCTCGTGGTCCTGACCTGCGGCACCTACGGCAACGTGCTCCGGTTCCTGCCCCCGCTCTCCATGCCTGACCACCTCCTGGCCGAAGGCCTCGACCTCCTAGAGCAGATCTTCAAGGACGCCTGATGACAAGCACCCTCCAGCCCGCGGTCACCGCCCGTGGGCCGCTGGACGACGCCCGCACGCAGCTGCGTGAGGCGACCACGATCCTCGGGTACGACGAGGGTCTCTACTCCATGCTCGCCACACCGCGCCGCGAGGTGACCGTGAGCATCCCGCTACGCCGCGACAACGGTGACACCGAGCTCTTGATCGGTCACCGGGTCCAGCACAACTTCTCTCGCGGGCCGGCCAAGGGCGGGCTGCGCTACTCGCCCGACGTGAACCTCGACGAGGTACGCGCGCTGGCGATGTGGATGACCTGGAAGTGCGCGCTCCTCGACGTGCCGTACGGCGGTGCGAAGGGGGGCGTGCGGATCGACCCTCGCAACTACTCCTCCGCCGAGCTCGAGCGCGTCACCCGCCGCTACACCAGCGAGATCAGCCCGCTCATCGGTCCGGAGCGCGACATCCCGGCGCCGGACATCGGCACCGACGAGAACACGATGGCGTGGCTGATGGACACCTACTCCGTCCAGCAGGGGCACACCGTGCTCGGAGTGGCGACCGGCAAGCCGGTGAGCCTCGGCGGCTCCCTCGGGCGCGCCACGGCCACCTCACGCGGTGTCGTGCACGTGGCACTGGCCGCTCTGAGGTCGCGCGGCATCGACCCGGTCGGCGCGACGGCCGCGGTGCAGGGATTCGGCAAGGTCGGCAGCTACGCCGCGCGCTTCCTCGCCGAGGCCGGCGTCCGGGTGGTCGCCGTTTCGGACCAGTACGGCGCGATCGGCTCGCACGCCGGCCTGGACATCCCGTCGGTCGAGGAGCACGTCGACACGCACGGCTCGGTCGTCGGCTTCCCGGCCGGCGAGGAGGTCGATGACCTGCTCACCCTCGACGTCGACCTGCTCGTGCCCGCCGCCATCGAAGGCGTCGTGCACGCGGGGAACGCTGAGCAGGTCCGCGCCCAGGTCATCGTGGAAGGTGCGAACGGCCCGACCACCCCGGAGGCGGACACGATCCTGCAGAGCCGGGGCCGGCTCGTGGTGCCGGACATCCTGGCGAACGCCGGCGGCGTGATCGTGTCGTACTTCGAGTGGGTGCAGGCCAACCAGGCGTACTGGTGGTCTGCCGACGAGGTCGAGGCCCGACTCGCCGACCGCATGACGACCGCCTGGGACCGCGTGACCGAGCACGCAGCTCGGCTCGACCTCCCCCTGCGCACTGCGGCCACCTGCCTGGCCGTCGAGCGCGTTGCCCAAGCCCATCTCCTGAGAGGTCTCTACCCATGACCGTCACCGCCACCCGGACCTTCGAGGTCCGCAACCCTGCCACCACCGAGGTCATCGCCCAGGTCCCGAACGCGACATCGGCCGATGCTGTCGCCGCCGTCGACGCCGCCGCCGCGGCGTTCCCGGCCTGGGCCGCGACCGCACCTCGTGCCCGTGCCGAGATCCTGCGCCGTGCCTACGAGCTGATCGTCGCCGACACCGAGCGGCTCACGGCGCTCATCACGTCGGAGAACGGGAAGTCGCTCGAGGACGCGCGGGCCGAGGTCGGCTACGCCGCGGAGTTCTTCCGCTGGTTCTCCGAGGAGGCTGTCCGCACCGAGGGCGAGTACGGCGTCTCCCCCGCCGGCGGCACGCGGTCGGTCGTGACGCACAAGCCGGTCGGCGTCGCTGCGCTGGTGACCCCGTGGAACTTCCCGGCAGCGATGGCCACCCGCAAGATCGCCCCGGCGCTGGCCGCAGGCTGCACGGTGGTCCTCAAGCCGGCTGCCGAGACTCCCCTCACCGCACTCGCGATCAGCGAGCTGCTCACGAAGGCGGGCGTCCCCGAGGGCGTCGTGGGCGTCGTCCCCACGACCGACGCCGCCGACGTCGTCTCCACCTGGCTGGCGGACGACCGGGTGCGCAAGCTCTCGTTCACCGGGTCGACCGGCGTCGGACAAGTGCTGCTCCGGCAGGCGGCCGACCGCGTGCTCAACACGAGCATGGAGCTGGGCGGCAACGCACCCTTCGTGGTCACTGCCGATGCCGACATCGAGGCGGCCGTGGCTGGGGCGATGATCGCGAAGTTCCGCAACGCCGGCCAGGCCTGCACCGCTGCCAACCGGTTCTTCGTGCACGAGTCGGTCGCCGACGACTTCGTCGCCCGGTTCGGGGCTGCCGTCGAGAGCCTGGAGGTCGCGCCGCTCATCAGCGCGAAGGCCGTCGATAACGTCGCGGCCCTGGTCGACGAGGCGGTGGCCGCCGGTGCCCGCGTGACCCACCGAGGAACCAGCGGCTCCGGCGGCTGGTTCTACCCGGCGACCCTCTTGGTCGACGTACACCCGGGCATGCGGATCGCGCGCGAGGAGATCTTCGGACCGGTGGTCTCGGTGATCACCTGGCACGACGAGCAGACGCTGCTCGCGCAGGCCAACGACTCGGAGTACGGCCTGGCCGCGTACGTGTACGCCGGGAGGCTCCAGGACGCGTTGCACATCGCGGAGTCCCTCGACGCCGGCATGGTCGGGGTCAACCGCGGCGTCGTGTCCGACCCGTCCACGCCCTTCGGCGGCGTGAAGCAGAGCGGGATCGGTCGCGAAGGAGCACGTGCGGGGATCCGCGAGTACCAGGAGACGCAGTACTTCAGCGTGGACTGGTCATGACGAAGCGAGTCGTGGTGGTCGGCGGAGGGTACGCCGGCCTGACCGCAGCCCGTCGGCTGCTCCGGCGCGGCTGCGACGTCACCGTGGTCAACCCGCACGGCTACATGACCTACCAGCCCCTCCTGCCCGAGACCGCCGCCGGGACCGTGCAGGCCGCACACGTCGTGGTCCCGCTCAGGTCGGCGCTTCCGGGCGCGCGGGTGCTCACCGGCTCCCTGGTCTCCCTGGACACCGAGTCTCGGGTCGCGACCTGCTCGACGCCCGACGGCACCACCCAAGGCCTGGCGTACGACGAGCTGGTGCTTGCTCTCGGCTCGGTCACGCGGACGTTCCCGGTGCCCGGGCTCTCGGAGCACGCCGTGGGCTTTCGCACCGTCGAGGAGGCGCTGCATCTCGGTAGCCGGATCCTGTCGCGGCTGGAGCTCGCAGCGTCGACCACTGGCTCCGAGGCCCGCGAGCGCGCGCTGACGTTCGTCTTCGTCGGTGGAGGGTACGCCGGCGTGGAGGCCCTGGCCGAGCTCGAGGACATGGTGCGCCGGGTGATCTTCCGCTACCAGGGACTCTCCATGGCAGACACCCGCTGGGTGCTGGTCGAGGCAGCTCCGCGCATCCTGGGCCAGCTGCCGGAGCGGCTCGCGACGTACACGACCGCCAACCTGCAGGACCGCGGTGTCGAGATCCGGACCGGCATCTCCGTGGCCTCGCTGGCCGAAGGGCGCGCCGTTCTCAGCGACGGCACGGTCATCGCCACCGACACCGTCGTGTGGACAGCCGGCGTCGTCGCGAACCCGCTGCTCCGAGCCCTCGGAGTCCCGTGCGACGCGGCCGGTCGCGTCATCACCGACGAGAACCTCCGTGTCTGCGACGGCGTCTGGGCGATCGGCGACTGCGCCGCGGTGCCCGACCTTGTGACCGGCGGGTTGTGCGCGCCGACCGCCCAGCATGCCGTCCGGCAGGCCGTGCGGCTGACCGGCAACCTGACCGGCCGCGTCCGTCCCTACCGCCACAAGGACGCCGGCGCCGTCGCGTCGCTGGGCCTGCGCAAGGGCGTCGCCGAGCTGTACGGCATACCGGTGCGGGGCCGGCTCGCGTGGCTGGTGCACCGGCTCTACCACGGCTCGCGACTGCCGTGCTCCCGGCGAAGGCTCCTGGTGAATTTGGTGTGGCTGCTGGGCTCCCGAGGCCACGACCCGGTCGCGGTCACCGCCCTCGAGTCACCGCGCTCCCCGCTGCGCGACGCCGTGGAGGCTAGTGCGCGCCCTGCAGGTTGAGCAGGACCACGCCGAGGACGATCATCGACAGGGCAGCGACCTTCACCGCGTCCAGGGACTCGCCGAGCCACAGGACGCCGACGACAGCGATGGCAGCGGTGCCGACGCCCGACCACACGGCGTACGCCGTCGAGACCGGCAGGTCCTCGACCACGAGCGCCAGCAGCCAGATGGACAGCGCGTAGCCGCCGATCACAAGGCCGCTCCACATCGGGTTGCGGAAGCCCTCGGCGCGGGGCAGGGCGGCGGTGGCGGCAACCTCTGCAGCGATCGCTGCTGTCAGGAGCCCGAAGGCGGCGTACATGATCATCGTCCTCTCCGCGGTATGTAGCAGTCGCTACACTGTAAATGTAGCACATGCTACAGTTCGGACGTGGCCAAGGACCCCGTACGCCGAGAGGTGTGGACCGTCGAGGCGACGAACTACACCTTGGGCCACGGCCTGATCGGGCTGAGCCTCAGACCCCTGGCCACAGCGCTCGGCACCAGCGACCGCATGCTGCTCTATCACTTCGGCACCAAGGACAACCTCGTCGCCGCTGTCCTGCGTGAGTCGAACGACCGCGCCGTCGCTGGCATCGCGGCACTCGCACCGTCGGCCGACCTGCGCGCGGCCGTGCACGATCTCTGGTCGGTGGTGAACTCGCCCGAGCTCGAGTCGTGCACGCGTCTGTACGTCGAGGCAGCTGCGCTCGGCCTGCTGGGCCGCGAGCCGTATGCCTCTGTCGTGCGTGAGGCCAACGAGCACTGGCTGCGGTCCTTCGTCACGCACCTGACGAGGTCAGGGGTCGCCCGCCCACTGGCGAACCGGGTCGCGACCGTCATCGACGCGGCGTTCCTCGGCTTCCAGCTCGACGCGCCGCTCGACGTCGGGACCACCGCCCGGAAGCGGGCGGTGGTCGACCTGGCCGACGCCGTAGCGGCGCTGGGCCGCTGAGGGCTTCAGCCGTGCGAGTGCATCACGTGCTTCACCCGTGTGTAGTCCTCCAGGCCGTACCGGGAGAGGTCCTTGCCGTAGCCGCTCTGCTTGAAGCCGCCGTGCGGCATCTCGGCCACCAGCGGAATGTGGGTGTTGACCCACACGCACCCGAAGTCGAGATCGACCGAGCAGCGATGGGCGGTGCCGTGGTCGGAGGTCCAGACGCTCGAGGCCAGGCCAAGGTCGACATCGTTGGCCAGCTCGATCGCCTCGCTCTCCGATCCGAAGGTCTGCAGGGTCACCACGGGACCGAAGGTCTCCTGCTGCACGATCGCGTCCTGCTGGCGTACGCCTGACACCACGGTCGGCGCATAGAAGTAGCCTTCGGTGCCCATCCGGTGCCCACCCGTGAGCACGGTCGCGTGCTCCGGCAGTGACTCCACGACGGCGGACACATGCGCGAGCTGGTTGGCGTTGTTGAGCGGACCGTACAGCGCCTCCTCGTCCGACGGCGGACCGGTGCGCACCTGCGAGACGGCTTCCACCAGGAGGGTCTGGAACCGATCGGCGGCCCCGTCCTGCACCAGCACCCGGGTCGCGGCCGTGCAGTCCTGGCCGCCGTTGAAGAAGGCGGCCATGACGATCCCCTCCACGGCTGCCGGGAGGTCCGCGTCCGCGAACACGATCGCCGGCGCCTTTCCACCGAGCTCGAGGTGGACCCGTGTCACGTGGTCGGCCGCTGCCACGGCCACCTGCTTGCCTGCGGCCGTCGACCCGGTGATCGAGACCATCGCCGCGTCCGGGTGCGATACCACGAGCCGCCCGGTGTCCCGGTCCCCGCACACCACGTTGAGGACACCTGGGGGAAGCACGCCGAGAGCGATCTCGCCCAACAGTGACGCCGTGACCGGGGTCGTGTCCGACGGCTTGAGGACGACCGTGTTGCCCGCCGCGAGGGCCGGCGCGATCTTCCAGATGGCCATCATGAACGGGTAGTTCCACGGGGCCACCTGGCCGACCACCCCGACCGGCTCACGACGCACGTAGGACGTGTGCCCGGCCAGGTACTCGCCTGCCGAGGCTCCTTCGAGCGTCCTGGCCGCGCCGGCGAAGAAGCGCAGGTGGTCGATGCCGACCGCGATCTCCTCGGAACGCGCGAGCGCGACCGGCTTGCCGGTGTTCTCGACCTCGGCCGCGACCAGCTCCTCGGAACGCGCCGCCAGCGCGTCCGCAAGGGCAAGCAGCGCATGCTGCCGCTCGGCCGGCGTCGTACGCCGCCAGACGCGGAAGGCTCGCGTGGCGGCGGCGTACGCGGCATCCACGTCGGGCGCGCCGGAGAGCGCGGCCATGTCGTAGGACTTGCCGGTCGAGGGGTCGACGACGTCGCTGACCCTGCCGTCGTGCGCCGCGCGAAGCTCGCCGTCGATGATGTTCTTGATCATGATGCTGCTCCTGGTGTGAGGACTCGCTGGGCGAGCTCGGTGCCGACGCGGACGGCGCCGTCGACGTGCTGGAAGCCGAGGCCGGACACGTCGCTCGTGCCGAACTCGATCGGCCCGACCGGCTGACGAAGCACCCGGCCGTACCGCGTGAGTCCACCGACGTCGAAGCTGGTGCCGTAGGCGCCGCCGGTCAGCTCCTGGTGCTGCCAGTCGCTCTCGACGTACGTCGTGGGGCTGCGGGCGGCATCACCGAAGTACGCCGTCAGCGAGGCCAGCACCTGCTCACGGCGCTCCTCGACCCCGAGGGTGCCGAGCCGGTCCGCGGCCTCGTCGGAGACGAAGCCGACCAGATGCCCCACCGTGGAGCCAGCTGGTGTGTTGTCGTAGACCTCGTGCACGACCTGGTAGGGACCGAAGCCGGTGCCACTGAGCCCCTCCTCCCGCCAGAACGGTGTGGGGTACTCCGCCTGCACCTTGATCACCAGCCCGAAGGACTGGTGCTCGCGGGCGTGTCGGTGCTCGGCGGGCAGCTCCGGGGTGAACCGGATCCGACGCACCAGTGGCGGCGGCACGGCCACGATCACGCGACGTGCGCGCAGCCGCTCGTGCTTCACGACCACGGTCGCGCCCTCGTCGTCGTACTCGACCGCCGTGACGTCCTGCGAGAGCCGCACCCGGTCACCGAGCCGGCGGGTCAGCTCGTGCGCGACCGAGGCCAGTCCGCCCTCGACCCGCCGGTCGAGGATGAAGTCGGCGTCGACGAGGTGCAGGAACGACCCGGCGCTGGCCGCCATCAACAGCGCCTGCAGGGCCGAGAACGACCAGGCGGGCTTGGTGAGCATGGCCGGGCCGATGAAGAGCGCGATGTTGTCACGCGCCTCGACATCGTCGCACTCCTCCTCGAGCCACTGCTGGAACGTCATGTGATCGAGCCGCTCGGCCTCCGGGTGGTCCCAGGGGCGGTCGGGGTCGATCTCGGCGGTGAGGTCGTCGAGGGTCTTGGTGAGCCGTTCGATGGCAGCCGCCGTGTCCGGGCCGACGGGCAGGTCCTCGCCGGTGAAGCGCCGCACCGCACCGTCGCCGGCGACGTACAGCGACTCGCCCTCGCGAAAGCGCGGGTAGGTCTCCAGGCCCAGCTCGTCGAGGAGCCCCACGAGGGCGTCCTGGTCGGGTGAGACCCACTGGCCCCCGATCTCGAAGAGGGATCCGTCGTGCTCCTCGCTGCGCAGCCGCCCGCCGACGCGCTCACGCGCCTCGAGCACCACGACGTCCTGTCCGGCCTCGGCCAGGCGCCAGGCCGCCACCAGGCCGGTGACTCCTCCGCCGACGATGACGGTGTCATGGGTGGACATCATTTGGTCTCCTTCTCGACGAGGCACCCGTAGGTGTCCGGACGTCGCGTTTGCAGGAATGGGAAGAGGTCGAGCCAGTCACGCCGCTGCGCCAGGTCGAGGGTCGCCACCAGCACGGCGACGCCCGCGCGCCCAGCCTGGGCGAGGACACGGCCGTACGGGTCGCTGATGAAGGACGAGCCGTAGAACTCGACGAGTCCCTCGTTGCCCCAGCGGTTGGGAACCACCATGAAGAGCCCATTGGCGATGCCGTTGCCCACGATCACGCTCTGCCACAGCGGCTGGGTGTCGAAGTCGGGGTGGTCCGGTTCGGAGCCGATCGCCGTCGGGTAGGCAAGGATCTCCGCGTCGGCGAGCGAGTACGCCCGCGCCAGCTCCGGGAACCACTGGTCCCAGGTCGGCAGACCGACGCGAGGCGCTCCGGGCAGGTCGACGGCGTGGACCGGGTACGGCGAGCCGGCGGGACCCGGCCGGAAGTACTGGTCCTCGTAGTAGCCCGCTGTCACCGGGATGTGCAGCTTGCGCGTGCGAGCCACGATGCTCCCGTCTGGGGCGACGAGGATGGCGGTGTTGAAGCCGAGTCCGTCGTCGGCCTCCGCCTTCTCGTAGAGGGACGCGTGCACGAAGACTCCGTGCGCGGCAGCCGCCGCCGCGGCGAAGGTGTACGTCGGACCGTCCGCAAGCGGCTCGGCGATGTCGGCCGGCGCCCCCTCGGGCATGGTGTCCGCCGGGTAGCGCGACAGGGTGAGCTCCGGAAGGAACACGATCGACGCACCGGCCCCGGCCGCGGTTGCGATGCCCTCGGCCAGGGTGGCGAGGTGCTCCTCGGGTTCGGCGGCCCAGTGCATCTGGACCAGAGCCACGGTCACCTGTCGGTCGTCCGTCTCGCCGACACGGGACAGGGACGGCTGGGCGGGTGGGGCAATGAGTTTCATGAGGTTTCCTTGGGCAGTGCGGGTTGCTGTTGGGTGATGCAGTGGATGCCGCCGCCGCGGGCGAACAGCGGCCGGGCATCGAGCTGGACGACGGTGCGTCCGGGATACGCGTCGGCGAGCAGCTCGCGGGCCTCGTCGTCGGCCGGGTCGTCGAAGGCGCACGCGATGACGGCGCCGTTGGCCACGTAGTGGTTCACGTAGCTGTAGTCGACCCAACCCTTCGAGTCGCGGAGCACGGTGGGGGCCGGCAGCGCGACGACCTCGAGCGGCTTGCCGTCGGCGTCGGTCTCGTCGCGAAGGAGCGCACCGAGCTCGCGGCTGACAAGGGCATCCGGGTGCGCCTGGTCGCGCTGCTCGTGCAGGAGGATCCGGCCGCGGGAGCTGAAGGTGGCGACGATGTCGACGTGTCCGCGGGTGCCGTAGCGCTCGCTGTCCCGGGTGAGGCCGCGCGTCAGCCAGATCACCTTGCGTGCGCCGACCGTCCGGACCAGCTCGGCCTCGACCTGCTCGCGGCTCCAGCCGGGGTTGCGCCCGGGGTCGAGCTGGACCGTCTCGGTCACCAGGAAGGTGCCCGCCCCGTCGGTCTGGATGCCCCCGCCCTCGTTGACCATCGGCGAGTCGATGCGGTGCGCTCCGCTCGCCTCCATGGCGACCAGACTGGCCACCGCGTCGTACTCCCAGGTGGCCCAGTCCTGAGCCCCCCAGCCGTTGAAGACCCAGTTGACGGCGCCTAGGCCGTCCGGGCCGAGCACGAACGTGGGTCCGATGTCCCGGTACCACGCGTCGTCGAGTGCAGCTTCGTGGAGCACTACCGCCGCGGAGAGCCGGCGCCGGGCCTCACCGATCTCCGACGGTGGCACCAGCATGTGGAGGGGCTCGTACTCGGCCACGGCATTCGCCGCCGAGGCCCAGGTCAGCCGGGCCTCCTCGGCCTCCGCGGGCGTGTCGCCGAGGGTGTAGCTGCCGGACGGCCAGGCCATCCAGGTGCGGTCGTGCGTGTCGGTCTCGGCCGGCATCGTCCAGGTCGTCATGAAGCGTACTTCCGTTCTCCGCCGACCCAGGTCTCCAGCACGGCGACGTCTGCGAGCTTGGCCGAGTCGACGGTGTGCGGGTCCTGGTCCAGGACGACCATGTCGGCGAGCTTGCCCACGGTGATCGAGCCCCGGTCGTGCTCGCAGAAGTTGGCCACGGCGCTGCCCATCGTGTAGCCGCGCACGGCGTCGGCGACCGAGACGGCCTCCTCCGGCTGCCACGCGTCGCCACCCGCCAGGGGCGAGCGGGTCACCGCGCTGTAGATGCCGACCATGGGCTCCATCTCGGCGACGTTCCAGTCACTGGAGAACGCGAGCGTCGCGCCGTGCTCCTGCAACGACCGCAGCGGCCAGGCCTGATGCCAGCGGCGCTCCCCCACCGCCTCGGCCCACGCGTGCCCCGGCCCGGCCAGGTCTGGGCTGGCGTGTCGCGGCTGCATGCAGGCCACCACGCCAAGCTCGGCGAACCGCGGCAGGTCGTCGTGCCGGAGGCACTCGACGTGCACGATCTGGTGGCGCGCGTCGCGCGGTCCGTTAACCAGACGAGCGTGCTCGACGGCGTCCAGCACCGTGGTGATGCCTCGG
The DNA here is from genome assembly GCF_023208195.1 of Nocardioides sp. InS609-2. Taxonomy (NCBI): domain Bacteria; kingdom Bacillati; phylum Actinomycetota; class Actinomycetes; order Propionibacteriales; family Nocardioidaceae; genus Nocardioides; species Nocardioides sp. InS609-2. Next base: position 3,975,441 of record NZ_CP060034.1, on the reverse strand, counting down.
TCGCCGGTCGCGTGCACGAACAGTTGGAAGCCGTCGCGGTCCAGGTCTGCCACCAGGTCGGCGAAGTCCGTCGGCTCGTAGTACGTCGCCCCGCGATGACCCGGCTCGTTGGCGTAGTCCTCGTGCAGCGCTGCGGTGTGCGGCTCGACCACGTCGTCGATGTAGAGCTTGAGCGGCCCGACCCGCAGCCGATCGTCGTCGTACGCCGAGGCGAGACGGGCGAACTCCCTGCGCTCCTCCGGCGTCGTGGTCGGCGGATGGAACATCGCCAGCACCACGCGCGGGTCGAGCCGACCCTCGGCACGGGCGCGCTCGAACAGCGCGATGTCGTCGGGCGAGTTCTGAGGCTCGACGACGGTCGTGATGCCGCAGGCGACAGTGTGGTCGAGACTCGTCAGGAGGCGGGAGTACTGCCGATCGGTGCTCGCCCACGGCAGCCGGCGGTCGCGCAGTGCTCGCACGCCCGCACGCGAGAGTCCCTTGACCGCGAAGTCGGTGATGAAGCCTGTGGGCACCCCTTCGGCGTCCAGCTCAGCGGTGCCGAAGGGCTGGTCCGCGTCGTCGATCCCGAGTCCCGTCAGACCCAGGGTGTTCAGCCATAGGGTGTGCACGTCGTAGCTGAACACCACGACGGGACGGTCGGGAATGATCGCGTCGAGCTGCTGGCGGGTCGGGTGTGCGCCGTTCTCCAGGCCGACATAGGCATAGCCCTCGGCCTCCACCCAGCCGACGCCGGGGTGTGCGCGGTCCCAGTCCCGCAGACGCGCCGCGACGGCCTCGACCGAGTCGGCACCGGCGAGCTGCACACACTCGCGATCCGAGCCGAGGCGGACGTGGTTGTGGGCGTCGACGAACCCCGGGAGAAGGGTGCGCCCATCGAGGCGTACGACGTCGGCGGCACCGGTCACCCAGGCTGGCGCCTCCGCGGCGTAGCCGACCCAGACGATGCGGCCGTCACGGACGGCGACCGTGTCGGCGTGCGGCTGGGCCGGGTCGACCGTGTGCACGTTGCCGCCGGTCAGGACGAGGTCAGCGGTGGTCACCTGTCCTCCCTCGCGTCAACGAGGAAGCGGGTGTCGCGGCGTGGCCGGAGATACAGCACCTCGTAGGCGAGCGCGGCGACGACGACGCCGGCGGTGATGCCCAGGTCGAGCGCGGCCGACTGGGCGAGCGCGTAGGTGAGCGCGACGATGACCACCACCGGGGCGAGCGGCCACAGCGGCATCTTCCAGCCCGCATGGGGAGTACGACGGACGGCGAGCGCCCCGAACGCGAGCAGCAGGTAGACCGCCGCGACCATCACCGCCGTGACCCCCAGCAGCGACTCGATGTCGACGAGGTAGGCCAGCACGGCGCCCGGGATCGCAACCGAGAGAGTCGCGACGACGGGTGTGTTGAATCGCGGGTGGAGCTTGGTCAGTGCGGCGTTGACCACTGCTGGCCAGGCCTGGTCCCGGCCCGAGGCGTACAGCACGCGGCCGTTCTGGAGCACCATCACGATCACGGCGTTGAGGATCGCGAGTGCGATGCCCACGCTCACCGCGGCGGCGACCCTCGGACCGGCCCAGCTCTCCACGAAGTCGGGAAAGGTGAGGACGCCGAGGTCCTCGAGCGATCCAGCACCCACCACGACGGCGGCGGTCGGGACGATGATCACCAGCGCAGCGATGAACAGCGAGCCGAACACGGCACGCGCCACGTCGCGCCTGGGCTCCAGCATCTCCTCCGCGAGGTAGGACGCCGTGCCGAAGCCGTTGACGACGAACATCGCGATCGCGAGGCCGGACACCAAGATGCCGAGCGTGAACGGCGAGAGGGCGCCGTCGGTGAGCGCCTGCGGGTGGACCAGCGTGCTGACCGAGCGCTCGGAGTGGGAGAAGCCGAGGAAGGCGACTACGCCCGCGGTCAGGGTCTCCAGGGCCAGGAAGCAGCTGGTCACGAGCGCGTTCGCACGCACGTCTAGCACCGCGGTGCACGTGGCGAGCAGCATCACGACCGCTCCGGTGATGGACCGGTCGAGGTCGACGATGGAGCTCAGGTAGTCGGCAGTGCCGAGGGCGATGACCGGCGGGATGACCACGAGGAGCGCCGCGGTCAAGGCGAACGTCAGCCAGCCGAAGGTGCGACCGATCGTGTGGGTGACCATCGCGTACTCGCCACCGGAGCTCGGCGTCCGAGTGCCCAGCTCGGCGTAGCAGGCGCCGACCGCGATCGAGACGACCAGGCCGAGGACCAGCGCGATCACCACTCCGGAGCCCTGGGTTGCCAGGAGCTCGGGAACGATGATGAACAGGCTCGACGCCGGAGTGATGCACGAGATCGTCAGCAGGATCGCGGCGGTCACCCCGAGGACCGGCGTCAGCCGCACCGGGGCGGTCGTCAACGCGGCGGCCGCGTCATCGTCCGCGGCGGACACGGTCATGGATTCTGGTCGCATTTAAAAGCCTTTCAAAGTAGTGGCACGCGTCACTATGAGGGGTCCGCCTGACTACAGTCAAGGGGTGACTGGTCAGGAACATCGGCGACACCGGCGGCTCGAGCGTCCGCGCGAGCGCGTGCTCCAGGAGGCCTGGGACCTGCTGGCCCAGAAGGGGTTGGCCGACCTGAGCCTCTCCGAGCTGGGCCGTCGGCTGGGCACCAGCGCCGGCCATCTCTCCTACTACTTCGGCAGCAAGAACGGGTTGCTCCTCGACCTGCTGCGCTGGAGCGAGGACGATCTGAGCGAGCAGCTGAGCGTCGTACTCGCGGCGGACGCCCCGGCCGAGGAACGCGTGCACGGCCTGTGCGAGCTGTTCCTCCCCCGCGCCGCCGGCGACCCGCGGTGGCTGCTTTGGGTCGAGCTGTGGCCACGAGTGCTGCGCGAGCCCGCCCTTCGCGAAGCGCAGCAGGAGCTGGACGCCGCCTGGCGCGACGCGCTGGCCACACTGCTTGCCGAGATGACCGACGAAGATGTCGAGCCGATCGCCCAGCGCATGCTGGCGCTACTCGACGGCCTCAGCGTCGCGCTGCTGACCGGCGAGCCCGGACTCAGCACCGAGGCAGCCTGGGAGCACGTGCGCGCGCTGCTGCCGAGTCAACGGATCAGCTGACTGGCCGACGCGAGGCTGATGCTGGGTCGCGCAGCGGATCGTCCCGCCGGCCAGGAAGGCTGACCTGTCGTGTGGTGCGTCAGGGTGCGTAGAGGTTCTGGATGCGCACCTGGCCCCGGGCGACGAGCTTGGCGTCACCGTCGGAGACCGTCTCCACGAGCCACAGCTGCTGCGAACGTCCACGGTGCAGGGGAGTCGCTGTCGACCTCATCGCACCCTCACTGACCGCCTTAAAGAAGTCGGTGTTGTTGTTCACGCCGACCACCTGCCCACGACTGCCGAGCCACACCGCGGCGCCGACGCTCGCCAAGGTCTCGACGACACTGCAGTGCACTCCCCCGTGCACGATTCCGAAGGGCTGGTGCAGCTTGGGCAGCGCCTCCCAGGTTGCGACGACCCGGTCCTCGGTCACCTCGGTCAGGCGGAGGCCGAGATGCTCCGCGAACTGGCCGCCGGGAAGTTCCGGGTCTGACATGTCTCCCAGTCCAGTCGGCGTCACACGGGAGTCTGGCGTGGGGTTCTGGTCCATGCACCCCAGTCTCTCCTGCATGCCCGGCCGCTGTCGTCAGGGTCCGTCGTCGGGCGTCTGCGCCGCCGAGGATGCGGGACAACAGCAGTTTGCCACCTGCCCCGAGCATCACGCCCCAACCACGCTCAACCTTGGACACGCCTGGCCTCGCGCTCAAGGTCGCCTCTCCTACCCCTGCTGAGGGATGGGCGACCAAGCTCGGAGCGCCCCGACCCACGGGGTTGCCTGGCCCGCCGTGCTGTGGTCCAACCGCGATGATGTCCCCAATCGACAAGCACATCCTCGCGCCTGGTGACCCGACCTCTGAAGCAAACGTCGGCTGCGGGACCGGACCGACTTCCTGCTCCTTTCTCGAGGCCGTCGGTCGTCCTCGTCGAGGCGGAAGCCGAGCAGCTCGGCCCACTCGCCGTGCCCGGCTCTCATGGGCCTGCCCTGCCTGTTGACGCAGTGCTCTTCACCTGTTCGCTGTCGCTGATGGGTGCCTGGGAGGCGCGTGGCGTCGGGTCCGTCTTTCCTTTCGGATGGACGGTGCCAACATCAACGCGCGACCGTGGACGGTGCTCGACACGACAGCCGCTGACGTGCATTCATGGAGCCTGCGTGGTGGCCATGTCCAGGTGTGCGTCGGAGCCCTCTGACCCACGACCACGCTTGAGGAGTGTCATGTCCATCTCGCAGCCCGCACTGATCATCTTCGACGTCAACGAGACGCTCTCCGACATGTCCCCGCTCCAGCAACGCTTCGAGGAGATCGGACTTGACGCACGCGAAGCAGCCGCCTGGTTCGCGACCTTGTTACGCGACGGCTTCGCCTTGACCGTCACGGGCGCAAACCCGTCCTTCGCCTCGCTGGCACGCGGATCACTCGAGGTCTTCCTGGCCGGCCACGTCCCCGAGGAAGCGCTGTAGCACACCGTCCGCCATCTCGTCGACAGCCTCAGCGGCCTCGGTGTCCACGATGACGTTGTGGACGGAGTCACTGCCCTGGCCGAGCAGGGCCGACGGCTCGTGACGCTCAGCAACGGCGGAACCGCAGTGGCGGAGGCACTCTTCGCCGCAGCCGGGTTGCGCGACCGTTTCGAGCAACTGCTCACGGTTGCGGACGCACCCCGGTGGAAGCCGGACCGGGAGGCCTACCACTACGCTCTGAGCTGCTGTGACCTCGACGAGCCGGGCGAGGCCATGCTGGTCGCGGTACACCCCTGGGACATCGAAGGAGCGCGCAGCGCTGGCCTCAGTACGGCGTGGATCAACCGGTCGGGGGCCCGCTACCCGGCCTATTTCGGCCGGCCCGACCTCGAAGCCACGTCAGTTCTGGACTTGGCGCGTCAGCTGGTGTCCGGGCCGGCGTGAGCCGGTCATCAATCAATCCCTTCCGTCCGCGGGTGGCAGCAGCCCGATGTGCTTGATCGGCGGCGGTCCGCGTGAGGTGAGGGCGGGAGCGGCCGCAGGGGCCCCACCGCTCATCTCAGGGAGTCACAGCGACGAGGCTGCGTTGGAGCCCCGACACGCGAACGACCGAGGGCAACGGGTCGCGTCCGCGGCTGGTCACCACCCAGTCCGGCGATGTCGGCCTGCGCATCCCCAAGCTCCGCAAGGGCTCGTTCTCCCCCGTCATCCTCGAGCCGCGGCGCCGCCTCTGTAGTGCTCGATGGTCACCTTGGGATCGATGTGGCCGAGCAGTTCGGCCGCACGGTTCACGCTGGCCTGATCGTTGATCACCGTCGCCACCGTGCGCCGGAACATGTGCGGGTGGTCACCGGCGATGCCCGCGTCGCCCAGAACCTTGCGGAGTCGGCGCTGCACGTTCGCCGTCATCAGCGGGGGCGGCCTGGCACGCAGCTCCGCCGCGGTCTGTCCCTCGGGGGTGACTGGCTTGGAGCACATGGCTGCGCGGATGACGATGCGACGGCGCGACCCCGGAACCTGGGCATGATGTCCGGTCGCTGCGCTCGGCAGCGATGCGACGGGAGTTTGTTGAGACGGCAGCGGCCGGGTGTCTTCCTCGACGCCCTCAAGCTCACGTCGACTGCTGCGCGACCTCGTCGCTGATCATGGCGCGGCACGAACCTTCGTGCTGGGCAGGGCGTTGGTGATGAGGACGACGACAAGCCCGACCACGGCGTAGCCGGCGAGTACCGAAGCCGGGCCCGCAACGGAGGCGTCGGGGAAGTAGAGACGCTCGCGGATCAAACTGGCACCTGACCCGGGTGGTAGGGCTTGTCCCAAGACGCGAGCCCAGGACGGGAGGAACTCAGGGACGACCGAGGAACCCGAGATGACGATCCCCACGAGGAAGTACAGCGTTCCGAGCATCGCTCCCCCAGGTCCAAGGAGCGCGACGGCTGCAGCGACCGAGCAGCTGAGGGCAAGTGAGAGCAAGGCGAACGAGGCGAACAGGGAAAGCACCTCGCCGGAGGGAATGACGCCGAAAAGGCTGGCCCCCACGGCGACCGCCGCGGCGGAGACGATGCCGTACAAGACGAGAACGGCGGCGTGCACGAACCCGCGGCGGGCCGAGCGCGTCGTGTGCACGCCAAGCTTCCCCAGCTCGATGGAGGCAATGGTGGCGCCGATGGCGAGAACCTGGACGAGCAGGCCCAATGAGGTGCCTCCGCGGTCGGCATCGGGCAGCGGCACCAGATCGGTGACCGACGGCGGCTCGGTCAGTTGCTCGACGGTGTCCGCGGGCACAGGTCGCCCCGCCGCGACGAGCCGCTGGACCTGGTCGGCGCGCCGTCGCTCGACGACCTCTGTGAAGGTGTTGCGGATCGCGGTCGCCGCACTCGTGCCTGCGGCCGAAGCGAGGTACAGCTCGGGCTGCTCACTGGTGAGGTCTACTCCTCCGTAGATGTCCTTGGCCCGGACCGCGGCGGTGAGGGCGGGTTCGTCGGTGAATCGACGGGCAGCGAAACTGCCCCCCTCCTCAATCTGAGCCTCGACCTCTGAAGCCATGGCGTCGGTCGAGATGTACCCGACGGGAAGGTGGTGCGGCCTCGGGCTGTGCGCCGCACCGAGGTAGTAGATGATGAGGACGACCTGTACCAGAGCACCGAAAAGCAGTACTCCGACGAGGGTGCGCCGCACCAGCCAGCCGGTCGTGCGAGCCTGTCCTGACGACGACTTCTCCACACCGACCTCCTTGGACTATGAGATCGCCGCATCGCCCATCGGTGATGGCGAGATTGGCCCTCACAGCGGCTCCCGGTGCCTGTCGGTCATCGCTGCGAACATCAGTCAACCCGAGACCTCGCCAATCCCGGAGCCCGGGGTCGGGGGCATTGCCCGAACAACTGGCTGGTGACAGTTGCTCAGGCGCTCATGGGGCTCACCTTGACTGTGACGGGTTGAACTGGCCCCGGAGCGACGCTTGAGTTCTAGTCATCGTCGAGCGCCAGCTTATTCACCCACTTGGGTGTCGGTAAGAAGCTTGTCGCGGCCGCAAAGTGGGCCTGGGACCGGAAGCCGTCAGTGTTGAGACGTTCCCGGAGGTGAGTGTGCGTCGTTGAGCTACTCGCGGACCTGGGCGCTCACTGTGGGGTGCGCGTTACGGCTGTCCGCGCCCAGGCCCGCGAGCAGGCGCAGCCCGTCGTCGGCGGGGCTGCCGGGGGCCGCGGACAGCACCAGCAGCTCCATGCCTGATTCGTCCGGTAGTGCGAAGTTCTCCTGGTGCAGTTCCAGCAGTCCGACCAGCGGGTGCCGGTACGCCTTGCGTCCATGTGTGCGGGCACGTACATCCGCGCGGGCCCAGAGGCGGCGGAAGCGCTCGCTGCCCATCGCCAGCTCGCCGATGAGCGAGGCCAGGCCGGTGTCCTCGGGGTATTTACCGGCGGATAGGCGCAGGTGCCCGACCACGTCGAGGGTGCAGTTGTCCCAATCCGTGTAGAGGCCGCGCTCGGTCTCCTCAAGGAAGATGTGCCGGGCGGTATTCAGGCCCGGCATCGGCCGGCCGAAGAGGAGCCCGGCGAGGCGGTTCCCGGCGAGCACGTCCAGCCGGTGGTCCATGATCAGCGCGGGCGCGTCGGCGACCATGTCCAGGACGCGCAGAAGCTCCGGCCGGACCCGCCCGCCCGGCGCTTTCGCGCGGCGGCGGCGCTGCCGGGCGAGCCGGTAGAGGTGCCCGCGCTCGGTCTCGTCGAGGTCGAGGACGCGGGCCAGCGCGTCGAGGACTTGCTCGGACGGCTGGGTTGCGCGGCCCTGCTCCAGGCGTACGTAGTAGTCGACGCTGACTCCGGACAGGTGCGCGACCTCTTCGCGGCGCAACCCTTCGACCCGGCGGCGGCTGTCGATGGGGATGCCGACGGTGACCGGGTCGACCCGGGAACGCCGGGTCGACAGGAAGCCCGCAAGATCGTCCACGCATCCAGTATGGCCTTGGTGGTGCCCGTGAAGGTGGTCCTGCCGTTCCTAGGAAGTCCCGTCCGATGGAAGCGGCGCCCCTGAACGCCGGGCGCCGCAGCGCCCAGGATCGAAGGCACCCGATTCAAAGGAGCTCCCATGAAGACGCTGATCGTCTACGCCCACCCGGAACCGAAGTCGCTCAACAACTCGCTGAAGGACCTCGCGGTGTCCACATTGGAGACCGCCGGGCACGAGGTACGGGTGAGCGATCTGTACGCGATGAACTGGAAGGCGGTCGTGGACGCCGCGGACTACGGCCCCGACGCCTCAAGTCCGCTGAAGGTCGCCCTGGACTCGGGCCGTGCCTTCGACGCCGGGACGCTCACCCCGGACGTCTCCGCCGAGCAGGAGAAACTGCTGTGGGCCGACACGATCATCCTCCAGTTCCCGCTGTGGTGGTACACGATGCCCGCGATCCTCAAAGGGTGGGTGGACCGGGTGTTCACCTACCATTTCGCGTACGGCGTCGGCGAGCACAGCGACACCAAGTACGGCGAGCGCTTCGGCGAAGGCACCCTCGCGGGCAGGAAGGCCCTACTGTCGGTGACCGCCGGCGGCCCAGAGTCGCATTACGCCGCTCGCGGGATCAACGGCCACATCGACGATCTGCTGTTCCCGATTCACCACGGCATTCTCTACTACCCGGGCATCGAGGTGCTGCCGCCGTTCGTGCTGTACGGCACCGACCGGATGACCGGCGAGGGGTACCCGGACGTCGCCAAGGCCTGGGAGCAGCGCCTGCTTACCCTGGAGTCGACCGAGCCCATCGCGTTCCGGCGGCAGAACTTCGGTGACTACGAGATCCCCTCGCTGCACCTGAAAGAGGGACTGGAGCCCGCGAGCCGCACAGGTTTTGGGCTGCACGTGCGCGGCTAACCGCCGACGGCGGACAGGACGAGTCGGGGCGCGAACCCGAGGAGCGGCCCGATGGCCGTGGCAGCCGTGAGGGCGAGCGCCGACCGGCCAGGGTATGCGGGCGGGTTCCGCGGGCGTGCGTGCCTGCCGTCGTAGAAGAGGAGCCGTGAGCGGGACGGCGTGGCCTTAATCGTTTGCCGGTTGTCTGCTCGACGATCAGCACTTCGATCGTGCGTACGCGAAGATCGCCGATCAAGGTCGAGACCACTGGGCCGACCCACGGCGGACGCGACTCGGAGAGACGAACACCGAACATGAAGGGCGAGGCGTGTACCTGCTCGACCCGTCCGGGCACTACCTGGAGCTGATCACGCGGCCATATAGGTGTGGTCACCTTCTCTGGCCCCGGTTGAGTGCCTGATCGTCACGAATGTTGGCCCCGGCCCTGGGTAGTGGTGCCGCTGGCTGGGTGGGATGGCGTGTCGTCGCGAATGTTGGCCCCACCCCGGTTCGGATCTTCATGTCGATGTCGTCGTCGTGGAGGTCTTCAGGTGGGATCACGAGTGGAGTTGTTCGAGCAGATCCGTCGTGATCGGCGGCTAGAGGAGATGTCGATCCGCGAACTCGCGGATCGACACGGGGTGCACCGCCGCACGGTGCGCCAAGCGCTCGCGTCATCGGTGCCGCCACCGCGACAGACGTACCCGGCGCGGGCACGGCCGGCGATCGATCCGTGGCGGGAGGTCATCGACGGGTGGCTGATCGGCGACCAGGCGGTCCATAGGAAGCAGCGGCACACCGCTCGACGTGTCTGGCAGCGGCTCGTGGCCGAGCACGGCGCGAGCGTGTCGGAGGTGACCGTCTCGCGCTACGTGGGCCTACGCAGGGTCGAGCTGGGGATCGTGGATCAGGAGGTGTTCGTCGCCCAGGAGCATCCGCCCGGCGCTGAGGCCGAGGTCGACTTCGGTGAGTTCCAGATCGTGCTGGACGGGGTCGTGGTGAAGGTGTGGATGTTCGTGATGCGCCTGTCCTGTAGCGGGAAGGCGTTCCACGTTGCCTACGGCAACCAGGCCCAAGAAGCATTCCTCGAAGGACACACGGCGGCGTTCGAGCACTTCGGTGGCGTGCCGGGCCGGATCCGCTACGACAACCTCAAGCCCGCGGTGACCCGAGTGCTGAAGGGCAGGGACCGCGAGGAGTCCGAGCGGTTCATCGCGTTGCGGTCCCACTACGGGTTCGACTCGTTCTTCTGCATTCCCGGCAAACAGGGCGCACACGAGAAGGGTGGTGTGGAAGGCGAGATCGGCCGGTTCCGCCGCCGCCATCTGGTCCCGCCACCGAAGATCGCGACGCTGGTCGAACTCGCCGCTCTGGTCGCAGCCGGCGATGTCACTGATGACGACCGGGTCATCACCGGCCGCACGAGCACAGTCGGTGCCGCGTTCGCCACCGAGTGCGCCGCCAGCATGGCCCACATCTTGGTCGTGGGCACGCTCCCGGTCTGTCGCCGCGTGGACTCAGTCTCCATGAGCTCTCTCTCCTGGGTCGGTCTTCGCGGCGTCCCGGTCGACGTTCCCGTAACGAGAGAACGTCGGGCCCTGCGCCTGAGTCGGTCCGGCATCGAGGTCGGCAACAGCACCCGCGGCACCTCGTGCGCCTCGGAGCTCGGCGACACTCGGGACGCCGTAGCGGCGGGCGGCCATGGTTTCCGCCTTGATGACCGAGTCCCAGACCCGGCTCCCGTCACCGGCTGCGTAGCAGGCGTTGAGGTGCTCACGAGCTTGCCCGAGCTCCTGCTTGCAAGAGCGCGGGTGCTCGGCGAGGGCCTGGAGTGCGCGCTGGGCGCGTCCGATGGCCGCGGTGCGCTCGTTCATCCGCATCAGTCCCGAGGTCCCTTCTCGGTCCGGGTGGTGCGGGGCGCGCTGTCGAGCGAGACGTCCTTGTGGACCTCGCCGGTGTCCAGGTCGACCAGGCCGAGGCGGGGCGGACCGGGGACCCCCTGCGTTTCGCAGGTTCCCCGGCTGGCCGGGAGCGCGTCGACGTCCTGGGCGTAGGCGTCCTCGCGGCGCTGGGTGGTGGTGTCGGAGGTGTGCTCGTTGTGGCGCGGTAGGCCTGGCCAGCGCTTGTGCTCGTCGTCGCAGTGGGCGCGCAGCCGGTTGCGCAGCCGGTCGGCGAACGCGGGCAGGCAGTAGCGGTGCCACTCCTCGAGCGCGTCGCTGGTCAAGGCCATCCCGGCGCGCCGGCGCTGGTCTGCCAGGACGGCGAGCTCGTGCGTGACGTGGGGGTGCAGCGGCCAGCAGGTCGGGATGAGTCCGGCGACGTCCCACGTGTACTCGCGGTTGAGCCAGATCACGACCTCCTCGAGCCACTCCCAAAGGTCGTACCGCAGGCAGGGGTCCACGCAGGTGGCCGGCTCCCAGGGCCGGGGCAGCAAGGCCGGGTTGCCCAGCACGTTCTTCTCCTCCTCAGTGCCGTTGATGGCGAGGTGGATTTCGCGGTAGGCCAGGCGGACCAGCTCGCCGGGGACGGGGAACGGGTGGAGCATCGGATTCGGGGTGGCCCGGCGAGTCTGCGGGTCGGTGGTCACTGCTCGCTCCTGTCGTCGTCGACAAAGCCAAGCCGGCGAGCCTCGGCGAGCGCGGCGGTGGCCCGCGCCTCGGGCGTGATCACCATGGGACGGTCCGTGGTGAGCCTCTCCTGCAAGGCTCGCTGGTCGGCGAGCAGGCGTGCGCCGGCCTTACCCTCCACGCAGCGGTGAAGCTTGGCGATGATCGGCTTGCCGTTCTCGGCGATCACCAAGGCCTGCCGCTCGGGTAGTTGGCGCACTTCCTCCGGCCGGAGGATGGGGATGTCGTCACCGGACACGCTGCGGCCGCCGCCGCTGAACCCGCCCGAGGAGTGGGTGACGCGACGGACGCGGACGGTGCCGAGCAGGTCGGAGATCTCCTGGTTGAACGCGACGTCCTTGGAGCCGCCGAACATGATGAGCTCGTTGGTCAGACCCAGGAGCGCGCGCGCCTCGTGCTCACCGAAGATGCTGGTCAGCTGAGGGCGTGTCTGAGCGGCCCAGATGAAGGACAGCCCCATGGCCCGCTCGTTGGCCATCCGGGTGCGCAGCGTCGGAAGCGGCGCTGTGGAGGGCAACTCGTCGAGCACTGAGAGCAGCGGTGGGCACAGTCGGCCGCCCCACGGGGAGTTGTTGGCCAGGACGAGGCCTGTGTCCAGGACGTGCTCGGCCACGGCGGTCATCAGCGGGCTCGCGCTCGCGTAGGGGTCCTCGCGGCCGAGAAGGTAGATGGTGCCGCGGCGGCGGATGACGTCGGCCAGGTCGGTGGCGGGTCGGCCGTGGCTGGGTATGCAGCGGCGGCGGATGTCGGCTTGGAAGAACAGGCTCACCGCCTGCTGGACGGTGGTGGCCGTGTTGCCCGCGGTGCGGTCATCACCGTTGAGTGCCCCGTGCAGCAGGCCGTGCCAGAACGGCTCGGCGTGGGGGTGGCGGCGCAGGATCTCCATGGGTTGGCTGGCGGCGGCCGGATTGGCGACCCACTGCAGGACGTCCTCGAGGGTTTTGCCGGTGAGTGCAGCGGCGTGGAAGTAGCCCTGCAGAACCTTCGCGGACTCGGTGGCGTAGAACCGGGCCGCGTCGTCGCCGGTGCCCCCGCTGATCGCACCCTTGACGGTGCCGGCGGTGAAGGCCTTGGCGCGCCGCTCGGCGATCTTGGGGTCGACGCAGCCTGCCACCGGGTCCCAGATCAGCTCGTCGACGAGACCTTGGGTCAGGCCGAAGGGGTCGAGCACCACGCATGGTCGGTGGTCGCGGGACCTCTCGGTGAGGCTCAGCAGCAGGTCCTCGACCTTGGTGAGCGTTACCAGCGCCGCTCCAGGTGCACCCAGGAGGGCGGGGGTGAGCAGGTCGAGGGTCTTGCCCGAGCCCTGCGGTCCGATCACGCCTGCCGTGCGGTCCCACGGCACCCACAGCTGTCCTCCGCGTGGCTCGTGGGCGTCACCGATGCGCCATCCCACCGCCTGCGGGTCGAACTTGCCCCTCATCGGTCTCTGGCCTCTCCGCGTCCAGGGCGTCGCGCCAGCCATGGGCTGGTTGCCGCCGCGCCGTCGTGGGCCGCGACCACGACCCCGGCTTCGTGACGGGGAGGGGGCTCGGGCCTGTCGGCCGGGCGTGCCCGCTTCCCGTGAAGGTCTGGGCGGACGAGGGGCGCGACTCTGCGCAGCCGGCTGACACCCAGGAGCGACTCGGCCTCTGTACGGCTGGCCACTCCGCGTACCCGATTGGGTCCGTAGCGTCGCCAGCCGTACCCGAGGGTGAGTGCGGCTGTGGTCATCAGTGCGAGCTCACACGCACCCATGCACAGCCAGAGGAGCACGGGTCCTGCGAGTGCCGTGGGGTCCGCGGCGGGGAGTCCTGCGCCGGCGTCACCGGTGAGGATGCCGGGGAGGCTGGCCCAGAACGCTGCACCGATCGGGGAGGGGGCTGTGGCGCCCTGGTCGGGTGCCGGCCAGGTCCAGCCGGCCCCGGCGATGAGGTTGGCCAGGCTGCGCCCGAGTTGAAGGCCCACGAGCACGACCAGCGCGAGGACCGCGCAGATCCCGACGGGGAGCTCCCAGGACCAAGGGTGTGGATCACTTCGCCGTTCACGCTGCATTTTGCATCGTCTCCTTTTCCCTCCTATGGCCACGGTGGCGGCCCAGCGATCACTCAGCAGGTGGCCCTCACGGCTTGGTGGGGCTTTGCCTGACCGTCAGGGTCGGGCCGGCCTGTCAGTTGGGGGTGGTGGTGGCTTCGATGTAGGGGTGGTCGCTGATGCGGCCGCGTGGGGTGTTGTCGACCTGGTGGTTGCTGAAGCTGGTTCCCGTGCCGAAGATCCAGTCGATCTGCATGTCCGGTGGTGGTTGGCATCCGCCGGCGCCGTTCGAGCCGCCGGCGGAACTGGTCAGCAGACCGCCGGCGGTGGCGGGGCAGAACGCCTGTTCGCGGTCGTTGAGGTCACCGACGAGGAAGGTGGCGAAGCCGGCGCCGCGTTCGCGGGCGACGGCGTCGCGCTCGCGAGCGATGGCCTGCGCCCGCCACTTCGCGGTTGGGCCGCGGGCGTCGGCGGGGTTGTGGAGGTTGATCACCGAGATGAGGCGTCCGCTGGACCGGTGCTTGAGGCGCACGATGGGCATCTGGCGGATCTGCCCGCCGAAGTAGGGGATGGCCACGGTGCCCTTGGAGTGCAGCTCGAACGCCGTACGTCGCCAGATCACGACGTTGTCTTCGACCCCGGCGCTGTCCCAGGTGTCTCCGGCCAGCTGGCGCAGCACGGTCGCTTGGGGTGCTTGGAACTCCTGCAGCCCCACCACGTCGGGTGCTTGGGTGGCCAGGAGCTGGGCGAGCCACTTGGTGCGGGTGGCGCTGTCTGCCCAGCCGGGCCGGTCTCCGCCGGGCACGGTGTGGGAGTGCCCCAGGGCGTTGAAGGTGGCGATCACGAACGACCCCGGCCCGCCGCCCAGGCTCTTGCCGACGTTCTCGGCCAGCCAGGTGGAGGGGTTGACGTTGTCGGGTCCGTAGATGGGTCCGTTCTTCTCGTGCACCTCGAAGTGGAGGTGACACCCGGTAGGTCCGCTCACGTTGCCCTCGGCTCCGACTTCACCGATCTGTTGGCCGGCCCGCACCGGCTGGCCGTCTACGACCGTGAGCTTCTGCATGTGGGCGTACCAGGTGGTCAGGTTGGTAGGTCCCGTGCTGACCTTGACCAGCCACGGCCCCGACCACCGCTGGGTGGTGTCGATCTCCACGGTCCCTGCGTGGGCGGCGAGGACCGGGGTGCCACAGGGCACGCTGAAGTCGGTGCCGGTGTGCCAGCTGCTCCAGCTGCGACCTGCGGAACCCCAGTTGCGGCGGTCGGTGTCGGCCAGGTCGGCCGGCACCGGATACACCACGGCGTCGCCGCCGCCGCCGCCGGCGACCGTCTGGCCGGCACAGACCGCGGCCGCCTCGACTTCGGGGCCGGTGACCGGGGTGCCGTCGGGGATCACGTTGATGTGGACGTGGTCGACGTGGTTCTCGGTGTCGCTACCTCGGTCCGCCATGGGTCGCCAGCCCTCGGGGGCTCGTTCGACCGACCAGATCCGCTGGTGCCAGATGATGTAGTCGATGCCGAGACCGGCCGCGTTCTGAATCGCGTAGGCGGCGAGCGCCTCGCCTTGCGCGCGGCCCGCCGCAGTCACCGGGACCATGAAGTCAGCGGCGAGACCCGCCGGGTGCCCCTCGGGGTCGCGGGCGCTGGCCCGGTACCCGCCCACGGTGGTGATGGCGAACTGTGGCGCGAGGACCTCCACGAGCGCGCGCAGCCGCGGTGTCACCTGGCCCAGCCCGTACGGGTCCGCCGTCGACGCGCTCGACGAGCCCGATGACCTCTGAGCCGGTGCCTCACCCTGAAGCGAGCCGGCGACGGGCGCCGCACCATCTGGCTGCCTGGGCGCGGGCGCCTGTCCCGGTGCGCATCCCGCGGCCGCGCCAGTGACCATCGCGACGATCACCCCGGCGCCGATGACCGGCGCCAGCACGAACACCGCGAGCACGAGGACGACTGCGAGCAGTTTCTGCATGGTCGTCCCGGTTCGTCTGCGCCCGCCCTCAGGCGGCTGTCAACCACGACCACGTCCTTGGTGCGCTTCTCCCCGGTCTCCTTGTCGCGCCAGCTCTCGGTGCGCTCCAGGCCGTGCACCACGATCGGGTCCCCGGAGCCGCAGCTGTCGTGGACGTGCGGGGCAGCAGAGCCGTAGACCTTGACGTTGTGCGGCGTCGGCTCGTCGTTGCCCCACTCCCCCGCATCGTTCTGGATCCGACTGTTCACCAGGACCCGGCAGCTGACGAACGGCTTCTGGTCGTGGGTGTAGAGCAGCTCGGGGTCCTCGGCGAGGTTCCCCGCGAAGGTGACGGTGGTGGACATGGCACTCCTCCTAGGTGTTGGCGGAGCGCCGCGATAGCGGGCCCGCAGTTACCTAGGTCCGATCCAGCCCCTCCAGCGGTCACTTGTGCCGAAATTCGGCCGCGCCCGGTTCGGGAGCCGCCGCCCCGTCACTGTGGGCGCAACGTTCAGTCCTGGAGGGCAGGCCGACGCCGCGGCGGCCGGTTGCTGAGCTTCAGCGGTGGCGGGGGGAGCTCGCGGCCCAGCCGCCGGCGGGCTTGGTCGGCGGCCGCGATCACGGACTCCTGCGCGAACACCGAGCGCGCGATCACGCGGCCGAGCTCCTGACGGTCCGCCACGACCGCGTCCTCGACCGCCCCGATCGTCGACGCCGGCAGATCGTGCTTCTTGTTGAAGCCCTTCTTGCTGCTCACCTGAGCCGGGTGCTGCTCGGCGGCCGCGGCGAGGTCAGCGCGCTGCTGCGGTGAGCGTCTCGCGTGCAGCTCGAGCGCCCGGGCGAGCCAGCCGACGAAGGCGTCCGGGGACTTCGGGTCGGTGTCCAGGTCGGCGATGTAGGCGGACCTGGCCAGGTCCCAGATTCCAGGCTTCCAGTAGATCCCGACCGGAGTCGTGGTTCGGCTCGTCACCGGGTCACTCCCCTGCCCACGTGTGACGTCGTCGAGCTGCACCGGCTAACACCAACGCCGCTGCATTCCCGGTCCGGGCCGTAGTCAGCTGTTCCCACCGTCGCGCCTTCCTTCTGATCGAGCATCCAAGGGGAGCAGTCGCGTCGCGCCACCACAGTCGCGGCGGCGTCGCGTGAGCGTGGATTTCCCCACCCTCGCGAGCCGTTCCCACCTTTCCACAGGTCGGGTCCGCAGCCGGTGAGCGTCGGCCCCTGCTGGCAGTCTAGACCTTGTCAGTTCTTTCTATTCTACTCCACGGAGGGCAGCCACATGACCGACACCATCCAGACGCCCACCGAGACCGCCAACGAGGCCGACGGGTTCGTGCACATCGACCCCGCCGCCATCATCATCGGCACCAACGTCCGCACCGACCTGCGCCCCGATCACAAGGAGTTCCGCAAGTCGATCAAGGAGCGCGGCGTGCTGGAGGCCGTGACGGTCTACCGCGACGAGGACGGCCACTACGTCCTGCTGCGCGGCCAGCGCCGCACCGTCACCGCCACCGAGGTCGGCACCCCGACCGGCCTCATCCCGGCCAGGGTCGTCACGCAGCCCACCGACGCCGACCGGATCGGTGACCAGATGGTCGAGAACATCCACCGGGCCGGGATGCGCGAGGCCGAGATCGTCGCGGGCGTGGAGCAGCTCGCCCTTCTTGGCGTGAGCGCCGCGCAGATCGCCAAGCGCACCAGCATCGACCGCCCGACCGTGAACGCCGCCCTGGTGGTCACCAAGGCCGACCAGAGCCGCAACCGGCTCGACTCCGGAGACCTGACCTTGGAGGAGGCCGCGATCTTCGCCGAGCACGACCCCGAGGCCGTCGAGCGCCTGGAGAACGCCAAGCGCTACCGCCAGTCCCTGGCCCACGCGGCTCAGCGCCTGCGCGACGAGGCCGAGGAGCGCGCTGCCGATGCCGCCGAGGTCGAGCGGCTCCGAGACGAGGGCCTGCCCGTCCTGACCGCCGAGGAGGTCGCGGAGGCCGAGCAGTCCGGCGAGGTGCTGCGTATCGACCGGCTGGTCACCGCCGATGGTGAGCCGGTGGCGCAGGAGGAGTGGCCGAACGTCCCCAGCGCCCGCGTCCGCGTCGTCAAGGAGTGGGTCTACCCCGAGGACGAGTACGACGAGGCCAGCGAGGACGGGGCCAACGAGGAGGACGGCGCGGACGAAGGCGACTACGAGCCCGCCGAGCCCTACCAGCAGTACGTGCCGGTGTGGGTCGTCACCGACCTCGCCGCATCCGGTCTGCGTCGTCGCCACGGCGCGGTGTGCAGCACCGGCACCGGCACCGGCACCGGGGACCAGGGCGAGAGCGACGAGGAGGCCGAAGTCCGCCGCCAGGAGCGCCGCCGCGTCATCGCCAACAACAAGGCCTGGGACAGCGCGGAGACCGTGCGACGCGAGTGGCTGGCCGGGTTCGTGTCCCGCAAGACGGCCCCGAAGGGTGCCGAAGCGCTGATCTGCGAGGCCGTCATCACCGGCCAGCACTTCCTCTACAAGGGCATGGAGGCCAACCACCCGCTGCTGCGCACGCTGCTCGGCACGGGCGCGGACAAGTCCCGGTGGGACTCGGCGGGCGAGGTCGCCAGCATCGCCACCAAAGCCAGCACCCCTAAGCCTCGATCCACCGATGAGCTTGAGGTTGTGAGCGCGTCGTGAAGTGAGAATGCCCTTACGTGCTGGGAAAATCGGACTTCTTCAGGGTCCCAATTCTCACCAAGACGAAGGGCATCTCGTAGATGCAACTTTGCCACACGCCCCGTGCCACGTCGGCAGTGTTCGATGATCCCAATCTCGTGTCGTCGGCCGGGCTGGTCCCGGTCCTCGCGCTGGCCCGATCCGCGGGACTCCAGGAACTGGCCCAAGCCCACCTCACTGTGCCGACCGACAAGGGCGCGAACGCGGGGTTGAAGGTGTCCTCGCTGGTCGCCGGGATGGTCGCCGGCGCGGACAGCATCGATGACATGGCGCTGCTCCGTCACGGCGGGATGGGCCGGGTGTTCACGAACGCCTACGCGCCCTCGACGCTGGGTTCGTTCCTGCGCACGTTCAGCTTCGGCCACGTCCGCCAGCTCGACGCTGTCGCCTCGAGGTTCTTGGCCGGGCTGGCCGAGCAGGCACCGCTGATCGTGACCTCACCTGACACCAGCGAGCGGGTGATGATCGACATCGACGACACCATCGTCGAGGTCCACGGGCACGCCAAGCAGGGCTCTGGCTACGGCTACTCCGGCGTGCGTGGGCTCAACGCGCTGCTCGCTGTCGTGTCCACGAGCCAGTCCGCGCCGGTGATCGTGGCCCACCGGCTCCGGAAGGGATCATGTGGTTCACCGCGGGGCGCGAAACGCCTGGTCGCCGACGCGTTGAAGACCACCAGCAAACTGCCCGCCAAGTCCGATCTGCGCCCGATGCTGCGAGCCGACTCCGCGTTCTACGGCGCCGAGGTGGTCAACGCGGCGTTGCGCGGTGGCGCCGACATCTCGGTCACCGTGCGAATGGATCCCAAGGTCAAGGCGGCGATCGCCACCATCGGTGACGATGCCTGGACCACCATCGAGTACACCGACGCCGTCTTCGATGAACCCACCAACACGTGGGTCTCCCGCGCCGAGGTCGCCGAGATTCCGTTCACCGCGTTCACTTCCAAGAAGAAAGCCGACCAAGTCACCGGACGGCTCGTGGTCCGCCGGATCCCCGACCTCAACACGTCCGCCAAGAATGGTCAGGAGACGTTGTTCGTTGTCGTCTTCCACCGCTTGGGGCAGATCCCGCGCAGCCCGAGCCTGCGCATCGTCTTCGCGACGGTCTTGCGCGAGATGGTCTCGCCGTCCTCGCGGAGGTCGACCAGGATCCGGGTTGCCCCGGAGACCTCGTCAGAGTCCCCGTGGAACCACGTCACCTTGGCCGCGATCCGCTCAGCGCGAACCGCCCGCTTCGAGGGTCCTCGCTTGGCCCAGGCGTAGTACCCGGACCTCGAGACCTCCAGCAGCCGCGCCATCCGGGAGATCGTGTGGTTGCTCTTCTCCGCGTGCATCAGTTCGAACGCTTCACGTTCGTATCCGAGGCTTCCTGGGCGAAGAAGAGAGACGCTTTTTTCAAGAACGCCCGGTCCAACTTCAGTTCGGAGTTCTCCTTGCGCAGCCGAGCCAGCTCGGCTCGCTCAGTCTCGCTCAGCGCGCCGTCACCGACGTCCTGACGCTCTTTGAACGCATTGACCCACCGGCCCAGGGTTGACTCCTGGATACCGAGCTCACGAGCGACCACAGCAACCGTCCTGCCAGTGTTGATCACCAGCTTCACGGCCTCGTCCTTGTACTCCGCGCTGAACTCCCGACGCTGTCTTCCCATGACGTAGATCCTCTCTTACGAGGTGTCCACCATCCGGGGTCAAGGCCAGACAGCCTCGTCCTTGTACTCCGCGCTGAACTCCCGAAGCTGCCTTCCCATGATGCAGATCCTCTCTTACGAGGTGTCCACCGTCCGGGGTCAAGGCCAGTCCTCGATGCCTACAGCCGACGGACCACCGCAGTCAGTTAGGTGCCACCGCAACTGGAACCCAAACGGTGGGCAGGTCACCGCTGTCACGAGTCCGTGCAGCAGACCCGAGCGATACACCCAGTCATCGTGGTGTGATGTAGACATGTCCCGGAGAAAGCACACGCTTGCTCTATATGGCCGCACCCGCACTACTCGCCTAGGAGGGGTGGCTGCATGACTCGCCAGAGACGCAACAGCCCAGAGTTAGACATTGACGCGCTGTCCACTGAGGTGTCCGTCGCGCTGGAAGCAGCCATTGGAGGGGCGAGCATCACCCTTAGCCGATCAGGCCTCCCCATCGGAACACTTGAGTTCTGCTCAAACGTGCTCGAAGGAACTGTCATCAACAGCCCAGCGCAGCACGACTCAACCGCTTCCACCCCGGACGGTGTCACGGTCATCGCCACTGCGATGCGGCTGTCAGCCACGGCCCGTCGCCGCCTGTCCGACGAGTTCGGATCGGACTACATTGTCCTTGACTTCCACGAAGCGCCTACCAGCACCGACGTGGTCCTGACGAATCCCGTCAGCCCCCAATTGCTCGGAATCCTGCGACAACAGTTCCCCCACGCGCGAGTGGTGGTCACCGAGATCGAGGACGAAGAACTGGGGGTCCGCTACTCGGGTCCAGTCGGCCGCATGCTCGACGCGGGAGCAGCCGCTTATCTCCCACCCCGGCCGATTGCAGAACTCGCGGCCAACGTGCATAGCTACCTCACGGAGGGCGGCACGCAGGTGCTCGAATCTGGCGACCCGGCTCGCCCGACCCTTCCGACAACGCCAGCACGCCAGAGCGAGTCCCAAACGCATGAAAGCGATTTCCCTTCTGCCGCAGAGCATCAGATCGCATGTCTATCGATTTTGGCGTGAGAGGATTGCGCCGCGTGCACAGTGAAGCGCCCAGGTGGGACTGTCTCAGTAACGGTGTTTCCGGCGGTTTTCATTAGTAGGTCTCGGCTGCCGGCCAGCGGTCGGCGAAGGTGATCGCGAACGCGTTGAGCGCTGGCTTCCACCTCATGGTCCATCGTGCCCTGCCTTGACCGGTCGGGTCGAGGGATCGGGTGACCAGATACAGACATTTCATCGCGGCCTGCTCGGTCGGGAAGTGCCCCCGAGCCTTGACCGCACGGCGGTACCGGGCGTTGAGCGACTCGATGGCATTCGTGGAGCAGAGCACGGTGCGGATCTCCACGTCGTAGTCCAAGAACGGGATGAACTCTTCCCAGGCGTTGTTCCACAGCCGGATGATCGCCCCGTACTTCGACCCCCACTTCTCGCTCAGGTCCTCCAACGCGGCCCTGGCTGCGGTGGCGTTGACGGCGGTGTAGATCGGCTTTACGTCGTGCTTGAGCGCGTCCCAGTCGCGTCGCGACGCGAGCCGGAACGTGTTGCGGATCAGATGGATGATGCACGTCTGAACCGTCGTAAGAGGCCACACGTTCCCCACGACCTCGGGCAGGCCCTTCAGGCCGTCGCACGCCACGAAGAAGGTGTCCTTGACGCCGCGGTTGCGTAGATCGGTGCGCACGCTCATCCAGAACTTCGCCCCCTCACCACCTGTGCCTGCCCACAAGCCCAGGACGTCCTTCTCTCATCGAGCCCGCCGAGTACGCCGGGAACCAAGCGTTGGCTACCGGCCATTCGCGACTGGACCGGATTGAAGGTGGCCTTCGCGTACGGGCTGCGACGACGTGAGCTCACCAGGGCCGCGCACGTCTCCCTCGTCGCCCCAGCTGAGCTGATCGGGATCGCCACCGTAGGCGCCCCGCTGGTGGACGATGTTGGCGATCATCGAGGTGCCGCTGCGGCCCATGCCCACCATGAACGGGCGCATGCGTTGCCCGATAGTCCAGTCCACCGTCGAGCTCACTTTCGGTCAGGGATGAAACCCGTGCTCGCGTGCCGTGGAACCATTTCTCGGCCGGGGAGTTCCTGAACAATCGACAGGGTGGTCCAAAGCAGCCTGGGCGCTGTCCGGCCGGTCGACGTTCTCGGTGGGTCCGCCGCTAGACGATGTCGAGGCGGTCGGGTGTTAGGTCCGGGTGACTTGACACCAGCAGCTGGAGGGCCTCGTCGAGCACGTCCTGGTCAAGGACGCGGAGGGGAGTGTCCTCCCACGCACCGTCCGGAGTCCTCAGATCCGCGAGGTCACCATGGATGTGCGCACCGCTGCGTTGCAGCGCCTCGATCCGCCGGGAGGTCTCGGTCTCGATCCACCCGCGGCCGGACGCCGGGAGCCGTATCTCTCGCCTGGGGTCCGCGGCTCGCAGCCGAGGGAGCAGGGAGCCATTGATCAGCCGGCGTTGGGCCCGCACGTGCTGCGTTGATGACGATGTCACGTTGAGGCGCCGAAGCAGTTCGGCCTGGACCCGGTCCAGGGATTGGTTCCTAGCCGCACCGCCCGTGTGCCAAGAGGTCGTCTCGATGCCCAGCGCCCTGGCGAACCTACCCAACAGCACGGTTGGTTCGGCACCGCGCGGCGGAACCGTGACCACATGGATGCGCGTGGGAGGTACGTGGGCGAGCCATCGGTCGACGATCAAGGAGGCGTCCGTCCATGGTGACCTGGTCTCACACTCGGCCACCACGAAGTCGCTCAGGCTGGTGTCGGGATAGACCATCTTGATCTTCTCCTGCCACAGCGAAGACAGGATGGTGGCCAGACTTCTGGCCATTACCACGACGTGCAGTCGGGCGGGAGCCAGGGAATGCACGACCTTCGCGACGTGGTCCGCGGTCGACCAGCCCAGGACCTCGTGCGATATCACGGAGGGGCCGTCGTGACGGGCCACCCGCTCGCACACCTTGTCCCAGACTCCTTCCGACTCCGGGATCTCGAAGTGGATGAACGCATGGTCCTGCATGTCTGTCGTGGCCAGCCACATCTCATTGGGGTGCTCTCCGGGATGGTGGTATCCCTGACGAGCGAGATCGTCGCGGTTGCGCCACAGCAGGTCCTGTAGATAGGTCGAGCCTGTCTTTACGGGCCCGACATGCAGGTACACATCCTTCATGGAAGCGAGACTAGACCGCCGCCAGGACGGGGCGGCCCGGTCCAATGACAGGGCGGTGCCACCGTCTCAGCGGCTTGGTCCGGGACGCCGAGGAAACCGGGGAAGCGTCGTTCGGGGTCGCGGTCGTCGCGCACCTGCTGGTAGCGCTGCCATGCGGCGTCCGACATCACGCGGTCGCTGCGGGTGGCGAGGTCGCTGTCGCCGAGGTAGCAGCCGGCCGACGACGGGACGAGGTCCGCCATCGTCCGGGCCAGCCAGTCCTGGCAGCGGGCGTCACCGGAAGGCATGTCCGAAACTACGTAGGCGGCGAAGTAGAGGTCGGTGTCCACCGAAAAGGCCATGTCCGAACGGGCCCGGCGCGCTGCCGGGCCCAGGTCGCCCAAGACCGTGAAGGTCAGTGGCGTGGGCAGCGAGCCGTAGGTCGGTGCGAGCGCCCGGCACCAGTCGTCGGCCGGACCGGTGAGGAACGCGTTGTCGACGTGGTAGCGGTGTCCCTCCGGGTTGGCGTCGTCCTGGGCAGCGAGGAGGTCGGCGAACGACGCCCCGAGGGTCGTCTCGCGCGACAGGGCGCGCTCCAGAACCGGGGAAGTCTCGAGCGCGTCCAGCGAGCCCGCGTGGCCGTCGAAGGACAGCGCGTCGACCACGACGACCTGGCCGAGGCCTGGGACCGTGCACCCGACGAGCGCGACCTCTACCTCTGCGGGAACCGCGTGGCGGCACTCGGCGTACCAGGACAGGACCTCCGGTGCCATGTCGACCGGATAGGTCCAGGTGGCATGTGTCAGGTGCCGGAAGCGTGGCCGCGTCCGGAGGCGGAAGGAGGTGACGACGCCGGCGAAGCCGGGGCCCGAGCCGCGCGCCATCCAGAAGAGGTCGGCGTTCTCCTCCTCCGAGCAGCGCACCAGTTCTCCTGACGCGGTGACCACGTCGACAGACTCCAGGTGCTCGACCGCCCAGCCCCAGCCGCGCGTGTTCCAGCCCAGTCCGCCCTGCAGGAGGAATCCGGCAACGCCCACCGAGGGTGCGTGCCCGACGGGGAAGAACCGGTCGTGGCGTGCGAGGAAAGGGTCGAGGTCGTGCCCGCCGCGGGCGCCGGCACCCACCGTGGCGATGCCGGTGGATGGGTCGTAGGCCAGGTCGCGCAGGTCGGAGACATCGATCAGGAGGGCCTGGTCGCGCAAGGACCATGCGGTCCAGCTGTGACCACCGGCCCGCACGGTGACCTGCCATCCCTCTTGGGCCGCCAGCTTGACGCCCGCGACGACGTCAGCGACGGTGGCGGCCCGCACCACGGCTCGCGGTCTGCGCGACGGGACCCGCTGGTTGAACAGGCCCGCGACCGACGCCTCTTCGAGTCCCGCGTCACCAGCGCGCCACAACTTCCCGTCAAAGGGGTCCACAGGCCCACGTTATGTGGCGCGTGCGGCGCGCGTACCTGTCATCCGTCAGGTCCCCTGCGGGTCGTCCACAGGGCTTCGCCACGCCCGAAACTAGGGCCGGAAGGACTGTTGACTGCACCTGTACTGTCAGCCGGGCTTGTGGTTCGGAACGGGCCTAACCACGCTCAGGGGGAGCATCCAATGCGGGAATTGTCACTCACTCATGCACGCACTGCAACACCTCCGCCGGTCGTCCCCGCGCCGGACTGCGTCAACCCTTTCAGGGTGCATACGCCGTCGTCGTCGCGACCGGCGCCGGCCGTCGGACCCACCGCGACGATCACGTGGGTGCAGCCGGCAGGCCCCGGTGACGGCCCGACCCGGCGTCGCACCGACTTGTGCGAGGGTGAGAGCGCCGACTTCGGGCGCGACCGCTTCTCGGGAGCCTTCAAGCTGGGCGCACAGCCCCTGTTCGGCTCGTTCGAGGTCGATGACGACCGGTTGATGATCTCGAACTACACAACTAGCACCACGTTCGTGATCGAGAACCTTGAGGGCGGCAGCGAGCTGGTGAAGGCCCGCCCGCGACACCTACGCATGTCGGTCCCCTTCGAGATGTCCCGCATCATCATCCCTGCCGGGATGGACGTCTTCGAGTTCACGGCGTTCGGCCCGGAGCCGCAGATGCTGGACGCCGAGCACGCCATCGACTACGGCAACGTCCCGCTGGCGCGCCTGGACACGGCCAGCAAGTACTTCGCGGTGCTAGTCGCGCTGTGCGAGCCGAGGCTGCGCGGCAACTCCATGGCAGCCGTCCCGTCGGTGCAGGAGCTCGTGGCGCGGCTACGGGGCACCGACCTGTTCACCCTGCCCAGCCGCAGCAGCATCAATTACCACATCGACTACCTGGTCGAGCAGAAGGTCCCCGTCACCCAGTGGGCCAAGTACGGCGACGACGGTCGGCGACACTCCAAGCGCGAGGCGCTTGTCGCGTTCGCCATGCGCTTCGACCTGGTCTCCGAGGAGCACCTGGACCTGCTGCCTCGACCTGCCTGAGTCCGCCTCAGCCGATCTCCGTGACGACGCCAGCGAGGATGTCGGCCGTATGGCGCACTCGCGGGACCCATCACCCTCGTGGGTCTCGAAGTACAGCGTCGTGACCTCCTCGAGGACCAGGCTGGCCGGACCAGGGCGGGCGCGCTTCGCGCACGCGAGCCGCTGGCGCCACTCAGTTTTGGCGTAGACCATTAGGCGACGGTTCAACGTGGCGTAGGAGGCAGGCACGAGCCGGCTTCCCATCCGCCAGGACACGATCGGCAGCTTGATCCCAGGATCAAGCTCGTCCTGGTCGCCGGCGAGTCGCTTGGCCGCAGCGATCTTGAGCGCCGCGACCTCCTCGTCGGTGTGCGCGGACCCGAGATGCTCGATCCCTTCCGCGACGAATGCACGATCTGGTCCGCGATCGCTCCCGACGAGGTTCTCACCGTCTGGACGTAGGCCACTGGCACATACGATACGAGCACTCGGCCAGTGCGCAGATCCTGCCCCCCATGGAAGCAAACCCGCAGGTCTGCGCCCTACGCCCGACCGAACCCCGACCCGGTGATCAAACTCGGGTCAAGCGCGGCGGCCGGCTCGCTGCGCGGGAGGGGCCAGGGCAGGGCATCGCGGTCGACCTTCCCGGACGTCTTGGTCGGCAGGGTCGCGACCTGGGCCAGCCGGGGGACCAGGGCGGCGGGCAGCGCGTGATGCAGGCCGGCGAGAGCCGCGACGCGGTCGAACTCGGCGTCGACGGCCACATAGCCGACCAGGAGCGTGTTGCCCGAGCGTGACCGGCGGACCGCGGTGGCCGCCCCGGTCACACCCGGCACCGCCAGCAGGGCGTTGTCGATCTCGCCGAGCTCGATCCGCCGGCCCCCGATCTTGACCTGGTCGTCGGCTCGCCCGACGAAGACCAAACCATCCTCCTCGAACCTGACGAGGTCGCCGCTGCGATAGGCCCGCAGCCAGCCGAGGGACGGCATCGCGGCGTACCGCTCGGCGTCGAGGACCGGGTCCAGGTAGCGCGCCAGGCCCAGGCCGCCGATGATCAGCTCGCCGGACTCGCCCGGCCCGACGACCGCACCCGTCGGGTCCACAACGGCCAGGTCGTAGCCGTCGAGCGGCAGCCCGATCCGCACCGGCGCACCGCCGCTGAGCCGAGCCCCGCAGGCGACCACCGTGGCCTCGGTGGGGCCGTAGGTGTTCCATACCTCGCGCGCGTCGGTAGCGAATCGGGCGCCGATCTCCGGCGGGCAGGCCTCGCCGCCCAGGATTAGAAGCCGGATGTCCGCAAGGGCCGCCACCGGCCAGAGCAGCAGCAGGGTCGGCACCGTCGAGACGACCGTCACGTCGTTGGCGACCAGCCAGGGGCCCAGATCCATCCCGCTGCGGACCAGTGACCTGGGTGCCGGGACCAGGCAGGCCCCATGCCGCCAGGCCAGCCACATCTCCTCGCATGAGGCATCAAAGGCGACCGACAGTCCCGCCATCACCCGATCCCCGGGCCCAAGAGGCCGGTCCTGGAGGAACCAGCGCGCCTCGGCATCGACGAAGCCGGCGGCCGAGCGGTGGCTGACCGCCACCCCCTTCGGGGTGCCCGTCGATCCCGAGGTGAAGATGATCCACGCATCGTCGGTGAGGGTCGCGGGCTCCCGGCCGACCGGGCCCCGAGGGGCTCCGCGCACGGTCAGAGAGACGGCCTCGCCGATAACGGCCACCACGGCCGCCTCGTCGAATACCGTGCGGGCGCGTTCGTCGGGATCGTCGGCATCGACGGGCACATAGGCGGCGCCGGCCATCAGGACCCCGAGGATGGCGACGTAGAGCTCCACGGTCCCGGAGCCAATCCGCACCCCCACCCGGTCGCTGCGGCCCACCCCCAGCTCGGCTAGGGCGTCGGCCACCTCGTGGGCTGACTCGGCGAACGCGGCGTAGGTCAGCACTTCCGCGCCGTTGTCGATGGCCGCGGCGTCCGGGTGCTGCCGGAGCGTCGCCTCGAACACGTCGACCAGCGTCCGCGGAGCCGGCGCCCGATCCCCCCGTCGAAGATTCGCCTGAACCGGTGCGGGATCGGCGGCGGGAGGCGGAGTCACGACCGCATGCTAACGGGATCGCATCAACGCCGTACCACGCCTTTGAAAGCCTCGTTGTCCTCGCCGCGTGCTGGCTGAGTGCGCCAAGCACTCCCATGACCAAGCAGGCGCCGAGAACTCGCCAGCTCGGAGCCGGCGATCAGCAAGATGATGTTGGAGTGGTCGAAGCGGCGTCCGCAACAAGCTCGGAACGGATGGGTAGGCGGTCTCGATGGCCGTCGTCGTCGCGACCGGGATCGCCGCCGACACCTCACGTAAGGTCCTCGGACTCGACGTCGGGGACAGCGCCCATAAGACGTACTGGCGCACGTCTCCAAGCCACACGCCGACAAGGTCGCCGCGGCGGTCCGCACGATCTTCGCCCAGCCCGCGTCCCAAGCAAGGAGCAGAGTGCCGCCAATCCGCTGCTCAGGAGTAGTGCCCTGACAAAAGCCGGCTCCTTCCGCATGTGAGTTTCGATTGCGCTGGAGGTCAGAAGGGGGGCATCCGACGCCCATTCTGCGCACCACGACCGGGGGCTAAGCCTGGGCTAAGCCTCGATCCACCGATGGGCGGGGTCGGAGTTGGTCGGTGGCGGTGACGAGGGTCTCCGAGGTCCTGGACATGTCTGAGCGCCGGCCTTGTTGCCGGGTCGTTCCGTTGTGTCCTTGATCGTGGCCGGATCGGCGGTGGTCAGATGGCCGCGATCTGGGGTGGGTCCTGGCCGTGCGTGAAGAGGCGTAGCCGGGCGTCTTGCCAGGGCCATCGGGTCGGTAGGTGCAGCGTGACTCGTCGTGCCGAGGACGCAATCCTGGCCGGGACAGTGATGAGTTTGCGCCGGATCGTGGCCGTCGTCGCGCGGGCCAGCGTTGGCCCGGTGAGGGTGGCTGCGGCGCGGGTGAGGTTGAACGCCATGACGGCCAGGACGAGCCAGGCTGCGTTCGCGGCGAACGCGGAGGGCAGGTGCGCGAGCGCGGAGTTCTTCAGATCGGAGTGGACCTGTTCGATGATCGCGTGGCCGCGGTGGGTCTTGTCCGCGGCCACCGTGTCGGCCACGTCGGGGTCGGTGGTGGTGAAGAACCCGTGGAAGCGCCAGGTGTCGAACAACGTCTCCTGGTCTCCTGCTTTGGCCGGGTTGAGGTCGGGAATCCTGCGCACGATCAGGCGCCCGGGCACGTGGTTGGTCTTCTTCTGCGCGGCGAACGGGGTGAACGGGATCTCGGCGACCTCCGCGCGGGAGACCCATCTGGCGGCCTGCTCGTCGTAGACGGCGTCGGTGTCCTCGATGGCGGTCCATGCGTCCTCACCGATCGTGGAGATCGCGGTCTTGATCCGGTTGTCCAGGCGCACGGTGACCGAGACGTCCGCACCCGCCTTGAGCGCGGCGGCGATGGTCGGGTGGCCGAAGAACGCGGAGTCGGCGCGCATCAGCGGCCGCAGACCAGACCCGCCCGGCAGCTTCTTGGTGGTCTTCAACGCATCGGCGACCAGTCGTTTCGCACCGCGTGGTGAGCCGCACGATCCCTTGCGGAGTCGTTGCGCCACGACCACCGGGGCGGTCTCTTGCGTGGACACGACTGCGAGCAAGGCGTTGAGGCCGCGGACTCCGGAGTAGCCGTAGCCGGAGCCCTGCTTGGTGTAGCCGTGGACCTCGATGATGGTGTCGTCGACGTCGACCAGCACCCGCCCGCTGGTGTCGGATGGGGTAGCGATCAGCGGTGTTTGGTCAGCGAGTCGGGCCAGGAACCTCGAGGCGACCGCGTCGAGCTGGCGGACGTGACCGAAGGTGAACGCGCGCAGGAACGAACCCAGCGTCGAGGGCGCGTAAGCGTGGGCGAAGACCCGGCCCATGCCACCGTGTCTCAGCAGGGCCATGTCATCGATGCCGTCCGCGCCAGCGACCATTCCCGCGACCAGGGATGCGACCTTCAGCCCAGCGTTCGCGCCCTTGTCGCTCGGCACCGTGAGGTGGTCCTGGGCAAGCTCATGCAGTCCTGCGGAGGTGGCCAAGGCCAGGACTGGGACCAGCCCGGCCGACGACACGAGATTCGGATCATCGAACACTGCCGTAGTCGCGCGGGGCGTGTGGCAAAGTTGCATCTACGAGATGCCCTTCGTACTGGTGCGAATTGGACCCTAGACAAGTCAAATTCTTCCAGCACGTAAGGGCATTCTCACTTCACGACGCGCTCAACCACTCAAGCTCATCGGTGGATCGAGGCTAAGCGGGCCAGGCGTGTCCTCGCCCGACCTTGCTTGGATGTCAGATCACCAGGATTCCACGATGATGCCGAGTCCACGCACGACGGGGACGCGAACCCCTATAGGCTGCGGCACATGGTTGCGACGCAGTGCCCGTTGCGCGACGGGCAAGTAGAGACATCCACAACGTTCGCAGGGCCAATCTGTGGGTGACGTGGATGTGCCCACCGTCGTCACTGGCGACATTCTGAGCGGTTTCCCGCAGAAGCGCCCTTTCGGCCCCGGCGAGATGGCGCAGACCTTACTGACCGCTGTCTGGAAGTGTCACGAACTCCCTTACGACTGGAACCCGAACTACGCTTGGTACCGGGGAGGGACCGGCGAGTTCGCCCTCGTCCTTGTCGAAGGATTCCTCGCGATGACGTACCCCTCCCCTATCTCCAGCGGCTCGGTCTCGCTGCTGTGGGGACGTGGCACCCCCGCGGACCTCGACGACCTTACCGCGCTCGGCATCGCGCCGTTCCGCGCCGACGCCGACACGGGGGCGCACGTCGAGTCCCTGCGGCACCCAGCCCCGTTCACCTGCATACCGAACCGGGACTTCGACGACTACGTCTACAACCTCGATGAGCAGCTGGGACTCAACGGACGTCGCTTCCGACACCGACGGCGGTGCCTGTCCGCTCTTGAGAGGGACTACGCCTCGGTCGAGGCGGTACCCCTCGTCCTGGGCGCAGCGGAGACCAATGCCGAGGTCTGGCGCATGTACGACGACTGGGCCACGGGACGCGAGGACTCCGCGACCATCGCAGCCGAGCGCCGCGGGCTCGCCCGAGTCCTGGAAAGGGGCGCGGACGCAGGGCTGCGGTGCCTGGGCCTGGATGTCGATGGGTCGCTGCGCGGCTTCGCCGTGTACGACGTGTTCGGCGAGCGGTCCACCGGGCACTTCATGAAGGCCGAGCACGACAGCGACATCACGGCAGGAACGATGCAGGCCCTTTTCGCAGCCGCGCACGAGGCGGGCGCAACCACGATGAACATCGGCTACGACGGCGGGCTGGCCAACCTCCGGCGGGCCAAGGACCAGCTCAAGCCCCACTGCATGGCCCGGATGGTGTGGCTCACCCCGTAGTGGTCACGACAGCGCCGCAGGTGCCGGCACCAGCTGGAGCAGCGCCCGGTCGTCCTCGACGGCGACATCATCGTCCGGCAGATCGAGCACCACGAGGCTGATCACCCGGTCGTCCTCCTCGAACAGCATGCCGTGCTCGCGCAGCACGGCGAGTCGGCTCAAGAAGACCTCGCCAGACTCCTCCGTACGCACCAGCGACTCCTCGGTCACCGGGGACGTGAGCCGCTCCAGTAGACGGAGCATGTCCGCGTCCACCGCGATCGCCTGCGTGGATCCCGTCCGTGTGTCGAGGATCGAGCGGCTCCCGTCAGCACCGACGCGCAGCTCGAGCACCGGTTTCAACGCCCCCGCGGTGGGCGCGCGCCTGCTCAGCCAGTCCTGGACCAGCTGGTTGACCTCGCCCACGTAGGCGAACGCCGAGTCCTGGTAGGCGCCAGGCCCGCGGTCGCGGAAGAAGTAGGCCAACTGGCTCACGTCGTCGGACGCGAACGGGAACGCCTTCTCGTAGAAGTCCAACGGGACGAGGTCGAGTCCGTACTTGTCCGGGTTGGTGAAGTACGGGCTGTAGCGGTCGAACCGGACGAGGAAGGCGGCCTGCGGCGGGGGCAGGTGCGTCAGCTGCGGGATGTCCGCGATGTATTTTTGATAGACCTCCTCGCGCTCACCGGGGAAGCCCATCAGCAGGTTCCACTCAGGTGTGATCCCGTTGCGCACGCAGTTCTTGAGGAACTGGATGTTCAGGAACGCCGTGGTGCCCTTACCCATCAGCTGGAGGGTCTCGGTAGAAATTGACTCGATGCCGGGCTGCACCCGAGTCACCCCCACACGCGCCATCGCGGCCATGTCCTTGGCGCTCAGAGGCAGCTTGACCTCGTAGAACACTGGCGGGCCGTCGGGCCGGTCGGGCAGCTTCGCGAACACCTCGCGTGGGAAGTTCTTAGGCAGGATGTTGTCGGTGCAAGAGAAGCCCCGCGCGTGCTCGCTCAGGCCGAACAACCAGGTGAACTGGCGCAGTGCGACCTCCGGTGACATCGCACGGTAGCCCATCCCGAGACCGTTGAGGCCGCAGAACGTGCAGTGCGAACGCTGGCCCCACCAGCACCCGCGCGAGGTCTCGAACATCAGTTCCGGCTTGACATCCGGGTCGGCGCTCAGCGCGCCGCACGCCCGCTCGAAGGCGTCGAGGTAGCTGGAGTGGTCGGGCTCGAAGAAGTCGTCAATGTCGCGGTCCCTACCGACGGCCGCCGCGAGGACGGGGTCCTCGATATTGGCCCGGGTGACGACGCCCGGAATGTCGTTGACCGCGTCGATCCCTCCCTCGAGGTAGCGCTGGACGAAGTCGGGAAACGTGTGCAGCGCGGGCCCGGAGAAGATCGCATCGACCGCGGGCACGTTGCGCACCAGGACCGTGCCCATGGGCGCCTCGCAGTTAGCACCACCGACCACTGCAACCGCCTGGGGGTTGCGTCGCTTCACAACCCTGGCCATCGCGAGCGACGCGTTGGTCTGGGCGAACATCGAGGTGAACCCGATGATGTCGGCGTCGGCCAGCGCGTGCTCGGTGCACAGTTGTTCGAGCAGCTCCGGCAGCCCCGCACGCAGCTCCAGCAGCCGCGCCTTG
The DNA here is from genome assembly GCF_023208195.1 of Nocardioides sp. InS609-2. Lineage (NCBI taxonomy): Bacteria > Bacillati > Actinomycetota > Actinomycetes > Propionibacteriales > Nocardioidaceae > Nocardioides > Nocardioides sp. InS609-2. The sequence continues at coordinate 3,942,975 of NZ_CP060034.1, read as the reverse complement.
AAGTCACTTGCCCGGGGGCTGGTGTAGTAACGGTCGAAATAGGCGTCCGCATTGTCCTCCACGTGGGGAAAGGCGATGCCCCGGAACATCCACTCGCCGAGGCCGGTGAGGAGGTGCTGGATGTCCCCGGTGATCTCCTGGTAGGTATCCGCACCGAGGTAGCGGGCGACGTCGAGGTTGAGGGAGTGGACGGACACCTCGACTTGACCGCCGAACTCTCGGCGAGTCAGCGCGGCGAGCTGGCTGAGCGCGAACGACGGCCGATCCCAGTCGGCGAACGGCATGTTGACGAAGCTGATCCTGAGCATGCTGATCCTTTGGTCCTGGTGTCCTCGAGATGCCCGTGCACGTGCAGAGGCCGACCTGTGTCAGGCCCGGTCCCGCAGTGCGCCGGGCGAGGTCGCCCCTCGAGAAGTGCGACAGTCCTAACACGCATTCCACTTCACTTGCCGAGGACTGCGTCCTGCTATCTGATAGGACTGCGGACCCTCCGTCTCAAGGCATCGTGAGCGCCGACGGGGCGTTTATCGTGCCCACCTCGAGCACGGAGAGTGAGAACGATGTCGGATACCACGCGGGCCAGCGTCCTCTGGCGTCCATGGACCCCCATCACGCAGCAGGCGCAGTCGCTGCGCATCGTCGAGGCGCTCGGCAACCGGGTACGCGACGAGGACGGCAAGTGGTACATCGACGCCATCTCCGGAGTGCTCAACGCCTCGTGCGGACACGCACACCCGAGGCTGATCGAGGCGGCCACGAGGCAGATGGGCAAGCTTGTCCACTACGACCCCATGGTTACCACCCACGACCCGGCCGAGACCCTCGCCACGCGTCTCGCGGACATTCTTCCGGGCGAGCTCAATGAGACGGTCCTTCTCAACAGCGGCTCGGAGGCTACCGAGGCGGCCATGCGGATCGCCCTCCAGTACTGGCGCAACTGCGGCGAGGACCGCAACCGGGTGGTCACCTTCGAGGCGGGCTATCACGGCTCGACTTTCCTATGCCAGAAGCTCTCCGGGCTGCCGTTCACCGTTAGCGAGTGGCCCGAGCCGTTCCCGATCGACCGGGTGCCTCTGCCGGCGCCTGCGAGCGGGATGCAAACCCAGGAGGCGGCCGACGCGCTGGTCGCAGGCTTCGAGCAGGCCCTGCGATCCGGGCCCCCCGCCGCCGCGGTCATCGTCGAGCCGCTCCTCGGACTCGGCGGCTGCGTCGTCCTCCCCTCCGGTTTCCTGTCCCGCCTGCGTGCGCTCTGCGACGAGTACGGCGCGCTGCTGATCCTCGACGAGGTCTTCTGCGGCTTCGGTCGGACGGGCCGTATGTTCGGCTTCGAGCACGAAACCGTCACGCCCGACCTCGTCACGATGAGCAAGGGCATCAGCGGTGGCTACCTGCCGCTCGCTGCGGTGACCGCTACCTCGGCCATCAAGCAATCCTTCCTCTCGGAGCCGCTCGTCCAGGGCCTGCGATACGGGCACACCACGGGCGGGCACGCGGTGGCCGCCGCAGTCGCCAACACCGTCCTGGACGTGATCGCCGAGGAGCGCCTGGTCGAGAACTCGGCCACGCAGGGTCGCCGCCTCCTCGACGGCCTCGGCCAGTTCACCGACTCGCCCCTGGTGGCCGGCGTACGCGGGCTCGGGCTCGTCGTCGCACTCGAGGCGACCAGCGTGGAGGCAGGGGAGGCGATCGCCGAGACCATGGCGGACGAAGGCGTGATGGCACGCCACGAGCGCGGCGTCATCCGGATCGCGCCGCCCCTTACCATCAGCGCCCAGGAAACCGACCAGATCGCGCAGGCGGTGGGCGTCGCCATCGGACGGGGCGCCCCTGCGGCGCCCCTGCGGCGCAGCTCGTCGGCTGAGCGCAGAGAGCGGACTGAGTGAGCGGGAACGCAGCCGCGCTGCCTGGGGCCGGTGCGTCGTGGACCGATGCGGACCTGCCTGTCGTGCATGCGCCGACGGGCGATCCGATTGGCTGGCTGGCGGACGAGGCCCCGATGGTGCGGGACCTCGTACGACGACAGGGCGCGATCGTCGTCCGCGGGTCAGGGATCACCAGCCCCTACGACCTCGCGACGGCGCGAGACGCGTTGGGCCTCTCGCCGCACCGCCCCGCCGAGCACCTCGTTCCGCGCGAGAGCCTGGCGGGCGGGGTGGTGACGCCGATCAGATGGCCCGAGGACCGCGAGCGGTGCCCGTCCCAGGAGGGCGCCGGCAGCCTGCGGCCCCCGGCGTTGGTGCTGACAGCCTGCACCAAGCTGACCCGCTCCGGGTCGCAGCACCACATCAGCGACGTGCGGCGCCTGCCCGAGCTGCTCCCTGACGGCTTGGTGGACCGGGTCCGGACGTTCGGCTGGGCGGTGATCCGAACGTTCCACGAGGGATTCGGCATGTCGTGGCAGAAGGCGTTCTCGGTGTCGACGCGTGAGGAGCTCAAGCCGGTGCTCGACCGCGAGGACGTCAAGTCGACATGGCTGCCCGGGGGATCGCTGCGCACCATGCGGCACCGCGCGGCGTTCGTCGATCACCCCCGCACCGGCGAGGGGTGCTGGTTCAACGACCTCGCCTTCTACAACACCGGGAGCCTCGATCCGGTCGAGCGGGCGACCATGACGCAGGCCTTCGGGCAGGACCTCCCGATGCAGACGACCTACGGGGACGACCATCCCCTGTCGGAAGGCGAGCTGGCCCACCTCCAGGCTGCCTACACCGCCGTGCGCCGCGAAGTGACGTGGCAGGAGGGCGACCTGGTCGTCGCCGACAACCTGCTGACCGCGCAGGGCCGGCCGCCGCTCGTCGGGTCACCGCAGCTCCTGGTTGCCCTCGCGGACGATCCCGGTGCCGACCTCCTGGTGGCGGCACCCACGTGACCCCCATAGCTAGCGCCGCACCGACAGGACCGGCAAGGCGTCCCACATCCACAGAACAAGCAGCACCGACGTGCGAGGAGTAGAGAAATGGCGCAGATCAGGACCGACGCTGGCCTGCGGGAAATCAAGGACCTGCTCGACGTGGTGGTGGAGAAGTCCGACACGGTCAGCTTCGAGGCGAACGTCTCGGTCCTCCGCAGGCTCGCCGCGCCAGAGGAGCTGAAGAGCATGCTCGGGCAGATCATCGAGGACGAGGACCAGCTGGCCGAGATCGCGGCCCGGTCCTACTACCACGCCAACAACTTCTTGAAGCTCGTGCTGATGGCCGGCGACTCGGCCCCGTGGAAGCTGCGACTCCACGTTTGGCACCCGCAGCCGGACGTGACCGAGGAGATCGTCGAGGACGTGCACTCGCACCGGTGGGACTTCACCACCGCCCTGCTGGCCGGTGAGTACTGCGCTCGGGAGTTCCGCGTTGACGACACGGGCGACGAGCACCATCACCTGAAGTACCTGCCGGTGGGCGCCGACGAGTCCTTCAGCCTTGAACCGCAGGGCAAGGCCCGGCTGCTCAACGTGTTCGAGGCCGTGCTCCCCGCCGGGACGGTCTACCACATCAACCATGAGGTGCTGCACAACATCTCTCGCTCCGGCGGCGGAGCAGCGGCGTCGCTGGTGCTCCAGCGACCGGCCGTCACCGAGTTCACCAACGTATACCGCCGGACTCCGGTGGAGACCGAGGACAAGGTCGCTGTGAAGGTCGAGCGCCCCGGCCCGGCCGAGCTGCGCGAGGAGCTCCAGCGGTTCCTCACCTGGTTCTGAACCGACATCACGAGGAGGACATGGTTCATGAAGCAGGTGGAGGCGGTACGCATCGAACAGACGTGGGGCGTGGGCCCCCGAAGGGCGCTGCCCGAGCGTCGCGCGCACGAGCTGTTCGAGGAGTGGTCGCGGCGCACGCCGGACGCGATCGCCGCGGTGCACCGCCATGAGCGGTGGACCTACGCCGACCTCGACGCGGCCGCCGAACGCATAGCGGGTGCCCTCCAGTCCGCAGGTCTGCGCCCAGAGGGGGTGGTCGCAGTATGCAGCGAGCGAACGCTCGAGTGGCTCGCCGCGATCATCGGCATCTTCAAGGCGGGAGGTGTCTACCTGCCCATCGAACCGGCCTACCCGGACGATCGGATCGCCGGGCTTCTGCGACGCTCGGGGTCGACCCACGCCCTGCTCCCGGCCTGCGTCTCGTCCCGGACCTTCCGCGACGCGGGGGTGATCCCCCTGCCGCTGACGCCCGCCGCAGAGACCGCCCCACGGCAGGTGGTCCCGGTCAGCGACTCCGACCTGGCCTACATCTACTTCACCTCCGGCTCGACCGGTGAGCCCAAGGGTGCCGCCTGCGAGCACGCCGGGATGCTCAACCACCTGCTGGCCAAGATCGAGACCTTCGAGCTTCGTCCGGGCTTCGTGGTCGCCCAGACCGCCTCGCAGTGCTTCGACATCTCGCTCTGGCAGGCATTCGCTCCGCTGCTTGCCGGTGGGTCGACCCTGATCGTCGACCCCGAGGCCGTCCTCGACGTGTCGTTGCTGCTGCGGCTGCTCTCCAAGGAGCAGGTCGCGGTGCTGCAGGTCGTGCCGAGCTATCTCGACGTGATGGTGACCCGGCTCGAGGCCGGGGACGAGGTGCCGGGCACCCTGCGGATGCTGGGCGTCACGGGAGAGGCGGTCACCGCGGCCGTGCTGCGCCGGTGGTTCGCCCGCTGCCCCGCGATTCCCGTGGTCAACGCCTACGGAGCGACTGAGGCCTCCGACGACACCACCCACGAGGTGATCACGAGCGTCTCCGACGACGACCTGGTCAGCGTCGGCGTCCCGATCGCCAACGTCCTGGTCGACGTGGTCGGCGCCGACGGCCTCCCGCTGGACGAGGACGGCGTCGGGGAGATCACGTTCTCCGGGGTGTGCGTCGGGCGTGGCTATGTCAACGATCCTGTCCGGACCGCCGAGGCCTTCGAGGACGACCCCGTCCGCCCCGGACTCCGCCGTTACCGCAGCGGTGACTACGGACAGTGGCTGCCCGACGGGCGACTGCGTTTCATCGGCCGTCGCGACGAGCAGGTGAAGATCAGCGGCATGCGCGTCGAGGTCGGCGAGGTTGAGGCGCAGCTGCTGCGCGTCCCCGGCGTCCGCACAGCGTGCGTGATCGTCATGCCGGACGGCTCAAGCAAGCGCCTGGCCGGGTTCTACATCGCGGAGTCGCCGCTGGAAGACGTCGCCAAGTCACTCGGCGAGTTCGTCCCACAGCATCTGGTCCCTCGCACCTTGCGGTGGATGCCCGAGCTGCCTCTGACCGACAACGGCAAGGTGGACAAGCGCGCCCTGGCGGACCTGGAGACCGGGTGCGGGACGGGCACGAGTGTCACACCCCCGCAGAATCCCGTCGAGCGCCGGATCGCCACGGCCTGGGCGGAGGTGCTCGGAGTGCCGCTCGATGAGATCGACCGCAACGACAACTTCTTCGAGCGCGGAGGCGGCTCCCTGGCCGGTATCCGGCTCGCGGTCCAGCTGTCCGGGCTCGTGTCGCTCGTGGATCTGATGAAGCACCCCGTGCTGGCCGACCTCGCCGCGGCCGTCGAGCAACCGCAGGACGGCGCCTCCCTCCTCCAGCCTCTCGCCCGGCCCGAGGCTGCCTCCGCTGCTGCCCTGGTGTGCCTGCCCTACGAGGCCGGCAACGCCCTCAACTTCGACGCCCTCGCACGCGCGACCGCCCTCGACGACCTGGCGGTCTGGGCGGTCGAGCTGCCGGGCCACGACATCGCGCGTCCCGACGAGAAGCTATGCGACATCGATGAGCTGGCCCGTCGGCTGAGCGAGGAGATCATCGAGCGGGTCGACGAGCCGGTCGTCCTCTGGGGACACGGCGCAGGGAGCGCGCTGGCGCACGCCACCGCACGTCACCTGCAGTTGGCCGGAGCAGCGCCCCGTCACGTCATCCTCGCGGTCGGTGCCGGGGAGCCAGCCGACGAGGCCACCGACGTCGGCACCTGGCTGCGCGAGTCCGGTGCGCTCACCGACGTCGACCACGCCCGGCCGATCCGCGGGGAGATCATCGAGCGCGCCTTCCGTCACGACGTGGACCAGGCCGAGGCCTACTACGGCGGCCTGGGGCGCGAGCCGGTAGATGTGCCCACCACGGTCGTCGCCGTCCCCCGCGCTCCCGGCGAACGTGAGGTGGCCGCGGACCTCACGACGTTCTTTCCCATGGCCCGGCTCGCCCCACTGTCCGGCCTGGACCGCTACTTCGTGCGCGGCCGGGCGGCCGTGGCCGCCTCGCTCGTGCGGGACTCCCTTGCCCTCGTCCGCGACGGCAGTGCCCCGTGAGCGTGTCCGGGCGCGTCGCCGGGACACCCACGGAGTTCGTGCGGCGCGAGTTCCTCGAGCCCCAGTTCCGCCACGAGCTGGAGCACCTGCTGCCGTGGTACGTCCTCATCGAGAAGGCGCTACTGACTGAGTACCACCGTCTCGGGGTGCTGTCCTCGGGCGAGGTGACCTGCCTCACCGTAGGGCTGCGCGGGTTGACACAGCAGAACGTCGCTGCCTGCGCCGACGAGTCGCTCACCGACATCGCCTTGGCCATTGAGGCCCAGGTCGTCGCCGACTCCGACCCCGTTCCGGCCTGGCACGTGGACCGCAGTCGCAATGACCTGCAGGCGTGCGCGCAACTGCTGCACGTGCGCGCCCAAGTGAAGAGCATGGCCGCTGGCTTCGACCGGCTCGCTGAGGCGGCGATCAGGCGCGCGGGCGAGGACATCACCTCGCCGATGCCCGGCTACACCCATCTCCAGGCCGCGCAGGTGGTCAGTCCGGGGTTCTGGCTCTCCGCCCTGGCCGACCACGCACTGGCGACGTCGTCGCGCCTGCTCTCTACCTACGACCGCATCAACCTCTCGCCCCTGGGTGCAGGCCCGATGGCCGGCCAGGAGCTGGCGTGGGATCGGCAGTTGTTGGCCGAGGCGGTGGGCTGCACCGCCCCCGCTCCCCACGCGCTGGCGGCGGTCGCCTCGCGATCGTGGCTGCTCGACGTCGCCGCCGACCTGTCCACCGCGGGTGTGGGACTCAGCCGCTTCCACACCGACCTCATGGCCTGGCTTTCCAGTGCCTACGGTCTGGTCGAGCTGCCCGACGACCTGGCCGGCATCTCGGCGTCCATGCCGCAGAAGAAGAACTACCCGATCCTCGAGCGACTGCGCGGCCGGACGGCGCACCTCGTGTCGTTCTATGTCGACCTCGCCACCGCGCAGCGCAACACGTCGTACAGCAACAGCGTCGAGGTGTCGAAGGAGGCGGGGCGCCACGCGACCACGGCCTTCGCCGAGGCGCTCGCCGTCGTGGACGGCACCGTCCTCGTGGTCGATCAGCTCCACTGGCGCGTCGACACGATGCGCGCTTGGTGCGAGCGCGACCACTTCGGTGGGTTCAGTCTCGCCAACCAGCTCACCCTGCGCGCTGGCATCCCGTGGCGGACCTCCCAGGTGGTGGCGGGACGCTACGTCGTCGCTGTCCTCGAGCAGCACGACGGTCGCGACGACGCCGGGCTGCTGGGTGACGTCTGTCGTGCCGCCGGCCATCCGCTCGACGACCCCGGGTCGTTCCTCGAGGCCTCCCTCGACGTGGACGGCCAGCTGGCGGGCAAGTTATCGCCCGGCGGCACCGGCCCCGACGCGATGCGGGCGCTGCTCGGGGACCAACACGAGCGCAGGGTCGCCCTGGAGCGGGAGTGGGCGACCCGCGCGTCGACGGTCGACGCGGCCGCGGCCAAGACCGATGCCGCACTCGACGCGTTGGCCGAGCTCAGCACATGACCCGGCAGCTGATCCGACCCGAGCGACCTCGTCCGGCCTCCCGTGCACGTGGCTCGGCGGTCAGCTCGGCCTTCGGCACCTTCGGCGAGCTCTTGCAGGGCGCGCTGCCCGAGGGCCCCGACTTCCTGGTCACGCTCCCCATCGCTCGTTGGTCCACCGCCGAGTTCGAGTACGACGGCGCCCGCGAGGGCGTCGAGACCTCGCCAACGTCGAAGACCAAGGCCCAGCGCGTCGCCGAGGCGGTGCTCGCCCGCCACGGTGCGGACGGTGGTGGGTCGCTGCGGCTGAGCGGGTCGCTCCCTGAGGGTCGCGGCCTGGCCAGTTCCTCGGCCGACCTGGTGGCCACCGCGCGCGCGGTCGCCGGGGCCATCGGCGTCGACATGCCGCCCGCGCTCATCGAGGATCTGCTGCGACCGATCGAACCCACCGACGGCGTGATGTACCCCGGCGTGGTGGCCTTCGACCACCGCGACGTCGTGCACCGGCGCACCCTGGGCGTGCTGCCGCCCATGACGATCGTCGGCATCGACGAGGGAGCGACGGTCGATACGGTCGCATTCAACGCGATCCCCAAGAACTTCACCGACCGCGACCGCGACGAGTACGCCGCACTCCTCGCCGCCCTCGGCGCCGCCGTGCTCGTGGGGGACACCTCCACCATCGGTCGCATCGCCACGCGCAGCGCGCACCTCAACCAGCGGCTCTGCCCCAAGCGATCGCTCCACGCGATGACCGCCCTCAGCGCGGAGGTGGGCGGGGTGGGCGTCGTCGCGGCGCACAGCGGGTCAGCCATCGGGCTGCTGCTGCCGCAGCACATCCCTGCCTACCGCGCCCGCTTGGCCGAGGCGATCACTCGCAGCCGCCAGCTGGGGCATGGGCAGGCACTGCTGGTGTGCCAGACCCTGGATTTCGACCCCGCCGACATCGGAGCAGAACTGTGAAGTACGACGACCTCGTCGACGCGATCGGGCATACCCCGGTGGTCCGACTGCGCACCGGGCCCGCGACCGCCGCGGTCTACGCCAAGCTCGAGATGCACAACGTCTTCGCAATGAAGGACCGCGTCGCCAAGCGTGTGATCCTCGAGGCGCGCGCAAACGGCCTCCTGCAACCCGGTGCCCCGATCTTCGAGAGTTCCTCGGGCACGATGGCGCTGGGCCTCGCGTTGGTCGGCACGCTGCTCGGCCACCCGGTCCACATCGTCACCGACCCGCGGATCGACGAGGTCACGCTGGCCAAGCTCCGGTCGCTTGGCTGCTCCGTGCACGTTGTCGATGCGATGACCTCCCACGGCTGGCAGAGCGCGAGGCTGACCCGTCTCGCCGAGCTGATGGCCGAGCGCGACGACGCGTTCTGCCCCCGCCAGTACTACAACCCGCAGAACCCGCTCGCCTACGGCGCGCTGGCCGACGAGCTGGTCGCCGACCTAGGTCGCGTCGACGTGCTCGTCGGCGCCGTCGGGAGCGGTGGCTCCCTCTGCGGCACGGCGCGCGCACTGCGACGCGCGCAGCGAGCCGCCGGCATCACCGATCCGGTACGGGTCATCGGCGTGGACGCGGTGGGCAGCGTCCTGTTCGAGCAGCCCGACCGTCCCGGCCGCCGTCAGAGCGGCCTGGGCAACAGCCTGCTGCCGGGCAACCTGAGCCATGCCGAGATCGACGAGGTGCACTGGCTCAACGACCACGAGGCATTCGCCGTTACCCGCGAGCTCGCCCGCGATGAGTGCATTTTCGCCGGCAACTCCTCGGGGTCGGTCTACCAGGTGCTCCGTCACCTGGCTTGGACGCTGCCGGAAGGCGCCACAGCGGTCGGCATCTTCCCCGACCGGGGCGATCGCTACGTCGACACCATCTACTCCGATGACTACTGGGACCGGGCCGACCTGCGGTCCCTGCCGATCCGTCCCGAGCCGGAGCAGGTCGCCTACGGGACCGAGGTGGCGCAGTGGTCGTGGGCGTCGGTACCTTCGACCCCCCGTCGGCGGCTCCTGTTCGTCGAGTCCAACACCACCGGCACCGGCATGCTCGCCATGACACGCGCCCGCGAGCTGGGCCTGACCCCCGTGCTGCTGACCTCCTCTGCCGCGCGCTACCGGGGCGTCGCGGAGACCGACTGCGAGATCATGCGGTGCGACACCAACGACCAGGCTGCCCTGACGGCTGCCCTGCGCGAGGCGTTCGACGCGCGGGAGGTCGCCGGAGTCACCACGAGCAGCGAGTTCTACCTCGGGGCCACGGCGGTGCTCGCGGCAGAGCTCGGTCTCCCGGGCAACCCGCCCGAAGCCGTGCGCCGGTGCCGCGACAAGTCAGAGACCAGGAAGGTGCTCACGGACGCGGGACTTCCCCAGCCGGTCTCGGTCCCCGTCTGCACCGCGGCAGACGTCGCTGCCGCCGTCGCCCGCACGGGACTCCCCTGCGTGGTCAAGCCCGTGGCCGACTCGGCGTCGACTGGCGTGCTGCGGTGCGAGACCCTGGAGAAGGCCGTCGAGCAAGTCACCCTCCTGCTGCGCCGGACGCACAACGTGCGGATGCAGCGACAGCCCGCCGCGGTGCTAGTCGAGCAGCTCGTGAGCGGCGCGGAGGTCAGCGTCGAGACGATCTTCGTCGACGGCCGTTGCCATGTCGTGGGCATTACTAGGAAGGACCTGTCACACGGCCCGGCCTTCGTGGAGCTGCGACATGCGTTCCCCGCCGTGCTCGAGGAGACCACGGCTGGCGAGATCGAGCGCGTGGTGATCGAGGCTCTCGAGGCGGTCGGCGTCCGCCACGGGGTGTGCCACACCGAGGTGCGGTTGGCCGACGCCGGGCCCACCGTCATCGAGATTAACGCCCGCCCGGCCGGCGGGATGATCCCTGAGCTCATCAGGCTCGCGGGCGGCCCCGACCTGCTCGATCAGCAGTTGAGGGCGGCGATCGACCTGCCGATGACCGTCGGAGACCTGCGGACAAGGACAGCCGGCATCGCATTCATCACCAGCACGACCGACGGCGAGGTGTCCACCGTTGACGGCCTCGAGGAGGCCCGGACCCGTGATGGTGTTGCGGCGGTGCACACCAGCTGCCGTCCCGGCGACCGCGTACGCGCCGCCGCCGACGCCTACGACCGGCTGGGCCACGTGATCGCCACCGGGGGGTCGATCGAGCAGGTCGACCGCACCCTCGACCTGGCAATGGCCGGCATCACCGTCCGACTGACCGACGACTGAGTAAGGACCGACTGACGTGATCGAGATGCGGAGCGACACCTTCACGCTGCCCACCCCCGAGATGTTCACCGCCATGACGCGGGCCGACCTCGGAGACGACGTCTACTCCGAGGACCCGACCGTCAGGCGGCTGGAGGAGCTTGCGGCCGAGCGGCTCGGCAAGTCCGACGCCTGTCTGATGCCCAGCGGGACGATGGCCAACTTGACCGCGATGATGGCGCATGTGCCGCGGGGCGGGAAGGCCATCGTCGGGGACGAGAGCGACATCTACCTCTACGAGGCCGGCGGGGCGAGCGTTTGCGGCGGGATCATCTACGAGCCGGTCCGCACCCAGCCCGACGGCACGCTCGACCTCGCCGACCTCGCCGGGGGTTGGCCGCCCGACCTTGACGACCCGCAGTTCGCCCTGCCGGGGCTGATCTGCCTCGAGAACACTCACAACCGGATGGGCGGGCGGGTGCTGGACCCCGGCTACCTCGACGCCGTACGACGTTTCGCTGACGACCGCGGCGTCCCGCTGCACATGGACGGGGCCAGGATCTTCCACGCGGAGGTGGCTAGCGGCGTGCCCGCGGCGGAGATCGCCGCCTTCGCCGACTCGCTCCAGTTTTGCCTGTCCAAGGCGCTCTCCGCGCCGATCGGGTCGATCCTGGCCGGGGACGCCGAGGTTGTCGCCCGGGCGCGTCGGCTGCGCAAGATGCTCGGCGGCGGCATGCGCCAGGCCGGTGTGGTCGCGGCAGCCGGCATCGTGGCCATGACCTCGATGATCGACAGGCTCGCCGAGGACCACGCCCTGGCGGCGGACCTAGCCCAACGGCTGGCCGACATCGACGGGATCGACATCGACGCCGGCTCGGTCGTGACCAACATCGTGCTGTTTCGGGTATCCGCCGGCGACCTCGACGAGAACGCCGTCGTCGACCTTGCCCGCGAGAGTGGCCTGGCCGTGGGCGAGTTCGGCCACGGCCGGATCCGCGCGGTGACGCATCGCGGCCTCCGGCCCGCCGACGTGCGCGATGCAGCCGACATCCTCGCCGGCATCGTCAAGGAGGCCCGCTGAGCCTCAGCAAGGTGGAGGAAGCTGGGGCAGCAGGTCGACGTGCTCCTCGCAGAGAGCCCTTCTGCGCGACGACCCCCGTGGCGTCGTTCGCCCTCACGACCATGCCCTACCAGACGGAGGTCCAGCACGCGCACCCCGAGGAATCCCGGGGCGTCAAGGACCTCCGCCGGCTCAGCCAGGGATGCGCACGACCAGCTCGCTGAACCCGCGATAGGTGCGGTTGGCCTTCGGGGTCGCAGAGACCACCCGGGCGCCGGGCGCCTTCTCCACGAGTTGACGGACGACCTCGTCCCCTACCAGGCGCGCCAGCGGTGCGCCGATGCAGCGGTGGACGCCGTAGCCGAAGGCTAGGTGGAGCGCCTTGTCCTCCAGGGGACCCGGGCCCCCGCTCGGCAACTCCGGATCCCACGTCAACATCCCGGGCCGATCGAGGACGTCAGTGCCGTCGAGCGCGATGAGCACCGCGCTCCCCTCAGGTATGGCTGTGGACGCGATCGACGTCGCGCGGTCCGCCATCCGCGCCACGTGCCCCAGGGGCGCCCAGTGCGACAGGGTGCGCTCGATGAGGGCGCTGCGCTCCCCGACGGTCGACGGGGAAACGTCGGACTCCATCATGTATTTGCAGGCGAAGCCCAGGAGGCCGACCGTCGTCTGCAGCCCGCCGAACACCATCATCGCGGCGGTCGCTACGCGGTCCTCCCTCTCCCCCGACGCCAGGCTCAGCAAGCCACCGGGAGCCGACTCGGCCGAACGGACGAACTCGCTCAACTCCACGATGGCGACCTGGGCCTCCATCGCGAAGTCGGGACGGTAGGACGCGCCTAGGAACTTCGACAGCGCGAGCCCCCACCGCTGCAGCGACTCCTGTGAGGCCGACTCGAACCCGAGTATCAGCGCGATCGCACGCGCCGCGACCTTGTCCGCCACCTCGGTGACGAAGTCGAACTCCGTAGAGCGCATTGCCTCGTCCAGCACGTCCTCCACGATCGTCGCGACCTCCGGTGCCAGGTCACGGATGTTGCGCGGGGAGAAGAGGGGACGTACGGCCTTGCGTGCCGTTTGGTGGTCGGCGCCGTCGCGGAAGATGAACCAGCGCTCGACAAGGGCGACCAGGTCGGGGCACTCGTCGCGGACCACCTCCGGCAGGTAGCTCAGGTTCATCGGCTGGAAGGTGTCGCTGGTGAGGGCGGGGTCGGCCATCGCGGCACGGGCCGGCTCCAATCCCCACACAACGTAGCAATCGAGCTCGTCGTGGTAACGCACTCCGCTGGGTTCCATGGACACTTCCTTCCGGCACTGGGACGTGATCGCTGGGTCGGGCTCCGCCTCGCCGAAGACGCTCCGGTCCGTCATCGACGCCACGCCGTCAGCTCCCGCCGGGTTGGGTCTTTGGCACCCGCAGCCGCTCGTCGGCCCACAGCTGCTCGAGCTCGGTCAACCTCGTGTCGGGCGCGAGCGTAAGCGTGCCCAGACCGTCGAGGAGGGCCGCCAGCTCGCCGCCGACGGTGTCGCCCGGTCCCGGCATCGCACCCCAGGTATCGTCCGGCAACATCTCCAGGCGCTGCAGCGCCGCTGCGTCGCGCATCAGGTTGGCGGCGACGTACCACTCCCCGAAACGACCCGTGATGCTCAGGCCGAACGCCCCCGGATCGGCCGTGCCCGCACGACACCGGGCCCATGCCTCACCCGCGACGAGGAACCGATCGCGGGGCACGTCCAGATGGTCGAAGTCGATCTCGAACATGCTCCGCTGCATCGCGTCGACCTGGGCGTCGACCAGCACCCAGCGCCGCTCGTCGGGGTGCCAGTACTCGCAGACCCAGTGGTCCTCGAACCGGCCCTCGCTGAAGTAGCCCGCGAAGCCGCACCGCGCCCGGGCAGGGGTTCCCTGGACTCGCAGGGTGGCGACGAGGAGCATCACGAAGTGCCAGCAGTTGCCGGCAACCCGGCTCGTGGCCGCCCGAGGCTGGTCGAAGGGTCGCCCGTCCCGTGCGGCGACGAAGTCCAGCACCCGTTCGACCGAGCGGTGGTGCGCCGTCCCGTAGTCCTCGTCGGTGAGCACGACGCCGTACGCCGGTGCGATGTGCTCGTGCACCACCAGGGCGTGGTTGATCCTCGTGAGGCGGTCCACGTCGCGCGGGAGCGCCTCGACCAGCGGGCGATGACGGCCCACGTCCGTGGCGCCGCTCGGCTGGGCGTAGAGGTGGAGCGTCGGTGGCCTAACGCCGGCGACCTCCACCCGTGCAGTCATCGGACGACCCGCTCTCGGTCGAGGTGTGCCGCGAGATGCTCGACGGTGGAGTGCTCGAGGAGGTCGGTCGCGCGCACCGGCTCCCCGGAGTCGCGCAGCAATCCGGCGACCTGCAGGGCAAGCAGCGAGGACCCGCCCAGAAGGTAGAAATCGGCCGTCGGCGAGGTCACGGGCACTCGGAGCACCCGGCTCAGAACGTCTGCGACCATTTGCTCGGTCGCGGTCAGGCTCCGGCCAGGTACCGCCTGGCTGGCGCGCACCTGGTCGAGGTGCTCGAGCAGGCGGTCCCGGTCGAGCTTGCCACTGGGGGTGAACGGCATGCTGCCGACCGGCAGGACGATGTGCGGGACCATGTAGGCAGGGAGCCTCTCCGACATCTCGGCGCGCAGCGACGCGGGTCCGTCTTGGCCGCCCACGACGAAGCAAACGAGTTGGGTCGGCGGGTCCCCGATGGTCATGACGGCGGCGTCGCGCACCTCCCGGCACGCCTTGGCCGCCATCTCGACCTCCTCGAGCTCGAGGCGGTACCCCGAGATCTTGACCTGCCGGTCCGCCCGGCCGCGGAACTCCAGCACCGGCGTGCCGTCGATGTCGCGCACCAGCCGGGCCAGGTCACCGGTCCGGTAGAGGCGCTCCGTCGTGTCGCCGAAGACGCAGTGGTCGAGCCAGGCCTTCCGCGTCGCCTCCTCCGAGCAGTAGCCCTGCGCCAGCCCTGCCCCAGCGATGTAGAGCTCGCCCTGCTCACCGACCGGGCACAGGCCGCCATCGTCGTCGAGCACGTAGAGGCGGTAGTGGGGCAGCGGCTTCCCGATCGGCACCTTGCCCTCGGTCCGCTCGGGAGGCACGACGATATGGGTCGCGTTGACGGTGGCCTCGGTCGGGCCGTAGACGTTGTTCAGCAGGCCGGGCGACCGGACGACGTCGTACCACTGCCGCGTGCTCCGGTAGGTGAAGCTTTCGCCCCCGACCAGGGTCCACCGCAGGTGTGGGAGGTCGCGCAGGCCTGGGCTGGAGACGGCCGCGTCGAGCATGTGAAACCAGTGGGAGGTGACCATGTCGAGGTGGGTGATCTCCTCCTCCTGAAGCCAAACCAGCAGCTCGTAGGAGTCGAGGAGGGCCACGTCGGGCATGACCACCAGGCAGGCGCCGGCGGTCCATGCGGGGAATATCTGCTGCACCGAGGGATCGAACGTCAACGGAGCGTTCTGCGCCACGCGGTCACCCGCGACGGTCCCGTGGCGGTCGTGGAACCAGCGCACGAGGTTGAGCAGGCTGGACTCGGCGACACGCACGCCCTTAGGACGCCCCGTCGTGCCGGAGGTGTAGATGACGTATGCGGTGGTGTCCTCTGGGGCCCCCGTACCCGCCGTCGCCTCGACTGGCGGTGCGGGCTGGTAGGCAGCCGGGACCCCGGACCAGTCCTGCCACCCGTCCATTGCGCCGCCCTCGTCGAGCACGGCGCACGTCGGTACCAGGCCGGTCAACGCCTGCAACTTTGGTGCGCTCGAAACGTCGGAAAGGACGGTCGAGGCCCCGCAGTCCTCCAGCATCAGCCGGAGCCTGTCCGTGGGGTCGTGGGGGTTCAGCGGGACGTAGGCGGCGCCCACGGAGATCACGGCAAGCAGCGCCGGGTAGGGCACGACCGTCCGGGTGGCGACCACGGCGACGGTGTCCCCTGCCCCGACGCCCGAGCCGCGAAGGTAAGTGGCCAGGGCATCGGCCCGCTCGTGGAGCGCGGCGTAGGTGAGTACCAGGCCGTCGGCAGACACGGCGGGAAGATCACTAT
The DNA here is from genome assembly GCF_023208195.1 of Nocardioides sp. InS609-2. Taxonomy (NCBI): domain Bacteria; kingdom Bacillati; phylum Actinomycetota; class Actinomycetes; order Propionibacteriales; family Nocardioidaceae; genus Nocardioides; species Nocardioides sp. InS609-2. The sequence continues at coordinate 3,926,945 of NZ_CP060034.1, read as the reverse complement.
GGTCCCGGGCGGCCTGCGCCAGCCAGGGCAGCAACCTCGACGGGTGGTCGCCTGGGGCCTCCGCGGTGCGGTTGAAGTCAAGCCACGCGGCGCGCTCGACCTCGTCGAGGTCGGCGTCCCCCGGCCGTGCGAACGGGCCCGGCGGCGAAGGCGCGGCCCGGTCTTCGTCGCCCCTCGTCGTCATCGCCGGCTCCACTGCCGGACGACGCGCGCGAAGACGTCCAGCCCGGCGGCCACGTCGGGCCCGGGAGCGCCAAAGCCAAGCCGAACCCGGTCCGGGTGGTCGAAGCACTCGCCGGGGACGGTGAGGACGCTGTGCTCGTCGGCCAGGACCTCGCACAGCGGCCTGGTGTCCTCGAGCCCAAGGACCTGCGGGAAGAAGGTTACGCCCCCGCCGGGGGCGACCCCGGCCACGATGTCGCCGTTGGCCGCCAGCCAGTCCGCCACGTTGGCACGGTTCCCCCGGACCTCCGCCAGTCGCGGCCCGAGCACGGCGTCGGCGTTCTCGATCACCCGCGCCGCGATCTCCTCCAGCAGGGGCGAGGTGTTGAGGGTGACGTAGTCGCGCATCCGGACCAGCTCAGGGGCAAGCGTGGACGGCGCGATGCACCATCCCACCCTCAGCCCCGGCAGGCCGTACGCCTTGGAGAGGGTGCCGAAGGAGACGCAACGCTCGATGGTGCGCGAGGGATCGGGCAGGGGCTCGGCCTCGTGCACCAGTTCGGCGAAGGCGGCATCCCACAGCAGGTAGGCGTTGCTGTGGTCGACGATCGCGAGGAGCTCGTCGTACTCGGGTGCGGTGAGGGTGATCCCACTGGGGTTGTGCGGGAAGTTGACGATGACGGCGCGGGTGCGGGGACCGATCAGCGAGCGCAACGCCTCGAGGTCGGGCCGACCGCCCGTCAGGTCGAGCTCCCACCTGACCAGCGTCGCGCCTGCCGACGCGGCGAGCGCTGTGAGCGCGTGGTAACTCGGCGTAGTGACCACGACCTCGTCGCCGGCGCCGACGAGGGCGGAGACCGCCAGGAGGATGGCTTCCGTGGAGCCGTTGCACACCAGCGGCTCGTGGCTCGGACCCGGCTCGAACCTCTCGATCAGCGCAGTGCGCAACCTGTCTTGCCCGGACGACGGGGAGTCGCGGAAGACCAGGTCGTCAAGCTCCTCGGCGGCCAAGCCGGTCAGCCCACGGACCTGGCCGAGGGTGTAGGGGTGGACCCCGCTGCTGCTGATATCCACGCGTGCGTCGAAGTAGCGCACGCGGAACCAGTCCTCGAGCGCGGCCGCGGGGACCTGTCCCAGAACGGTCACTGGGCGGTGCCCCTACGCGGACATAGATCTGCGAGTTGCCGGGCCACGGCCGCCTCCTCCTGCTCGTCCAGCCCTTTCAGGAGCTGGAACCGGATCTCGTGGATGCTCGAATCGGATGGGCGCCCCCAGGGCGCCGACGAATTCCTCACTGTAGGACCGCGTGTTATGTCCAAGGCACTGACAGATGCAAGGGTCCGCGGTGCCCGCCCAACCCCTTCTGGGGTCCCGTGCGCCCTGACAAATGCTAGCCGCGAGGACTACCGGACCCGGCCTATCGTCGCGCGGTGACGACACCCGCGGGACGATTACGGACGTCAGCACCCTTCGTTGCGCAGCCGACGTCCCGACGAACCAAGCACCTTGCTCCACCCGGGTCGAGTTGACCGCGGCTACGTCGTACCGGGCCCGCGGCCTGCTGACCACCACCCGAAGCAATGCGAGGAGAAATATGTACCGGATGACGTTGACAGGGCCCGATATCGATGGCATTCACCGGTTGGTCGGTGAGATCACCGAGAAGTACACCTCAGTGGAGGACCCCGAGCTGCTGCGCCACGCACCCGTCCTCGCACACGAGCTCCCCCCGCGCGTCCGCGGCTTCCTCAACGACTTCCGGCTCACCGAGCCCAGCGGCGTCGCGGTCATCTCCGGCCTCCCGATCGACCAGGAGCGGATCGGCAGCACGCCCGCGCACTGGAGGGATCGCGACACGGTCTCCTCCGCCCTGCCGCAGGAGATGTTCTTCCTCCTGTGCGGCACTCTGCTCGGCGACCCGTTCGGCTGGTCGACCCAGCAGGACGGCTACCTCATGCACGACGTGCTCCCGATCAAGGCCGACGAGGACGACCAGCTCGGCTCGGGGAGCAAGCAGTTGCTCTGGTGGCACACCGAAGATGCGTTCCACCCGTTCCGCGGCGACTACGTCGGACTCTTGTGCCTGCGCAACCCCGACAACGTCGAGACCACCGTCGCTATGGCGGACTCGATCCCGTGGGACGAGGTCGACGTCGATCACCTCTTCCAGCCGCTCTTCCACATCAGGCCCGACGAGTCGCATCTGCCGAAGAACAAGGTCGACCGCGACGTTCCCCCAGAGATCCAGGAGCTCCTCGACGCCGCCTACGCACGGATCACCGAGATGAACACGCGGGCCGAGAAGCGACCGGTTCTCTCGGGGTCTGCCAGATCTCCCTACATGTGCCTCGACCCCTACTTCATGGACGTGGACCGCCTGGAGGAGCCGGCCCGGGGTGCGATCCAGGGACTCATCGACGCCATCGACCGGGTGCTCGAGCCGGTCGTACTCGAGCCCGGCGACCTCTGCTTCGTGGACAACTACAAGGCGGTGCACGGCCGCAATCCGTTTACTGCTCGCTACGACGGCAACGACCGCTGGCTCAAGCGGATCTGTGTCACCCGAAACCTCCGCAACTCCCGCGAGGCGAGGCTGTCGAGCTCGGACCGCATCATCTTCTGATCCCCCGCCCGAAAGCGACACGGCTCTCCATGGAAAATTCGACCACGCCCATCGTGGACCCCGACGCCGAGCAGAAGCCCTCCCGGAGGCTTCTGTTCCACAACCGCGACTACACCGGGTGGTGGATCGGCCAGACGCTCTCGGACTTCGGCACCGCCCTGGCGGTCGTCGCCTACCCGCTGCTCGTCCTGGCGGTGACCGGCTCCGCTGCCGGCGCCGGAGCGGTCGAGGCGGCGCTCAGCATCGGCTACGTGGTGACCCTGCTGGTCGGCGGTGCGCTGGCTGATCGCTTCTCGCGCCGAACGCTCATGCTGCTGAGCCCGACAATTCAGGCGGTCGCAGTCAGCACCGTCACGATCGCCGTGCTCACCGACCGGGTGACGATCCCGCACATCGTGCTCGTCGGGTTCCTGCAGGGGCTCGCGGGCGGTCTCTCCGGGGGCGCTGAGTACGCCGCCCTGCGCCGGGTGGTGGACCAGGACCAGCTTCCCACCGCCTTCTCGCTGATGCAGGCCCGGGGAATGGTCATCGGGTTGATCGGACCGGCGGTGGGAGGACTGCTCTATGGGGTGGCGAGATTCCTGCCGTTCCTCGTCGACGCGATCTCCTTCGTGATCAACATCGTCGGCGTCATGATAATCCGCCGGCCGCTCGGTCCCGACCTCGACGAGAAGGAGCCGCGGGAGCCGGTGTTGCAGAGCATCGGCGAAGGCCTCCGCTTCATCATGGGCAACGCCTACCTCCGATTCGTCACGATCTGGGCGGCCCTCATCAACGCCTGTGCGGCTGGACTGTTCATCCTCGTCATCGTCCTTGTGCACACGCGCGGTGGCAGCCCGGCGCTGGTCGGCGCGGTCAACGCCATCGGTGCCGTCGGTGGCCTCGTCGGCGCACTCGTCGCCGCCAAGATCGTCCGCACGCTCCCCGGCCGGCTGCTGGTCATCGCCGCCTCGTGGCTCATGGCGCTCATGGTCGCCGGGATCGCCATGGTCACCAACGCTTGGGCGATCGGAGTGCTGATGGCGATCCTGATGTTCGTCGTCTCCCCCCTCAACGTGCTCTTCTCCTCTTACGAGACGCGGATCATTCCCGATCGGCTGATCGGCCGGGCCTCCAGCGCCATCGAGTTCGGCGCGTCGTCGATCCGGTGGGTCGGCGCGCTGGCCGCGGGCGTCCTCGCCTCGGCGATCGGCCCAGCCGCCGCGACCGGGATCTTCGCCGGGGTGCTGGCCCTCATTGCCGTGAGCACACTGATCGCCCGCGGCCTCCGCGTACTCGACACCCCGCTCGACCAGATCGTGGCCGACTAGCGTACGTCGCCCGACGTACGTCGCCCGACGTACGTCGCCCGACGTACGTCGGCACCACACGCAGGTCACCAGGACACGTGCAGGGTGGCCGGGCCGGCGTCGGCGAACCCGTAGGACCAGGGGACGTCCTCGATAGCGGTCTCCAGCCGCAGCCCCGGCACCTCGCGCGCGAGGACGGTGAGTGCCGTAGCCAGCTCCATCCGCGCGAGGGCGGCGCCCAGACAGTGGTGAGGGCCGCGGCCGAACGTCAGGTGAGGGACACCGCGCCCAGGGACGTAGCGGTGCGGGTCGCGGAACTTCTCCGGGTCCCGGTTCGCCGCCTCCAGGCGAGCGAGCACCATGTCGCCGGCGGCGAGCTGCTGGCCCTCGAGCGTCAGGTCCTGCTGCACCCAGCGTGGCAGTGCCTCGCCAGTCAGTCCCGCGAGAAGTCGGAGCACCTCGTCGACGTCAGGATCGGTCTCGCTCGTGCGCCCCTCGGCGATGCCTTGCATGACGGCCACCGAGATGGCGTTGCGTGGACTTAGGTAGCCGCCCTCCAGCAGCACCATGATCAGAGAGGTGAGCTCCTCGTCGCTGAGGCGCCCGTCGTCGGTGTCACGCACGGCGATGAGGTCAGTCAGCAGATCATCACCCGGGCTCTTGCGCTTGGCGGCCACGAGGTCCGTGGCGTATGCCTCGAGCGCCGCCACTCCCTGGCGCATCCGCTCGCCGTTGGGCACGTTGCCGATCAGCAGCGCCTCCTCCGCCCACCCGCGCAGGGCTGCCCTCTCCTCCAGCGGCACGCCGAGGAACTCGCCGAGCACGTTGATCGCCAGCGGCGCCGAGAAGGTCTCGATCAGGTCGACGGGGTGCTCCGCGTCGGCCTTCTGCGCGGCCATTCGAGCGACGTAGCCGCTCGCCATCTCCTCGACGCGCGGACGCACCGCCTCCACCCGGCGAGCAGTGAGCCCGCGGGTCACGAGCCGACGCATGCGCGCGTGCCCGTCGGCGCTGGCAACCTTGTCCTTGGCAGTCGCCCTGTCCGGTGGAGCCCCGCCGAAACGGGGGTCGGAGAGCACGGTCGCCACCGCGTCGTACGACGTGACGAGCCAGGCGTTTTCGAACCGGGGGACGGGGACGCGTGCCACTGGCGCCTTCTTCCGCATCTCCTCGTAGATGGACGGCGGCTCAAGCGGCCCGGGCCGTTCGAAGAGCTGGAACATGTCGTCCTCTCGGTCTGGTGGACACGCCGTGGAACGGCGCTGCCAGAGCATGCCCTTGGCTCCGGCATAGCCGGTACTAGCAGCTGTCAGCGCCCTCAGCCCCGGGCCGGCTCCGTGCGCCAATGCGATCAACCGGATCTCGGCGTTGTGGCGGCCCTGGTTAGCGTCGTGCAGGCACGCTTGGTCCGCGTTCGGCATCATCTCGGTCACTGCGATAACTCGACCCGCCGGCGGCCGCTCCTCGCGCCAGCTGCAGGCTCCGCGGAACCCCAGCGCGGGGCTTGGTCGGCGGCCAGGTGGTGGCAGACGATCGCGATCTGGGCCCGATCAGCGGACGGCCTGACGAGCACGAAACGAGCCAGCGCCCCGCCGTCGCTTGCGAAGTGATGGATGCGACGACGTCGATCGGCTCCATGACCTGCCCCCCCCCAGCGCCGCCAGGGAGGTCGACGACAGCGACGACGAGGGCCTCCTCGTCGGCGCGTCGTGCACCGCCAGGACGATGGTGAGGTTGTGCGCGTGGTCGGAGGCTCTCGTCGGCTCGACGTAGAACGTGGGGGCACGCGCAGCCGTGACCGGGCGCGCGCGGGTCAGTGGTGCGGGCTTTCGGTCTCGCTGATGAACCTGACGTGGTGCTCGTCGCGTTCGTCGAAGGCCGGGGCGACGGTGAGCACTAGCTCCATGCTGCCGAAGTAGTGGACCCTGCTACCGGGGAGCACGGTGACCAGGTCGGACGGTCCGACCGGGTGAGGCTGGTCGTCGACGTAGAACGTGCCGCTGCCGCTGACAACGTAGTAGAGGTACGTGCTACGGGTGTTGTAGAACTCCTGGAAGTGGCCGCGCTGCACCTCGACCCTCGCCACGGTGGCCGACCGGTTGGCCGGCGCGTAGATGGTCAGTTCGATCCCGTGCTTGTTCACGCGCACGGCGTCCCGCGCCGTGCACCTCCACGGGGCAGGGCTGGGTTCGCCTTTCACGGTCCCCCCGTGTCGGCCGGCTCGCGTCTCGTCGCCGTCTCCCTCTCGAGCTCCCGGGGGGAGCTGAACTCGAACACCAGGCGTACCGGCGGACGCCATCCCGCGAGCGCTTCGTAGCGGCTGACCAGCTGCGGGATGAGGAGGGAGTAGCCGCCCGACCGGAAGAAGTCGCTATCCTCGGTGAGATCGTCGAGCTCGGCCTCGCTGAGGTCGTCGAGTGCGAGCACGTCTTTGAAGGCCCGGAGCCAGAGCGACTCGTCGGATGACGCGTCCTCCGACGCGCAGGTGAGCGGCACGGCCATGCGGGACTCCTTTAACGTTCGACTTCTCTGAGGATGCACGGGCGACCTACGACGCGCTACTGGCACCTGTCAGCCATGCGTGGCACGTACGGTCAGCCGTCAGGGGCTCTGCGCACCCACAGCGGGCAGACTGGCCGTGATGGCCGGCCTCCTTCTCGCGATGAGCGACCTGCAAGTGTCGAACCCGGACAACCGGCGATTTAACGGGGCCATCAAGCCGGGCGGTCCGGTCCAGGTCGCTCCGGTCTTCGTTCTCTACGGCTACAACTTCCGGGCCCCGGGCACCACGTCGCAGGCGGAGTCGTTTGCCGTCGCCTACAAGTGGGGCGTAGTCTGCATCGACGAGGTCCTGCTGCACCCCGAGTCCAACCCCGACGGGGCGACCTGGTGCCGAGCACGTGCGGCCCACACCGAGCAGAGACTGGCCCGCCGGGATCCCGGGTTCCTCACGGTCCTGGTCTCGCACTGGCCGCTGAGCCGTCGGCCCTCGGAGATCCTCCGTCACCCGAAGTTCGCCCAGTGGTGCGGCACGGAGTTCATCCGGGGGTGGCATACGCGCTACCGGGCCGTCTTCGCGGTTTACGGCCACCTGCACGTGCCGCGGACCATCCTGTACGGCAGCGTGCTCTTCGAGGAGGTCTCGCGGGGATACCCCGAGGAGTGGAGAGCCCGGTCCCGGTCCCGACCCCCGGCTGTGTGCACCGTCCTCCCCGAAGCACCCGCGTGCTAAGCCAGCTTCTGCCCGAGGGCGTCGTCTCGGTTGAGGCCTTCGAGGACGATCTCGAGACCGTGGTCTTCCCCGGTGAGGAGGAGTACGTCGTCGCACCGCACTCAGCCCGTGGACGCGAGTTCGTCACCGCACGTCGCTGTGCCCGAGAGGCCCTTGAGCAGCTCGGCTTCCCTCCGGCACCCATCCGTGTTGGAGCGCGGCGGGAACCCCTGTGGCCGGACGGCGTGGTCGGCGCCATCACGCACTGCCCTGGCTACCGTGCGGCCGCTGTGAGCCGCAGCATTGCTTCCGTGGGTATGGACGCCGAGCCCAATGGGCCGCTGCCCCCCGGCGTGCTCGAGCAGGTCGCCTCCCTCGCAGAGCGCAAGGCACTCGACGGGCTCGCGCGGGAGGACTCGACGGTGAACTGGGACCGTCTGCTGTTCACCGCCAAGGAGGCGGTCTACAAAGCATGGTTCCCGCTGACGGGTCGCTGGCTCGGCTTTGAGGACGCGGTCGTCGTCATCGACCGGGCAGCTGGGACCTTCCACGCGGACCTGATGACGCCCGGGGTCCGGCGCGACACAGGTGTGGAGTTCCACGCGTTCGACGGCACCTTCCGCGCCGTCGGAGGCCTGCTGCTGAGCGCCGTCACGTTCCCGTGAGGGCCTTTCGCCGGCGCCAGCTCGTAGACGAAGACGTCGAGCAGCATGCTCGGCGCCTGCAGGAAAGGCTGGCGGGGGCCGTCCACTAGGACCGACCGCGCGGCGCCGCACTGGTCCAGCCACCCAAGCCACCGCACCGGCGTCAAGCAGTCGGCGTCGTGGGACGCGAGACGGACGCGTTGAGCAGCCGGCACAACCGTGGCCAGTCCTCGTGCGCAGGTTCATCTGCACGCCGGCCACGGCGACCGGCAGCCTCAGCATGGCCCTTGTGCATCCGGGGCACCAGCACGGTTCACCGTCTCACCCGGACCGCCGACGGGGGGCCGACCCTGACCAGGTCATCGCGACAGCACCTCGCCAAGCCAGTGGAGCCAGCGCGCTCCCAGCTCGTCTGTACTACGTCCCAGCACCGTCTCGTCAACGATCAGCCAGGGCTGCAGCTCGCCCTTGCGAATCGACGCGGCGGCCTGGAAGGTCGATGTGACCGGGATCTCGGCGTGAGCCGGTAACATCTGCACCGCCTCGGTCCCAGCGATGTTCACCGTGCGCAGCCACCCGTCGGAAAAGCTGAGGTAGGCCGACACAGCACCGGTGAAGCCAGCGTCGAGGCTCATCAACCGCGTGACGGGCACGTCGATGTGATTGAGCTCGTCGAACCAGGCGTCCCGGAACGTGGCCACAGCCCCCGGGCCCGTGCGTGCGTCGGTGCTGTCCAGCGAGACGCCGGTGTTCATGAAGCACCCGACGAGGTCCGCCACACCAGGGTCCCGCCCACCCCACGGGTATCCGACGACGGACGCGGCGGAGCCCGGCATGACGTCCCGAATGGCCCGATGGAGGGAGAAGAGCAGGTAGGGGAACAATGAGCCGCGGAAACCCTGGGAAACCGCGACTCGGGGGAGCGCCACCGTCGGTGCCGGCACGGCCGTCCCCTGCCGCACCTGTGGGAGCGTCCCACCGGCTGACGCGAGCCGGTCGACCCAGAACGCGACGGAGGCGCCTCCGGCGGCGGCGTTCTCAAACGCGAACCGGTCGTGGACCGCTGCCTCGAAGCGCTTGCGCTCATACGCGTCGGGGTCACGGGGGGCAGCGAGTTGACGCATCACCAGCATCAACGACTGCTGGTCGACCAGGGCGTGGTCCAGCACGAGGGCCAGTCGGTCGCGAGCGGTTGAGCGGATCAGCTGGGCTGCGAGCGGGGCTCCGCGCAGGTCGGTCTCGAACCCGGCGACCAGCTGCACGACCTCCTGGTCTGCGGCCCCGTCCGACTCCGCCCCGAGCTCCGCGAAGTCGCACCAGCCCGGTATCCACTCCTGGTCGGCCTCGCCCCGTGAGAAGCGCGGGCGGTAACAGAGCGCCGGGTTCGTTGCGGCCACCGCCGTAAGCACCTTCTCGACGTCGCGTGCCACCAAGCTGCCCGGCGACGCCGAGAACTCCAAGCAGACGCTGCCCCTCCTACCCGTGCGCTCCCCCTCCATAGCAAAGGCGAACTGCGCGCTCAACATGGGAAGACTCGACGGCATGGGCCACCTCCAACCGGTCGCAATACTGGCCGTCGCCCTCGACTCCCGGTCCTATCAGGTGCTAGGAGTCGGGCCCGACCGCCGACGCCCGCAGATCCTGACCGGTGTCAGTACAGGCCCGTCGGGCCGGTCAGTAGCGTTGGCAGTGGCGTGGCGTTGCGCGACGAGCCTTCGCCCAGAAGTCCGACAGCGAAACGAGGAGCTCCCGCGCATGGATCGATCGAGCGACGCGCAGCCCGACCAGGTGGCGACCCTGACGGAGATCTGGCGACAGGCCCTGGATAAGCCGGGACTCGACGAGGATTCCGACGTATTCGAGAACGGCGGCACGTCGCTGCACGTGCTCCAGGTCGCCGGCCAGATCTACCAGCAGCTCGGCACCAACGTGAGCCTGCGCGACGTCTTCACCCACACCACGCCGCGCAGCCTGGCCACCCTCCTGTACGGCGACTCGGAGGCGTGAGCGTCGAGGGCGCAGTCCACCGCGGCCCGACGTCGCTTGCCGAGGAGGTGCGGCTTAGGGGTACCTTCTCGCACTGGCACAACCTCCTCTACGAGATCTGGTGGCTGACCGGTCCGCTCGAGGTCAACGCCGTCCGCGACGCGTGGCGACGGGTGTGCCTGCGCCACGACGCGATGCGCCGCACCTACGCCTCGCCCGTCGAGGCGCTGACGCACCGCGACCCTGTGGCCGAGGTCGAGCTACACACTGCCGACACCGATGATGAGGCGGCGGCGATCATGCGCCGCAGCCTCGGGACCCCGTTTGACCTGGGCGGCGACCGCTTCACACGCATCGTCCTCGTGCAGCGAGACGACCAGAGGCACCTGCTCGGCATCTCGGTCGACCACGTCATTAGCGACGAGATGTCCTGGCAGTACCTCATGCAGGACTTCAACGTCCAGTACCGCCAGGCGCTCGAACGCACCGCGCCCGACACGGCGGAGAGCAGGACCTACCGCGACTTCGCGTCGGCGATGCGCGAGGACTTCGACGGCGCGTGGGGCAGCGAGCGCCGGGAGTTCTGGACCGGCTACACGCGCGACTTCGGGAACATCCCCCCATCGTTCTCCCTCCAGGGCGAGTCCAAGGCCGAGCCGGACATGACGACGCTCGCACTGGACCTGCCCGCCGACGGCACGGCCATGGTCTGCGCCTCCGCAAGCCAGGCGCGCGCCACGCCGTTCTCTGTCATCGCGTCCGCGATGCTGAGCAGCATGCAGGAGGTGTCGGGCGAGGACGCGGCGGGCCTCCTTTTCCACCACCACGGGCGCTTCACCCCGGGGTGCTACGGCACGCTCGGGCTGTTTACCCAGGGGGTCCCCGTTCACCTGAGGGGCACCTCCCCGTCCCGACTGGACACGGTGCGCGACGTCTTCCATCGCAGCGTCCAAACTTCCGACCACATCCTCTCGCTCGACATCGCAGGCGACACCTGGTCCAGATCGCTCATTTCGCCGCGGGCGTCGGAGGTTTTCCTCGGAGTCACGGAGGGGCGCAACGCCAGCACCAACGTGCGGCTGCCCGGGATCACGGCCGAGTCCGTCGAGATGAAGTTTGATGGCGCGGCCGCCGGGAAGGACACCATCGTGTTCGTCTGGACGCTCCGCGAGTCGCATCCGCACGTTACGGCTACCTACAACCGCAACCTCTTCCCCGACGAGTCCGTCGACCGTCTGCTCCGCCTAGCGGCCGCGCACGCGGTCGAGCCGCTCGAGCAGGCCTGAGCCGCCTCAGCAGGCCTCGGCCGCCTGGCCCATGGGCCGCATCCAGCCCAGGTCGTTGGGCGGGCACTCGTACTGGATGCCGAGGATGATCCTGGGCAGCAGGGACCCGGTGAGGGCAGGCATCACCAGGGACGGCGGAGCGTCTCCGGTGCTCCGCCGGACGAAGCACAGGTTAACCCCGCCCATCTCTCCACCCACCGGTGCTCGACCGCGTCCAGAGACCAGACCCGGGCGCAGCCCTGCTCGACCGCCTGCCGTTGTCGTGGAACTTCTCGAGCGTGCCGTGGTGCAAACTCTCGTCCGCGCCCCACTGCATGGTGAACATGTGGTCCCTGAAGACCCAGCCGAAGGCAGGCGCCTCAAGAATTAGGCCCCGCTCCGAGCTCGAGTCGGACGGGATTGTGCCTCACCTGCAAGCCGGGCATGCGGGAGCTCCATTATGGTCGGCGACCTTGACCACCCAGGCACTTGGCAGCTCGCCCAGGACGACCTGGCAAGGCGGGCGCCGAGCGCACGGTCGGTACTGATGGGTGTCAGTACCTCGCGACGTCTCGAGTGTGCGAGATTCACAGTGCTGACCATGCGGCAAAGAGGAGAAACAATGCTCGAAACAGCAGGATCCGACCAAGTGGTCGACTGCCTCGTCACCACCTACCGTTCCGTCCTCGAGGTCGAGGACGTCGACGCCGACTCCGACTTCTTCGAGCTGGGTGGTCACTCGGTTCTAGCCGGCCGCGTGGTCGCCCAGGTCCGCGACCAGCTGGGCATCCCCGTCTCGCTGCGCGACGTGTTTACAGCGCGCACGCCGCGAGGCATCTCCGAGGCGGTCAGCGGTCGCGACCCCCTTCCGCACTGACCGTGACGAGTCTCGGTGACCTGACGGCGCTCGAGCATGGAGAGCAACGACACTACCCGCGGGACGACACCCTGCCCGCACAGGTCACCGCCTGGGCAGGTCGCACCCCGCACGCACGCGCCGTCGTCGCCCCCGGCGGCGTCCTGACCTACCGGCAGCTCATCGAGCGGTCGACCCGGCTGTGCCACGGCCTTCGCGCGCACGGCGTCGCGGCCGGCGACGTCCTGGCCGTGCAGGAGGGTCGCACGACCGAGCGCATCGTGACCTACCTTGCGATCCTCATGGCCGGCGCCAGCTACCTCCCGCTCGACGACCTAAACCCCCCCGAACGCAACGCCTTCATGGTCGCCGACAGCGGCGCTGTCGCCGTCCTCGCTCCCGCCGACCGCGACCCGCAGGTGCCCGTGCCGGTCATCGACGTCGCGAGAGCCGTGCGCAGCGGTGACGCCAGCAGTCCGGGCGATCTGCCCACCGGCACCGCCAGCGACACGGCGTACGTCATGTACACGTCCGGTTCCACCGGACGCCCTAAGGGCATCGCCGTCCCTCACCACGCGATCACGCGGCTCGTGGTCAACACCGACTACCTGACGCTAGGGCCCGGCGACGTCGTTGCGCACGGGTCCAACGCCAGCTTCGACGCCGCGACCTTCGAGATCTGGGGCGCCCTGCTCAACGGCGCGACGCTCGTCGGCCTCGACACCGAGGACATGCTGGTTCACCATCAGCTGACCCGCTTCGTCGGCGAGCACTCCGTGTCAGCGCTCTTCCTGACGACCGCGGTCTTCCACGCCCACGCCGACGAGGCGCCGGCAGCCCTCAGCAAGGTCGGCACGGTGCTCGTCGGCGGTGAAGTGGTGGACCCTGGTGCGGTCGCAGCGGTTCTCGGCGCCAGCGGCGCGAGGGTTCTCCATGTGTACGGCCCCACCGAGGCGACGACCTTCAGCACCAGTCTCGACGTCCAGCCCCGGCACCTCGCGGCCGACCGGCTGTCCATAGGCCGGCCGGTGGCTAACACCCAGGTCGCCATCCTGCGCGAGGGCGAGCGCGTCCCAGTCGGCGACGTCGGTGAGTTGCACATCGGCGGCGACGGCCTGGCGCGAGGGTACGTCGGAAGGGACGAGCTCACACGGGAGCTGTTCGTCCCCGACCCCCTCGACCCACAGCGGACCCTCTACCGCACCGGCGACTCCGCCCGGTGGAACGAGGACGGGACCGTTGACTTCCTGGGTCGCATGGACAATCAGGTCAAGTTGCGCGGGTTCCGCGTAGAGCTCGGAGAGGTCGAGGCCGCCCTGCGCGCGCACCCCGGTGTGGCCGATGCCTGCGTGGTCGTCCAGGGGACCGGCGCGCTCCAGCGGCTCGTCGGCTACGTCGCCACGGCACGCAGCGGTGACACCGACTACCACGAAATCCTGGCCCGCTCGCTGCCCCCGTTCATGCTGCCCTCGCAGGTCGTGGAGCTGAGCTCGCTCCCCCGCACCAGCAACGGCAAAGTCGACCGCCACGGCCTCGCCCGGTTCCAGGACAGACCCTCGACATCCCCGACGCGGACCAGTGAGGAAGCCACGCCGTGAACCACAGCCTCGTCCCCGACGCCCCCCTGTCCTTCGCACAGGCGCGCATATGGCTGCTCACCCAGATCACCGGCCCCGATTCCCAGTACAACGTCCCGCTCATCCTGCGGTTTCCCGGCGCGGTCGAAGCACCGGCCCTCGGAGCGGCCCTGCGCGACGTCGTCACGCGCCACGAGATCCTGCGGACGAGCTACGCCGACGTCGGCGGACGCCCCCACCTGTCGGTCTGGGAGACCGATGCGTTGCCCCAGCTACTCACCGTCGAGACCTGCCCTGAGGACCGGCTGCGCGATCGGGTGCGTGAGGTCTCTCAGCACCACTTCGAGCTCGTCGACCAGCTCCCGCTCCACGCGTGGCTGCTCTCCGGGGAGGACGGTGCCGGAGCCGTCCTGGTTGTCGTGATCCACCACATCGCCGTGGACGAGGGTTCCCTGGTGCCCCTTCTTGGCGACCTCGGCACGGCCTACGTCGCACGCCGGGCCGGAAGCGCGCCCGCGTGGCAGCCCATGTTGCTCCAATACTGCGACTACGCCGTCAGGCAGCGCGAGTTCTTGGGCAACGTCCACGACCCCGGCAGCCTAGCCGCACGCCAGCTGGACCACTGGGTCAAGCAGCTCACGGCGTTGCCCGAAGAGATCCCGCTGCCGATGGACCGGCCGCGGCCGGCCGCCCCGGACACGCGCGGCGCGACCGTGGTGGTGCCGGTGCCCGGCGAGATGCGCGAGCGCATCATGAAGCTGGCCCGGGCCGAGCGGGTGGCGCCCTTCACCCTCGTCAAGGCGGCTCTCGGCGCGTTCCTGTCGGGGCGCGGCGCCGGTGACGATCTCCCGCTCATCGGCTTCGTCACGGGGCGGTTCGACGGCGACCTCGACGGCATGGTCGGCTTCTTCGTCAACACCCTGGTCTTCCGCGTCGACGCCTCGGGCGCACCGTCGTTCCGCGAGCTCGTGAGTCGCACGCGTAGGGTCGACATCGATGCCTACTCCCACCAGGACATCCCCTTCGAGGAAGTGGTCCGGGCGCTCAACCCGTCCCGGTCCTCCCAGCGGCACCCGCTCGCGCAGGTGGCGATCTCTTACGTCACGCCTGAGACCTACACACTCCCGGGCACCGAAGCCCGGGTGGAGATCGGCCAGGACCTGCGGGTCAAGTTCGACTTGCAACTCGACATCGTCGACATCCAGGGCGCCGGTGCCGACCCTGCCCAGGGGATGTTCATCGAGTGGGTTTACGCCGTGGCGCTGTTCGACGAGGAGACCGTCTCGAGCATGGCCCACGACTTCCGCGGCTTCCTAGAAGCTCTGCTCCGCGACCCCGACCGGCAAGTCGGTCTCGACGACTCGGCCTACGCGGAGATGCGATGATCGCCGGGCGCACGCACGTCGACGTTAGCATCAATCCGCGGGGCATCGCTCGCACGCTCGAGGAGGCCGAGGCCCTGGTCGCCTGGGGCGCTGCGCGCCTCAGCGTGTGGGACTCCCCGAGCCGATACTCCGACTGCTGGACCACCCTGGGCGCGCTCTCCCAGCACGTGACCACCCGGCCCCTCGGCGTCGGCGTCACCAACCCGCTCACCCGGCACCCGCTCGTCACGGCGTCGGCGATCGCCAGCGTCCACGACGCAAGCCCCGCAGGCGCGTTCCTCGGGGTGGGCACGGGCGACAGCGGCGTGGTCAACCTGGGCAGGCGACGCGCGACCCTCGCCGACCTCGAGGAGTACGTGTGCTGCGTGCGCTCACTGCTCCACCACGACCGCGCGCATTGGCGGGGGCAGGAGCTCTGCATGGAGCGCCCCGGCACCAGCGCACCGCCGATCTACCTGGCGGCGCACGGGCCGCGCTCGCTGGCCCTCGCTGCGCGAATCGCGGACGGCGCGATCGTCGGGATCGGCTTCGATCGCACGTCGGTTGACCTGGCGCACCCGATCGTGTCGGACGCCGCCCCGACGCGCGCCGACGACCTGCCCGAGCTCGACCTCTGGTGGAACGCAGGCGGGATCGTTGTGGACCACGACGAGGAGCGTGCCGTCGTGCGCGCCGGATGGCTGGCGGCGTGGGCAGCTCACCACCTCGTCAACGGCAGGGCGGGGCTGGCCTCCATCCCCGAGGGGCTGCGCGCCGGGGTGAGAGAGCTAGCGGACTCCTACGACCTGGGCAACCACGGGATGCAGTCGGAGAGCAGGAAGCGCCGGTACCTCGACGTCGCGCGGAGCACCGGCGCCTGGGGCTACCTCGGTGACCGCTTCCTCGTCGCCGGTACGCCGGACCGGGTGCGGTCGCGGCTCGAGGAGCTGCGATAACTCGGGGTAGGCCGCATCTCCATTGGAACGGAGGCCTCAGGGCTCGACGGAGTCCGAGACCTGCTGCGGCTCCTGGACGAGCGAGTGCTGTAAGTCCTGGGGACGCGGGTCTTGGTCAGAGCGGGTCGCGGCGCACCCGTCCGGCCATGTGCGTGACGAGGGTGTCGACCAGGTCCAGGTCGAGCCACCTCCCCAGGGGCGCCGGCACGGTCGCCGCGTCACCCAACGCACGGTGGCGCGGCCCGGCGTTGGCCGAGTGCTTCCCGAAAGCTGCAGCCGTGCCTCCGACTGCACCACGGGGCTAAGCGCGTCGAGAGTGCGTGCGCCGAAGTAGCCGTCCGGGCCACGCGCCACGATCCGGGCGAGCGGGCCGAGAAGCTGATCCCACGATCGTCGTCCTCGAGTTCGGTGCAAAGGATGCGCGCGCGCGGAAACATCACCCTAGGCTGCCGAGCAGCTGGCCGCTCACCACCGTGAGAGCACGATGTTCGCCGTGGACGGGGCGACCTTGATGTCTACCACCACCGTCTGGAGGTCGTCCACCACAGGCTCCTCAGAGACGACGGCTGCGCCGATGCGGCCACACCCCAGAAAGTACCCTCGCGCCGCGCAGGGCCGCCCGTCGACGCATCCTCCCCGGTGTCAGGATCGGGGTCGGCGACCCGGCCATAGTTTAGACGGCGAAGGTCACCCCAAGTCGACGCACTGAGAGCAGATGCCTTGCCCCAAGCCGCTCACTCCCCCGACCAGCGCGATCGGCTGGACCGGGCCACCTCTCTTCAGGCGTGCTGCGAGCCGACGGGGGCCCGCCGGCGGTGCGTGCCGGTGGGTGGATCTTGACCAACGACGAGCTCGACCGTCAGGCCCTGCGGGACATCCCCCGTCCCGGCCGCGCCACCGCAACGGCTCATCGATGACGTCTCGCAGGCTGGAAGTAGCCACATGGAACATTGCAGGCGGCGTCTTGGGGGCGTCGCACCAGCGCGGAGTCGTGCCTGACCTGGACCACCACGTGAGCGTGCTGAGGACGCATGGCCCCGACGTGGTGTGCCTGCAAGAGGCTCACGAGTACGGTGATCGGACAGGTCAGACGGAAGAACTGGCCGAGCGCGCGGGGTATGCCCACTGGGCGGCGTACGCACTCAGTGCCTCTCACCTCGTCGACGGGGCGCAGCTGGCGCTAGGCGTGCTGTCGCGGTTCCCACTGAGCGGACTTTCGTTGCGGGTCTTGCCCGCGCCACGGCTGGAGGCGACCGGCCCGGGCGAGGAGGAGTGGATTCTGCACGACAAGGGCTACCTCGTCGGGACGGTGGGGCTGCCCGGGGGCGACGTCCACCTCGCCAACGGACATTTCTTCCCGCTACACCGCTTCGCACGAAGCCTGGCCGACCCGCAGTTCGCACCGCTGTTGCGACGGTTCACCGACGACCTGCTCGGGATCGACGCAGCTGGGCCAGCGCTGGTCGGCGTCGACCTGAACCACTCCCCGGCCGCCGAGGTGCTGGCGGCGGCACTGCTGCCTGGCCACTTCACAAGCGTCCTGGACGCACACGCACCGACCACCCCGCGCGGGGCGCAGCGCGACTACCTGCTCTGTGGCCATCAGGTCCGGGTCGTCTCCACGATAACGGTGCCGACGCAGTCAGACCACTTTTACTGCCAAGTCAGTGTGAGGGTCTGAAACCCTGTCACCACCGCCGGGGCGCGGGCGGCGGCGGCGGGCAACCCGGGACTACCCCGAGGTTTGGGCAACCCTCCTGGTCGGGGCGGTGTACCAGGCCACACGAAAGGCCTCGAGCTCTGCGGGATGCCGGGCACCGTCTACCAACTGGGCCGGATGGCGTTCTCGAGCCGGTAGGCCGCCAGAGCCAGGCGACCCACTCCCCCGCTGTTCGAGGTCGAGTTCAGCCCCGGAGCGGGACGAGTTGCGGGGAGCTAGCTACTGAAACGGTCTGAGTCCCGTTAATCAGCCGATGGTGAGACCCGCACGTCGGGGAACAGTCCCACTGGGGTGGTGAGTATGGGAGCGGGGCGTCGTGTTCGAAGGTTGCGTGGGTTTGCCGGACGGGCCCTCGCCGGAGAACAAGACCGCGAGTGTCGCGTACCGGTTTCAGTAGAGGCTCTGGTGTGTCCCGGGTACTACGGAGTCAGGATTTCTGGGTCTGTAACGCCGCCTGAGCCCGGCGGATGGCCACGGCGCGTTCCTTGACCGTCATCATTCGTGGGGTCCCTTCGCGGTCCGGGGCCGGGGCGAGACCTCGTCCGGCGCGTCGCCCATCAGCTGGCCGGTCTCGAGGTCGACTAGCCCGAGCCGTGGCCCCTCTGGGGGCTGCTTGGCGGCGCTGCGAGGCTTCGGGAGCGCGTCGACGTCACCGGCGAAGAGGTCCTCTCGGTGCTGGGTCTGCGCCGTCGCGGTGTAGTCGCTGTGGCTGGGTCGGCCTGGCCACGGGGCGTGGGCGTCGTCGCAGCGCGCGCGCAGTCGGCCCTGCATGCGGTCCACGAAGGTGGGCAGGCAGTAGCGGTGCCACTCCTCGAGGGCGTCGCTGGTCTTGGCCAAGCCTGAGCGGCGGCGCTGGTCGGCGATCACTGCGATCTCGTGGACCAGGTGCGGGTGCTCGGGCCAGCAGGGCGGCATGAGCGCGTGCGTGTCCCAGGTGTACTCGTGGTTGAGCCAGATCACGACCTGCTCGAGCCATTCCCACACCTCGTACCGCAGACCGGGGTCGGCGCAGGTGCTGGGCTCCCAGGGGCGCGCCAGTTGGGAGTGGGGGCCGAGGGCCTGCTGTTCCTCCGGGGTGCCGTTGGCCGCGACGTGCAGCTCCCGGTAGGCGAGCCTTACCAGTTCGCCTGGCTGGGGGAAGGGCAGGATCATCGGCTTGGGGTCGCGGCGTGGCTCCTGATGTGCGGTCACGAGACTGTGCTCCGATCGTCGTTGTCGCTGAACCCGAGCCGGCGGGCTTCGACCAGGGCTGCGGCCACTCGCGCCTCCGGGGTGAGGCTTGGGCTGCGGTCGCCGGTGAGTCGTTGCCTCAACGTTCGCTGTTGGGCCAGGAGGTCGGCGCCCTCCTTGCCTTCGACGCAGCGGGTCAGCTTGGCGATGATGGGCTTGCCGTTCTCGGCGATTACCAGCGCTTTGCGTTCGGGCAGTTGGCGTACTTCTTCGGGTCGCATGATCGCGATGTCGTCGCCGGAGTAGCTGCGTCCTCCCCCGCGGCCGCCGGAGTTGTGGGTGACTCGGCCGACCCGCACGGTGCCCAGGAGGTCGGAGATCTCCTGGTTGAACGCGACGTCCTTGGAGCCGCCGAACATGACCAGGACGTTGGTCAGTCCCAACAGCGCCCGGGACTCGTGTTCGCCGAAGAGCGAGGTCAGCTGGGCGCGGGTCTGGGCCGCGTAGATGAACGACAGGCCGAGTGCTCGTTCGTTGGCCATCCGGGTCCGCAGCGTCGGCAGTGGTGCGGTGGAGGGGAGCTCGTCGAGGCAGGCGAGCATGGGAGGGCAGAGCCGGCCGCCCCAAGGTGACCTGTTGGCGAGCATGAGTGCGGTGTCCAGCACGTGCTCGGCGACGGCGGTCATCAGGGGGCTCGCGGAGGCGTAGGGGTCTTCGCGGCCCAGAAGGTAGATCGTGCCTCGCCGGTCGATGACCTCGGCTAGGTCGGTGGCGAGCCTGCCGTGACTGGGAACGCATCGGCGTCGGGTGTCGGCTTGGAAGAACAGCGACAGCGCCTGCTGGACGGTGGTGACGGTGTTCCCGGCGGTCCGGTCGTCACCGTTGAGGGCACCGTGTAGCAGTCCGTGCCAGAACGGCTCGGCGTGCGGGTGTCGACGGAGGATCTCGGCGGGGTCGGTCGCCGCGGCCGGGTTGGCGATCCAGCGGAGCACGTCGTCGAGGGTCTTACCGGTCAGAGCAGCGGCGTGGAAGTAGCCCTGGAGGACTTTGGCCGATTCGGCGGCGTAGAAGCGGGCGGCGTCGTCGCCCGTTCCGCCGTTGATCGCACCCTTCACCGTGCCGGCAGTGAACGCCTTCGCGCGTCGCTCGGCCACCTTGGGGTCCACGCATCCGGCGATCGGGTCCCACACGAGCTCGCGGACCCCCCGACCGCCAGTGGGGCCCCACAGCCCGTCGGCCAGCCCGAAGGGGTCCAGGACGACACAGGGTCGGTCGCCGGCTAAGCGGGAGGTGAGGCTGAGCAGGAGGTCCTCGACCTTGGTGAGGGTGACCAGCGCCGCCCCGGGGGCGCCCAGCAGGGCCGGGGTGAGGAGGTCGAGTGTTTTGCCGGAGCCCTGCGGTCCGATCACGCCGGCCGTGCGGTCCCAGGGGACCCACATGTTGCCGCCACGCGGCTCGTGGGCCTCACCGATGCGCCACCCGACGTCCCAAGGGTTCATTCGAAGCTTCATCGTGTCTCTCCTCGATTGCGGCCCGCCACCAGTCAGGGGCTGGGAGGTTCGCTGGTTCGGTCAGTGGTGATCGTCAGTGGGACAAGGTCCTCCGCCCCCGGATCCGGGGCGGGCCTTTTGCCGTAGATGTCGGGTCGCACGAGCGCGGAGACCCTGCGGAGCCGGCTCAGGCCGAGGAGCTTCTCGGCCTCGGCGGCTGAGGCCATGCCTCTCATGCGCACCGGGCCCCACCGGGTGTAGCACTTGACACCGATCCAGGTCGTGAGGCTGAGGAACGCCAGTTCGATGCCGGATACGGCCGCCCACACGAGCCACGGCGGGGCCAGCTCATCGGGCAACGGGGTGGGCAGACCAGCGGCGGCGTCTCCGGTGAGGACCCGGGGCAGGCTGGTCCAGAACGCTGCCCCGATCGGCGAGGGAACCGCGACGCCACCAGTGTCAGGGCCGCTGTCGGCGGCCGGCCACGTCATCCCCGCGCCGACGATCAGGTTGGCGATCGTTCTGCCCGCCTGGATACCCACGACGATGCCGAACAGCACCACGAAGGTCACCGCGGCCGGGATCTCCCAGGTCCAGGGATAGGGCGTCTTGAGTCGTTCACGCTGCATGGTTGTGTTCCTCCTGCCCACCTACGTCTCTGCGGGCGGTGCGGGCGGTCACGTCGCCCTTCGCGTTTTCGGCCAGCCAGCCGCTGGGGTCGACGTTGTCGGGGCCGTAGATGGAGCCGTTCTCGAGGTGCACCTCGAAGTGGAGGTGGCATCCGCGCGAGTTGCCCAGGTCTCCGGTGGTGCCGATCTGGTCGCCGGCGGCGACCGTCTGGGCGCGGCTGACCGTGACCGTCTCCATGTGGGCGTACCAGGTCGCCAGCGATGTCGCGCCGGTGGTGATCTTGACCAGGTACGGACCCGCCCATGACTGGGTGGTGTCGATCTCGATCGTGCCTGCGTGGGCGGCGTAGACCGGGGTGCCGCAGGGCATGGAGAAGTCGGTCCCGGTGTGCCAAGACGACCAGCTCGACCCCGAGGAGTGCCAGTTGTGCTGGTCGCTGCCGACGTACTGCTCCGGGACCGGGTAGACCACCTCGGAGCATCCTTGGGTGACGTCTGCGGTGGAGTCCACCGCGGCCGCCGGCAGTGCATTGATGTGCACGTGGTCGCGGTGGTTCTCGGTGTCGTTGCCCCGGTCCTCCATCGGCCGCCATCCTTCGCCGGCACGGTCGGCCGACCAGATGCGCTGGTACCAGATGATGTAGTCGATCCCGAGCTGCACGGCGTGGGAGCGGGCGTAGTCGGCGAGCGCGTTTCCTTGCTGCTTGCCCGCTGCGGTGAGGGGCACCATGAAGTCGGCGGCCAGCCCGGACGGGTGTCCGTTCGGGTCGTGCGCGGACTCGCGGTACCCACCGACGTTCTGGATGCCGAACATCGGCCCGAGGACCCCGACGAGTCGTGCCAGTTGAGGCTGCACTGGCCCGAGGTTGTAGCCGGCGGGTTGCATCGTGCAGGCGGTGTTGTTGCTGGCGGTGGTGGCCACCACGAGGGGGTGATCGCTGATCTTCGCCGTCTGGACACTGGAGTCGACGCGTGCGCTGGCCCAGCTGAGGTTCGCCCCGTAGATGTGGTCCACGGCCGCGTCCTCGGTGGGTTCGGTGCACGGGTCAACTGATCCACCGAAGGCGTTGGTCAGGGTGGGGGTGAGCTGGCAGTGGGAGGACCCGTTCCCATCCCGGGCGTCGTTGAAGTCGCCGGCGATGACGACCGGGGTGCCGGCCGCTGCCAGGTCGGAGAGCGTAGCGTGTTGGCGGCGCAGTGCCTCGGCGCGCAGAGCTGCAGCGTTTCCGTATGCGTCGGCCGGGTTGTGGATGCTCCACACCCAGATGCTCTGCCCGGTGGTGGTCGACGTCAGCTGCACCAGCGGCATCCCGACCTCTTTGCCGTCGAAGTAGGGGATCTGCACGAGCTGACCAGTGGTCAGGGTCCAGGCGGTGCTGTCCCAGATGACCCGGTTCTGGGCGTCTCCGTCGAGGGGGAACATGCCCCAGGTGCCGGCGTAGTCACCTGCAAGAGCCTTGGCTTGTGGGGGGTGCACTTCTTGCAGGGCGGCGATGCTGACGCCGGCGGACTGCAGAGCCGTCATGGCGCCGGGAAGCCGCTTCTTCCAGGTCGGGAAGTCGGGCCTGGTCGACCCGCCCGCGGCGTTCTTGTCGGTGTGTCCCGCGCCGAGCAGGTTGAAGGTCGCCACGGTCACGCCGGCACCCGCGTGGCTGCACTCTCCCGTCGACGTCGAGGCGGGCGTGATGGCGGTGAGGTCGTTGGAGCCGACGATGTCGGTCATATCACCGGCGACCGTCTCCCACCGTGCATACGCGCCGCGCAGGTCGTCTCGGGGCCGCTGCACTCGGGCGGCGGCCTCGGCCAGCGGCAGCTGCTCCCACCCGCGACGTCGAGGAGCCCGGGGTTGTCGGTGTGGGCGGCCTGGCCGAAGAACGCCTGCGTCGCGAGCGCGGGGTCGGTGACCTGGGCGCGGGTGCCCCACCCGGTCGAGGGCCGTTGCTGGAACAGACCGGCGGAGTCTGCGTGGCCCCCGTCGAGGTTGCGCAGGGTGGACTCTTGGATCGCGGTCGCGAGCGCGATCTGGAGCCCGAACCGTGGCACCTGAAGGTCGCGGGCCACCCGGGCGATCTCGAGGACGTTGCCCGCCTGCTCCTCGGTGAGCTGGGGAAGCCCCGGGCCGAGGGTTAGAGCGGTCAGCTGTGTCAGGACGTCGCCCCTGCCCGTGGTGAGGGTGGTGTTTCGCGACGCCTCGACGATGGACTCGGTCGCAGCGGCAGCAGTCGTTGCTGTGCTGCTGGTGGGCCCGACACCGTTCATCGCGAACTTGGCGGCGACCCAGGGGTGATCGGACTGCATCGGCCCGGACCAGCCCTGTGTGAGGGTGACGCCGAGCTGGCGCTGGTAGAAGATGAAGTCGACAGCGGCGGAGTGCCAGCCGTATCCGGCCGCGCTCATCTTCGCAACCGCGGACCAGGACAGGTCGCTGTAGGTGGCGTGGGTGTTCATGTCGCCGGCGACCAGGACCGGGCCGTGAGCGGCCAATGAGGTCGACAACTCGATGAGGGTGTCCATGCCCTGGCCGTACTGCTCCGCGCGCGTCAGCGGCGGGTTGCCGTGCTGGCGGGGGTACTTGTGCGGGTTGATCATGTGGTGGGTCGAGAGCATCGACACCACCGCACCGTCAGCGCGTTGCAGCATGGTCCAGGTGACGAAGCGGTCCCACAGGATCGGTTGACCCTTGTAGAAGCCCTGGTCGCCCTCGACGATCGTGACCCGGCCGCCGCCGACGCGGGTCCAGGTGTCGGTGCGCCAGGCGACCACGTTGCTGATCGACTCTCGAGCGCTCGACCCTGGGATGGCGTCGGGGTCGCGGTACGCCGCGTACCCGGGCGCCGCGGCCTCGATCTCGGCCAGGCTGCGCCCGGCCATCTCGTTGAGCGACACGAAGTCGGGACGGGTGGACAGCACTCGGGGCATCGAGGCGTTGAAACCGGCCATCCCGACGCGGTCGGGGATGTTGGCCTGGGCGACCACGATGTCCCCGGTCACGGGTCCTCCGACGGGCCCCTCGACCGGGACGGTGCCCGTCGGGGCGGCCTGAACGGCCTGGGAGGTGCACTCCGTGGTCGCACCGACGCCCATCGACACCACCACGGCGGCCGCGAGCGGCAGCCCCAACAAGATCACCAGGACTGCCAGGCTCGCTCCGAATGCCTTCTTCACCGATATCCCCAGCCCTTAGGACGCTGTCTCTATGCACGACGGTTCGTTTGCCGGATCGGGAGCTCGGATCCGAGTCTGTGCAGGTGGTGCGGGTTCCCGACGTTGCAGCAGTTCATTGAATCTTCCTCACTCTGACTGACGGTTTGGGTGTAACGTCGACGCATGGGCCGCATGGTTGAACAAGGGCATTGATGAGACTGCTCGCGCTGCCCGGCTGCGTGACAGAGCACGCCCTCGCTTCGGCGCAGGACGTTGAGGACTTCGAGCAGGAGCTGGTCGACCAGTACGCGCTGGCGATGGTGGCCGCAGGCTTGAGCGACGGGCACATCGGCAACAGCCGAGCCATCGTGATCGAGTTCGCCCGGTCGTTGACCTGCCCGTTGTGGGAGGCGACTCCTCAAGACGCCGACCGGTTCCTGGCCGAGCAACGACGACTGGGACGCAGCCTGTCCACGCGTGCCGGCAAGGCGGGCACGCTGTCGGTGTTCTACGAGTTCGTCGTCGCTCGCTACGAAGGCACCATCCGGCGTGCAACCGGGGTCCAGGTCGAGCAGCCGATCGACGAGTACAACCGCCAGTCCGGGGCCTCGCTCGGGAAGATCCGGGTGCCACCCTCGGATGAAGAGATCGACGTCTTGTTCACGGCCTGGCGTGAGTCGGTCCCGGACGCACGCAAGTACCTGCCCGCGGCCAGGGACTACTTCGCGGCATCGCTGTGGCGTCGACTTGGGCTGCGGATCAGCGAGAGCGTCATGCTCGACATTCGCGACTGGCGTCCCGACCTCGGCGGGTTCGGCAAGCTCCACGTCCGCTTCGGCAAGGGCAGCCGCGGCCGTGGACCCAAGCCGCGACTGGTCCCGGCGATCAACGGCGCAGACCAGCTGATCGACTGGTGGCTGGCAGAGGTCCGCCCGCAGTACGGCGCGGACTGGGCCGACCCCGATGCCCCGATGCTGCCCTCGGAACGAGGCGACCATGACCTGGGTCGCTGCGGCCGGGCGCGCGCAGACGTGCTTCGTAGGACGCTGACCAGCCAGGTCGACCAGTGGCTCCCAGCCTGGTCGGGCCGGATGACTCCGCACGTGCTGCGCCACTACTGCGCGTCCTCGCTGTACGCCGCCGGGATGGATCTCAAGGCGCTCCAGGAGCTGCTCGGACACCAGTGGCTGGCGACCACCTCGGGCTATATCCACGTCCGCAGCGACCACATCGAACGGGCCTGGGACCAAGCCAACGAACGCGTCGAGGACCGCTTCGGCCAGCGACGCCTGGCCGGACCAACGATGAACTGACCCCAAGGAAGAGAGGAAGCAGATGCAGTGGCACTTGCGGCTGCGCGCCGCCGAGCGAGGGATCTGGAAGTCGGCCCAGCTGCGGCGGATGCTCGCTGACGCCGGACTGGAGATCTCCGCGGGGAAGATGTCGTCGTGGTGGGCGGGATCCCCGCCGACGATGCGTCTCGAAGAGCTCGACGTGCTCTGCGCGGTGTTGGAGTGCACGCCCAACGACTTGATGAGCCCCGAGCCAGACAAGGTCGCCGCTCGTCGCCCCCGCTCCTCGGACGCCGCTAACGGCGGCGACCATCCTGACCACCCCGACGGCCCGAACGGCAACGGCGGAACCAGCGGCGGTGCCCCGGGGGTGGCCCCGCGATTCGGCAAGCCCCGCTCGACGCCACCCCTGTAACCGGGGCCAGTCGATCGGGTTAGGTCACGGGTGGGACAGGGCGCGACGTCATGCCAGGGCCAGGACCGAACGCGCCGTTGCGACTGCCGCCCAAGTGCAACCGCTGCCAGATCAACCGAGTCGCATGGACCACTCCCCGCGTGGACTTCTGCTACGAGTGTCTGCCAGGTGGCCCGTTCCCCTCGCCACCGTGCCGGCGCTGCGGCGCCCACACCGACTACTTCAGCCAGGGCCTGTGCAACCGGTGTCATCCCCGCAGCCCCGAACACATCGACTCCTGCAAGGGCTGCCTGGCCTGGGGCGTCTACCCGCGCTACAACTGGACCTGCTGGTCGTGCCGCTGGTGGCAGACCCACTACCCCAAGGGCATCTGCGGCTTCTGCGGCCGCGCCAGCCATGTCAGCGAGCAACAAGCGTGCCGGCTGTGCCTGGAGAATGCCCGGCTCGAGCAACAGCCCGGCCGCGCACCCGACGTCGCCGGGGCGAACAGGCACAGCCAGCAGCTCTTCTTTGCCAACATGGTCTTCAAACGTCGTGTGACCCCGGCGCCCGAGTACGTCACCTGGACCCGAAGATGGTCCCTGAAGAACAAGAACCAGCTGCCCCATCAGCCAGGCACCCGCTTTGACGAGGAGGCCCAAGAGCAGCTCGCCCTGTTCGCCATGGCGCCCGACCCCGAGGTCCTGCGCCAGCGCATCCTGGTCGAGGACAGCGAGCTGACCCGCTACTGCGCGGCGATCCTCGCTGACCACGCGCGGCGCTACGGCTGGAGCGTGCGACAGCGCAACGCTGTGATGCAGACACTGCGAATGCTGCAGACCGTGCGACCCACCCCCACTGCGAAGATCCGCGCCAGCGACATCATCGCGTTGCGCCGCTACGACGGCACCATCTCCTCCACCATCGACGTTCTGGCCGAGGCCGGTCTGCTGATCGAGGACGTCCCCACCCACGTCGAGCGGTTCTTCACCGCCAAGTTCATCGACTCCGGCGCCCTGCCACCGCTGATGCGCCAACAGCTCGAGCTGTGGCTGCAGATCATGCTCGGCGGGTCGCGGCAGGCGCCCCGCCAGCTCCCGCGCGACCCGGCGACTGTCGAGCTGCACATCCGTGGCCTTGCGCCTGTGGTCCAGGCCTGGGCCGAAGCCGGGCGCCAGTCGTTCGCTGAGATCACCAAGGACGACATCCTCGCCGCCCTCGCGGCGCTGCCCGCCGACACCACCCACAGGCACTTCGCCGAGAACGGTCTGAAGTCGCTGTTCAGATCCTCAAGGGCCGGCGCCTCGTCTTCGCCAACCCCATGAGAGGCATCGACCTCACTCGCGTGGCGACCAACATCCCGCTCCCGCTGGACACCGCACTGATTCGCACCGAGCTGGACTCGCCGAACCCGGCCGTCGCCCTCGCCGTGGCCCTGGTCGCTTTCCACGCCCTCACCGGCAAGCAGGTGCGCGAGCTGCAGTTGACCGACATCGTCGACGGCCGGCTTCTCCTCGACGGCCGCGACATCCCACTCGCCGCACCCGTCAGGACACGGCTCGCTGCGTGGCTCGACTACCGCAACCAGACCTGGCCGGCTAGCGCCAACCCCCACCTGCTCATCAACCGACGCACCGCACCCCGACTCGTCGCCAGCGGCCACGCCTTCCCCTGGAAAGACAGCGCCGTACGACCGCGTGCCCTGCGCGAGGACCGCATCCTCCACGAGATCCACGCCACCGGCGGCGACGTGCGCCGCATCTGTGACCTCTTCGGCCTCAGCGTCGAAGGCGCCACCCGCTACCTCAAGACCATCGAGCACCCCGATCTCGGCATCGAGGGCGAGCGGAGTTCCCGAGGCTAGCGGCCGACCACCTGCCGGGAAGCACTCGCGCGGCACGCTCGAGCCACTGGTCGCGAAGCAGGGGATATTGATGAGACGGGCGATCCCCACAGTGGGAGCATGCTCGGGGCCCGGCCATCGGTACGAACTGGTCACCAGCCGCTCGACTGCAAGGAAACGAGACTGTTGAACATGCTGCCGGAACTGGACGCTCAGTTGGACGCGCACGAAGCTGACCTCCTGCGTGCCGTTCTCGGCGACTTCGCCGAGCGCGTCCAGACCGCGCTTGGGGACAACCTGGTAGGCGTCTACCTCAAAGGGTCCTTCGCGCTCGGCGCCGGAGACGTCCACGCCGATGTGGACTTCCTCGTCGTTACGGCGCAGGAACTCGACCCCAACGAGGAGTCGAAGATCCGTGAGATCCACCGACGGATGCCCACCAGGGCAGAGCACTGGGCACGCGTCCTGGAAGGCTCCTACGCCACCGCCGACCAGCTGCGTGAGCGAGCAAACTCCAACCAGTCGTGGCTCTACGTCGACAACGGGCAGCGTGAGATGGAGTTGTCGAGCCACGACAACACCGAGACGTTCCGCTGGGTACTCAAGAATCGCGGGCTGCCCATCACGGGCCCGCCCCCTGACTCGCTCCTGCCTGAGGTCCCGACACAGGTGCTCCGCCAGGAGGCTGCAGCGCTTGCCGTCCGGCGTCATGACGATGCCTTGAGCGACCTCGAGTACCTGGAGAACGGCTGGGGCCAGCCGCACGAGGTCCTCACTCAATGCCGCATGCTGTACAGCGCGAGCACCGGTCAAGTCGCGGGCAAGAACGAGGCAGCGCGCTGGTGCCTGACAGTGCTTCCAACGGAGTGGCACCAACTCGTCGAGGCGGCGATCGCCGATCGGCCCAACCCCTGGGAACGGGTCCACAAACGGGCCGACCCACGCTTGACTGCCCTCGCCCGCCGCTTCATCGAAGAGATGAAGCCGCGCATCGCCACAGCGTCGACCGGGCCATCCCTCCGCGACGACGCATGACCCGCCCTCGGTAGGACAACCTTCGCCGGGACATTGCTCGTGCCCGTGGGTCAGGTCACCGGCGGCGATGTCCGCCGCACCGGTGACGTGCTCGACCTCCGAGTCGAAGGCGCCACGCGTTACCTCAAGGCCATCGAACACCACGACCTGGGTGACAACGATGAGAGAGTTCGGCGAACATGAACGAAGACAGGCCGACAACCCACCGACCATGTGCAAGTTCGGCGAGAAAGCGTCAGAAATCCGGCGAACAGTCATAAGGCCGCCCTCGATGGCCTCGTTGGTCCAGGTCAGCTCCCGCTCGACGGGGTGGAGGACGGTCTGGACCTTGTAGGTCGACTCCCCCACGCACCACAGTGCGCGGCCCTTGCCCTGCATCGCCCACCCGGTGACGAGGTCTTGGGCGATCGGGCCGAGGCCGAGCATCGTGTCGAGCTCGCGGGCGACCTTCGGCTTCTGGCCGCCGAGGATCTTGATGTCGGCGAGCTCGAGGAGGTCCTTGGCGATGGCGGTGGCCTGGGAGTCGCCGTCGCCGACCGAGAGCAGGTCGGAGGGCTTGTGCAGGTTGGCCCACTGGATGTCGCCTCCCCGGCCTGCCATGCCGCGGGACAGGCGCAGGTCCGCATCGAAGCTCTGCACCGCGGAGACCCCGAGGCGCAGCTGCTTCCAGACCTCGTCGCGGACCACGATCCGCAGATCGCCGGGTTCGGCGATTTCGCGCAATCCCCGGCCCCAGCTGTTCACGCACAGCAGCGCGATGCCCACCGCTTCGTCGCCGAGGTCGTCGAGGCGCGAGAGGCTCAGGGACTGGATCGGGGCCCGCCAGTCGACGTCGATGTTGGTGTGGTCGTCGAACAGGCCGGCCAGGGTGCCCTTGACCAGCTGGCCCAGCGCGTTACGCAGCAGCCGGGTCTCGTCGAGGAACTGCCGTTCGGTGGCGTACTGACAGCCCCGGACCAGCTCGGGGGTGGGGTTGTGCAGCAGGTGCCACAGCTCGGGGATGGTTGTCTCGCGCAGCTCGGTGGAGCCCTGGGCGTAGCCGGTGAGGAACTCGAGCGCGGTGTGGACGACGTCGGCCTCGGTCGGCCCGAACGGGACGTGTGCGGTGCCGATGCGCATCGATCCCACCAGGCCGCGGACCAGGGTGAGCCAGCGGGCGAAGATGATGGTGGCACGACGTTGGGCCTCGGTGGCGTCGAGCCGGTCCCAGCCCTGTCCGAGGGGGCCTTTGGACAGCGGGTTGATCCTGGTCCACATGCCGGGCCCGATGACGAACGGCTCCACACCGTGGGCGCGGCAGAGCTTCTCGTACTCGTCCTTGGGGTCGCCCAGGATGAGGGTCCGGTAGCCGAAGGGCATCATGCGGTTGCAGAACGCCTTCACGGTCGCGGACTTACCCGTCCCGGGCTTGGAGTAGTAGAAGATGTTGGGGTTGGTGACCGGGACGTCGTCGCGAAGCACCCACCCCAAAGGGTCGGCGTAGAACGACCCGCCGGAGAGCTGGTCGATGCCCATCTGTGCGCCGGTGGGCGGCAGGCCGGGGGCACCGATGAAGGGCCAAAGGACGGGGGCCTGGTCGCTGGTCATGCGCCACGCCGAGGCCGGTGCGCCGGCTGCGGCCCAGCCGCGGCCGGCACGCATCGCGCCGCGGCGGGGAGCCGGCCTGAACAGGCGCGCCTCCTTGGTTGCGGCCAGGGCTACGGGAGTCAAGGGCAGGTCGTGGCCGAAGTCGGACAGCAGTTGCGACATGTCGCGGCCGCCTCGGCGACCATGAGCGCTGCGGCGCAGGCCCACTCGTGCGAGCGGGCTCATCGGGCGCCGCTCTTGCGGGTCAGGCTGGTGCCCAAGGGCACTGCCGAGGCGGCGAACGCGGCGTCTTGGGCCAGGTCGAGTCGCAGTGGGGCGAACCCGGCCCGTCGTACCGAGGCGTCCAGGCGGCGACCGAACTCGCTGACCCGTGCCGTCTTGGGGACCGTCACCGTGCACACGGCGTACGGGCGGGTCAGGAAGTTGCCGCGGGCCAGCTTGGTGTCCATCCCGCGGGCCTTGGCGGTCTCCTCGCGTTGCTTGGCGCGGACCTTCATGCCGAGCCTGCCGCGCACCGCCTCAGCGGTGTCGGCGGCCCACTCGGAGTTGCCTGACTGCCGGTCCGCCTTGGACTGGGCCACGATCGGGAAGGCGACCATGAACGAGCGCCGCTCCCCCGACTCGCTCGGCGTCAGAATCGGGGCCAGTGCCCCCATCACGGCACCCTTGGCGGGCAGCTTGATGGTGGCGCTGATCGAGTTCCACGCGTCGTGGCTGTAGTGCCGCACCACCGGGTCCGCACCCGAGGGGCCGGCCATCGCCCACGGGACGTCTGCGTTCACACCCGGGTCCTTCTCGCGCAGCGCCAAGGCCTCAACGATGCCGGCCCGGTCACCTGGGGCAAACCCGGTCCGGCAGGCCAACGCGAGCTCGGGTGAGGTCAGCCAGCTGACCGACGTCATCCCCATGGCACCGCGCAGGTGGGCCTCGACCTCACCCATCAGCAGGTACAGCTCGCGACACCGACCCTCCAGGCCACCACCAGACTCCTTGGCCGACCGGGCGATGCGGGCCTCGGGCACCACCAGGGTGATGAACTGCTCGGTACGCACCGACGCCTGGCTCAGCCCGTTGGCGAGGTCGGCGTTGATCTGCCGGGACAGCGGCGGGCTGGAAGGCTTCGTGTGGGCCTGGACCCACAGCTCCCGTTCGGCACCGTCCTCGGGGACGGTGCGGACCATGAACAGGATCTCCTCGATCTTCTCGGTGCGCCCGGCGACATCGATGAGCTCCGCGAGGCCTGCCCCGTAGCGGCGTCGCTCGTCGGCTGCCTCCATCCCGATTCCGGGGTGCACGACCGCGGCCGTCACCGCCCAGCACCGGCTGGCGTGGTCCTGGATGATCGCGACCCGCTGCAGGCCCGAACCGTGCGGCGGGCCGTCGTGGATCTGGACGCCCTGCAAGACCCCGGGCAGGTCCGGGGTCTCGAGGTCTTCGGTCTTGCCCTCGGCGGCCTTGGCCCGAAACGCCGTCCAGCCCATCAGCCCGCCGGCCGCGTGCGCGACCGCGGCGCACATCCATCCGGTGGCCGAACGGCCGTGAATGGGCACGATCGTTACCAGCACCACCGCCACCCAGATGAGCAGCAGCAGAAACCCTGAGAGCCAGGCGCCCTGCTGGATCGCCCAGAAGACCGGCAGGCTGCCGGTGGCCAAGAACGCCAGCTGTGTCCCAGAGATTCCGAAGAACCAGCCGATCCGGTCACGGCTGTAGTCGGCGTACGTCGTGGTCATCGCCTTCTCCATTTCGTTTCGTTGTTCCGACTCGTACTCAGACCGCTACCGGCGGCACCGCTCCCGCTGCTCCCGCGGCACCGCCCCCGGCACCGCCGGCTGCACCACCCGCAGCGCCGCCGGCCGGTGCGCCCGGGGCTCCGCCGCCGGTCCCTGGGGCGCCCGGTTGCGAGCCGCCCGGCGGCGGGGGTGGCGGGGGGGTGGGGGTGGGGATCCGGTGTCGTCATCGGCCGGCTCCGAGGAGCTGCGCTGCTGGTTGTTCGAGTTGTTGGAGTTGTTGTCGCGGTCCTGCAGACTGCTGAAGTCCGGCCCATAAGTGTGGTGGCCGACGCCGGCCTGGTTCGTCTCGTCGCCCAGCAAGGACGCGCCCTTGGTGCCGATGGTCGACACGATGCCCATGCCGGCAGCCATCACCCCGCCGACACCGCCGCCGATCGCGGCCAACATCCCTTGGCCGGACTTGCCGAACCGGTCGCTGGTCGAGGTCTCCGCGTTGCCCTCGCCGGCAGACCGTCCGCTGTCATCGGCCTGCGTCGCCGCGGAGGAGCCGTCCTCCGACCCGCCACCTGACCCGCCACCGGACATCAGGCCTTGCAGCCCGCCCGACATCGCCATGCCCTGACGGAACGACGAGCCCGATGGGGTGCCGGGGTCG
Source organism: Nocardioides sp. InS609-2 (assembly GCF_023208195.1). Lineage (NCBI taxonomy): Bacteria > Bacillati > Actinomycetota > Actinomycetes > Propionibacteriales > Nocardioidaceae > Nocardioides > Nocardioides sp. InS609-2. The sequence goes on along the minus strand of NZ_CP060034.1, from coordinate 3,894,320 downwards.
ACGAAGGCAAGCAGCTTGAACAACGCCATCGGGGCCACGCAGCTGACACACAGCAGCATCACGCCGGGCAGCGCGGTCGCGATGGCCTTCGTCGAAGTGTCGCTCATTCCAGCGGCCACCCCGGTGGTGAACTGAACTCCGATCCCGAGCACGAGCACCATCAACACGGGCGTGAAGGCCGCGGCGTGAAACCAGCGCAGGCTCTTCCAGAACCAGCTGCGGCCGACATCCGAGACCAGACCCGCGGCGGCCACAGGGCCCGTGGCGACCAGCACCATCAGCGATGCGGCGCGGGCCAACATGATGAGTATGTGGCCGAGCGCAGCCAGCCAGACCACGCAGCCCAGCAAGCCGAGCACGGTCGCCACAGCGGCGTCGGTGACGTCTTCGTCCTCGAACCCTCCGAGCGGGTCCCACTCATTCACGGTGTTCACGCCCAGAAGTGCCTTCAGCAGGGCACCGTTCAACCCCGTGCAGGCGGCGAGGAAGGCGACGCAGTAGCCCAACCACGCGAAGCACACCACCACGAACTGGGCGCCGCCGATCAGGGCCCGGGCAAGGCTCTTGCCCTCACGTTTGAAGGCAGCCACGCCGAGTTGGATCAGCGTCATCACCAACACCAGCGCGCCGGACATCCAGAACGCGTACTCGTAGATGACCCGGCCAGGCCCGTTCTCACCGAGGTCCGGCGTCAGAAACTTCTCGGTATACACCAGCGCGACGCGCAGCACGAACAAGCCGGCGTTCCACAGCGCCAGCATGGCCTCGGTCCAGCCCTGTGCGGCGGCCTTGGCGATCACTTCCCCGAGCTCACCGAGCGGGTTCGGGAGGTCCGGGATGATGTCAATCCCGAGTGCCGCTCCAGCGCCGGGCCCGACCCGGGCTCCGACACCGGCGCCGACCGCTTGCACGTGACCCGGCCCAACATGGATCGCCACAGCGGGACCGCGCCTCGCGCCGGCACCGAGGTTGTCACCGGCCGGCGGCGCGTCCGCGGTGAGGCCCTCGCTCACCCAGGTGCGCCACCCAGCCTCAATGGCCAGCTGCGTCCCCGGCCAGGTAGACGGCGCCGGTGCCGGCACCGAGCCGGGCGCGATCATCCATCGTCCGCCGTGCCACTGCATGCGCTCGCAGTAGCCGTAGGCGACCTCCCCCTGGGCGCGGAAGCTGGCACTGATCCGGGTCAACACACACGCCGTGACCCAGTCGGCCCCGTCCGTGCCTTTGATCAGGAGCGCAGCCGGCTGGACTCGCACCGTGATCGAGGGGTCCTTCGCCTCGACCATCCCGGTGCTGTCCAGGAACGCGCCCACGGCTCGGGCCAGGCCCCAGCCCTCCACGCCCGGACCAGCAGGCATCGCCCAAGCGTCGTAGACCTGCTGTGTAGTCGCCAGGCTCATCGCCTGCAGGACTGTGACCTCAAGCTGGGCGAGCTGACCGGCAGCACCCTCCGGGGTCTGCGGGAAACCCATGAGCACGTTCGCCGCCCCCAGCCGGGTCCCGGAGGGTACTGACAGCGGTGCCGCCTCGGTGGCCTTCTCGGACTGCTCCATGGCCTCCTTCGGCACCGAGAGCATCGGGGCGGCCGCGATCTCGTCGCGGAGCTCTTGGCCGGTAGCCGAGCTCGGCGGCAGCCCGCCTCCTCGTGCCACGCCCGGTACGTCCGCGTCACGCCCTTGGTTGCCCGCGGGTGCCACCACCTGCAAGACCGCGTAACCCAGGCCGGCGACCAAGACCAGGGCAGCCACGATCGCACCCGCGAGGATCCCCAGCAGGCGCCGCCGGCCCCAGCCGGTCGTGTTCATGGCTGCGCTGCTCATCTCAGACGCAGCCCTGGCCCAAGAGCCCGTCGAGCATCGAGGGCGCGACGAGGTAGCCGATCGCAGCGAGGAACACCACAACGATGCTGATCACCCCCACCTTGGAGGCGTGGGCCATGCCGAAGATCCGGCCGGCCACGACCGCCCCGATGCCAATCACGACCGCGAGGCCGAAGAGGATGATGACTCCCCACAGCACGTAGCCGGTGATCTCATCGACGGGTGCCTGGGCGCCGGGTGGCGCCTTCGGGCAGACCTTCATCGAGATCGTCAGGGCGGTTGAGGTCATGGTGTTCATAGGTGTGCTCTCCTTCGGTTGGATTCGAGTCGTCGTGTTCAGTTGGTGATGGTCGGATGCCCCAGGCGTGACAGGATTTGTTCGGCGGCGCGGATCAGCGGCTGAGGCAGAGGCTTGGAGTCGAGGCCGGTGACTGCCCGCTCTCGGTCCACCGGGATCTCCACCACCCCGCCTCCGTCGCCGAGCAGTCGACGCGTGCGAGGGCCAGCGGAGTGCTCCACGCACTTGGGCCACTTCTTGCGCCGTGGCCCTACGACGGCGACCAGGACGCGGTCGAGGTCCTCGAAGTGGGCCAGGGTCGTCTCCAGGCGCCGCAGGCTGGGCACGGTCGCTGCCGCGACCAACACCGTGTGGTCGGCTGTCAGGGTGGCCTCGGCCAGCCACGAACCGCCCGCGAAGAGCTGGGTGACGTCCCAGCCCACATCGAGAACCGTGAGCTGGACTCCCTCCGGGGTGGGCGTGGGGTGCGGCACCTGGTCCACGCCGGTCAACATGTCGTCGACTCGTTCGAGGAGCACTCGACCGCGGGTGCCTTGGCGCCATCCATCTGGATGGAGTCCCAGCTCAGCCGTGCTGGCCGCAGCCAGGCCGGACGCGGTGATCGAGCAGCACTCCACGATGCGCGCCCTGCTGCTCGAAGCCTCCGCGATGGCGGTGGCTACCGTGGTGGCCCCTACCGCGCCGGCGCAGCCAAGCACCGGCAGAATCCACTCCCCCGCAGCCGGGTGCCAGGTCGCGTGCCCGAAGGAAGAGGCCGCTGCGTTGGCGGGCGGCCGAGCTCTTGTTGCCCGAAAGTCACCGGCCTGGATGGCGCGCCAAGCCCTCGTGAGCTCGTCAACCGACACCGCCGACCTGGTCTCCCGACTGCCGGTGCCGGTGCTCACGGCTGGTCTCCCAAGGCCAACCTGCGGTACTCAAGTGCGGAACGAACCTCGGCTGGGGAGAGCCGCTTGAGGGCATCCTTGGCCCGCTGAACCTCATCGAACAGCGCCACGCACCCGCCCAGCTGACGAATCGCCTCGTCCTCCTTGCTGGCGATCTCGAACAACTGGGCAATCTGCTCGGTGCTTCGCACTCCCTGGACCTCTGACATCTCCATCACCGCCTTCGCCGGTCCTACGGCGAGACCGAGTGCTGGGCGATCAACCTTCATTCCGAAAACCCCCACCGGCGACCGCCTCGCTCAGTGCACGCATGCTGCGCGCCGCCCGTCGACGGACGGTGGCCTCCGATACCCCGACCCGAGGCGCCACCGCCCGGGAGAGGTCGTTGGACGCGAACCCGCCGCGGCCGCGTGAGGATCGCTGCACGTCGGAGCGCGCGGCCTCGTCGACCAGGCACATCAACAAGCACCTGTCGTCCTCGCTGATGACCTGGCTGGTCGTCGCCCACTCCAAGAGCTCCAGGAGCACCTCGAGCGGCTCTTCCTCTGCCGCTGGGAGTTCGGTCGCCGACCGGTTCTCCTCGTTGACATCTGCGAGGGTGGTGTGTGCCCACGACCTGTCGACACGGGCCACCTGGTGGTAGTCGCCCAGTTCCAGGAGCACCCCGGCTCGGGTGTCCATCAGAAGGTTGGCCGCTACCTTCCGTCGCCGGCGCCAGGCAAAGGACCGAACCTCGAGCCACAGCTGAGCGGCCACCAGTTCATCGACCGATGTGTCCGCCCCACCCACCGCACGCCGGGGCCCCACAGTCAGGCGGTGGGCAAGGTGACACGCACCCGGCAGCAGCGCCCAGGCCAGCACGGCAGCAGCTGCGACATCGTCACCACCGTCTGGCGCGGCCAGCATCGCCAACCCCAGCAGAGCCTCATCCGCGGCCGCCGAGTCAGCCACTCGCAGCCAAGGCCGCAGTCCTCGCATCCCGCCCGGAACCACGCCGAGACGCGGCTCCGTGTCGACCCAGACGCACCAGCGATCCTCGGCCAACTTCAACAGCCCGGCCCGGTCGTCATCTAGATCCAACAGCGCGGCAACACCCATCACACATTCCTCTCGTCGTGGCGAATCCACGGCGAGAAGGAACCATTCGAGCGTCCCTCTTCACGTTCCCCCCAACGCCCGGCAAGGCGGGGGAACGCTCAGGGCGCGCAGGTGTTTGCGCAGGTCAGAGGGCGTTCCCCCAAAATCTCGAAAACGTGTCGGCAAAGACTTGCCCTCAGGGATCTGTCGAGATGCAGCGAACATTGCACGGCGCGCCCTGCATGTATTCACGACCAATCTGCTCGACTTGCGTCTACGCAGTGGCAGGTTCCGCAGCCGGCTGGCCTGGCTCTGGAATATGGGCCGCGTTAGCCAGACCTGGCCGGGCATGTCTCGCGTCCCCAGCCAGCGCGGGCACGTCGTTGATGCCCTTGCCGACGAGCACCACATGTCAGCCAACCGGCCGCACGCCCTCGGCCCCGGCGTGGCAGCGGTCGGGTGGCTAGATATCCGCTCACCGCTCGAGATCCACTAGACGAGCGTCCGGCGAATCGACCACCCCGTGACGGAGGGTCATCGCTTGTGAGCTTCTCTCCCGACCCGAGATTGCCGTACCGATCGTTAGGCAAGCGTGCCGGGCTTTCAGACCCAGTGAGTTGGTTCCTGCGCTGGCACGGGCATCGGCGGGCCTTACCCCCGGTTCTTGGACACGGGGTGTGATTACGCGGCTGTCGGGAGCGTAGCCGCGTAGTTGTTCTCGTAGTGGATCGGGGACTGGTAGCGGCACCAGGAGTGCCGGCGGCGGGTGTTGTAGCGCGTGAGCCACCGGAACACCTCGCGGCGACAGGTGAGCTCGTCGGATCAGCAGTTCTCGTCTTGAGGACCTCTCTCTTCAGCGTCGCGTTGAACGACTCGGCCAGGCTGTTGTCCGCGCTGGTCCCCACGGCGCCCATCGACTGGGTCACGCCCAAGTCACTGCTGAGCCGGGCGTAGATCTTCGAGGTGTAGACCGACCCGTGATCGCTGTGGAACACGGCGCCGTCCAGGCTCCCCCGTGTGGCTGCTGCGGCCTTGAGGGCGTCTTCGACGAGCTCGGTGCGCATGTGGTCCGCGATCGCCCAGCCGGCCAGGCGGCGGGAGCAGCAGTCGATCACGGTCGCCAAGTACAAGTTGGAGCCGTCGGCGATGGGCAGGTAGGTGATGTCCCCGACGTAACGCTGGTTCGGGGCCTGGGCGGTGAAGTCACGGTTGAGCAGGTCGGGCACCTTGGCATCAGCTGGCTCCGGCACGGTCGTGCGGACCTTGCGGCGTCGCCGGTAGCCGACGATGCCGTGGCCGCGCATCACTCGCGCGACCCGCTTGTGGTTGACCCGCTCGCCTGCACCGACGCCGTCGTTGAGTTCGGCGGTGACCCGCGGTGCACCCACTGTGTTGTCTTTCTTGTGGACCGCACGGATCCGCTCGGCAAGCTCGGCGTCGGCCGCCGCCCGTGCTTCGCGGGCCGGTGCGGCTGCCTTCCAGGCGTAGTAGGACGCTCGCTCGATCTCAACGAGCTCACACAGCCGCTTCACCTCGTAAGTGGTGGAGTAGTCGGCGACGAACTGGAAGCGGCTCACCAGTTCGTCTCCCCGGCAAAATATTTGGCCGCCTGGCGAAGGATCTCCCGCTCGGTGTTGAGCTTCGTCGTCTCGGCTCTCAACGCGGCGTTCTCAGCCTCCAGCCGGGCGATCCGCTTCTCGGGCGTCTCGTCCACGCCATCCGGCGGGGCCAACAAGGCGGCTGACGGGGGCTTGAGTGGGCTCCGGATCAGGGTCCCGTCCGTGGCAGTCTTCTTGCCGGTCCCGTGCATCTCGGGCCAGTGCCGTGCATCTCGAGCCAGTGCCGCAGCGTGCCGCGCTGGATCCCGAGATCCTCAGCGATGCTGCGCACCGTCGCGCCCGTGTGGACTCGTACAAGTCGACGGCCTGACGACGGAACTCCTCGGAGTAGTTCTTCCTGGCCATAGTTCTGGATCATCTCGCTCTCTCCAGCAGATGCTGGATTCAGCGTGTCCAAGAACCAGGGTCAGGGCCCTATGTCCCGACCAGCCAGCCCCGGATCTTGGCCTCATAGGGGCCCAACACCGGCGCCATCCGTGCCGGCGGCTTCCGCACCGGCGGGACCGCATCAGCCAGCGCTGCCCGGACCGTGCGGCGGTGTACATGGTGCTTGTCCGCGAGCGCCCGGATCGACAACTCTCGATCCCGCGCATCACGTCGGATACTTTCGAACTGCTCCACTCTCGATCTCACTCTCACCCCAACATCTCTCGTGATCGCCTTGGCAGACGGACACGAAAGTACGGGGACTGGTAGGTCGAGGGTGGGGCCACTTCGCCCGAGCACTACGGCTCCAAGTGGGGCCACTTCAGGCTGTCACACTCACCCGGGGATGCACCCGGCACTTCGTGCGTGGTCAGTCTCGTGCCGCGATGGCCAGTTCCGAGGAGCGGACGACCCTCCACGAGGCGATGCGCAAGGTCCTGCAGACGGCGCCGGGCCGTCGGATGCTGGCAGCCGAGCTCGCTGCCCACATCGACCGCCGGGGGCTCTACAAGATGCGCGACGGTCGCAGAGTCGAAGCTCAGCAGATTCACGCCCGAGTCGGCCACTACCCCGAGCTCTTCGAGCGGGAAGGCACCTTCATCAACCTCAAGTAGCGACCACCAATAGCCATGCCGCTGGCCGAGCCCTTCTCGTGATGCGTCTTAGCCGCGAAGGACACGCATTGGGTGCTGTCGGCGAGGCCTCGAGCGTCCTGGGTCTGCCGGTGCAACTCCTTGGGCCCGCCGGCGGGCCGCCTTCCGCTCCTTCTTCCGGGCCTTCAGGGCTGTGGCCGCGGCATCCGCCGCACGGGTGACCTCGTCGAGACGGGGCACCGCCTCAACTCGGTCGCCGAGCTGGCCTGTTCGAGCTTGCTCGTCTGGGTGCGGACGTGCTGTGCCACCACCACGGTGTCTTGTGCCATGCCTTGGCTCTCCCGTCTGGGCCTGCTCCTCTTGACCGGATGGTATTGCCGAGCGCCGGCGCCTACCGGCGCGTCGCCACTCCGGCCTCCGTGGTGGTCACGGGCTGTTGAAGAGAACTTGCGCCATCTGCAGGTGGATGGTGTGGAGCCGATGGGACTGGTCGTGAGCTCGCTCCAGGAGTTCCTCGAGGTCGACGCGGGAAAGGCGATGGTCGTGGGTAGCCGCGGCCAGGAGGATCTCCCAACCCACCGCCTTGGCCGAAACACCACCCCTGAGCTTTTCCAGCTCCGCCAGGGAGGCGAGTTCGGTCGGCCAATGCAGCACCCGGGAGAGGTGCCCCACCCCCTCGAGCGCGTAGCGCGCAGCACGTTGGGGCACCGACCCCGGGTGGCGGCCGGTGGTGCGCACTATTTGTTCCAGACTGGCGCGGTCCGCCTCGATCTCCGCAGTGAGGGCCACGAGTTCGGCAGCCCACGGCGAACCCTCGTGGCGCGACGAGGCCGCGCGGAACATCGCCACCCCCGTGTGCGCCGCCATCAGGTGGGCCATCGCGTAGGTACTCACCACATCACGAGTCATGTCGGTCTCCCTGCCCGGTCTGCCCACCCTACCTGCCGCGAAATGAATGAGCAGGTACGTGGGGGTCACCGGCGGTCTTGACCGCGGTAAATAAAACCACTGCAGTCTGACCTGGGCATACGTGGCTCTATGGGTGCGGCCGTGCTCACGGCCAGCCAGCCCGGAAACGCCTCAGATGAAGTCATCCGGCCACCCGGTCGGGTCCGTGCCCCCCGTGCCAGTACAGCCAGCGCCGCTCGCGACCGTCCTTCAGGCTATGCCAGCAAGGACCGTGAGGGACCTGCGTCTTTGCGCCCACTATGACGCGCCGTGGCTAAGCCTTCGTTGGACGGCGGCGTCACCCATTACGACGTGAGCGCGGATCTGCAGTTCGACATCGAGCTCGTCACGATAGTGGAACTGCCTGGCCCGGTCACGGGGCAGCCGCAGCGGCCGTACGGCTCGCTGGAGCGTCGGCTGCGCAATGCCCGCACGGTTGTCGAGTACACCGAGGGGCTCGTGCACGACGTGCAGCATCCAGAGGACTAGGGATGATGCGGACTCCGACGCCCCGTCGGCTTGAATGGCTCCAATGGCTCCAATGGCTCCAATGGCCGATCATGACCTACTCGATGTCGTTGCCAGCCAAGCGTTGGGACGGTGACGAGTGGCTGCGGCAGGCATCCACACTGGCGTACCCGCACCTGAGTGCTCTCGCCGACGAGCGTGGCATCCCCGACGTCCACGTCGGCCTGGTCTTCGCTGATGACTCCGCCGTTGCCGTTCAGACCGTTCTCGATGAACTCCACCCGGAGGGTGCTGAACCCGTCAATGTTCGACATCAAGCGGGTGCAGGGGCAGACCGCGGCGAAGACCATCGCGCACGGCGAAGAGAGCCACCAGCGCCATGAGATGCCCCGGTAACCATGGGTCCGTTTTGTCGGTTCTCGCCCGGCCCCTGACGATGGCCCCCACACTTGTCCCAGCACTGAGCCTCGATCCACCGATGGGCAGGGGCTGAGCGTCCGCGGTCGCTGAGGCGGGGTCTTCGAGTGTGTGGGCGTGGCCGACCGTCTGGCCTCGCTGCCAGGTTGTTCCGGGTTGGTCGTTGTGCCGGTGTCGGCTGGGGGTGGTCAGGTCGTCGGTGCCGGTGTTGGTCCGCAGGCCCGGTTGAACAGTTCGCTCCAGGCTGTCTCACAGGGCCATCCGGTCGGGAGGTGCAGCGTCACTCTTCGTGCCGAGGACGCGACCCGGGCGGGCACGGCGATCAGCTTGCGGCGGATGGTCGCGGTGGTGGCCTTGGCGAGTCCCGGGCCGGTGATGGTCGCGGCTGCTCTGGTCAGGTTGAACGCTATGACGGCCAGCACGAGCCAGGCGGCGTTCGCTGCGAACTTTCCCGATGGCAGATGCGCGAGGGCGGAGCCCTTGAGGTCGGAGTGGACCTGTTCGATGATCGCGTGGCCGCGGTGGGTCTTGTCCGCGGCCACCGTGCCGGCCACGGCCGGGTCTGTGGTGGTGAAGAAGGCGTGGAAGCGCCAGGTGTCGAACAACGTCTCCTGACCATTCTTGGCGGACGTGTTGAGGTCGGGGATCCGGCGGACCACGAGCCGTCCGGTGACTTGGTCGGCTTTCTTCTTGGAAGTGAACGCGGTGAACGGAATCTCGGCGACCTCGGCGCGGGAGACCCACGTGTTGGTGGGTTCATCGAAGACGGCGTCGGTGTACTCGATGGTGGTCCAGGCATCGTCACCGATGGTGGCGATCGCCGCCTTGACCTTGGGATCCATTCGCACGGTGACCGAGATGTCGGCGCCACCGCGCAACGCCGCGTTGACCACCTCGGCGCCGTAGAACGCGGAGTCGGCTCGCAGCATCGGGCGCAGATCGGACTTGGCGGGCAGTTTGCTGGTGGTCTTCAACGCGTCGGCGACCAGGCGTTTCGCGCCCCGCGGTGAACCACATGATCCCTTCCGGAGCCGGTGGGCCACGATCACCGGCGCGGACTGGCTCGTGGACACGACAGCGAGCAGCGCGTTGAGCCCACGCACGCCGGAGTAGCCGTAGCCAGAGCCCTGCTTGGCGTGCCCGTGGACCTCGACGATGGTGTCGTCGATGTCGATCATCACCCGCTCGCTGGTGTCAGGTGAGGTCACGATCAGCGGTGCCTGCTCGGCCAGCCCGGCCAAGAACCTCGAGGCGACAGCGTCGAGCTGGCGGACGTGGCCGAAGCTGAACGTGCGCAGGAACGAACCCAGCGTCGAGGGCGCGTAGGCGTTCGTGAACACCCGGCCCATCCCGCCGTGACGGAGCAGCGCCATGTCATCGATGCTGTCCGCGCCGGCGACCATCCCGGCGACCAGCGAGGACACCTTCAACCCCGCGTTCGCGCCCTTGTCGGTCGGCACAGTGAGGTGGGCTTGGGCCAGTTCCTGGAGTCCCGCGGATCGGGCCAGCGCGAGGACCGGGACCAGCCCGGCCGACGACACGAGATTGGGATCATCGAACACTGCCGACGTGGCACGGGGCGTGTGGCAAAGTTGCATCTACGAGATGCCCTTCGTCTTGGTGAGAATTGGGACCCTGAAGAAGTCCGATTTTCCCAGCACGTAAGGGCATTCTCACTTCACGACGCGCTCACAACCTCAAGCTCATCGGTGGATCGAGGCTGAGCAGTAGCGACGCACACGGGGTGAACGGATGGGGCTCAAGGATCGACTGACGCCAGCGCTCGAGACGGGTGACGTTACCGCGGGCTGGGAAGTCCTTCGCGATCTGCACGGGGACGAGCGTCGCGAGGCGAAGGCTGCGTTCGAGTCACCCAAACCGTGGGCGGACCTCATCGACAACTCCACCTTCGGGTACGAACAGCCTGCGCCGGGCCAACCGCACGACAAAGACGCGTACGAGTCTGCGTCGAAGCGTCGCTACCGGGCGCACCTGATCCTCGCGCTCGCCGCAGTCGAACTGTGTGGACCGGTGATGGCAGCGGACCGCGTGCAAGCCAGGTGGTGGGGTCTGGTCGACGACCGCAGCGAGCTCATCTACGCCCTGTGGGAAAAGGACCGCGCGTGGGCCCAGGCCTACGTCGACCAAGCGTCGAAGAGCGGCGGGGCGGGTGACGTGATCCGAACCGTCGTCGCGCATCACGGCCTCGCTTGCCCATCCGGCGAGGCGTTCCTCGAGGTGTGGACCGACGGAGCACCGATCACGTTCCACGGCTGGCCGAAGCCCGAACCTGATGCCGCCGAGTGGCTCAATGCGGACCCTCTGCTTCCCGACCTCGCCTACCACCTGCTGAACTCCGACCACTGCGCCAGCTGGGGGTGGCTTCCAGAGGTGATGTGCCGTGGTGTGGAGCTCGGGGTGCTCGACCGCTCCCGGTTGCTCGAGGTGGTGCTAACCGCGCTGACGACCCAGCACCGTCCGTCCGCTCAGGCCGTGATGGCCGAGACGCTCCAGGTGCTGGGCTTGAGGGCCGAGGAGGTGCCGGGTGGGTTCGACTACATGCTGGGCGTGCTAGCGACGACCAAGTCCTCCGTGCTGAAGATGGTGTTCCCGCTGGTGCTGGAGCTGGTGTCTGGTCCGGAGGAGCTGCGCGACCTCACGATGCTGGTGGCCGGCCGCGAGAAAGTGCACAGGACGACCCTGCTCAAGGCGCTCGACGACGAGGCGCTGGAGGCAAGGGTCGGCGGTGACGGTGTAATCGAGGCGTTGGAGCTGCTCGCTGCCGACGATGACGTCCGCTTCGCCGCGGCGGTCACGCGAGCGCTCGAGCGACGCGGTGCCGCCTCGCCTTCACAGCCCGCCGTCGCCGAACCCCTCGGGCTGTGGGACCTGCGGCCGACGCCGATCGCGCCCGACAAGAACTGGCCGCACTGGCTCGACCTCAACATCACCTGGGGCAAGGCACTCGCGAAGAGATCCAACGAGTACCCCGAACAGCTGCAGCGGGCCACATACAACCTGCTGACTGCGATGGCCGCCGGCCAGGACTGGCGTGCCCCGCTGCTCGCCAACCTGCAGAAGCGCATGACAGACGGGCAGCTGATGGTGGCCCGCACAGTCGACGCCTTCATCGACGTATTCCTCGCCGGCGGGTTCCGCGACACGTACCCAGTCGCGCTGGCTGTCGCGGACACCGGCGCAGGTGTCGGACGCAAGCCGGCCGGGCTGCACCTGTTCTTGCGCATGCTGGCGCAGTACGCCGTCGAGATCCCGCCCGATGTGTCGATCGAGCTGCCGGCGAACATCCGCGCACTGGCCGCGGCGAACGGACGGACGAGCGCGCAGGAGGAAGCGCGGCGACTCGGTGTCGCCCTCGCACGCGCCGAGGACCGCGACGCCTGGCTGGCGGACCTCCATGCGGGCCGGGCGTCGACGACGCCACGGGAAGCCCGGGGACTCTGGACCGACCCGGTCCTGAGCCCCCTGCCTGAGGACGTCCGCCTCGAGGACGACCGCGTCGCCCGGGCTCGCGACCTCGCGCACCTGCGGGCGATGGTCGCCGACCCAAGCTACGTGGCGATCGGCACCCACGTGCAGTGCTTCTCAGAAGCGCGGGTCAACGAACGACAGGCCTACTTCGTCCCGGTGCCGGCCCCGGACGACGAGCTCCTCGAGCTCGCCGTGATCACGGCTGCAGCGTCGCACGGCTCCGAAGCCGTACGCCGCGAGATGCGCCGGCCGGTGACGAAGGCGGCCGGTCAGGGCTACCCGCACGAGTTCACCGGCGGCCGCAAGGCGGTCCAGCAGTGGGCGGCCTCCGACTTTACCGTTGACGACTATTGGCGGACGGCGTGGCGCTCGGTGTCCACGCAGGCCGTCAGGAGCGAGTTCCCTTACCAGGACCACGAGCAGCTTCACCACGTCGAGGTGTGGCGGCACAGCGTCCGCTACCAGGACTTCGACATCGCCCGCGCCGACCACGACGTCCTCCGCCAGGTGCCGCGGGTCGCCGAACTGCTGGCCGCGGACTCGCCGCTCGGGCGACCGACCGGCAACCCGCGGGTCGACGCCCAGCCCCTGCTCGCCGTGTTTCAGGCGCCGGACGAGCTGGAGGCGATCGCCCGGCTCCGACTGCTTGAGGGACTCCTGAACATCGAGCACAACGACGTCGTCCTCGCCGCGCCGACCTGGGCCGACTTCACCCTCGACTTCGACGACCTGCTCGCGCGCCTCATGGCGTGCGAGGGCCGACCAGTCGGGCCGCTCGACCTGGTCCAGGCCCTGCACCGGCTGCGGCCCGTGGACCCGGCGCGGTTGGCCGAGCTCCGCGGACTCAACGTCCGGACGACGCCCGAGCTCACCTCTCCCGACGGCGACGAGTCGTGGGACGCGGTCGAGCTCGTCCGGTCCTGGGTATCAAGCGGGGGCTCCCGCCAGTCGACGCGAGCGCCGTCGACGGCATGTGGACCTCCACGGCAACCGCACCCGTGCCGTTTACAACGTGCCAAGCGCTCGCACGCGTCTCCTCGTTCGCACAAGATCCCTACGTGACCGCAGCCAACCTGGCACGCGTCATTCCCACCTGGTCCGATCGTGCCGTGAGGCACGCGTTCGTCGAAGGAAACCGGCACGGCACGACAACGGCCGACTTCCCGGCCCACGCGACCGGGAACTTCGGCGCACCTCTGCACGACCTGTTCCTGCACGACCTCACCCGCGCCACCGTCAAGAGCGACCGCAACGACTACCGGCTCCTTGGCGCCCGCTGCGCTCTCGGGCACCAGCGGTTCGACCCCGCTCTGTTCGCGGAAGCGGGCCTTCAGCGACACCGGGCCGGCACCCTCGACCTGCCCCATCTCCTCGAGACCACCCAGACACTTGGCGAGCAGCAACTGGTCAAGCAGCTGTGGCCGCTGCTCACGGCCCTGGCCTCGGGCCTGGCCGCCGAATCCAAGCGGCCGCCAGCCCTGGCCGGCATGTTCCGCCAGCTGTCGGGCTGGGTGGTTGAGATACCCGAACGGGTCGAGCTACCGGACGGGATCCGCCACCTCGCCGTTGCACGCGGGTCGTCCAAGGCCCATGAGGCGGCCCGGACGCTGGTCGAGGCAGTGGAGCAGGCGTGATCGGCGACTACAGGACTGCCTCGACTCTGACCGAACACGAGGGCACGTCCACGCTCGCACTCGCCACCGCGCTCGGGGTCACCCCCGACGGACTGGTCGACAACCCGACGTTCTTCAGCGGCTTCCCGGACCGCCCCGACGTCCTCGCCGCCGGTCTGCTCGCCGTCGCCGACGTCGCCGCCACGCGCTACGCCGACTTCGGCCTAGCCCAACGAGTCGCCAACCTCGACCCCGTCGTCACCGCTGGCGGCGACATCCTCCGCTTCGAGTCGTTCTCCGCCTGCAACGGCGTCCACGCACGACTCGACGTCCTCGCAGAAGGGCTCGGCGCCAGCACCGTCGGGTTCGGTACCACCAACGTCGATATCAACCCGCCTTTGCGCGCTGCACTGGCCCGGACGTCACGCACCGAGACGTTGCACCTCACCGTCGGACACGACGGCCTCACCGCATCGACACCTGCCGCCAACCATGTCGAACGCAAGGTCTCCCTGCCCGACCGTTGGGTCCGAGGTTTCGCCGAGGTCCCCACCATCAACGCCTCCATGTCGCACCGCGGCACCATCGTCGGACCCGCCATCAGCAAGCTGCTCGGCGCCCTCCCACGCGTCGCCTCACCAGGCCCCTTCCTGCACCTCGTGCCCGCGCCCGGCTCCTGGCGCATTGCCACCCACCGCTCCGAACGCTCCATCCCCCTACCCGGCGCCACCCGGCTTCGAGGCTCCGAACGCGTGACGCGGCACGCACGACGACTCGACGTCTACGCCTCTCCGACCGGCACCACTGCATGGGTCTTCGAGCTCCCCAGCAGCCGCCTGACCCTGGTCCTGAGCCCTGAGCCGTACCGGGCGTTCTCCGGTGAGGGCGGGCTCCTCATGTGGCTCAACGACCCGTCCGCCGAAGCCTACGGCCTCGCACTCCTACCCCTTCTCGGCTGGGAACCCACCATCGACCCTGATCGCCTCGCTACCACCAGCGGACTGAGCGCATCCAAGGTCACGACAGGGCTCGCATGGCTCGCCGCGTCCGGCCGTCTCGGCTACGACCTCACCGCGCGCGCGTGGTTCCACCGTGAACTGCCCGTCGACGTAGCAAAAGTGCTCCGACGCAACCCACGCCTGCTTTCCGCGCAGCGTCTGCTCGAGCAGGACAAGGTCAGCCGGGTCGAGCCCAGAACTTGGCTCGTGGCCGGGGGCGGCAAAGCCACCTACCAGGTCCGTGCCTTCAAATCAGCTGACCCGTCCACCGAGACCCTCGAGTTCAGCCGACCCGGGCTGGTCTGCGAGTGCCCGTGGGAGGAGAAGCACCATGGCGCGCGAGGCCCGTGCAAACACGTGCTGGCGGTCGCCCTGAGCCTGCGTGGTGAGAGCAGTTGAGCTCGCTCAGTGCCACAGGCCCCGAATCACGAGCGAGCCGAGTCGATCGGACAAGAAGAGATTCCAGTACCTCACCGACGACAACGTTGAGGACGTCCACTCCGAACTGGCGTCCGTCGCCTGACCAGGTCGCCCGAGTGGACGTCGGCATGCCCGGGCTGCCCACCGAGTGGCTCGCACTGCGTTGGCGATCCTCACACAGTCATTCCGCCGCCAGTCGGACACCGTGACGCGCACTCTCATGCACAGAGTCGCGTACTTCGGACCTAGGGTTTGGGCGTGACCGACGAGCCGAGCATCGTGACGCACTCCGCCCCAATCGACAGGGCTCGGACGAACTTCATCCACAGGCTGGCGGTCGACGGTCGGTTCGAACAGGTATGGACACGCACGGACGATCAGGAAACGTTCGAGCTCCGCCATCCCGTTCTTCCCCTACGGCGTTTCTCTTGGTGACCGGATCGCCATCCGCGACGACGGATCGTTTCAAGTTGTTGAGAAGAGCGGCCACCAAACGATCCGCGTGGTGATCCACGACGCTCAGTACGCCCATGAACGGCACGCCGACTTCCACGCCCTGATCGCAAGCACCGGCGCGCGTTGAGAGACGCTGGGGCATGCGTCGACATATTGGGCGCTCGACGTTGACGGCGCCACCCACGCACAGCAGGTCATCACCGGGCTGACACCTCTCTCGCAAGCGGGCACCATCGACTGGGAATGGGCAGACCCACCTCTCCAAGACTGAGCGCCCGCAGGGTTCTGCGCGCGCGTCGGCGTTGCGTCACACCGCCGTATGTTGGCAACGCCAGCGCGGAACCTTCTCGTCTATGGTCGCCCGATGGTTGAGACAACGTGGTCCCTGGACCGGCTAGCTGCAGCGGGGCGGATCGCCGAGGACTGGGTCGCAGGGCTGCGGACGGCTGACCCAGCCATCGACGCGAGGATCACTGCATGCTTGGCGAAAGTCAGCACGGTGGAGCGATACCTGCCGGTCGAGACGGAGCTCAGTTCAGTGCTCTGGCGCGCCTATGAGGTGCCGCTCAAGGAGGTACGGGTCCTGATCCTCGGGCAGGACCCCTACCCGGACCCAGATCGAGCGACCGGTCTGAGCTTCTCCACCGGGCCAGGCGGGGATATCCCGGACTCGCTCATCAACATCTACGCCGAGCTCGGCGACGCTGACTTCCCAATCCCCAGTTCGGGGAATCTCGCCGCGTGGTCAAGCGAAGGTGTCATGCTCCTCAACCGCGCGTTGACACTTCCGCGTGACAAACACACGCGGCCAAAGAGGCACATTCGGTGGTGGTCGCACCTGACAGTAGCGACCATGCGTGCCATCGAAACTGAAGCAGCAGATCGACCGATTGCGGCAATGCTGTGGGGAGTCCCGGCTCATGGCATGCGCAAGCACCTCGGGCCTAATGTCGAGGTGTTCGCGTCGAGCCATCCCTCGCCCATGTCAGTGGATCGGACAGCAGGTCGCGAACGGCCGTTCCGGGGGTCGGACCCG